>CAVPSZ010000001.1:0-139008 GCA_963708435.1 uncultured Bacteroidales bacterium
CGCGAGTACATCAAGTCGGTGGACGCGGGCATCCGCGAGGCGGTCGAGAGTGGTCCCTACGGCAGCGTACCATGGTGGACGTGAGGGCGACCCTCTTCGACGGCTCGTTCCACGAGGTCGACTCGTCGGAGATGGCATTCAAGATCGCCGGCTCCATGGCCCTCAAGGACGCAGTCGAGAAGGCCGATCGACGATCCTCGAGCCCATCATGCGGGTCGAGGTCGCCATCCCCGAGGAATTCATGGGGGACGTCATCGGCGACCTCAACTCCCGTCGCGGGCAGATGGAAGGCATGGACAACCGGAATGGGACCCAGGTCGTGCGGGCGTTCGTCCCGCTCGCCCTGATGTTCGGGTACGTGACGGACCTGCGCAGCATGACGCAGGGCCGCGGGGCCTCGTCCATGGAGTTCTCGCACTACTCCGAGGTGCCGAAGTCGGTGGCCGAAGAGCTCGTCCAGAAGTCGAAGGTTGACCGGACCGATATCCGGGTCCGGACTCGGCGGTCAGGAAACCGCCAGCACCCCCTGGGGATAGCAGGAGAGCGCACGAAGATGGCCAAGCAGAAGTTCGAGCGCAACAAGCCGCACGTCAACGTCGGCACCATCGGTCACATCGACCACGGCAAGACCAGCCTGACCGCGGCCATCAGCAAGTACCTGGCCCTCAAGGGCCAGGCGACCTACCGCGCGTTCGACTCCATCGACAACGCCCCCGAGGAGCGCGAGCGCGGCATCACCATCGCCATCGCCCACGTGGAGTACGAGACGGCCAACCGTCACTACGCCCACGTGGACTGCCCGGGCCACGCGGACTACATCAAGAACATGATCACCGGCGCCGCCCAGATGGACGGCGCGATAGTGGTGGTCGCGGCCACCGACGGCCCCATGCCCCAGACCCGCGAGCACATCCTCCTGGCGCGCCAGGTGGAGGTGCCCTACATCGTGGTCTTCCTGAACAAGGTGGACATGGTCGACGACCCGGAGCTGCTCGAGCTCGTGGAGCTCGAGGTCCGGGAGCTGCTGTCCAAGTACGGCTTCCCGGGTGACACCCTGCCGGTCGTGCGGGGGTCCGCGCTCAAGGCCCTCGAGGCCAAGGACGACCCGTCCGACCCGCCTACGCGTGCATCCAGGAGCTGATGGACGCGGTCGACTCCTACATCCCGACCCCCGAGCGGGCCATCGACAAGCCCTTCCTGATGCCCATCGAGGACGTCTTCGGCATCAAGGGCCGGGGCACCGTGGCCACCGGGCGCATCGAGCGCGGCATCATCAAGGTCCAGGAGGAGGTCGAGATCGTCGGCGTCAAGCCCACCCGCAAGGTGGTCGTGACGGGCGTCGAGATGTTCAAGAAGCTGCTCGACGAGGGTCGCGCGGGGGACAACGTCGGCACCCTGCTGCGGGGCATCGAGCGCGACGACATCGAGCGCGGCCAGGTGCTCGCCAAGCCCGGCTCCATCAAGCCCCACACCAGGTTCATGGCCCAGGTGTACGTCCTGACCAAGGAGGAGGGCGGCCGCCATACCCCCTTCTACAACGGCTACCGGCCCCAGTTCTACCTGCGCACCACCGACGTCACGGGGGCCATCGGGCTCCAGGGCGGCGCCGAGATGGTCATGCCCGGCGACAACGTCCAGATGCAGGTCGAGCTGATCACCCCCATCGCCCTCGAGACGGGCCAGCGCTTCGCCATCCGCGAGGGCGGCCACACCGTGGGCGCCGGGGCCATCACCGAGATCCTGGAGTACCGTGGCACGGCAACGGATCCGGATCCGCCTCAAGGCATACGACCACCGGCTGCTGGACCAGTCCGCGCTCCAGATCGTGGAGACGGCCCAGCGCACCGGCGCGGACGTCGTCGGCCCCGTGCCGCTGCCGACCCGCATCGAGAAGTTCACCGTCCTGCGGTCGCCGTTCATCGACAAGGACAGCCGGGAGCAGTTCGAGATCCGCACCCACAAGCGGCTCATCGACATCCTGGACCCCTCGTCCAAGACGGTGGACGCCCTGATGCGACTCTCGCTTGCCGCGGGCGTCGACATCGAGATCAAGATGTGATGAGCGTCGGATGTGATCGGCCGCAAGGTCGGCATGACAACGGTCTTCGCGGCGGACGGCACGATGGTGCCGGTGTCCGTGGTGGCCATCGAACCCAACACCGTGACGCTGCTGCGCACGCCCGAGCGGGATGGCTATAGCGCCGTCCAGGTGGGCGCCGGCACGGCGAAGAAGCTGACCAAGCCGCGCCTGGGGCAGCTCAAGGGCCTGCCCCGCGTGCGTGACGTGCGCGAGTTCCGGGTCGAGGACGTCACCGCCTACAGCGTCGGCCAGACCCTCGACGTGAGCCTGTTCGCGGCCGGTGAGAGCGTGGACATCACGGGCGTGTCCAAGGGCAAGGGCTTCGCGGGCACCATCAAGCGCCACCACTTCCGGCGCGGCCCGGAGACCCACGGCTCCGACTCCCATCGCGAGCCGGGCTCCATCGGTGGCGGCACGACGCCCGGCAAGGTGTTCAAGGGAACGCCGATGGCCGGCCGCATGGGCGGCGACCGGGTCACCGTCAAGAAGGCGACCATCGTGCGCGCGGATGCCGAGCGCAACGTGCTTCTCGTCAAGGGGCCGGTGCCGGGCGCCCGTAACGCGCTGATCGTGGTCAGGAAGGCCTAGCGATGCCCAGCACCACCGTCTACACCAAGACCGGCGGCGACGCCGGCACCATCGAGCTGCCGGAGGCGCTGTTCGCGGCGCCCGTGAACGTCGCGCTGCTGCACCAGGCCGTCGTGGCACAGCTGGCGGCCCGACGGCCGGGCACGCCGACACGAAGACCCGCGGTGAGGTCCGCGGCGGCGGCAAGAAGCCGTACCGTCAGAAGGGGACCGGCCGCGCTCGCCAGGGCACGCCCTCCGCGCCGCACTACGCGGGCGGTGGCGTGGTCTTCGGCCCGCATCCGCGCTCGTACGAGCAGCGGCTGCCCAAGCGCATGAAGCGCCAGGCGCTCCAGGGTGCGCTGACCGCGAAGTTCGGGGACGGCGCGATCAAGGTCGTCGAGGACCTCGCGCTGGACGCCATCAAGACCCGCGAGCTGGTCGGCTACCTGGGCGCGCTCCAGGTCGAGCGGCAAGGTCCTCGTGGTCGAGGCCGGCAAGGACGAGCGCCTGGAGCTCTCCGCGCGCAACGTGCCCGGCGTGACCGTCGATCCGCGCGGACTCGCTCAACGTCGTGGACGTCCTCGACGCGGACGTGCTGCTCATCACCCAGCCCTCGATCTCGACGATGTCGGAGGTGTACGCATGACGCTCCTGGCTTCGCAGATCGTGCTGCGACCGGTGATCAGCGAGAAGTCGATGGATGAGACGCAGCGTGGCAAGTACACGTTCGCGGTCCATGACGACGCCAACAAGCTGATGATCAAGGACGCCGTCGAGGAGCTCTTCAAGGTCACGGTCGTGGACGTCAACGTCCTGACCACGAAGGCCAAGGAGAAGAGCCGCAACCGCAAGCGCGGCCGCATCCAGGGCTTCACCTCGCCCTGGAAGAAGGCCATCGTGACGGTCGCGTCCGGCGACAAGATCGAATTCTTCGAGGGGGTGTAGGCGATGCCGCTGCGAAGTTACAAGGCGACCTCGCCCGGTCGGCGGTTCATGACCCGCTCGACCTTCGAGGAGATCACCACCGACACCCCCCACAAGCCGCTGCTCGAGGCGAAGAAGCGGGGGAGCGGCCGCAACCATCAGGGCCGCATGACCGTTCGCCATCGTGGCGGCGGCGAGAAGCGCCACTACCGGCGGATCGACTTCCGGCGCGACAAGTGGGACGTGCCCGCGAAGCTGGCCACGATCGAGTACGACCCCAACCGGTCGGCGCGCATCGGGCTGCTGCACTACGCGGACGGCGAGAAGCGCTACATCCTGGTGCCCCACGGCCTGAAGGTCGGGGACACGGTGATCGCCGGCGCGACCGCGGAGGCCCGCGTGGGCAACGCCCTGCCGCTGTCCGTCGATCCCGCTCGGCACCCAGCTGCACAACATCGAGCTGGTGCCCGGGCAAGGGTGGCCAGATCGTCCGGTCCGCGGGTGCCGCCGCGCAGCTGCTGGCCAAGGAGGGCACGATGGCCCAGGTCCGGCTGCCCTCGGGCGAGGTCCGCCGGGTCGACATGCGCTGCATGGCGACGGTGGGACAGGTCGGCAACCTCGATCACGAGAACCAGAGCATCGGCAAGGCCGGTCGCGCCCGCCACATGGGCCAGCGGCCGGAGGTGCGCGGCGTGGTGATGAACCCCCGGGACCATCCGCACGGTGGTGGCGAGGGCAAGTCGCCGACCGGGATGCCGCCGAAGACCCCGTGGGGCAAGCCCGCGATGGGCCATCGGACGCGGACGCAACAAGACCACCGGGAGGCTCATCGTGCGCTCCCGGCATCGCAAGTAGTCAAGGAGGAGCGACATGTCGCGTTCCCTCAAGAAGGGACCGTTCGTCGAGCCGCGGCTCCTTGGCCGCGTGCAGACGATGAACAAGCGGAACGAGAAGAAGGTGCTCAAGACCTGGTCGCGGGCGAGCGTCATCTTCCCGGACTTCATCGGTCACACCGTCGCCGTCTACAACGGCAAGAAGCACATCCCGGTCTACGTGACCGAGAACATGGTCGGGCACCGGCTCGGTGAGTTCAGCCCCACCCGCAACTACCGCGGGCATGGCAAGCACACCGACCGCTCGACGTCGCTGAAGTAGGAGCGCCGTCGTGGAAGTCCGTGCCACCGCCAAGTACCTGCGTCGCTCGACCCGCAAGACCCGCCTGGTCACCCAGGCGATCGTCGGCAAGCGCGTCGAAGAGGCCGCCGCGATCCTGCGGTTCATGCCCCAGGGGGCTGCCAAGGATGTCGCCAAGGTTCTCAAGAGCGCCACGGCCAACGCCGAGAACAACTTCGACCTGTCGCCCGACGACCTGTGTCGTCAAGGCGGCCATCGCCGATGAGGGTCCGACCATCAAGCGTTTCCGACCGCGTGCCCAGGGCCGTGCGTTCCCCATCCACAAGCCGATGACCCACGTGACCATCGTGGTCGAGAGCCGGGAGGCCTGAGGCATGGGTCACAAGGTCCATCCCAACGGCTTCCGGCTGGGCGTCTCGCGCACCTGGAACGCCAAGTGGTACTCCGACAAGGACTACACGTCCCTCCTCAAGGAGGACATGACGATCCGCCGGCTGGTGCATCGGCGGCTCGCGAACGCGAGCGTCAGCCTCGTCGAGATCGAGCGTGGCATCAACCACGTGACGGTCACGGTCCACACGGCCAAGCCGGGCATCGTCATCGGCAAGGGCGGCGCCAACGTCGAGTCGCTGCGCCAGGCGGTCGGTCGCGTCACGACCCGCAAGGTCAAGCTGGAGATCAAGGAGATCCGCCAGCCTGAGCTCGATGCGGTCCTCGTGGCGGCGAACATCGCCCAGCAGCTCGCGCGCCGGATCGCCTTCCGCAAGGCCATCAAGCAGTCCGTGCAGCGGACCATGAAGGCCGGCGCCAAGGGCGTGAAGATCGCGGTCTCGGGTCGCCTCGGCGGCGCGGAGATGGCGCGGCGCGAGTGGGAGAAGGAAGGGCGCATCCCCCTGGGCACCCTGCGTGCGGACATCAGCTACGGCCAGGTGCTGTCGCGGACCACCTACGGCGCGATCGGCGTGAAGGTCTGGATCTACCGCGGCGACGTCCTCCCCGAGCGGCACGCCCGCGCGCGACGCGGCCGCCCCGGCGGCAGGAGGGGCGTAACCATGTTGATGCCCCGTCGAGTCAAGCACCGCAAGCAGCAGCGCGGTCGGATGAGCGGCCCCTCCAAGGGTGGCAACACGATCGCCTTCGGCGACTTCGCGCTCATGACGGAGGAGCCGGCCTACATCACCAGCCGCCAGATCGAGTCCGCGCGACGCGCCATGACCCGATACGTCCGGCGCGGTGGCAAGGTCTGGATCCGGATCTTCCCGGACAAGCCGGTGACCAAGAAGCCCGCCGAGGTCCGGATGGGCTCCGGCAAGGGCGCGCCCGACCACTGGGTCGCGGTCGTCCGCCCCGGACGCATCCTGTTCGAGATGGCGGGCGTGCCGGAGGCAGAGGCCGCCGAGGCGATGCGCCTCGCGAGCCACAAGCTGCCGGTCGACGTCAAGTTCCTGGTTCGCGAGGGGGCCGGCGATGGACATCGATAAGGTTCGCGGGCTGTCCGACCAGGAGCTCGAGAGCGAGCTCGTGTCCGCGCGGCGGCACCTCTATGACCTTCGGTTCCAGCTGGCGACCCGTCAGCTGACCGATTACAGCCAGATCTCGCAGACCCGACGCACCATCGCCCGGCTGCTGACCGTCCAGACCGAGCGGAGTCTCGGTACTGGCGCGGCGGCCACGACGAGCGTCGCTGCCGGAGGGAAGCGATGAGCGCCGTGGAAACGGCCGAGCGCGGCAAGCGCAAGACGAAGGTCGGGCGCGTCGTGTCGGACAAGATGGACAAGACCATCGTCGTCTCGGTCGAGCGCCTCAGCCGTCACAAGCTGTACAAGCGAGTCATCCGCCTGACCACCAAGTTCAAGGCGCACGACGAGCACAACGAGGCGCGCGTCGGCGATACCGTCCGGATCGAGGAGTCGCGGCCGCTCTCCGCCACCAAGCGCTGGCGCCTGGTGGAGATCGTGGCGCGGGCGTCGGAGGGTGCGACCGACTCGGTCGTCGCCGAGGAGGCCTCCACCACGGAGGCGATCCACATGGCGGCCCACCCGGGCCGTGAGGCGCATCACGCGGCCGAGGCCGCGCAGGAGGCGTCGGCGTGATCCAGACCTCCAGCCGACTCAAGGTCGCCGACACCGGCACCCGACAATCATATCCGTGGTACCGGTCCATACCGATTTAACAGCACAGAAAGCGGTTGCCGAACTAAAAAAATGGGACTTCTCACTTTAATTTAATTGCCCGTTGCAAACCTGAAACAAAAACTCCACGCAAATGATCAAGAAGGACAATTACATTTTAGGTGCAATGCTGGGTTTACTCATTCCGGGGATAATCTTTGGTTTTATTCTGTTAATCAATTATATTTTTATACAAACAGGCTTGACTTCTAATTATCTCGACCGGAAAATACACGTCCTCATCAGTCTTACGGGAAACCTGCTTCCCATCAGATATTATTTTGTAATCCTCAAATATGAAAAAACGGGACGGGGAGTGCTATTAATCACTTTTATTTTGTTTATGTTGTTCTTTATTCTTAAGAATAGGATGCTATGAAGTATTACATCATAGCCGGTGAAGCTTCGGGTGATCTTCATGCCTCCAACCTGATGAAGGCTTTACGAAAGCTTGACACTTCGGCTCGCTTCCGTTGCTGGGGAGGAGATTTGGTGCAGGCTCAGGGCGCTGAATTGGTTAAGCATTACCGTGACCTTGCTTTTATGGGTTTCTCGGAGGTGGCGATGAACATCAGAACGATCATCGGAAACATTAAAATTTGCAAGGAAGACATTCTGAAAAATAAGCCGGATGCACTTATTCTTGTTGACTATCCCGGCTTCAACCTTAGGATTGCCGAATTCGCACACAATAAAGGTTTTAAAGTGTTTTATTACATCTCTCCCCAGGTTTGGGCATGGAGACAATCCAGGGTTTATAAGATTAAAAAGTTTGTTGACAGGATGTTTGTGATCCTTCCTTTCGAAAAGGATTTTTATGCACGCTATGATTGTGAAGTTGATTTTGTCGGCCATCCTTTGCTGGATATGATTCAAAATTTCCAGTCAATAGTGAAGTGTATTCAGGTCGAAATACGGATTATCCGAAAAACCCATCATTGCCCTTCTTCCGGGCAGCCGCAAACAGGAGATCAGTAAAATACTACCACTGATGCTTTCGATTGTTCCTAAATTTCGCTGACTATCAATTTGTGGTGGCAGGAGCCCCTTCAGTTGAAACACTGTTTTTTAACAATCTTATCAGGAGTTCAAATGTGAAACTGATCAGTGGTGCAACCCATGCTTTATTGCAAAATTCTTTTGCTGCTTTGGTAACTTCAGGAACAGCAACGCTTGAAACGGCGCTGTTCAATGTTCCTGAAGTGGTTTGTTATAAGGGAAGTTTTATTTCGTACCAGATTGCAAAAAGAGTGATTGACCAATCTGTCATCAAATATATTTCACTGGTCAACCTGATCATGGATAAGGAAGTGGTAAAAGAATTGATACAAGATGAATTAAATACCGGAAAATTGTTTCAGGAATTACAGAGAATTACTGTTGATAGCAGTACCAGGAAAAGGATTTTATCAGATTATGATTTACTGGCTGAAAAACTCGGTGGACCTGGAGCTTCAGAAAAAACCGCACATCTCATTTTGAACTATTTTTGAGTTCAGACGTTCCTGTTCCAAACAAATAATAAGCTTTAACTATGGAATCAATGAAAGGTAAAATCATTCTTATTACCGGTTCGACCGATGGTATAGGCCGGCAAACTGCATTTGAACTTGCCGGAATGGGTGCTTCGGTAATCGTTCATGGCCGTGATCCTGAAAGGACAAAGAATGTGGCCACTGAAATAAAAGAAACCACCGGTAATCCTTCGGTTGACTTTTTTGTTGCTGACTTTTCAAGTCTCGGAGAGGTAAGAAAGTTTTCCGGTCAGCTGCATGAGAAATACGATAGGCTTGACGTTCTTATCAATAATGCTGGGGTTTATATGAAACAAAAGGAGTTGAGCAAAGAGGGATTTGAAATGACATTTGCGGTCAACCACCTGTCGCATTTTCTGCTAACCCACCTTCTCCTCGATTTAATAAAGAAACCCGCCCATAGCCGGATCATCAATGTAGCCTCAATGGCACATGCACAGGAGATGGATTTTGATAATCTTCAGGCCGAAAAATTTTTTGACGGATACACTGCTTATTCTCTTTCCAAGCTGAGTAATATACTTTTTACTTATGAGCTAGCCCGGCGACTTGCAGGTACAGGAGTTACGGCAAATTGCCTTCACCCTGGAGTTATCCGGACAAAACTTTTAAAGGCAGGCTGGGGGATGGGCGGAGGGACGCTTGAATCGGGAGCTAAAACTTCAGTTTACCTTGCCTCATCACCGGATGTTGAATCGGTTTCCGGTAAATACTTTGCCAACTGCAGGCCTGCTTCGTCTTCTTCCATTTCATACGAAATCAATATGCAGGAGGAGCTTTGGCGATTAAGTGAGAATCTGGCGGGATCAAATTATAAGCAGTGATCTTATAAGAAAATGCTTAAAGGTCAGTCGGTCTGATTGAACATTTCGATCGTTTAAACGTATATTATTAAGGGGTAATAAAAATACTACTTTCATGTGGTTGCCCCCTTCAGGTAAATCTTTTTAATTTTCCACTAATTTTTTTAATTTCTTTTTAGATGAAAAAGTTTGCTTTATTATTTATCCTGTCAATTGCCTTATCAGCCGGGTATTCACAGCGGATTTATTTTTGCGAAAATTACACTCAGAGTGGCGAGCCAATTGGCCCTTCCAACAAAGTAAGCTCTCCTGCCGAAGGGGGTTTTATTTATGTTTTGTACCAGAACGGCAGCAGTAATATAACTGCCGATAAATTGTTGCTTTATGTCGATAAACTGGCAACAACCGATTATGTTCCGTTTGATGTTAAAGAGATGGTGGTGGATAAAACGAAAAACTGGGCAGTTTATGACTACCAGTTCGCCTCGGTCGGAGATTATCGGTTTGTAATCAAGGATCAGAATTTAAAGGAGCTTACCAAGGAATACATTCAACTGGTATTAAAAGAAGAAGAGTCAGCAGCAAGTTCAGCAGACGATGACTGGCTTGACTATGATGATCCGACCAGCATGTTCTACTATACCTACTCAACCATTGAGGCCTGTATTGGAGTTGATTCTAATACCGGTGAGCCCAACACGGTTTCAATTAGTTTTTCAATTGACCGTGATCTCGGTGGAAGGATATATTTTAAAGTTACCAATCCCGAAAAGGATATCCATACCGATCAGTTTATTGTTAACATCAATAAGAATGATGCTTCCGGAACCTCACAGCTCTTCGATACAAAATACTATACAGTTAACGACCCAAGCCGCTCATGGGATTATTTCTATTACGATTTCTATTCGGATGGTGATTATTCCATCAGCGTTTACAGTAAGGATTATGTATTTATAAATACGTTAGCAATTAATTGTTCGTATAAATAAAAAACCGCTTAATTCAAGCAATGATCAGCCCCGTCTTCCATAAAAGGGGCTTTTTTTCTCTATATTAAAGTTTATATTTGTTCTGATAAATTCTATCAAATTCTTAATTTTGTCTCACTCAAGTAACTTTTAATTTTAACATCATAAATCTTAAATCTATGCGCTGGACTGGAAGAAGACAAAGCACAAATGTAGAAGACCGCCGCGGAATGAGCGGAAAGCGGGTTGCAGGTGTGGGCGGCATCGGAGCCCTCATCATCGGGATCATTATTTATTTTATGGGTGGCGACCCCAACCAGTTATTCAATGCGTTGCAACAGGGAACAGAACAGCAGACCGATTACCAGGCTACCGAGCAGGAAAATCAGCTTGCTCAGTTTATTTCAGTTGTGCTGGCCGACACCGAGGATGTCTGGGATAGCTTGTTCAGGGCAGGCGGTGATAGCTACATTAAACCCAAGCTGGTTCTCTTTACCAATGAAGTTCAGTCAGCATGCGGGTTTGCACAATCGGCTACAGGACCTTTTTATTGTTCAGGCGACTCGAAAGTTTACATCGATCTTGGCTTCCTCGAAGAATTGCAGCGTAAACTCGTTGCTCAGGGCGATTTTGCCCAGGCATATATCATTGCTCACGAAGTTGGCCATCATGTTCAGAACCTGCTGGGTATTCTCGACCAGGTTCACGGAATGAGAGGACAGGTAAGTGAAACCGAATACAATGAACTGACAGTGAGGCTTGAACTACAGGCCGATTTTCTTGCCGGTGTATGGGCGCATCATGCCCAGCGAATGAAAAACATTCTTGAACGCGGTGACATAGAAGAAGCCATGAATGCTGCCGGTGCGGTGGGAGACGACCGCATTCAAATGAAAATGCAGGGTTATGTTGTTCCGGATTCTTTTACACACGGCACCTCCGAACAACGAATGCGATGGTTTAAAAAAGGTTTTGAAACCGGCGACATCAGCCAGGGTGATACATTTGAGAGGGAAAATCTTTAATCAAAGTCTGTTGGTAAAGTAATCTTTTCCCACAGATATCGCAGAATATTATTGGTGAAAGTCAGCGTGGTCAGCGGGAGATTTGTATTTGAGATAGATATTACAGAGAGATACTAATCAGTTTAATCCTTTCTGCAAACTATACCAATCTTTATCTCAAAATAGTCCAAATGACATTTTGGGATTTAGAGTGGTAAATGCCGATGGATAAAAATATTTGGTACAATTGAGCGAAGCATAAATTGGACTATTATATTTTTCCAAGCGTTATAACCACCGGGTATCCAATCTTAATTTCACTTTACACTATTTAATCTTCTCTTCATGCAACCAACCATTTTTACGTGTTGTCTTTTCCGCGTAAATTAATTGGCGCATCTACATTTTAAATTATATTCAAATCATGAAATTTTCAAAAGATAAAGACTGGAAAAAGGCAGGCATGAAGGTTATTGACAGCCATAAAGGCAAAAAGAAGGCATACGAAAGCTACCTGAAGATTGATCCGGTCATGGCTGATGCTTATTTAAAGTTTGTTTCAGAGCATCAGGATGCTGTTTACATTTCGTGGGATAAGGAACGGCATCGGTTCGTCGCGTAATTCTTCCCTTCTCAAAGTTTTTTCAGCAAAATTATCAGCGAAAGTCAGCATTATCTGCGGGAAAATTTTTCCGGCAGAGATGATCCAAATATCAGAATTGAATTGCCTGGATTTAAATCAGTGAATCCACTGACAGGAATATGATCATGAACAACACAAAGTAGTTGATCTTCATGAAATAATAGCGTGCGTTGAATTTTTCCTCATTGCCTGGCCTGATTAATTTTGAAAAGATGATCACCAGCCAGATCACTGCCAGCAGGAGTCCTAAACCGATAACCGTGGAATTTACAATTCCGAAAACCGGCAGCATTAACGCCGTTACTGCAAGAGCCATTGTCCAGATGAAGGTCGTATTTTTAATTTGTTTATCGGTATAAATGCTGGTAATGGAAGGGAATCCGGCCTGTTCGTATTCTTTCCCGAACTTGAGCAACAGAAGCCAGAAATGGGGTACCTGCCAGATAAAAAAGAAAAAAGCGATAATTAACGCTTTCGGGTCGTCAAGACTGCCACCTCCGGCCACCCAGCCGACCAATAGGCGGGATAGCCCCGATAACAGAGCCGGGAACCACAGCAAAGGCCGTTCGTTTTTTCAATGGAGTATAAATCGCATTATACCAGATCAGGGCTAAAATTCCCAGTTGCATGGCAAGAAAACCTGAACCAATATATATCAATCCTGAACCAATGACCGTAAGAATAATGGCAAAAATCAAAGCGCCTGTAGCTGAAATTCTTCCGGATGGAATGGGCCGGTTTTTTGTCCTTTCCATTTTCGCATCTTTATCTTTTTCCTGGTAATGGTTCAGCGCCGATGAACCGCAGGCGAGGATAAAAATCCCGACAGTCGGCAGGATCAATCCTGTATCGAACCGGCCTGAAGCAAGCACATATCCGGTTATGGTAGTCAGAGCAACTGCAAAAGTGATCCTTACTTTACTAAGTTCAAGCAAGGTATGTAGAATGGATCTTTTCAAAATTTTATATTTTCTTATTTCAAGGTATTTCAATCAATTTCCATCAATATCCCCTAATCCCCTTATTCCCCTTATATCCCCTTATTCCCCTTATATCCCCTATTTCCTTAATTCCAACCTATTTCAGCGTTTTGATAAACTCAATGATGTCATTCATCTCTTTTTCACTCACTAAGTCCTTATATGAAATCATTAATCCCTTGTTATAGCCTTTTACAATATCAGCATTGGGGTCGACTATAGATTTTTTGATATAGGCTTCATCTATTGTAATTTCTCTTTCGGTTTCATTGGTCACGACAATTTCCTTTTTACCCCAGATTCCCCGAAAAGAAGGACCGACTACTTTTGTCCCATCAAGGGAATGGCAACTGATACAGGCATTTTTCTTCAGTACAGCCAAACCGGGATGGTCAGCGGATGCCGTGGTATCGTTATACCAGCGGTTGAATTCATTTTCGGGAAGCACAACCGTCTTTGCCAGCATATAGGAATGCCTGTCGCCACAGTATTCTGCACAAAAAATGTGATAATCACCTTCTTCCTGCCCAATGAACCATA
This sequence comes from uncultured Bacteroidales bacterium, assembly GCA_963708435.1. GTDB lineage: Bacteria > Bacteroidota > Bacteroidia > Bacteroidales > JAADJA01 > JAADJA01. Next base: position 13,355 of record CAVPSZ010000001.1, read on the forward strand.
GCTTATTTTCTTTCCCCGGTACAACATCCTCCTTTATCCTGAAAGCAGGTATATAGAAGCTATGCAAGACATCACGGGAAATAAGGTCAAGTTGAACCGCTTTATCCTTCGGGACAAACAAAGTATCTGAAAGTTTACCATTCGCATATTCAAAGCTCCATTTCCACATTTGTCCATAAACTTTAATGGGCAGGGCATCCTTTGGAGCCTTTCTCATCGGCTTATATCCCATCCATCCGAAGTAGAACATGATCAGCACAAGAATGGTGGGGATAACCGTCCAGATGATTTCAAGTTTATTATTTCCGTGAATATTACTCGCTTTAGGATGTTTCTTCCGGTTGTACTTTATCACAAAGTAGATCATAACTGCTGTTATGCCTACCAGGAAAAAAACAGAAACTCCCAGTATGATGGCAAAGGAAAGATCGACACCCCTGACAAAATTTGATGCATTCGAAAACATACCTCCTGAATTTATCTTGTTATATAATCAATTGCTGTTAATCCAATAAATACAATAAACAGAAACATCGTTATCCCCATCAGGATGGTGAGTAACCTGTTATCGTATTTGAGGTGCATAAAATAATTAGCCACCACCGTCACCTTCGCTGAGGCGATAATCAATGCTGTAACTACGGAAAATGCTACCAGGTTGGTCCCCATCACCGAAATCAAAACGGTCATCACCGTTAGTATGAGTAATCCAACCCAAATTCCGGTAAGGAATTTATAGGATACAACATGATGCTCCTTTGGGTCACCGGGTAAATGCCTGCTTTTGTTATGATCTGCCATAGATAAGTTCAAAGTTTATAGTTCAATGTTCAAGGTTATATTCTGCAATTTATATCTCCATGCCCCAAGCTCCATGCTTATCAGTGTATCAGGTAAAACAACGGGAAGAGGAAAATCCATATCACATCCACAAGGTGCCAGTAAAGTGCTGCGTTTTCGAGGAACATATATTTCCCGGGCGTCGTCTTCTTATTTTGAATAGCATGAAGCACGAACATAAGAATGATCCCCCCGACAATTACATGAAGCCCATGCAAACCGGTCATAAAATAATACAGGAAGAAAAACAACCTGCCGCCGGGTTCCAATTGATTATAATGATCCATACCCGGGAATAGTCCATGCTCAAACTTGGCTGTCCATTCAAAATATTTGATGACAAGAAAAACCATCGCAAAAAAGATAGTAGCATCAATAAGTTTAACTGAAAGCCTGATGTTTCCCTTTTGCATTGCAGATACAGCCATGGCAACGGTCCAACTGCTTGTCAGCAAAACGACCGTATTCACCGTTCCAAGGATCACATTCAGGCTGTAGGATGAATGCAGGAAAGCGTCTGCATTCAAGTAACGATAAATAGTATAAACAAGGAACAGGCCTCCGAACAGCAACAATTCGGTGAACAGAAATAACCACATGCCCATTTTTGAGGCTTCGTCATCGCGGTGATGGCCCGAATTAACCAAAACAAATTCCGACATATTTATTTTTTTATCTGATTTTTTACTTATGATCGTAAGGTCCGCCTTCAGGAACAACGGGCTCCACATCAAAATTGTGCTGCGACGGGGGTGAAGCGGTTTGCCATTCAAGTGTCGTTCCTCCCCACGGATCCTTTGGCGCTTTTTCTCCTTTCCTGGCCGACTGAATAAGGTTGACGACCATGATTATGATCCCGGTGACCAGTATCCATGAGCCTACGGTTGAAACTACATTCAATGAAGTGAACTCAGGCAGGTAATCGTAATATCTTCTCGGCATTCCCATGATCCCAAGAATAAACATCGGGAAATAAAGAATGTTGAAGCCAATGAACATAAAGGAGAAGGCAATATTTGCCAGCCTTTCGCGGTACATTTTTCCGTACATTTTAGGAAACCAGTAATGCAATGCTCCAAAAAAGGCGAATCCGGCTCCTCCAAACATTACATAATGAAAGTGCGCTACAACAAAATAGGTGTCGTGTACATGAATATCAGAGGCAAGCGCCCCAACCACAAGTCCTGTTAATCCTCCGATCATGAACTGAAAGATAAAAGCCATGGCAAAAAGAAGCGGGGTTCTTGACTTCGATAGAACCCTTGTATAAAGTGGCAACCCAGTTAAATACTTTTATTGCAGAAGGGACTGCAACCAGGAAAGTAAGGATGGAAAATATGACCCTCGCTGTTCCGCTCATCCCCGATGTAAACATGTGATGTCCCCAGACAAAATATCCGATAAAGGCAATGGCTAAACTGGAATAAGCGATGGCCTTATAGCCAAAAATGGTTCTTTTAGCGAAAGTCGGAATCATTTCCGAAATCAATCCCATGGCCGGCAGAACCATAATATACACTGCCGGATGGGAATAAATCCAGAACAGATGCTGATACAATATCGGGTCACCACCAAGAGCCGGATCGAATAATCCGAGGCCAAAAATTCTTTCCGCAATGATCATCAGCAGCGTGATTCCTACGATGGGTGTAGCCAGAAGCTGAATCCATGCTGTTGCATAAAGTGCCCATGAGAACAAAGGCATCTGAAACCACCCCATTTTTGGAGAACGAAGACGATGAATGGTGACGATAAAATTCAATCCCGTAAGTATGGATGAAAATCCGAGAATAAATGCCGCCAGCACGGCCAGTGTCACATTAGTCCCTGTCCTGACACTGTAGGGAGCATAAAAGGTCCATCCCGTATCTGCAGGACCTTCGCCAACCACAAGGGTTAAAAGTGCAAAAAATCCACCCAAAATATAAAGCCACCATGAAAGAAGATTGATCTTGGGAAAAGCCACATCATCAGTACCGATCATGATCGGCAGGAAGAAATTTCCGAACACCGCCGGCACACTGGGGATCAGGAACAGGAAGATCATGATGACGCCGTGAAGGGTAAAAACCTGGTTGTATGTTTTGGCTTCCATCAGTGTTTTGCCGGGAGCTATCAGCTCGAGACGCATGAGAACGCCAAGCCCAACAGCTACGAGGAAAAATACTGCGATAGCATAAAAATACAACAATGCGATCCGCTTGTGGTCTGTTGAAAATATCCAGCTCTTCAATCCTTTTGCCGAATCATAAAAACTGATGGGTTGAGTAACCGAAACCGACATAATTATTCTGCTTTAAATGTTTCTTGTTTTTTGCCTCTTTTTTTGCTCAGGAAAAGTCCTATCAGGAACGATATCGCGATGAACAGGATCAGGGTTCCTGAAACCCTTGTGATGTTGACTACATATTTTTTCCCTTCCGGGTCAAAACTGAAGCAGTATTTCAGCACTTTGTTGATGGTGGGTCCCGACCTACCTTCCGAAGCCTCTATCACCGCCATCTTCAGGTCGAAGGGCAGGAAATAGGTGCCATGAAGGTAACGGGTGATCTTTCCCTCCGGACTCACAACAATAAGTGAAGCCGGATGGATGAATTCTTCTCCCTGTTTCTTTACCTTGAATCCAAGGCTGTTCAATAAGTTATTGACATTCACGCTGTCGCCCGTAAACCACCGCCATCCCTTCTGAACATCTTTATTTTTAACCAGTTTGGCATAATTTGTCTTTTTGTCTTTAGCCAGTTTAGGTTTCTCATCCGGATCGAAACTGATGGTAAAGACCTGGTATTCGGTTCCCAGGTCGAGTTTTGCGCGGGTGATCACCTCTGCAACCCCTTCGAGCAGCGGGCTGCAAATACCGGGGCATTCATAATAAACCAATGCAATTACCGTCGGTTTATCGATTTCTTTTTTAAGATCAACGGTATTGTAATTCTCATCCGTAAACATAAGCCCATCCGGAATCACCTGATCCAGCTTTTCATAAATGCCGAGTTCGGCAGGTGCCTCCTGAGCAATGATTTCGGGAGTTACAAACGCACAAACCAATGCAACCAGCAGATTGCCCGGATATAATTTCCTGGTCATGTAATTGATAAAATGAAATCCAACTCTTGTTTTCATGAGGATGCTGCGAAATTAAAGATTATTAAAAAAACCTCTTTTAATTTTTCGTTTCTTAACAAAAAATTAACAATTTGGTTCAAATGAGTTTTCAAAATAAATTACAATGATAATTTATTTGTTGTAATTTTACATAATTACAAACAATTAAATAAGAAAAAAATGGGTATTCTTGACACAGTAAAATCAATCTTTGGCGGAGGAGCCGGAAGGAATCAAAACGAGCTTATGTCTGTCATCATGGGTCTGATAGGCGGACAGGGCGGTGGAATCGGAAATCTGGTTCAGCAATTTACACAAAAAGGAATGGGCGATGTGGTTTCTTCCTGGATCAGCACCGGGAAAAATCTTCCGGTATCTGCACAGCAGATTGAAAATGTATTTGGCTCGGATACCATTAATGGGCTGGCATCCAAGCTCAAAATGAATCCGGCGGACCTTAGCGGAAAAATATCGGACCTGATGCCGCAGGTTGTAGATAAATTAACCCCTGACGGCAAAATCCCGGAAGGCGATATCCTCCAGCAAGGTAAAAATATTTTAGGGAGTTTGCTGGGCGGGAAATAACTGTTCCAATCCGATCTCAAAAATAGTCCAAAGGACATATTTGGAGTTAGCCGGATTAATTCATAACTAACAATGCCTTAGTGAAACTTAGAGCTTTAGTGCCTTGGTGGCAAAAAATTACACTTGCCATGAAGACCCGAAGACACCAGGGGATCAAAAAGCAAGTGGATTAAACAGGTTAGAGTGGTATAGGTTGTTAATCCCGGCCCTTCATGGCCATGGATAAAACATTTATTACCAATTGTATTTTTCCAATCGGTATTATACCGAAGTTATTTATGTAATAGTCCATGCTTTTAATTAACCTGCCCTGATGGACTATAACATAAATCAACACGGCATTTACCAAAGTAAGAAATTCCGTTACGTCCGCCTAAGGCGGACTATACATAATTTCACTTTGGTATTATTTGTTTTTGTTATATAAACTCAGAAGCCCGACGGTCGATTCATCAGGGCTGGTAACATAGGTTGTCAGGGAAAGGGTCTCCGTCGATTTGGGCCAGAAAACCACCGGCATTATATCACCGCCGTATTCACCGTTTGAGGTAAGGAACGATTCCCCTTCCAGGAATGATCCCACGTTGATCATATAGGGGCCTTTGTCTTCGTATTGATACAATCCCACCTGGCTGAGTTCCTCGAAATCGATGATCACCTCCCCGCATAAGACGCCGTTTTCCTCAAAAACTCTTTTGCTTTTAACTGTGGCAAATTCGTATTCCGATTCCAGCTGATCCCCGTTGAGGTAAGTATTCTGAATTCCCCGTAATCGCTTTCCGAAATATCCGCTGTGTCGTCCTTCATCGACATCAGGTTGATGAACTTAATGGTCAGTGTGCCCGATTTCTCATCCTTCATCCGGAAGGTATATTCCTTTTTCTCCACCGTAAGGCAGCTCGTTATCAGCAGCAATAACAGCAGTAAAGCAAAAAGCAATGAAAACGACCTCTTCATATTGTCTTAATTTGCTGCCAAAGTTAGATATTTTTTGGAATCAAATTTTGAATTGAAAAATACAGGCAACATTTCATTTATATCCTGCGAGATCAAATTAGCCCAAATTAATCAGTTAGGAGGTTTTAAAAGCCGAACTATCTGATTTAGTTGGGTTAATCCTTAATCTGGGATTAGTTCATTTAAATTTGCAATTACCTGCGGGTTCTTATAAGTTCTTCCTATAATCCTGAAAGGATTAAATACAAATAGCCTTGCACGTAGTGCAGGGTATGAAAAAGCGAAAGTTAAAAGAACCCTGAAAGGGTTCAATAAATAAATTTACTTATGAGCACTTTCGAATTCAATGAGAATTATTCATAGTGATTTATTGAACCCCTTTGGGGTTCCTTGATGGTTTTCCATTTCCCGCAGGTTTCACCCGCGGCTAATCACGTTAAAACCCTTCGTGGTTTTCATTGCATAATTAATCTATCTGTGTAATTGGACTGATATATATTTCTAATTGGTTTTATCCACTTATTGCGTGACTTTTTACCCTAAAATTGACCAGCACAACAAAAATAATATTTAACCTTTGTAAAACCGATTCTTTTATTTTTTATATCTTTACCCTCTTAAACCGCTAACCTTTGAGAAATGGAAAAAGTATTTAATACCATTGAAGATGTCAGTTTACTCAAACTGATACGCGATTCTGCGAAAACCAATGATCAGATTCTTGGCCAGATCAAGTTCCTCAGAGACGTCATAGCCAGGCTCGACATTGCTATCTTTATTCACGACCTTACAAAGCTGCGCCACATCTGGACGAACAACAATTATGTGAGCATCATAGGCTATACCGATGCCGAGATCAAAACCTTCGGACCCGAATGGGCAAAGGACAACTACCACCCTGATGATTTTCACATCCTGAAAGAACGCATTGAATATTTCCGGCAAAACAAAGGCGACACCTATGCCGGCATTTACCGCGTGAAGCACAAGCTGGGGCATTGGGTTTGGGTTTACAGCAACAGCACCGTTTTTAAGCGTGATGAGGACGGCACACCCATACAGATCATCGGCATCAGCATCGACTTTACAAAAGGGTTTAAAACCGGTCAGGCCTTCGATGCGTTCCACCACGAAAGACAACAGCAACTCAACCAGAATATCCTCGCCCGCCTCACCCGGCGCGAAACCGAAATCCTGCGGCTGATCACTGCCGGGAAAAAGGACAGCGATATTGCCGATGCATTAAAGATCAGCATGCATACTGTCCATTCGCACCGTAAGAACCTGCTCTCTAAGCTAAAAGTGCACAGCAATGTAGAGCTCGTTTGCTTTGCCATAAAGTGCGGGCTTGACTAACGGGAAGCTGTTGACTGTATGTAGTCTGGTTCTGTGTTTTGAGTTCTGTGTTTTGAGTTCTGAGTTTGTTTGAAAGGAAAAATATCGAATATTCAATGCAAAGATTTTCAAAGTTTGGAGCGTTTTAAGAATTTTTGAATTTTACCCTTATTTTTTTCAATCTCCAATTTTGACCTAAAAAACATGAAACCTTTTATCTCCAATAGATTACACGCATGTAATCCCCGTCAAATACCCTTAAAACCTGATACTTTAAAATTTCCATTTCCTAAAAGCCTTATCATTCCACAAACTCCGAACTTCAAACTTCGAACTTCGAACTCAGTTTTCCCTCCCCCATTCAGGTGATAAAACACCCCTTTTTCTCCCCTTCAAACTCCAAACTCCGAACTTCAAACTACCCAAAAAATACCCTATTTGGGGGATTGACTTATATCTTTCATTGCACTAAATTTACCAACCAAATAACGTTGCCTTATGAACAAACATTTGTTGTCGATTCTTGATGATTTTTATTAAAAAGTATTTCCTCGTTAATGAATTTTAATAAAACCAAGTATCAAACTAATATTTAAACAATACTAAATATGAAGCAATTGAAATTAATATTAACAATCATCTTATTCATTGAAATCCAAATTTTCGGACAATCGCCTTCAATGACCATTTATCCAAGCTCACCAATTACCATTAGTGCGGGCGCAAGTTTATCAATGAGTGGTGATATAGAAATAAAATCAGATGCAACAGGGACTGGCTCTTTAATAGATATAGGAATATTATCCTATTCAAATGCTACTGTTGAAAGGTTTTATGCAAGTGGTGCAACAAGTGTTCCACCGGATGATGAATGGCATCTTATATCTTCACCAATTTCAAATGCATATGCTGGAATATACACAGATTATTATTTACAATGGTATGAAGAAGGTTTGGGATCTGGCACATGGCATGACATTATTCCTGTTACTGATCTATTGACTCCTTTAAAGGGTTATGCTCTTTATGTTCCGGCAGACGGAATGACATTCGATTATGTTGGCATATTAAATACAGGAAACATAATATTACCAGTATCAGCAAGTGGTTCGGATACATATCATTGGAATCTCTTAGGAAATCCTTATCCATCTTCACTTATTTGGGATTTAGTAAAAGCTGCAAATATTTCTTTTTTGCAAACAGGTGCAGTTTATTATCTTGACCAGGCTACAGGAGCTTATCTTTCGTATAATGCAGGTTTGGGTGCAGGTTCCCCTTATGTACCTCCAATGCAAGGATTCTTTGTATCCATTAGTTCTGAGCCAAATAACTTCATAGTGAATAACAGTATGCGAACAAATTTGGGTGCTTCTAATTATTATAAAGTTGATTTCGACAATTTGCTCATACTTGAAGCAGTTGGTAATAATTATAGCGATAATATTTATTTGCGATTTGATGTAAATTCAACCCCCGAAATTGATAAAGAATTCGATGCATTTAAATTATTTACAGCCACTAATCCATATTTACCTCAACTGTACACCTGGGGAGGCGATAAACTTTCTATTAATGTCTTGCCGGAAACAACAAAGGTAAACGCAGGATTTAAAGCAGGTATTCAAGGAGAATATATCATCCGCATCAAAGAAGTTAAAGGATTTGAAAATGTTATACTTGAAGACCTTGCAAACCGAAGAAAATACAGATTTATTAGCTTTGGATTACTATTTTTATTACAATCTCAATGATACTGAAAACCGTTTTGTAATTCACTTTACTCCATTTAATAATGATGAATTAAATGAATCATCTTATAATGTTTATGCTTATGGCAATAAATTATACATTGATTTACCCGCAAATGTAGTTGCAGATGTTAAGATTTATAATCTATTCGGCCAACTTGTCGAATCCTATGATAATTTATCTGTAAAAAACAGTTTGGATTCAATCATAAGGGTATTTACATTGCAAGAATATCCTCGCAGGCAGTAACTATATCTCGAAAAATTTCCGTTTATTAAATCAAAAAATTGCATTATGAAATGGTTAATAAAAATACTGATTGTAACAGCATTTATTGTTGTTATTCCTGTAAGCTTTTTTGGACAGAATCCACCACATCCAAATAATGGTGGCGGTCCTGGAAGCGGTAATACACCAGTCGGAGGAGGAGCTCCAATCGATGGTGGATTAATCACTTTATTTATTATTTCATTCTTTTACAGTAGCAATAAGTTTTTAAATAAAAAAATAGTTTCAAAAACAGATAAATTATGAAAACAAAAATCATTCAAATTTTATTGACAGGAATCCTTTCCTTGTCACCAATTTGTTTTATTTTTTCACAGCAAATTGATTTCAATGGAAATCTAATTCCGACATCCTCCGCATCTGATAGAACAATAGGTTCTTTGTCAAATACATGGATCTGACATTTATTTAAGTTCACGTATTAATTATAATGGAACATTATGGTTCCGCAATCAACCCGGAAACACAATCAGAATGTCAATTACTCCAGCAGGAACGTTGGAATTAATATGTTTATGGTTCCTAATAAACAGATTAGATTTGGATGGAAACATGGCGATTGGTGCCAGTTATTCTGGTGTATTCCCGGCACCTGCTGATGGTTTGATAGTTGAAGGTTTTGTTGGAATTGGTACAGCAACCCCTGCTAAAAAACTTACTGTTACTGGGGGAAATATATTAATAGAAAAATCTGATGGAACCGATATTGTTGAATTAGGTCAGGGGTTAGACTATGCAGAAGGATTTAACACTTCACATAATTTTGAAATTCTGCCGGGCACAGTAATGGTTATTGATCCTAACAATACCTGGAGAATTAAAAATTTCAGATAAAGCTTATGATCCCAAAGTGGTTGGGATTGTTTCAGGAGCTAAAAATTTAAATTCCGGAGTAACATTGGGTTCTGGTGAATTTGATTGTATTGTAGCTCTTGCTGGAAGAGTCTATTGTAATGTTGATGCATCATACGGGAAAATATCTCCCGGTGATATACTCACCACTTCTCCAACAAGCGGATATGCAATGAAGGCAAAAAAGTATCATAAAGCCAATGGTGCGATTATTGGTAAAGCAATGGAAGGATTAGACAATAATAAAAAAGGTCAAATTTTAGTTTTAGTAACACTTCAATAGAAAAGGAGAAAAGAAAATGAAAAAAATAATTCACTAATAATCATTTAAATACTTCACTAATTTTTTTAATATATTTTTATTATTCTTCTTACCCACACATATATTCTCTCAAAATACTGCACCCTTTAAAACTGAGGTTGAAAATTTTGTCCATCAACGGTATATACATGGAACGCCATATTTAAAAGCTAAATCTCTTGGAACAGAAGCCTTACCTATACTTGAGAATATGCTATTAAATGTTAATGAAAAAGAACACTGGGTGCAATATAATAGTTACCATTGGTTATATTGAGAACCCTGATGCATTTGAATCATTAGTTGTTTTTTTCGAGAATCTGGAAGGAGACCTTGATATATATTCTTATAGAGCTTTGAATTATATACCATTTGCGATGGGTTGCTTAGGAAGTAGCGGTGATACATTAGTCCTAAATTATTTAAAGAATATGATTTTATTTTCTAGAAAAGTCAATTTACGATGTACTTACAATGGAAATGATCTATTTTTTCTTTGTGCACAAAATGCCCTTATCGGTTTAGCTCTTTCTGGACAGAAAATTTCTAAAGACTTTTTCCTAGAATTGAAAAAAAGGAAAGCGTTCGATCATGTAATGTTTAAATATGATGAATTAGCTCCCTATTTAGAAGAAGCAATTAACCTTGTTGATAGGTTTGAAAATGAGGAGCGTTCTGATATATTTCCAAAATAATCATTATAGATACAAATAACGGATTATTTTATATATGATATATAATTTAACTCTTAATAAAATTAAATTATGAAGATAGTTTCAATATTATTAATTACATTGTCAATTATAAAGCTAACATTCGCTCAAACTAATTTTGATGCAAATCGTCACATAGATGTAGCGTTTACAAGTACACAATTCGATGATTTAATGAAAGATTTAAATACTAGAATGCAATTAGCCAATACTCATGATTGTCCTAATGATATTCCCTGTACAGCCAAGTTTCAAAGAAATGGCAATATAGGTACTTTTGGCGTAACGGGTGATGGTTTAAATAATCTTAATACACCTCGCTAAGCTATGGTCCTGCATTATTAATAGTTCCACCAAGAATTAAAATTGTCGCAACAATTACCTATTGTGGACCACCGCCTCCAATACCTACTCCTGAACCACCAGGAATATGGGGAAATTTCTTAGGTTGTGGTCTAGTTGGTGGTCCCTCTTTGGCTATTGTAAGTGTTGCAAAGCTGAGGTTTATGCTCATGAATATGGTCACAATCATCCGTTACATAATAATACATGTGTTCAATAATATTATGAATGAGATCGGGAATGACCAAATTACCATTCAGTATCATGAAGCAGGAAGTATTGCATTTGGTGGTAAAAAATTCACTGAACTTACAGGCAATATTTTTGATGGAAATGGGGGTCCATTAACAATAGCGAATGGTCCATACTGGATAACGGCAATGTAACAGTTCCTGCAGGCCAAACGCTTACAATTAATGCTGGTGTCGAAATACAATTTAAAGTAGGAAAAAAAATTACTGCTGCATGGAACACTAATTTCTAACGGAACAGCCGCTCAACCAATACTTTTATATTCCAATAATGTTGCAGCCGGCATTCACAATCCTCCCATAACAGACATTCCAAGTAAAAAGATAATGGAACAATGGAAATTAAGTAATGGTGGACAAATTAAGTTTCATTAATATTAAAATATATTTCAAGTATTAAGGTATATTTACTAAACCAAAAGACCAGCCATTGTCTTTGAAGAATTCTTCAAGATTCATGTGGTCAACACTGAAAGTATTCACATGCAGCCGGAATTCTTTTTGGGGATGTTATCTTTTCCTGGCTTACAACAACAATTTTCTTTTCTCCAAAAAGACCTGGATCTTCTTTTAATTCAATCGCTAAAGCAATAAGCCAGGGATCGGCCTGGTTCTTTTCTTTTTCAGGATCAATCAAATCGGGAAATTCTTTCAGAATAGCATTGACCAATTCAAATTGCCTGTCAGTAATGGATAGAAAATATTTCTTTTTATCCTCGATCCACTTTTGAATGAAATCCCGTTTGCTCGATTCGGAGTAAAACTCATCAAAAACATATTCATGCGATAGTATTTTCCCTTCAGCAAACAACCGGTTCCAATTCACTCCAGACACTATCAATCGGAATCATTTTATGAATTAAATGCAAATGAAGAAATACATTTGTATCGATACAATATATTTTATCCGGTTCAGGCATTTAATATATTGTTGATCTTTAGGTTTAGGACCTCTGTTGCTGTCGAGAAATCTATCCGGTTATTGAATGCCGCATCTACCACCAGATTATAAAATGTTTCTCCCCGCTGGCTTTTACTTGTAACAGCCGGATTTATTCCAAATCCCTCTTTTTTGGTTTTGGGTGTCCTGGAGGTTTCTTTAATTCCCTTAGGTAACTGAAGAATTCCTTTTTAGAAATTAGTTCGTTTTCGAAACTTCTCCTTAGATAGACTTCCCTGCTAACCTTATAGATTTGACAAAGCCTCGTCAATTCTTCCCGACTTCGACGGTTTAATCTTTTATGATCTTCTACAACCTACTAATATCAGGGGTTTATTTTGGAAAGGGCTTTGTAGTGCCTAATTAACACATGATGTTGATAATTTTCTGAATAATACTGTCCAAACCATGATAGTTAGTATTAATTTTGGAACATGTTCGTTCGGATAAAGACAACCCCAAACTCGCCAAAGAAAGCTGTACAGATTGTAGAAAGCTTTCGCGATGGCAACAAGATCAAGCAACGCATAGTTCGGCATGTGGGAGCTGCCATAAACGATGATGAGCTAAAGCGGATGCAAGAACTGGCCGAACACATCAAGGCCGTTATGGAACAACAGGGGTCACAACCGGGACTTTTTCCTGCTGAAGAAATGGCAGAGATAGTCATTCAGGCAAGAAACAGGCAAACAGATGAAGCCTTGCCGGTTGATTTGAAGAAATTACGCGAGCAACAACGAGTGATTGTTGGTATACACGAAGTATATGGACGGGTGTATGAAGAACTTGGATTTGATAAAGTAATCCCCAACCCCAGGCGTAAACCGGCAGCGGTAAAAAATTTGTTTCATGTGGTGATGGGGCGTATAGCCAATCCCATCAGCAAGATGGCAACAGTAATGGACTTATCAGAAAATTTTGGTATAGAACTTTCCCTTCCATCGGTTTACCGGATGATGGATCAGATAGACGAAAAAGTCATATCTCTCATTCAACAGCAGGCCTATCAAACAGCATGTGGTATTTTCAAACAGAAGATCAATGTATTGTTCTATGATTGCACAACCCTTTATTTTGAGTCCTTCACAGAAGATGAGCTAAAAGAAAATGGTTACAGCAAAGACATGAAGTTCAATCAACCACAGGTATTGCTGGCATTACTTGTTACAGAACATGGGCTTCCGATAGGTTATGATGTTTTTCCCGGATCACAATACGAAGGACATACATTGGAAAAAGCGGTAAAAACAATCGAAAAAGATTATCAGATAGACGAGATTGTGTTTGTTGCAGACAGCGCCATGCTTAGTGAAGAGAATATGAGATTGTTGGAAAGCATGGGCAAAAGATACATTGTGGGCGCCAGGTTAAAAAACATGTCAAAGAAAGATCAGGAAAAGATATTGGATAAAACCGATTACCGCTTGTTGCATAACCCTGACGATGAATACGAATATTCTGTTAAGGAAATGGATGTTAATGGTCGCAGGCTTATCGTCAGCTACAATGAAAAAAATGCCAGGAAAGATGCCTTCGACAGAGAAAAATCTATTGAACGGTTATTGTCAAAACTCAAGAAGAATGGCACCAACCCTGCTGACCTGATCAGTAACTTCGGTTATAAGAAATTCTTACTGTTAAACGGAGAAGCCACGGTTGAAGTAAACCAGGAAAAAATAGAAAGGGAAAAATTGTGGGACGGTATACATGGAGTCATAACCAATCACCCTGATCTAACCCCGAAACAAATTATACAACAATATCATGGATTGTGGCAGGTTGAACAATGCTTCAGGCTAAGCAAGCACGATCTGAAAATAAGACCTGTTTTCCACTGGACACCTCAAAGGATAAAAGCTCATATTGCAATCTGCTTTATGGCTCTCACTTGTATACGATACTTGAACTATAGAATAAAAACTCAATATACAACTCTATCAGAACAGCAAATTCGCCAGAAGCTATTGTCAGTACAGATAAGCATCCTAAAACACCAACAAAGCAGAATACTCTATGGTGTTCCATCGTCAGTCAACCAGGAGGTGAAGAAGATCTATCATATCATGGGCATGAAAATATCTGACGTGCCTTTCAGAATCAACTAATCACACCCGAAATCAGAAAATGTAGTGCCTAAGGTAAATGGTATACTATTGGTTCTGTGTGATTTGCAAAATTAAACCGTCGAAGTCGGGAGCTATTGCACTTGGTGGTAAAAAATTTACTGAACTTACAGGCAATGTTTTTGATGGAAATGGGGGTCCATTAACAATAGCGAATGGTCCATACTGGATAACGGACAACGTAACAGTTCCTGTAGGCCAAACGCTTACAATTAATGCTGGTGTCGAAATACAATTTAAAGTAGGAAAAAAAATTACTGCTGATGGCACACTAATTTCTAATGGAACAGCGGCTCAACCGATACTTTTATATTCAAATAATGTTGCAGCTGGCATTCACAATCCTCCTATAACAGACATTCCAAGTAAAAAGATAAATGGGAAAATGGGAGTTAAGTAATGGTGGACAAATTAAGTTTCATTAATAGTACAGTTTATTTCTTGTATTAAGATATATTTACTAAACCAAAAGACCAGCCATTGTCCTTGAAGAATTCTTCAAGATTCATGTGAATAACACCAAAGTATTCACATGCAGCCGGAATTCTTTTTGGGGATGTTATCTTTTCCTGGCTTACAACAACAATTTTCTTTTCTCCAAATAGACCTGGATCTTCTTTTAATTCAATCGCTAAAGCTATAAGCCAGGGGTCGGCCTGGTTCTTTTCTTTTTCAGGATCAATCAAATCTGGAAATTCTTTCAGAATAGCATTGACCTATTCAAATTGCTCGTCAGTAATGGATAGAAAATATTTCTTTTTATCCTCGATCCACTTTTGAATGAAATCCCGTTTGCTCGATTCGGAGTAAAACTCATCAAAAACATATTCATGCGATAGTATTTTCCCTTCAGCAAACAACCGGTTCAAATCCGCTCCAGACACTATCAATCGGAATCATTTTATGAATTAAATGCAAATGAAGAAATACATTTGTATCGATACAATATATTTTATCCGGTTCAGGCATTTAATATATTGTTGATTTTTAGGTTTAGGACCTCTGTTGCTGTCGAGAAATCTATCCGGTTATTGAATGCCGCATCTACCACCAGATTATAAAATGTTTCTCCCCGCTGGCTTTTACTTGTAACAGCCGGATTTATTCCAAATCCCTCTTTTTTGGTTTTGGGTGTCCTGGAGGTTTCTTTAATTCCCTTAAGGTAACTGAAGAATTCCTTTTTAGAAATTAGTTCGTTTTCGAAACTTCTCCTTAGATAGACTTCCCTGCTAACCTTATAGATTTGACAAAGCCTCGTCAATTCTTCTATTGAATCTATTGGATATACATTATTATTTGGCACTAAAAATTTTCCTGCGAAATCATTACATTCAAATTCAAGTTCCAGTTGGTTTTCACGATACAAATCGGTATAGCATAGACCGGACTGGTGTTTTAGAATATGGCCCAATTCATGAAAAAGGGTAAAAATCTTTCTCTGAGGTACATTATTGGTAGTATTGATTACAATTGCATAAGGCGGTTTATAAGCATAGCTGAATCCATCCAATTCACCTTCAGGCATCGGAAATTGAAAAACAAAAATTCCAAGCTTTTTTTCAACTGCAATCCTCCAGGCTTTAAAAGCCGCATCATAACTTTTGAATTTCTTTTGTTGGTCAATATTAATGTCCAGCTTATTTCGCAGCCAATTAATTATCAGGTTATTGTTGATCTTTTTTGCTTTCTGATTAATGATATCAACTTCATTTATCCAGTTATACTTCTCATTCCAATAATCTTCACCATGCAAGTCAAATGCTAATTTTAAATATTTATTTGTTCTTCTAACAATGAGCAATGGTTCATTGGAAAGACCGGATTGATCTTTCGCCAAGTTTCTGAAATCAGTAGGTTTAATAATCTTCGGAGGTGGAGTCGGAAGACAAAATACAGCCAATTGTCTTTTATAGAAATTAGCCACCTGTTTCAGCATACCTAAAGGAATATTTTTACCGGTTGCTTCCCACTGCCTGAAACGATCAATAGGTATATGAAGCCTATCAGCAAGTTCATCAGGTGTAAAGCCGGATTCCTCCCTTGCCCAAATAAGTATTTCAGGATTAGCTTGTATTTTAATTACACTTCCCACTTTAAATTGACTACCTTTTGAAGCAAAATTAATGCTTTTTCATGATTGGCAGTTAGAATTTTAATAAGTAAAGCATAATAGGATTCCAAAACTCCATGGTGGTTGGAGTTGGGGAATTTTTTTCTCTCTGTGGTAAAAATTTAAACACGGAGTTGCCAGAGGGTTCACGGAGGTCAGAGAGGAAATTTGTGGTTGCCTTTCGGATTTTCAGCTATTTTAAATCTGACAGGAAAATATAAAATCCTAAATTTGCGGTATGACAATTAAAGATGTAAGGTGGGTCCAGCGATTTCAAAATTTTGAAAAAGTATTTTTACGATTGAAAGAAGCGATGGAAGCAGAATCGCTGAACGAGCTGGAGCGTAATGGCCTCATCCAGCGGTTTGAATTTACCATCGACCTTGCCTGGAAAGTGATGAAAGATTACCTCGAAGAAAAAGGATTTGTATTTAAGCCATCACCCAAGGATACTCTGCGGCAGGCGCAGGAAAGCGGATTCATCGACTTTGCGCAGGTTCTGATCGACGGGCTTGATATACGAAACGAGCTGTCGCACGATTACGACGGTCAGAAATTCGAAAAATCGGAAGCTTACCTGCGGCAGGAGATATTTCCCGCCTTATATAAACTGTATTTGTTTTTCAAACAGGAAAGTTCACCTTCTCAACCCGGTCTTTTCAATGGCAGGTGATTATTTAAATCAATTCGGGCTGACGGAACGGGATATGGAGACAATAAACCGTATTCTCATGAGATATCCCGAAGTGACGGAGGTTCATCTGTTCGGGAGCCGGGCTAAAGGAAACAATAAATCTGGCAGCGATATCGACCTGGCGATCGTCAATGCAGGAATAGGTGAAATAACGATCCGGAATCTGAAATCCGAATTTGATGACAGCAGCCTGCCTTACCGGGTCGACATTGTAAATCTTCACGAAACAAACCATCCCGGATTAAAAGAACATATCCAAAGGGTGGGTGTTGTTTTTTTATAAGAAAAACGACTGAAAACACTTTTCTAATTTTCTTGAGCAGAAACCATAAAAATTCCTTAATTCCATTGTTAATGGAGTTGAGAAATTTTTTCAAATAACAGTAAGGGCTATTACACAATGTTTCGAAGAGGCATTGCAGAGAACCGCAAAGAAAAATATTAGATCTACCTGTCCGCAAACTTTAGCCATGTCTTCGGCAGATAAATCTTCCTGACTGCTCTTTTGTAAGGGTGTGACTTACAGGAAAACAAATTACAGCATTCGTCTTCCAGCCTGTTCCTTTGTGCCATCCTTTGTGCTCCTTTGTGGTTAAATCCTCAACCTCTCATTTATTTAATATTTTTGCTTTTTATAAATTGTACATCAATGAAAACATCCGTCGAAATAAGCTATTACCCGCTGAGGCCTGAGTTCGTCACACCTATCCTCGATTTTATCAAAAGACTAAAAGAGCATAAAGACATAGAGGCCGTTACCAATGGCATGAGCACGCAGGTGTTTGGTGAATACAAAGCGGTGATGAGCGCCCTGACGGCTGAAATAGAGAAATCATTCGAGCTGCCGCATTCGGTGTTTATCTTGAAAATTGTAAATGCAGACCTTAAGTAGAATGGTTGCTGGTTGCTGGTTACTTGTTGCCGGTTTGCTAATAGCCAAAGGCCAAAAGCTAAAAGCCAAAGGCCAAAAGCTAAAAGCCAATAGCCAATGATTCTCTATTCCATATTTCAATCCTTTTGGGATAACCTGATAAATACTTCCCTGCTTGAGTTCATCGCTGTGGTATTCGGGTTGCTGAGCGTTTGGTTTGCACGGCAGGAAAAGATCCTCGTTTATCCCACGGGTATCATTAGTGTGGTGATCTATGTGTTTATCTGCTATGAGGTCAAGCTCTATGCTGATGCCGGGATCAACCTTTTTTACTTTATCATGAGCGTATACGGCTGGTATTGCTGGGCCGTAAAAAAAGACAGGCCTGTTCTTCACATTACAGCCTGCAACCGTAAAGACTGGATTTTTTCGCTGGGTTTATTTCTGATTTCTCTGGCAGTCATTGTAGTATTGTTGAAAATTTTCAAGAAAGAAGATATTGAATACTGGTCGACCTTTGTTCCTTATATCGATACTTTTGTCACCTCTGTATTTATCGTTGCTATGTGGATGATGGCAAGGAAAAAGATCGAGAACTGGATACTGTGGATCATCGGCGATGCAATTTCGATCCCTTTATTTGCTTACAAAGGGGTTGGCATTTACCGGTTTTCAGTTCATGGCTTTCCTGGTACTGGCGGTGATGGGATATATTTCGTGGAAGAAGACACTGAGGAGCAGGCCTGCCGGCAAGGCAGGTTCGAAGTTTGAAGTTTGAAGTGGAGATGATTTTTCAAATGAAAATCATGATCGCGTAAGGATCATTACTAAAGGGCAATGACGCAATTAAATAAAAAAAAGATCATCCGGATAGCGATTACAGGACCGGAAAGCACGGGTAAGTCGGATCTGGCTAAAGCGCTTGCCGCTCATTATCAAACACTATGGGTGCCTGAATATGCAAGGGAATATCTTGCAGGATTGAACAGGCCTTATGGCTATGATGATATCCTGCAGATAGCAAAGGGACAGGCGAAAGGGGAGGAGGAGATGATGGCAAAGGCGGATCGCAGCCTTTTCGCAGATACGGAAATGATCGTTCTGAAAATCTGGTGTGATGTGAAGTATGGTAAATGTCACCCATGGATATTGGATCAGCTTGAAAGGCAGGATTACGATCTGTATTTATTAACAGATATTGACCTTCCCTGGCAACCCGATCCGCTTCGCGAGCATCCTGATAAGCGAAAAGAATTATTTGATTTATATTTGGGCGAGCTGGAAAAGCGAAAACTGCCATTTGAGATCGTGAGGGGCTTCGGGCAGCAACGGCTGGAGGATGCGGTGGGGAAAATAGAAAAGAGAATTAAAATAAAAGGAGAAAATTTTTGATGGCGTTTTTATAACCACAAAGTCGCACAAAGGTTTAAACACGAAGAAACACAAAGTTTGATCACAAATTCACAAAGGAGAATAGTTAATTGGGAGAATTCAAATAACGATGAAGGAAGGGATAAAACGAATTTGCATGATAGCTGATACCCACGGTCTTTATGATGACCGGATTTACTGGAAAGAGGCTGTTTCACTCTGTCGTGCGGGATACGAAGTGCATTATATTCTAGCGTCCGACAAAAACGAGAAGGGAATTACGAAGGAGGGAATCCATTACATTAAGATTGAAAGAAAATTGTACTCCGGAAACCGGTATCTGAATTACTTGTTAAAAACCATACTGCCCGGTGGCTTATATAATCGGATGTTTAAAGCAGCCCTTTCGGTTAAAGCAGATGTGTATCACCTTCATGATTTAAAAGTCAACCGCTTTGGCCTGAAATTAAAGCGGCTTGCCTGGAAACCGAAAGTGATTTACGATGTCCATGAACCCTATCCTGAAAACATTATTGACTATAATGCAACCAGTGGAATCGCCACCCCGATAAAAAAATTGTATGCGGAGTACATCCGCAGATGGGAGAACAGACATGCTGCACAGTACGACTTTGTGATCACCACAGAGGAAAACATGAAGGAACGGTTCAGTAAGCTATTGCCTGAAAAAAGGGTTCAGATCATTTATAATTACACCGACCTTGAATGTTCCGAAAGTCAAAATAAGCCTGTTGAAAAGAAATGGGATGCAATATACTCCGGAGGGATAACCCGGCTAAGGGGTGCGATGAAAATACTTCACGCTGTGAAGTTAGCCGTAATAGAAAGGCAAGACCTGAAAGTTCTGTTTCTCGGAACCTGCTTCCCGGAAAGCCTGAAAAAAGACATGCAGAACTTCTATTAAGCAGAATAAACTGGACAGCAATATCGAGCTTCATGATGCGGTTACTTATAATGAGGTGGCAGGATTTTACAGGCAGAGCCGGATCGGATTGGGAATATTTCTCCCCATTCCGACCCACAGGATCATTTTGCAAATTAAAATATTCGAGTATCTGAATTTTGGCTTACCGATCATCGGGAGCAATTTTGGCCATATCGGCCGTTATATTCAGGAAAACAAGGCAGGTATAACTGTCGATCCCGAAAATGAATCTGAAATTGCCTCAGCTATCATCACTCTATTGAAAAACAATGAAATGTATACTGAATTAAGCAGCAATGCTTTTAAAGCCTCCTTAAAATATAAATGGAGTATCATGGAGGAAAAGCTACTCGGAATTTATGATCAGTTACTCGCAGCTAAAATTGATTAATAACAGATGAAAGATTCCCATCCAAATCAATCGGGTTTTGTTAAGGACATGAGCTGGTACCTGATCGGAACCATTATTCCTATGGGTGTCGGGTTCATCAAAACACCTGTATTTACGCGCTATTTTACCCCCGAAGAATTTGGCTACCTTGGACTTGATCACCATCACCTTTTCGTATATTTCGGTTTTCTTCTATTCCTGGCTTTCCGGGTGCCTGTGGAGATATTATAATGCCTATAAAGAGAAGAATGACCTGAAAAGCCTTTATTCAAACCTGTTTTTGATTTTCACTACAGCATCTGCGGTTCTGTTCATCGTAAGCGTAGTTTGGTATTTTTTGGCAGGAAGTTTAATTGTCAGGCAATTGATCCTTTTGTCGTTTGCGCAATATCTCATTCGTGAGATCATCGGACTTTACCTGATAGTTGCCCGCCTCGAAGGGAAAGCTTTAAAATACAACCTCATCCATTCCATCAGGGCGGTCCTCAGCTTTGTCGTGCTTTATGTAATGGCTTTTGGATTTCATTTCAGGATAACATCCATGCTTACAAGCGCAATAGCTGTGGATGTAATTGCTTTGGTTTTTCTTTTAGCAACCAATAGGGAAGGAATAATTATTTCTTTAAAAAATATCTCAAAACCCATTCTGAATATTCTTTTAAAGTTCGGCAGTGTCGGGTTGATCTCCAATTTCTGCTTTTTGCTGGTAAGTTCCAGCGACCGTTACATTATCGCCTTATTTACCGATATGTCATCGGTGGGAATCTACAATCAGGTGTACAGCATCTGCCAGTTGAGCGTGGTAGCTCTTGTGACTGTGTACTTCAATACCATCAATCCAAGGCTTAACAGAGAATTGGAAATTAACTTCCCGGATGCTGATCTTCTGCTTTCCCGGTACCTTTATGCTTTTCTTTTGCTTGGATTGCCTGTTGTTACTTTACTGAGCCTGTTTTCCAAAGAAATCTCGGTCCTTCTTCTGGGTGAAGAATTCAGATCAGGATACACCATCATGCCTTATGTATTCGTAAGTTCATTTCTTTATGGCATGTTTATGTTCACCGAGATCAAATTCAAATTTGCTGACAAACTCAGGCGGATTGCTCTTGGGGTTATTTTTGCCAGCATCCTGAACATCGCTTTGAACTTTATTCTGATCCCCTTGTATGGTTACCGTTGGGCTGCGATCACTACCCTTGCGGCATATTTGTTTTTGGTCTTTTATTTCTATATCCAGGATTCTCTTGGGTTTTTTAAAAATAAAGATTATTTGAATACCATCCTCACAGCTTTGGCCATACTGGCCGGAATAGTACTGGCCGATCGGTTGATAAAAATATATTATGAGCCGGGAATCCTGCAAACAATTGCTGAGGGTATTTTGTTCTTAGGTTTGTATATCTTAATGTTTAAAAAGAAGATTAAGTCATTAAAAATCCCTGTTTAAATGCGAAAAATTTTCTGGTTACCTGTTTTGCTCATTTTTTTTTCATGCTCAAGAAATGATGACAACATCAGTCCTGAGCCTGTTAAACCCGCAGAATCCCAAACCCGGAAGGAATGTAATCCTGATGATCGGAGACGGCATGGGATTGACCCAGATCACCGGAGCACGAACCGTAAATGGTGGAAAACTGAACATGCTTCGTTGCCGTACAATCGGCATTCAATCTACTCATGCTGCCGATAAATATGTCACCGATTCCGGCGCTGCATCAACGGCTATGGCATGCGGTGCAAAAACCAACTATTTTTATGTAGGTGTCGATACTGCCGGAAATCCACTTCCTAACCTCATCGAAATTCTTGAGGCGAATGAAATATCAACCGGACTTATCACCACTTCAACAATCACTCATGCGACACCGGCAGGATTTTATGCCCACCAGATCAGTCGTTTCAACTACGAGGCCATTGCAATGGAATTGATCACCAAAGATGTGGATTTTTTCCTCGGAGGTGGATTGAATCATTTTGTCCAGCGCACTGATGGTTTGAACCTTGTTGATTCTTTACTGGCGCAAAATTATCAGGTAGTTAATGACCTTTCTGCATTGAGCGGAAATAAAAAGGCAGCAGTATTTATTGCGGATGATCAGCCGGTTTCATATCTTGAGGGAAGGGGCGATGTGTTGCCTAATTCAATAATCCTGGCTTTAGAAAATCTGAAACAAAATAAAAAAGGATTTTTTATGATGGTTGAAGGTGCCCAAATTGACTGGGCTGGCGAGGAAAACGACCAGGAATACCTGATGGCCGAAATGCTTGACTTTGACAGGGCGGTTGGACAGGCTCTTGATTTCGCAGAAAAAGACGGAAATACCCTTGTGATCATTACCGGGGACCACGAAACCGGGGGTTATGCACTGACAGATGGCAGTGTTTCAGGGAATTTCGTCCAGGGCCAATTTGTTTCCTCGCTACATACGGGAGCCATGATTCCTGTTTTTGCCTTATGGACCTGGCGAAGAAGATTATTCGCGGCGTATATGAAAACACAGCCATCTTCAAAAAAATGCTGAAATACTATGGCATGGATCCCTGAAAGTTTAAGCCAGAGAAACGGCAGTACAATCAAAGGTTTAAAAACTGCTAAAATTCACCGTATTCATGGTAAAATTTCCTCAGCTGAGTGTCAAGGTCTTCGAAAGCCACAAAATGATTGGTGCATCCTCTTCTCGAGCAGATAAATACTTTTCCGCCGATCTCAATTGTCAGGGGAATCATGGGTGCATTGCAATCTTTGGAATTGCACTTGTCATTACTTTTCATTTCCTTATTGCAGGCAGGGCAGTAAAACTTTGCAATTTCGCGATTTTTCAGGTCAAAATCACATTCATGATCATAACAATCCATAAATGGAACAAACCTATTGTTCCCCGGTCTGAGAGGTTTCGATATTCAGCTTGATGTTGGTGTTTCGTGAAGCATGTATTCATTATCCATAAAGTATTTCCGCAATTAGGGCATTTAACTTTAAATGAAATTTTTTTTGACATAGCTGCCTCCTAATTTTAAAGTTGTAAAAATTCAAAAAATTACTTGCAATAAAAGTAATGAGAATAAACATGTCAGGTTAATAAAATTGACAAATAAATTTTAGCGTACCATGAGATACGACCAAGTCCTGATCTATTTATGGCCAATAGAAATCCCAATTCGTCAAGAGGTGAGATAATGTTAAGCTCCCTGAGTGTAATGTGTTTTGGAACATTGATTATTTCTGAAGTACAGTTAATAATGTTTTCAATACCGATTGGAATAAGGCTGTCAACTATTTCCTGAAGTTCAAAGCTCTGGGCCACAATATAGCAATCCGGATATTATATTGTTGAATGAAAGCGGGCGCTTCAATAAGATTATAGCAGGGAATGTTTGAATAGGATCGATTGGTATTGGCAGGTTCATGATCAAAAGTCACCGGAATATAGACCGGACAGAAGGGGGAAATCTGAATCTGTTGAAGCATGGCCTGTCCGGATTTGCCCATTCCGATAATCGTCCGCTGGAAGACTTTGGAGGTTTTAATAAGACTTCATTTATGCGATGGATGAGGTCTGCTACGCTATATCCATGACGAAAATTGCCGGTAAGACCGATCAGCATAAGGTCGCGCCTGATATGTGCCGGATTGATCCTTAATTTGTGGCAAGGTCATGCGAGAAAATATAGTATGACTGCAATTCCTTGTAAATCATCAGCACCCTTCGATACTTGCTCAGCCGCTTCGATTGTTTTAGATGGTAATGGCATTGATTTCCAGAATTTATTTTTGCCACAAAATAATGAAGGAGTTATAAGGTTACAAAATATATTTTTGCACCGCTTCAGGTTATGTAAAATCTGAAACAAAAAGTTCATTCGATTGACAGACAATAAAAATCATAAGGCAGTAAAAGTACACATTACAGGACTGGTGCAGGGTGTAGGCTTCAGACCGTTCATTTACCGGCTTGCTCACCGATATGGACTGACCGGCTGGGTGGAAAACCGCAATGACGGCGTTTTTATCAAAGCCGAAGGCGATAGAGATGCGATTGATTCGTTTATAAAAGCTATTATCACTGAAGCACCTGCTGCATCGGCCATTGAAAAAGTTGAAGCTGAAGAAATTATTTTGGAAAGATTTACTGATTTCCGCATCGTAAAGAGCAGCAACACATCAGACCGGGTGACAGACATCAGTCCTGATATTGCGGTTTGTGATGACTGTCTCGAAGATTTGAAACTGCAGCCGCACCGAATCGATTATCCGTTTGTGAATTGCACCAACTGCGGTCCGCGGTTTCTCGATCATTCAAGATTTGCCTTACGACCGGCACCTGACTACAATGGAACCGTTCAAAATGTGCGAAACCTGCCGGAAAGAATATGAAGATGTGCTGGACCGGCGGTTCCATGCCCAACCGGTTGCCTGCTCTGTCTGCGGCCCTGAGTATGAGCTGATCATCGGCGAAAGAAAGATAAAAGTATTTACAGAAATTTTAGCTGAAACATGCTCTCTGATTGAGAACGGGAAGATTGTTGCCATAAAAGGGATTGGCGGATTCCAGATTGCCTGTGATGCTCAAAATGAGGAAGCCGTAACCCGATTGCGTGAAAGAAAGATCAGGGAAGGAAAGCCGTTTGCTGTGATGTTCAGGAATGTTAAGACCTTACAGGAGTATGTTCATCTTTACCCTGAAGAGAAGAATTCAGTTGAGAGCTGGCGGAGACCGATAGTGATTGCGATGGAGAAAAAAAAACTGGCTTGCGGAGTTAGTGTCGGGTTCAGAACCATTGGCGCCATGCTTCCATACATGCCGTTTCACCATTTGCTGTTTGAAAAGCTTAATATTCCGGCGATTGTCCTTACAAGCGGGAACCTGTCGGATGAACCCATCGTGATTGATAACCATGAAGCCATTGACAAGCTTATCAGGATTGCGGATGCGGTTTTAGTTTATAATCGTGAAATTTATAACCGGACAGATGATTCTGTGGTTTTTTCGGTGAATGAGAAAGAGCGGCTGATCCGGCGCTCGAGAGGGTATTCCCCACAGCCGGTGAACCTGCAACTGAATGTTGACGGGATTTTTGCATCAGGGGCTGAACTGGTAAATTGCTTTTGTATTGGAAAAGGAAAACAGGCAATCCTAAGCCAGCATATTGGTGATTTGAAAAACCTGGAGACACTGGAATTTTATACGGAATCGTTCGAACGGTTTAAAAAGCTGTTTCGGGCCAGCCCGGAACTGGTTGCCTGTGATCTGCACCCCGATTATTTATCCACAAGGTTTGCAAAGGATTTGAAAATCCCAATCTTAGAAGTCCAGCATCATCATGCGCATATTGCATCGTGCATGGCGGAGCATAACCTGGACGAAAAGGTAATCGGTGTGAGCATGGATGGCACCGGTTATGGCGATGACGGACATATCTGGGGCGGGGAATTCTTTGTGTGTGACCTGGCGAGGTTATGAAAGGAAAACGCATTTTGAATATATCCCACTTCCTGGAGGAGACTCTGTAACGAAAGAACCCTGGCGAACTGCAGTTTCGTACCTTTATAAAATTTATGGAAAGGATTTTCTCAGGCTTGAAATTCCGTTTATCCAAAACCTGGATAAAAACAAAGCAGATTTGATTGTTCAGGCAATTGACAAAAAGATCAATTGTCCACTGAGCTCGAGCGCCGGAAGATTATTTGATGCGGTGTCGGCAATAACAAATGTTTGTCCGGTTTCAAAATTTCATGCGGAAGCCCCGATGAGGCTTGAAAACATTGCATCAGGAATGATGGAAACTGCTTACCCGTTCGATTTTGGTGAGGTGATCTCCTTTGAACCAACCATCCGGGAAATTGTTGAGGAAATTATGGAAGGAGTATCAATCGCTGAGATTTCGGCCAAGTTTCACAATACGGTGATCAATGTGATTTTTGCGGTAGTTAGCCAGATCCGAAAGGAGACAGGCCTGAACAAGGTAGCCTTGTCAGGAGGGACATTTCAGAATAAATATATCCTGAGCCGGCTGGAATTAATACTGGCAATGGAAAAGTTTGAAGTATTTTCGCAGTGTAAAATTCCATCGAATGATGGGGGAATTGCTCTGGGACAGTTGGCGGTGGCTGCCAAACGAAGAAGTATTGACTAGATTGACTAGATTTTGGATTGACTAGAATTTTGGGGAATTGATTAGATTGACTGAATTCTCAATAGACTAGAGTGTTTAAATTGGAATTTTATCAAAGACATTTGGATAGAAAAGAATAAATTATTGTGATGCGTTATTTCTGTTAATTTTAGTCAATCAAGTCAATCCAAATTTTAGTCAATAAAATAACTTATTTTAAAAACAATAAAAGAAAATGTGTTTAAGCATACCTGCAAAAGTTGAGCAAATTGACGGAGAAATGGCGGTGGTATCCGTCGGCGGAACAAAATACAACGCCAGCCTGCAAATGCTGGATGATGTAAAAATTGGAGATTATATATTGCTGCATACCGGGTTTGCCATTCAGAAAATGAATGAGGACGAAGCTTTGGAATCGCTGAAGATTTTTGAGGAATTTGAGGAGTTGAATGTGAAATTGGATGAGGAGGAAAGGGAGAGAGGTGAGAGGATTATTTGAAGTTCATAAAGTGACTTAAGTTCATAAAGTGTCTAAAGTACTTAAGTTATTTGAGTTTGAAAATCGAGTTTTATGGAAAACAAAGAGTTTGCAAAGAATCTTGAAGAAAGGACTTTACTTTTTGCGGTCAGGATAATTAAATTGTCGACAAAACTTCCGAATACAACTGAAGGAAAGGTAGTAAGGAATCAGCTAACAAAAGCAGGAACAAGCATAGGGGCAAACTACAGGGAAGCTAACAGATCGAGAAGTAAAGCTGATTTTAAAAGTAAGATTAAAATATGCGAAAGTGAATCAAGTGAAACAACCTATTGGTTAAAAATCATCCGATTTTTAAAATGGTTGGATGAAAAAGAGACAGAATGGGAGCAAAAGGAATCTGAAGAACTTTTGGCAATTTTTACTTCAATTAGTAAAAAACTTTCAACATAATATCGAAATTATTTTTATTCATTATCAAGATGTTTCCGAAAGAATGGTCACTTAAGATGCTCTAAATACTTTATGAACTTTAGACACTTTAAAATACTTTAAGTACTTTTTATGAAATACATCGATGAATACCGGGATAAGGAGCTTGTGGGTAAATTGGTTGATCTGATTAAAAAAGTCTCAACCAAACCCATCTCCCTGATGGAAGTGTGTGGCGGGCATACGATGTCTATTCAGAAGTTCGGAATACCATCGCTACTGCCGCCAACTATAAAACTGATCTCAGGTCCAGGTTGTCCTGTTTGTGTTTCCGACCGCAAGTACATTGATCAGGCGATAGCCTATGCACGTTTGGATGATGTGATCATCACAACGTATGGCGATTTGATCCGGGTTCCGGGTTCAACCTCCACGCTTGATCAGGAAAAAGCAAACGGAGCTGATGTCAGGATTGTTTATTCGGTTTTGGATGCAATTAAAATCGCAAAGGATAATAAAGATAATAAAGTCGTCTTTTTGGGAATTGGATTTGAAACAACAGCCCCGGGTTCTGCCGTCGGTGTTATTAATGCACAGAAAGAAGGAATAAATAATTTTTATTTATTCAGCTCACATAAAATTATGCCTCCTGCCATGGAGGCCTTAATAGATGAAGGTGTCAAACTCGACGGATATATTGCACCAGGCCATGTAAGTGCGATTACCGGAATTTCCATTTACAAAAACATACCCGTCAAATATAAACTTGGGGTGGTTGTAAGCGGGTTCGAACCGGTAGATTTGCTCTCAGCCATCCTGATGCTGGTTAACCAGATTGAGAGAAATGAGCCGAAGGTTGAAATAGCTTACACACGGGTTGTAAAACCTGAGGGAAATATCAAGGCACAGCAGATGCTGGAAGATGTTTTTGAACTTCGTGATGATTGGTGGCGGGGACTGGGTGTTCTTCCGAAAAGCGGTTTAAAAATAAGAGATAAATATGCTGAATTTGATGCTGAAGTTCAAATCCCGGTTGAGGTGGAACCAACGAGGGAAGATAAAGGCTGTATTTGCGGTGAGATTTTAAAAGGCATAAAAAATCCAAAGGATTGTAAACTTTTTGCTAAAGCATGTACACCCGAAAACCCGGTTGGAGCCTGCATGGTTTCTCATGAAGGTTCGTGTCATGCTCATTACAGGTATAACAGGAATTAAGGATAGGAATTGACTAAAATTTGGATTGACTAAATTGACTAAAATAATGGGTAAAACAATACTTCTTGGTCATGGCAGCGGAGGTAAATTGTCGCACGATTTAATCAAGGATTTATTTATTAAATATTTTTCCAATAAAACTTTAACTGAGCAAACTGATGCGGCTATCGTAAATATATCTACCGGACAGATAGCTTTTACGACTGATTCCTTTGTGGTCGATCCCATATTTTTTCCGGGAGGTGATATTGGTAAACTGGCTGTGGCCGGAACCGTTAATGATCTGGCTGTTTCGGGAGCAAAACCGCTTTATTTGAGCGCGTCATTTATCATTGAAGAAGGATTGCCATTTGCTGACCTCGAAAGAATAGTGAAATCGATGGCAGAGGAAGCAATAAAAGCAGGAGTAACGATCGTTACCGGTGATACAAAAGTTGTCAACCGTGGAAAATGCGATAAAGTGTTTATTAATACAACCGGAGTTGGGGAAATTGAACCCAGGCATCTATCAATTGGAACTGGTTCGGAAATTAAGCCGGGCGATAAAATCATCATCAACGGAACCATTGCTGATCATGGAATGGCTGTAATGGCTGCAAGGGAAGAACTCAGCTTCAAAACAAATATTCAATCAGATTGTGCTTGTCTGAATCATCTGATAAAGGATGTGCTCGCTGTTACCGGTCAAATGAAGTTTATGCGCGATGCAACACGCGGCGGGCTGGCAACTGTATTGTGTGAACTTGCAGAAAATAAACGTTTTGGAATTGAAATTGACGAAGCTGCTTTGCCGGTAGGCGAAAATGTGAGAGGAATGTGCGAGCTGCTTGGTTTCGATCCGCTTTATGTTGCAAATGAAGGCAAGGTATTGATGGTAGTTGGAAAAGAAGATGCCGATGAGGTTCTGAAAGTGGTAAGGAAAAATGAATTGGGGAAAGAAGCCGCAATTATCGGGGAAGTTGTTGATGATCATCATGGAAGAGCCTGGCTGACAACTGGCATAGGTGGAAGAAGGATCATTGATATGCTGGCGGGGGAACAATTGCCAAGGATCTGTTGAAAATCCAAAATAAAAATTCCAAAATCCAAAAGTTAGTACTAGCAATACAAATTAGTAAAATAATAGATGAGCAGTGAAAAACCATATGATCTTGGAGAAAGAACTTTTTTATTTGCTCTCAGCATTGCTAATCTTATAAATAAGCTACCCAGGACAATTTCAAATATTGAGTACTCAAAACAAGTTATAAAATCATCCGGTTCTGTGGGGGCAAATTATATTGAAGCAAATGAAAATCTGGGAACCAAAGATGCTATTTTTCGGTTTAAAGTTTGCCGAAAGGAAGCAAAAGAAAGTGCTTTTTGGCTGAAACTTCTTAAGGCAACGAATGATGTTTCATTCGAAAAAGAATTTGATGCACAATCTATCGAGGCAAATGAGTTGAAAATGATTTTCAATTCTATAGTTAACAAAAAGTCAGGCAAGTGAAAACTCTCTTACTTGGCTTTTGGAGTTTAATAAGTTTGGAATTTAATCCTTTGGATTTTGGAGTTTATAAAGTTTGGAATTTAATCTTATGCATGAACTTTCAATCGTAATGAGTATAATTGAAATTGCAGAAGAAAATGCTATAAAAGCAAATGCTTCTTTGATCAATGAAATTGAGCTTGAGATAGGCACACAGGCTGGCGTGGTAAAAGAAGCGCTGGATTTTGCTATTGAATCAGCGAAAATTGGCACCATGCTCGAAAAAGCTAAATGGATAATTCATGAAATTCCGGCAAAGGCAAGATGCACCTCTTGCAGAAATGAATTCAAAACAGCCGACCTCTTTACACCCTGCCCGAAATGCAGCAATCCGTTTTCAGATATTTTCCAGGGTAAAGAGCTCCGGATAAAATCCTTGAAAGTCGAATAATCAATATCTTTGCAATAAAAAAACTTACATCATTTTTCTAACATCTAATTCTAAATCTAAAATCATAAATCTTTATGTGCGATACTTGCGGTTGCGGCCATGGCGATGGACTGACCATCAGAAAGCCCGGCAAACAAAATTCTCAGGAACATCATCACGAACATATTCATCAACACGAACATGAGCATGATCATGATGGAACCAAACATTCTCATGCTCACGATCATAAGCATATTCATCCCCACGATCACGATCATGACCATGATCATGGCGCTCATTCGCATACCCACGATCATGATCATCATCATCATGAAGAAGGTCATGCTCACGATCATCACAGCAACGACCATCATCATTCTCATGGTCGTGAAATACGAGTTGAACAGGACATTTTATCGAAGAATAACCTGCTGGCTGAGCGAAATCGTGGTTTTTTTGAAGCCAAAAAAATATTTGCAATTAATCTGGTAAGTTCTCCGGGTTCAGGAAAAACAAGTCTTCTGGAAAAGACAATCAAAGACCTCGGTAAGGAAATTAAATTTTTTGTTGTAGAGGGTGATCAGCAGACCATGAATGATGCCAACCGGATCCATGCCGCTGGTGCACCGGTGGTTCAGATCAACACAGGTAACGGTTGTCACCTTGATTCGGATATGGTGAACAAGGCTGTAAAGGAATTAAATATTGCTGAGAACTCAGTTTTAGTGATTGAGAACGTTGGCAACCTGGTCTGCCCATCCCTTTTTGATTTGGGGGAAGCTGAGCGCGTTGTCATCATCAGCACAACGGAAGGCGATGACAAGCCCTTGAAATATCCAACCATGTTTCAATCATCGAGTGTCTGCATCATCAATAAAACAGATCTGCTTCCTTATGTTGATTTCAGTATCGAAAAAGCAAAACAATATGCCATGCAGGTCAACCATCATTTAAAATTCTTCGAGCTTTCTGTAAAATCAGGTGAAGGGATGGATGTCTGGTATTCATGGCTCAAAGATCAAAGTAAATGATAAACTTTTTTCCTATCGGTATTATCCATACTCCCTACAAGGATGATGCGCCTCATACTGACTTTGAAAATGCTGAGGGTGAATTCTTCGTTGAATTGAACCCGGAATACAGTGATGGCCTATACTTGCTGGATAAACTAAACTATTGCTATATCCTTTTTCCATTTTCACAAGCCAAAAAGAGAACCGAAAATGAGGGTGTTTCCTCCGAGAGGAAATGGCATCGAAGTCGGACTTTGGGCAACGCGGTCTCCAAATCGTATCAATCCAATTGGATTGACCATTGCGAAAATAAAAAAGATTGAGGGCAACCGGATTTTTACATCCGGGCTTGATATTCTTGATGGAACACCCTTGCTCGATATTAAGCCCTATATCCGCGACTTTGACATGAAGGAAGATTCAAATTTGGGGTGGATTGAAACAGAATCAAATATTTAAAATCCAAAAGCCAATGAAAAGTTATTTTGTATTCATTTGTTTTATCTGGGCTTATTTGAATTCCTTTGGTCAAACCGATAAATTAGTGGATTACACCCGTTTCGTCAATCCTTTTATTGGAACACAAAAAATGGGACACACTTTTCCTGGAGCGGTTGTCCCTTTCGGAATGGTGCAGCTAAGCCCTGATACCGATACTATAGGATATTGGGACGAAGGTCAATACAATAAAAAAGTTTATGAATATTGTGCAGGTTATCAGTACGATGATCCAACCATTGTCGGGTTCAGCCATACGCATTTCAGCGGAACCGGCCATTCTGATCTGGGTGATTTCCTGATCATGCCAACAATAGGTGAAGTTCAGCTTAATCCGGGAACCGCTGATCATCCTGAACAAGGTTACCGATCAACTTATGATAAGAAAACCGAGCTTGCAGAACCAGGATATTACAGCGTAAAGCTGGATGATGGAAATATTTTGGCAGAAATGACTACCACTGAACGTGTAGGTTTCCACCAATACTCAATCGCTGAAACTAAAGATGCCCACATCATCCTCGACCTGATCCATGGAATTTACAACTACGATGATAAAAATGTCTGGACATTTATCAGGGTAGAGAATGATACCTTGGTAACCGGTTACAGACAGACTTCTGGCTGGGCACGTACACGAACCGTCTATTTTGCAATGGTTTTCAGCAAACCATTTAAAAGTTATGGTCACAAAAAGTATGATCAGTCAGTTTATCGAGGATTTTACAGGAAATTCAATGAAGAGCAGAACTTTCCTGAAATGGCAGGACATAAAATCCGGGCCTATTTCAATTTTGACATTGAAGAACATCAGCAGCTGAAAATCAAATTCGCTTTATCTGCCGTTAGTACTGAAGGTGCAATTAAGAACCTGCTCGCAGAAATCCCACATTGGAACTTTGGTAAAACACGAAAGGAAGCCAAAGAGAAATGGAACAAAGAACTATCTAAAATAAAGGTTGAAACGAACACTCCGGATGAAAAGGTGGTGTTTTATACAGCGTTATATCATACTTTTATCAGCCCGATTATTTATGAAGATGTCGATGGGCAATATCGCGGATTGGATCAAAACATTCATCGATCTGATGGATTTACCAATTACACTGTTTTTTCTTTATGGGATACCTACAGGGCATTGCATCCGCTTTTTAATCTGGTCCAGCCTGATAGAAATGCTGACATGGTCAGCTCTATGCTTGCCCATTTCGATCAGAGTGTACATCCCATGCTGCCGGTATGGTCGCATTACAGCAACGAAAACTGGTGCATGATCGGTTATCACAGCGTTTCAGTCATAGCTGACGCCATTCAGAAGGGAATTTATAAAGGAGATATTAACCGTGCGCTGAATGCCTGTGTTCAAACTGCGAGTTATGGACTCTTTGATGGTTTGAAGTATTACATGGAGTTAGGTTATGTCCCTGAAGATAAAAATGGAAGCTCAGTCAGTAAAACACTTGAGTATGCTTATGATGACTGGGCCATAGCTCAGATTGCCCGAAAAGCTGAGAATGAAAAGGCTTATACTGAATTCATGAACCGCTCGAAAAATTACAATCATGTTTTCGATCCTGAATCCGGTTTTATGCGGCCAAAACTTTCAGATGGAACCTTTAAAAAGGAATTTGATCCCCTGAACACCCACGGACAGGGGTTCATTGAAGGCAATGCCTGGAACTACGGACTTTATGTTCCGCAAGAACCGTATACCCTGATTGAAATGATGGGAGGTAAGAAAAAATTTTCGAAAATGCTTGATCAGTTATTCACCCTTCAACTTGAGGACAAACACATCGAAGCCAATGAGGACATCACCCGTGACGGAATCATCGGTCTGTATGTTCATGGCAATGAGCCCGGACATCACATTCCCTATCTTTATAACTGGGCAGGTAATCCTGAAAAAACGCAGGAACGTGTCAGGATGATTTGCAATACAATGTATGCCAATGCCCCCAATGGCCTTTGCGGCAACGACGATTGCGGACAAATGTCTGCCTGGTACATTTTCAGCGCCCTGGGTTTTTACCCTGTTTGTCCCGGTTCGGATGAGTATGCCCTTGGCAGTCCTTTGGTTAAATCGGCTGAGATTGATCTTGGAGATGGGAAAATAATAAATATTAGAGTGGAAAACCAGTCTGCTGATAATTCACTTGTGAAGGAAGTGAGTATTGATGGAAGAAAATCAGAAAAACCTACTATAAAACATTCTGAAATAACAGGCTCTGCTGAGATTCGGTTTACCATGAAGAAGTAATTTGGGGAAAATATTTTGTGAATTCGAGAGCATAAAAAAAGCCGGAATTCTCCAGCAACTTTGGGGTCAACTTTTTGTATTCCCCGTTCGCGACAATCTGCTCTAAACTTGGCCATCGCCGCTTCAATTGTAAAAGATGAACAGCTCATCTTTATTTTCTGTGGCAAAAATAATAAGTCTTCATGGGTTGTAGCTTAATTAATAGTTAATTTATTATTAGGTTTTGTTAAGGTAGTTGATAATTCACTCCTAAAAATGAAGCATTATTACTATCGACTCAATATTTGTTTGACTTTCCTGATAATTTCCTCCTTTGTAAGGTGAAATTTAATCATCAGCTCTTCCGGTTTTCCGGATTCACCAAAGGAATCATTCATCCCGACAAAATCCATTGGAACCGGGTAATCCTTTACTACGACCTCAGCAACCGCACTTCCGAATCCTCCCATGATCTGGTGTTCTTCAGCAGTAATAATCGCTTTGGTTTCTTTTGCAGCCTTAATAATGATTTCTTCATCAATGGGTTTAATGGTATGAATATTAATTACCCTTGCACTGACTCCTTCCTCCGCCAATTGGTAGCCAGCCTGTAATGCTTCCCAAACCATATGCCCGGTAGCAAATATGGAAATATCTTTTCCATCTTTCAGAAGTTGTCCCTTGCCAATTTCAAAATCCTGTTTCTCCATAGTGAAGTCCGGAACCGGCTCCCTTCCAAACCGGATATATACAGGACCCTTTAATTCAATGATAGCTTTGAGTGTAGCAATCTTGGTTTGTGTCGCATCACAAGGTGAAATAACCGTCATATTTGGTAAAACCCTCATGATGGCTATATCTTCCAATGCCTGGTGGGTGGCGCCATCCGGTCCGACTGAAATTCCTGCATGCGCGCCTCCAATAATAACATGAAGATTATTATAACAAACTGAAATCCTGATTTGATCTGTTGTTCGTAAAGCAGCAAAAACACCATAAGTGGAAAAGACAGGAATTTTACCTGCCAAAGCCAGTCCCGCAGATACGCCAATGCAATTTTGTTCAGCAATTCCAAATGAAAAAAACCTTTCAGGAAATGCTTGTGCAAACAAATTCATCTCAACCGAAGCTGTTATATCTGCGCCAATTCCAATTACATTTTGGTTTAATTTGCCGGCTTCAAATACACCCTCCCCAAAACCGGTTTTAGTTGGTTTATTTCCTTTATTCTTAAACACCCCGTCCAATTTCAATGTATTTCAATCAATTTTTATCTATTTCATTTTCTTCTTCCATCCGATTGCCTTTCAATTCTGCAATAAACCTTTCGGCCTCTCCCTGGTTCGGAGCCTTTCCATGCCACCGATAATCACCTTCAATTTCTTTGATCCCTTTACCCATAATTGTATGAGCAATAATTACTGTGGGTTTATTAATGGATTGCCCGGCTTTATTAAATGTGTTGATTAAATCTTCAAAATTATGGCCATTGCATTCCAAAACCTGCCATCTAAAAGCCTTCCATTTATTGGCCAAAGGCTCAATCTCCATGACCTCTGAAGTCTTGCCATCTATTTGAACGCCATTCCGGTCGATGATAGCAATCAGGTTGTCGAGTTTATAATGGCTGGCACTCATGGCTGCCTCCCAGATGGAACCTTCCTGCAACTCACCATCGCCATGAACAGAATAAACCTTCCAGTTTTTTTTATCCAATTTAGCTGCCAATGCAAGCCCGACTGAGACAGATAATCCCTGACCCAAAGAACCGGCAGAAAGTTCAATACCCGGCAAACCATGTTCCCTTCCAGGATGGCCTTGCAACCTGCCTCCTAATTTGCGAAGGGTTAAGAGTTCTTCTTTCGGAAAATAACCTGCATGCGCTAATGTGGAATATAAAACCGGTGCAACATGTCCTATCGATAAAATAAATCTGTCACGCTCTTCCCATAAAGGCTCAGCGGGTTTATGGTTCAGAACATGAAAATAAAGTGTTGTTAAAACATCCGCCAGTCCAAGTGAACCTCCGAGGTGACCTGAACCTGCTTCAGCAAGACTTTTTACGATATCAATTCGGATATGCTGTGCAATTTCTGATAAACTGGTTGTATTTTGACTGACTGTCATGTATTATTTGTTCCGGCAAAAATAAAAAAAGGCTGTCGAATATACCGGCAGCCTTTTATATGTTTGATTTTTTATTTTATAAGAATTTATAGGCAAATCCGAATGACAGTGAGACTGCACTGGTTTTGAGATCACTTAGAAATTCTGTAAAATAGTCCGGAGTATTTTTTCTTTTTTCACCGATAGATGCAAAACCCATAGTATATCTCAGTTCGCTGAAAGCTCTCCATGGGCTTTTTCGGCCTCCAAAAGGCAGACTTGCCCCACCACCGATTATCATTCCAACATCGAATCCATCAAAATCGTCCCGGTAATTTCTGTTGGGGCTGTCTTTATCAAAATCATGATCGTATTCTCTTTCACCATCGACAGCAACCCCAAACAAGCCTGATCCATAGACACCTGCCTCAGCATAATAGATCAGTTTTTTTTCATCCCCAAAGCTGAATTTGGCCATAATTGGAATTGATACATAGGTAAGATTCAGTTTTTGAGATTGAGTTACATAAATAAAACTATCAGAACTGCTTTCTATAGCAGGGTAGTCCATCACACCACCTTTGGTTTCTATATTTAAGTCTGCCTGCAAAGACATTATCTTTGCGATATCACCCTTAAGGAAACTTTCACCACTAAGGTTGGCAAAACCTCCTAAATTGTATCCCAGCAACATTGATTTGTTTTTAGCAGAAGACCCTCTGAAAGAAGCAGCATTCAGACCAAAATGCGCACCTCCAGAAAATTGTGCCTGAACAAGATTAATGCAAATCAGGCCTAAAGCTATTAGTATTACTCTGAATTTTTTCAAATTGCCCATTATATTCAAATTTTACAGTTACTCTTAATTTGTTGCTTCAATGAATTCTCATTTTTGACTTATACCTTTATAAATTCAATTAGTTACAGTTTTTTGTTTCCCTTTTTATTTATTTTTTATTTGTAAAAGTAAGCATATTATTCTTACATTCAAGAATAATCTCAGAATCCTTATTGATATTGCCTGCCAGTATCATTTTTGACAGTTCGTTCAGTAAATTCTTCTGGATAACCCTTTTCACCGGACGGGCGCCATATTGAGGATCAAAGCCTTCCTTGGCAATATAGGCTATGGCCTCTTCAGTTGCTTCGAGGTGGATTTGATTACCTTCAAGTAATTTTTGAATATAGCCAAACTGTAACCTGACAATTTCAGTTATTTCATCCCTGCTCAGTGGGCTAAACATGATAATTTCATCGATCCTGTTAAGAAACTCAGGGCGTATGGCTGATTTAAGCATCGACAAGACTTCATTTTTGGTTTTGTCCATGACTGCGTTTTTGTTTTTTTCAGTAATGGATTCCATATTTTTTTGAATAATGTGTGAACCGACATTTGAGGTCATAATAATGATGCTGTTTTTAAAGTCAACGGTCCGGCCTTTATTATCTGTCAGCCTTCCATCGTCCAGAACCTGAAGCAAAATGTTAAAAACATCAGGATGGGCTTTTTCAATTTCATCCAGTAAAATCACACTGTAAGGTTTTCGCCTGACTGCTTCGGTAAGCTGGCCGCTTTCATCATAACCGACATAACCGGGAGGAGCACCAATTAACCGTGACACAGAATGCCTTTCCTGATACTCTGACATATCTATCCTTACCATTGAATTTTCATCATCAAAAAGAAATTCAGCCAAAGCTTTCGCCAATTCGGTTTTACCAACTCCTGTTGTCCCCAAAAAAATAAAAGAACCTATTGGGCGCCTGGCATCCTGAAGTCCGGAGCGACTTCTCCTGATAGCATCTGCTACAGCAGTAATTGCTTCTTCCTGGCCTATAACCCGTCGGTGTAATTCTTCTTCAAGATTCAGCAATTTTTCACGTTCACTTTGAAGCATTTTACTTAAAGGAATCCCGGTCCATTTCGCAACAATTTCTGCGATGTCCTCCGATCCTATCTCCTCATTGATCATAGGTGAACCGGATTGCAGTTCACTAAGTTTGGCTTTAAGTTTTTCAATTTCATCTTCGGCTGATTTAATACTGCCATAGCGGATTTCCGCTACTTTGCCATAATCACCGTTTCGTTCAGCCTGGTCAGCTTCCAGTTTCAGGTTTTCTATATTCTTTTTCCTTTCCTGGATTTGTTCAGCTATATCCTTTTCAGATTTCCATTTTGCATGTAAATGATTTCTTTCGTCTGTAAGATTGGCAATTTCCTGGCTGAGATTACTGAGTTTTACTTCATCTTTTTCGCGCCTGATGGCTTCTCTTTCTATTTCAAGTTGTTTTATTTTTCTTTCAAGGGTTTCCAGTTCTTCGGGTAAAGAATTAATTTCCAGCCTTAATTTTGCAGCCGCTTCATCAATCAGATCGATCGCTTTATCAGGCAGAAACCTGTCAGAAATATACCGGTGCGAAAGCTCTGCCGCTGCAATTATGGCTTCATCCATTATTCTGACATGATGATGATTCTCATATCTTTCTTTTAGTCCCCTCAGGATGGAGATAGTATCAGGTACATCCGGCTCCTCCACCATGACAATTTGAAACCTTCTTTCGAGCGCTTTATCTTTTTCGAAATATTTTTGGTATTCCTTGAGGGTTGTTGCACCAATTGCTCTGAGTTCACCGCGTGCAAGAGCCGGTTTCAAAATATTAGCCGCATCCATTGCGCCTTCTGAAGCGCCCGCTCCGACAAGTGTATGAATTTCATCTATAAAAAGAATTATCTCTCCATCCGAACCGATCACTTCTTTTACAACACTTTTAAGCCGCTCCTCAAATTCTCCTTTGTATTTAGCTCCGGCAATCAAAGCGCCCATATCGAGCGAAAATACTTGTTTTGAGCGAAGATTTTCAGGGACATCCCCGTTCATGATTCTGTTTGCCAGCCCTTCTGCTATGGCCGTTTTACCTACACCTGGCTCACCAATGAGTATAGGATTGTTTTTGGTTCTTCTGGAAAGAATTTGTAATATTCTCCTGATCTCGTCATCTCTGCCTATCACCGGATCGAGGGAGCCGCTTCTGGCCAGTTCATTCAGGTTTTTCGCATAACGATTTAATGCATTGAAACTTTCCTCAGCTGTTTGGCTGTTTACAGCAGATCCTTTACGAAGTTGTTTTATTGCAGTTTTTAATCCCTTTTCTGAAATGCCATTATCCTTTAGAAGCTTAGCTGCAGCGTCGGTACCATCCAATATTGCCAGTAAAATATGCTCGACCGAAATAAACTGATCGTTAAATTCCTTCAGATAGTTACCGGCTTTCTGTAATGTTGTATTGGCATCACGCGAAAGATATTGATCACCCCCGGCCACCTTTGACTGTGATTCTAAAATCTTATCAAGGGTTTTTAGCACTATATTGGTATTAACATCAAGTTTCTTCAGCAGAAATGGGACAACGTTTTCATCACTTGTGATCAGTCCTTTTAATATGTGCGTGTTTTCAATAACCTGGTGCTGCAAAGCCATGGCTATTTCTTGAGCCTTATTAATAGCTTCCTGCGATTTGATCGTAAAATTGTTTAAATTCATATTGCTTTATTTTTCGGGTCAGAGTAGACTTCCCTCAAAATTATTGCCATGAAGAATAGCCTTCGATTACAGGAAAAATTGACAGAAAGTTATAAAAAAAGTGGAATAATTGGCCTGATTAAGAGTTTTTTATATTGTTCCGGCTGCAATTGTGACAATGGTAAATTGAAAAATTTGATTCACTTGAGAGGGCTGTTAAAATTTTAATCATCTTTGTACGTTAAAATTGTTTCCCTTGAAATAAAAAAAAGTAGTAATAGACGATCATGTTAATGTTCCCCGGAAAATTTATAATAATAATTTTAAGGTTTTTTATTCTCATTTTCCTTTGGGTTTTGTCTGATCCGGCTCAGGCTCAGAATATCTTTCCTGATACCCTCCGGTCATGCAAAGTCGACAGCCTGATGCTGGATGCCGGTTTCGGATATGATAAATATGAATGGAGCACTGGCGATACTACCCAGATAATTTGGGTAAGTATAACCGGACAATATGTTTTAGAATTTACAAAAGATGACCTAACAAAAAAAGATTCGGTTTTTGTCGTGATCGTAGATGCTTTTATTCAGGAATTAGCCGGTCCGGTGCTCTGTGGCGACACAATTTATCTTTATCCAAGCTCACAGGCATTTGATTTTACGTGGATGCCAATGAATATAATAAGCGATTCTATTGCTGTTTATCCAAGAGATACTGCCTGGTATTACGCGAACATCCAGGATACTCTGCTCGGTTTAAATCATTGTTACGATAGTGTCAGGGTAGATGTAAGCGAAATTATAAAAGCAGATTCAATCGTGCAGTTTAAGATGGGATGCCCCGATTCAACAGCAGCCCATGTACAAGCTTTTATTTCCGGAGGTTTTCCGCCTTACAACTATGAATGGTCCGAAGGTCAGCCTTACTTCAGCGATCCCTCAAAAGCATGGAAATTGGCAAACGGACAAAAAAAACTTATTGTAACCGATTCCCTCGGATGCAAACTTAAGCACACTTTTGAGGTGAAAGCCTATCCCTTGCCTGAAATTGAACTTACTTCAGATCCAACAGACACGGTCTATATTCAAAAGCCTTTTGTGCATTTCACCTATGAAAATATTTCATACGATTCTCTTGGCACTGACACTTTTTACTTAAATAGCCTGTGGTGGGATTTTTTAGGGACAGACAGTATTTTTGTATACGATATAGAATCCCCCGATTATACCTATTCAAATACCGGCACATACGAGGTTTACTTTCATTACCGGACGTTTTATGGTTGCCAGGATTCAAATAATGTTCATATTCAAATAACTGTTGAGCCTGTGGAATTAAGGGCCACTTCAGTTATTACCCCGAATGATGATGATTTCAACAGGTATTTTCAAATCTTTGAAGAGGATGCAACTCAGGGAGGCAACAATAACGGAGGTAATGGATTAAAAAGTATCAGTTCCGGAACTACACCGATAGATCTTAGCAAATATTTTTTAAGCAACACTTTGGTAATATTTAATCGATACGGCCAAAAAGTTTATGAAACCGATAATTATCAAAACGATTGGGAGGCAAAAGGTATTAAAGATGGTGTGTATTTTTATATTCTGAATTGTAAAGGGTATTACGAAGATAAAACCTATAAGGGGTCGGTAATGATTTTAACCTCCTCGCCCTAATTAATCTTGGATCTGAGTCGTTTTATCCAGCAAAGTTCTATCCCCCTGCTAAATCTTATCTCCCTCCGAATAGAGCGGTTCCAATTCTGACAATAGTGCTTCCTTCTTCGATGGCAATTTTATAATCATCCGACATCCCCATTGAGATTTCCTTGAAATAATCTTTATTTAAGAAGAAATTTTTTTTCAGGAGATCAAAATAATCTTTTAATTTTTTAAATTCATTACGTAAAAGATTCTCTTCAGCAGTAAATGTTGCCATTCCCATTACTCCACAAATCCTTATGTTTTTAAGTGAAGTAAATTCAGTAGAATTTAGCAGTTCAAAAACTTCATCGTAGTTTAATCCAAATTTGCTTTCTTCG
The DNA here is from genome assembly GCA_963708435.1 of uncultured Bacteroidales bacterium. Lineage (GTDB taxonomy): Bacteria > Bacteroidota > Bacteroidia > Bacteroidales > JAADJA01 > JAADJA01. Next base: position 55,680 of record CAVPSZ010000001.1, read on the forward strand.
GACGCAATATGAAACTGAAGCAGACAATCAATGACGCGGTTATACTTTTGAGCCTGTTTATTGACTTCGACCAGTAGTTTTAAGCTATCGATGCTCTGGATCATGCTGACAAATGAGGCAATATATTTCACTTTGTTGGTTTGCAGGTGACCGATAAAGTGCCATTGGATATCATTTGGCAACAAAGCTTGCTTGGAAAAAAGTTCCTGGGCTTTATTTTCACCGAAAATTTTATGGCCTGCCTGATAGGCTGCTAATATCAACTCGGTGGGTTTGGTCTTCGAAACCGCGACCAACTGCACATGTGAAGGAACGTTCTTTTTAAAATAATCAAGATTTTGCAGTAAGCTCATGAAACTTAACTTTTGTGCAAATTTATAAAATCGGTGTCCATAAGGAAATTAATTGATAAAAAACTTGTCTATTTAATTAATTCTTTATTTTTGCACCTCTTTTTCCAAAAGACATTCAATTGGGTGAGAGAATAGTTGATCTGCCAAGTGACGGAGATTAAACTATAGAGGATTAAGGAGGAAGAGGTGGGTGAGTGGCTGATCCTCCAAATGGCGGATGCTAAACTGGAGAGTAATTAAGTTGGAGAGGTGGGTGAGTGGCTGAAACCAACAGTTTGCTAAACTGTCGTACTCGAAAGGGTACCGGGGGTTCGAATCCCCCTCTCTCCGCAAAAGATGTTCTTTTAGTTGTTCATTGAATATTAAAGGAATCGGGGTATAGCGTAGTCCGGTTATCGCGCCTGCTTTGGGAGCAGGAGGTCGCAAGTTCGAATCTTGCTACCCCGACAATAAGAAAAAGCCTTGTACTATAATTACAGGGCTTTTTAATTTCATTGGCCTTTATCGCGTCCCGACGTTGCGTCGGGAAGGTCACAAGTTCGAATCTTGCTACCCCGACATTAGAAAGTCCTGCTATTTAGCTGAACTTTTTTATTTATATCGAATCAAACTTTTTCAAGATAATCCTGCAAGGAGACGTCCTTATCGTGGATCTTTAATTTCTTCCGGAGCCGTGTTCGTGAAGTTTCAATGCTGTTAATACTGTGGCCGGTAATTGACGAAATCTCTTTAGTCGACATTTTTAGTTTTATGAAAGCACATAATTTTTTCTCAGATGAAGTCAGATCCGGTGCTATTTGGTTGAGGTTTTCATAAAAACCGGAGTGAATTTGCTTGAAGCGAGTTTCGAATTCTTCAAGAACATCCCTGTCCTTATCTGATTGGAGTTCGAGTATTACCTCATCAATGATTTGCTGGTTTTCTTTTTTGAACAAATGCTTTTCGTTAATGAGTCTCTCTGAAACTTTACTTATAAGCTCGTTTTTTGTCAGAAGATACTTTACGTTGTCCTCAAAAGTCTTTTCTTTGAATTTAAGCTCTTCCCTGAGCAGGTTGTTTTCAAGTTCGAGTCCCTTTTGCTGCAGTTCCTGCTGTTTCACTCTTGCTCTCTGCCGGCTGACAAAAATTAATGATCCAAGCACCAGAAGTCCCAACAGTAAACCGATCAGAGTATAAAGCAACTCGGTTTTTTCATATCTCAGTTCATTAACCTGCTGATCTTTACGAAACCGGTATTGCATTTCCGTCTGGGTCAGTTTTTGGGTGTTCTCCTGAAAATTCAAACTGTCGCTCATTTCCTTTAGGATTACATGATAACGATAAGCTTCTGCATAATTTCCGGTTTCAGCATAAGCATCGCTCAGTTCTTTGGCTGTGTTATTCAACTGTAATAAATTCCCGTTGCTGTCTGCCAGGATAAAGCTTTTAGTCAGAAAAGAAATAGCCTCTTCGTATTTTTGCTGGGCATTAAAGTATTTTCCAATCAGGTAATTCGAAACAGCAACTCCATTCAAATCCTTTAACTCTTCATTCAACTGGAGACGTTTGAGAAAATATTCCAGGCTTTTTGGATTACCCGTTTGCTGGTAAAGGCTTCCGATATTGCCATAATTATTAGCGATAAAGTTTTTGTTGTTTAACTCAATATTGATTTCAAGAGATTTAAAATAATACTCAAGAGCTAAACTGTATTCTCCAATTTTTTCATAAATCATCCCGAGATTGTTATAGTTTCCGGCGATCCATTTCCTGTCCTTTTGTTCAATATTAATTGCAATGGCCTTATTATAGTAATCCATGCTAAGACGGTAATTACCCATGTAATAATAAACTATACCGATAAGGTTGTAACATCTTCCGATACCATTCGGGGTATTGATGTTCTCCATGATCTCAAGGCTTTTAAAAAAATAATCTATGGCCACATCGTATAGGCCTTTTGATCGATAGTATATTCCTAAATTGTTATAGGCTTCGGCTATGCCTTTATTATAATTCAAATCCTCGCTCAGTTCAAGCGCCTTTTGTCCGTATTCAAGTATTTGATCATGATTTACATAATAAAGGTCGGAAGCTATTTTATTTAACCAATTTGCCTTTGCAGTATCATTTGTTTCATCGTTAAGCTTTATCACAAGGCTGTCAATATACTTTTTATTCTGTGCATTTAATATCAGAATTAAAAACATTGCAAAGGTTATAAAGGCCAGCCTTTTCATTTTATTAAAAATTTTCAAGAAATGAAACCAGGGTTATCTCCGTATTGGATAAATTCATTTTTTTTCTGAGCCTCGTCCTGGCTACGTCAATACTGTTTGGATTCTGTCGCGTAATTACCGCAATATCTTTGGTGCTTAAATTTAACCTGAGCAAAGCACAAAGTTTTTTGTCATTTTCGGTCAAATGAGGAAATTTATCATTTAATTTCTGATAAAACTCCTTGTGAACTGCTTTGAACCGTTCCTCGAATGTTTTCCAGATGTCAGTATCAATATTCGATTGTAATTCGAGTATGATTTCCTGCACAGCCTCCTGCCTTTCTTTTTTAAAAACGGATTTTGCTTTCAGGAGTTTTTCACTGATATAGTTGATCAGCTCATTATTCTTTACAAGGTACATAACATTGGTTGTAAGCTCCCTGTTTTTATACTCAATTTCCGCTTTTAGCTGACGGCTTTCAAGTACCAGGTTTTCCTGCTCAATTTGTGAGTGCCGGATCTTGATTCGCAGTCTTCCGTAAATCAATAGAACAATCATCAATATAATGATCAATCCAAAAGCGACAAGAAAATAAATATATCTCAATTTTTCCTGATGCAAGGATTGCAGTTTTTTTTCATGGTCGAAGATCAATTTCATCTCAAGCTGAGCTATTTTTTCCTGGTTCCGGATCGTAAGCAGGCTGTCGCCAACCATTTTGTATACTTTATGGTATCTGTAAGCCTGGTCGTACTTTCCCACTTCCTTGTATATCTCACTGAATTCAAAAGCCGCCTCCTGCAAATGAATTAAATAGCCATTTGCCTGGGCAATCTGATATCCGGAATCACAATATTGTAACGCTTTATTGAAGTCATTCAAATGTCGGTAAAGCCTTCCATGGCTGATATAGCTCGTTGAGACCATTTCCATGTCATTCCTGCTCTTGCTTAGCCTCAGACTCTCATTAAGATAATAACGGGCAGAATCATATCTGCCAAGCCGGGTATAAATACCCCCCATATTATCATAATTGATGGAAAGGGATTGAGGCCTGTCAAGGGTCCGGTTGACTTTTATTGCTTTATAAAAATTTTCCATTGCCTGATCCCAATTGCTTTTTAGACGATAAATCTCACCGATATTATTGTAAGTCGATGCCAATCCCGCCTCATCCTTCAGAACCAAACGGATTTTTAGCGAAGCCTGAAAGAACTCAAAAGCCTTATCTAGATCTTTTTGATCATAATAATTAATGCCGATGATATTGTATGTTCCTGCAAGGTTCGTTGAATCGGACATCTCTGTAAAAATTTCAGATGCCTGCAGCAACGATTCAAGCGCCTTTTCAAACTCAAATTGCTTTTCGTAAATTTTACCCAGTTCCAGACAAGCTTTGCCGTACCAGTGCCTGTTGCCAGTTTTGCTAAATCCATCCTGAGCTTCGGCCATATAATTATAAGCAACAGCATAGTGTCCCTTTTTATAATCGAGCACTGACATGAAATAAAGGGCTTTTGCTTCCTCAAACAAATTCCCCTCTTTTTCAGAAATTGATTTTGCCTGTAAAGCGAAATTATAGGCTTTGAGAGGATTGTCAGTTAAATAATTTTCGGCAAGCAGATTCAGAAGTACGATTTTATCAGAAGGTTTATGGGCAAGGATATATCTGTTTTGCAAACTGTCCCGGTTAACAGTTCCTTCAGCAGAGAAAAGATTAATTACAAATCCTAGAGAAACTATAAGGCTTATTAAGGGTTTATTCAAAATTGACAATTTCATTTGCCAAATTTATAAAATTATCCAAGGGTAATAATTTTAAATATCCCGTCGCTTTAAGATGAAATAAGAAAGCAGAATGAACAAAAGGGTATATCCAAGACAAACACTCACATCGGCAAGAGAAATAGCTTCCTGAAAATCGAAGTTGAATTCCGGACCTTTTATCTTTATCAGGGAGGTGTTTGGAGTTGTAATAATGCCGTTAATAGCATTGATGGGTAAATAGGGAGTTATTTTATCGTTCAGATTGAAATCGAGTATGGGTTCAATAATATAATAAACAAAGTGGACAATAAAAGTAATCCCGGTTTTTTTAAAAATAATACCGAGAAGCATGCAAAATGAAAGGTAGGCGAAAATCTCAATAAAATAGCCGAGTAAAAAAAGCATTTTGCCAAAAACATCGGTTATTGATTTTGACACTGAATTTGTGAATCCGAGGTATAAGCCTGATAAAAAAATTACCAGTGTTGAGAATAGGCTCAAAAGAATGATCAGTCCGATTTTACTTAACAGAAAATCTTTTCTGTCGAATCCGCTGATGATATTTGATCGGATGGTAAGAAAATGAAATTCATTAGTTACCAGTATGATGATGATGATCCCCAAAACGATCTTTATAAAAAACCTTGAACTTGCCACGAATGAAATGTTTTGCCAGATGTCGGGGAAATTAAAAACGATAGCCTTGAAAATCCTGAATTTCGATGGCTCCCCTGATTTTTCAGCAATATAATCAATTAATCCAGGAATGCCGAAGATCATTATGGCTAAAAGAGAAGCATAGAAAATGATCATCAACCAGAAAGCCCGGTATGTCAAATACTTCTGAAGCTCTATTTTGAGCAGTCTTATCATTTGCTTTCTGTTAGTAATTGTAAAAATTGATCCTCCAGGCTTTTTTTTCTCGAAGCCAAATGGGTAACAACAATGCCTTTAGCTACAAGATACTGATTAAGATCGTAGATAGTCGTTCCTTCTTTCAACTTAATCACTAAAATCTCCCGCTCTCTTACTATTTCCATACCTTCCTGAAATCCCCCCAAAATATTATAAAGCTGATCATTATCCCTTGCGGAGATTTCTAACGAATCTTTCAGGTTGAGAACGTCACCAACTTTGCCAGCAAATAATTTTTTCCCTTCTTTCAGAACAGCAACATGAGAGCAGGTTTTTTGAACTTCGTCAAGGAGATGACTGGCAAGCAGTATGGTAATTCCGTCCCGGGCGATAGAAATAATCAAATCTCTTATTTCAGCAATCCCTTTTGGGTCAAGCCCGTTAGTGGGTTCATCAAAAATCAGCACTTCAGGTTTGCCGAGCAGCGCAGCGCCTATAGCGAGCCGCTGTTTCATACCGTATGAATAGGTCCTGAATTTAGAATCCTTCCTGTGGAACAGATCTACAACATTGAGTACCCTTTCAATATCTTCATGATCTGCTCCTTTGATATCTGCAATTATCCTAAGGTTTTTAACAGCAGATAAATAAGGGTAAAAGATGGGCTGCTCCAGGATTGCTCCTATCCGTTTCCTGTTTTCTTTGGAATTGGGTTCGCCAAACCATGAATAGGTACCGCTGTCAGGGTTGATTACATTGAGAATGATTCCAAGTGTGGTAGTCTTGCCGCTGCCATTTGGACCAAGTATTCCGTAAATGCTGCCTTTGTCTATATCAAGTGAAAAATTGTCTACGGCATGGATTTTACCATATCTTTTATTCAGGTTGACGATCGAAAGAATCTTTTCCAAACTATTATTCTATGTGAAATTTCAGAAAGATGGAAATGGATTATGAACCGGGTCACCGTATCCATGGCCGAAACCTGAATACGGATAGGAATAGCGGGAGTATGGGCTATCGGAAAATTCTATTTGACCCTGGATAAAGATATTCCTGCCCACCTTGTAATCAATTCCCATGATCACTCCCTGGTAATCATATATTTTACTTGCCGGATTGCTGCTTTTTCCGTTGAAAGTATTGAAGGATTTATATACTGTCCCGGAGATCATCAGCCGCTCGTTAAGCTTGTATGTTCCAGATGCATAAATATGCGACCGGGTCGAAGGTGCAGACGGAGAGCCCGGTGTGGCTTCGTACATCATTAATCCGGGTTGACTTCCGAAAGATTGGATTACTGATATGCCTGTTTTTACTGTAAACCTGGGACTCACCCGGTAATTTATCTCCGGTGAAACATAGGTTCCATAATATTCACCCGAGCCAAAACCGGTTCCAAAAAAAGCACCTGCTTTCAGGTTCAATTTTAGTTTCTGCTCTTTAAGGTAATTTTCAATTTCTTTTTCATCAAACCCTGAACCTACATAATCATTCGAATGATTAAGTTTGGCGGCAGTTTCTTCTGTTAAAGCAATTTGACCGTTTGTAAGCAGCGGAATTATTAAGATTATCAAAGTAATTACTCTAGTCATAATCCACAAAACTATCAAAATTTTGACATTCTCATTTAATTTTTTATAAACGTTTGAAAAAGCAAAAAGTTATTGCCCCTGCTTCTTGTTTAAACCTTTCATGATTTGGATTGTCAAAAGGTCAGAATTTTTTATGCTAACTTCGGCATCACAAAAAAATTGATTGGAAAGCACTCCGGATCATAAAATTATTGAGTTGTGCCTTGATTTGCAGACATCAAATTACGGGTTCAAACTGCTTATCGGCAAGTACCAGCAGCAGGTTTACCTGTTGATCCGCCGTATGGTTATTGATCATGATGATGCAAACGACCTGGTACAGGATACTTTTGTCAAGGTTTGGAAAAATCTTGGTTCTTTCAGAGCAGATTCAGGCCTTTATACCTGGATTTACCGGATTGCATGCAACGAAGCCCTTTCATTCCTCCAGCGAAAAAAAATAAAATATACCCTGATCTTTCAGGATTACAATGACCGGCTTGGCAGCAAACTGAAAGACGATAATTATTTCAGCGGTGATGAAATTGAAGTTAAGCTTCAGAAAGCAATTTTAGCCCTGCCCGACAAGCAGCGGCTGGTATTCACCCTAAGGTACTATGACGAACTGAAATACGAGGAAATGTCAGAAATACTTGGCACTTCAGTCGGAGCATTAAAAGCATCTTTTCATATAGCTGTAAAAAAAATAGAATTGAATTTAACAACCGATTAAACCTGATCCATTTTTTGTAATCAAATAGCAAATGAAAAACAGAAAACAAAAACTTGGCCTTAACGAATCGCAGGATTTAAAAGATCTGGCGCCCCGGCTTGTCAGGACCGGAAAAACCAATCCCTTTAAAATGCCGGAAAACTATTTTGATAAACTTCCTTCAGAGATACTTTTCAAGACTGCAAATCTTACTAGCGTTCCTGTAACAAAACGATTATTCTGGAATTTCATTCAGCCTAAATATGCCGTTGCTGCAGCAATAGTTGTAGTTTTTATCATTGTTTCAATTTTCTTTATAGGCAGACAGGTTTCAACCGGCACCCGGGAACTGGCAGGTTTTTCCCTTGAGGAAATTCTGACCGAAAATCCCGAACTAATTGAAGCGATGGATGATGATTTACTATTTGAAACCCTTATTGCCTCTGCCAATGCAGAGATCATCACAGAACTTGACAGCGCTTCTTTTATCGGCCAAGGCATTAATAATATAGATTTAATGGAATTTTTATCAGAAGAATATTTGACCCCGGATTTATTATATAATCTATAAATTTTAAAACTATGAAAACAAATCAAAAAATTATCAAATGGATTGCTTTTTCAGCGTTTATCCTGTTGTTCATTCCTGTGACCAGATCGCAGGAAGATCGTGAAAAACCTCTGCCCGGAGGAAACAAAGAAAAACTGAAAGCACACAAAATAGCTTTCATTACTGACCGGCTTCAACTTACTCCGGCAGAAGCCGAAAAATTCTGGCCTGTTTATAATGAGCATGAGGCTTTAATGCATTCGCTTCAAAAAGATTTCAGGAAGGCGCATCCTTTCGAACCGGAAGATATAGAAGCAATGAAGGATTCTGAGGCCAATGCTTTAATAGAAGATCACATTAGGCATGAGCAGCAAATGCTGGATCAGCGTAAGGCTTTCCTTGCGAAATTGCAAGGTGTGATCCCTCCAAAAAAGATTTTAATGCTTATGGAAGCAGAAAAAGATTTCAGGGTGGAAGTCGTCAAAAGGGTAAGCGGTAAAGATGGACCGCCAGCACCTCATGGTCAGGAAAAAATGGATCAACCTGAAAAAAAGTAAATACGGATATTTTCTATCATCCGGTAAAAGCATAGACTCGGAATAGCACAATTTATTTTTGACATAATCAGAAATTATGTTCAACCCCTTAACACTTGGGTAAGTGCGTTTTCAAAAACTGCATCTTAAAAAGATTTTTTCCATGGTTCAGGATAAATTGAGCTAATTGGATATTTTTGTGGGTTAACTGGGCGATGTTCTAATTAGTCTTGACGGAGAAGCCCGGCTTGTCAATTTCTTATTGAATATATTATGACAGATAACCCAAATGTAAATTCTCAAAACATCGACCCCCTGGAAATGCTTTTTGAAAGCATGTATCACACATTGGAAATATATTCCAATGTTCATCGCGGCAGCGGGCATAAATCAATGGTCACCACCCATTTGTACGAGCAGGCAAGAAAAATTGTCCTTGATTACCTTGATATAAAGAATGGCAAATATTCGGTCATCTTTTGCACTGCACGAAGGGCTCACTTGCTCGGCCGGCAAATTCCTCATGGCAGTATTCAGAGCCTTTCGTCAGCAGGGTTCGGTTTACCCCTCGGCGTTACAGCGATGGTTTTAAAGAAATCTGATCTTCCAAAAGGAATACCTTTTCAGACCGGAGGAGGCACAACTAAGACTGTATTCAAAGGAATGGGTTCTCTGGGCCAATGAACCCGACAGGTTTGAAGCCGGTACGCCAGCTATCATCAATGTCATAGCCTTTGCAAGAGCATTGCTCCTTATGAAGGAGTTCGGGCAGGATGTGTTTCAAAAAACTAAAATTCAAAGTCTTCCACTTGAGGAAATCCTTCATCGGGATGAGTTGAATGGATTTTCCGGAAACGAATTACTGGATAAACTGCGGCAGACGCAAATCGGCAGGAAGGTACAAGTGCCGACGACCAATGGAACGAAATCTTTTATCAACCTTGATAACAGCGCCAGCACACCCACTTTCGAGCCGGTATGGAAGGCTTTTAAAGATACTTTGCTTCAGCCGGAAGAGATCCGTAAACAAGTCATCCAGGAAGTAAGAAAAATATGTGCCGAAACATTGAGTGCACCGCAAGATGAATACGACATCGTTTTTACATCCAATACCACGGAAGCCATCAACCTTGTGTCGGAAAACCATGGAAGCCGAAACTAAATGAAGGAACTGAACCGGTCATTGTAAATACCATCCTTGAGCACTCTTCAAACGATTTGCCCTGGCGGAATGTGATAGGCCATACCGTGATTAAACTTAACGTCAGTAATGAAGGATTCTGGGATTTGAAAGAGCTGGAAATTCTTCTTGAAGCATACAATAAAAAACACCTGCATGGTATGAAGCGTGTCAGGCTGGTTGGTGTGAGCGGAGCCTCCAATGTCCTCGGTATTTGCAACGACCTGGAAGCATTGAGCCGGCTTGTCCACAGATACGGGGCGAAACTGCTTGTGGATGCTGCTCAGCTTGCAGCACACCGTGAAATTAATATTAAAAAGATCGAAGCAGATTACCTGGCTTTTTCTGCGCATAAAGTTTATGCTCCTTTTGGATGCGGCGTTTTGTTAGCCAGAAAAGGAATACTTGATATGAACTCGGAGAAAATGAAGTTAGCCATTTCTTCGGGCGAAGAGAATGCCGGCGGGATTGCTGCCCTCGGCAAGTCGCTGTTACTTTTAAAAAGAATAGGGTTTGAAGTGATCCATGATGCCGAGGAATCCCTGACGCGAAGGGCAATCGAAGGTATGAAGAAGATTAAAGGATTTAAGAATTATTGGAATTCAGGAAACAGATTCCTCGAAATTCGGTCATAAAATAGGCGTTGTTGCCTTTGATATCAAAAACATGATGGCCGGTAAAATTGCAAAAAAACTGGCTGCGAACCAGGGAATCGGCATCCGTTTTGGCTGTCATTGTGCCCACCTGATCGTTAAACAGCTTTCTGGGTTCACTCCATTTACCGAGCAATTGCAAAAAACGGTAGTAATGTTATTTCCGGGGCTTACCCTCCAGGGATTTGCAAGGATAAGCTTTGGACTTGAAAATACGGAGGCAGAAGTGGATCTTTTACTCAGCGAACTGGAAAGAATAGCCCGGCGTGAGAAAAGTATCGGTAATACAAAAAATGGGCAAGCCAGTAGTTTTCAGATACGAAGCAAGACCGAATTAAAAAAAATGATGGCGGAGTTCATCAATTCCTGCGAAAAGAAAGTATATTCTCCGATTAACTAAAGAATGAAATTGGTATATGGAAACTGCGCTGGAACAGGTCTTGACAAATAACTATAAAGATCAGATGATCCGGTGGATGGAGACCCATCCTGAAGCATTTGATGAAGCTTTGGCGTTGGCTGTTGCCGACAAGCCACGCTATTCCTGGAGATCGGCCTGGTTACTCTGGAGTTGCATGGAAAAAAATGATCCCCGAGTTCGACCTCATATAAAAACTCTCATCCATTCGCTGACCACCAAAAATCCAAACCATCAAAGGGAATTGATAAAAATTCTCCTGATGATGGAAATAAATGAAGAACACGAAGGGGTATTATTTGATATTTGCACAAACCTGTGGGAAAAGATATCCAATCCGCCATCGGTGCGATACAATGCGCTACAGATGATCCTCAGGATAGCAGGAAACCACCCTGACTTATCACATGAAATTAAGTTGCTTTTACAGGATCAGTATTTGGATTCACTGTCACCGGCTGCGAGAAAATCCATCTTAAAAATGACCAGGTGGATTAATCCTTCCGGGTAGAAAACAAAAAGAGGCCTTCTCAAAATTGAAAGCCTCTTTGTATATCAATTCTCCTGTCGTTAATCGAATTCAATCACCAGCTGATTGATCTCAGCGGGATTGTAAGGAGTGAGGTCGGCGATAATTTCCACCAGTGGGACATATTCAGGTCCCGGGGCGGAACCCCCCTGCACAAAACCATAATGATTAAAGAATCCGGGCGCTTCAGTATTGCAGAGATAGGCCTGGACGGCCGTGCTGTCAATCCAGGGCCATACTGCATAGATTTGTTCGGTGAATACGTTTTTAATTGAATTCTCTACCAGCAATACATTTCTATCGGTTGAGTTCAGGGTGTTCGATGGCAGCCCGACCTCAGCTACTCCAATGTCGGTGCTGTTTTTCCCGGCAGCCGTAAAAGCCCAGTCAAACCCGGTTTCACCTGTAAAGAAGGTGGCGTTGGGATGCTCCGAATTACCATAAACACTTACCATATCGCCATTTTTACCAACAAACATCTTTAATGTCGACATGGAATAGGGTTGGGTCAGAGGATTTTCAAGAGGCAGTCTATCAATGGTAACGATCATGTGGTGTGAATAGCCAAATTCACCTGCTTCACTGTAATCAATGCGATACATCGTTTCCATGAAGATCGGATCTGTATTTCTGTCAATGTTGTAGGGATTCAACAGCGCTATCCCCTTGATCGGATTCTTATCCCAGAATATCTGCATTGCAGTTTTTTCATTTGCATCCTGGCCTGCATCGGTAATGGTCATCTTGTATGGCCAGGTATAATTTTCGAAAACTGCATTCTCTATGATATCCACTTGTTTCAGTCGTCCATCATCTTCACTGGTAAATGAGAAGGACATGGGCTGATTCAGGTTGTAAAGGCCAATGGCAAGGATGATGTCACCCACAATATCGGCTGCACTTTCACCAACATAAATGAATGTCCGCAGGTGGTTGTAAATGTCATTTCCCTGAAGGGTGTCCACATTGGAATCTTTGTAATAGGAATAAGAACTGATGGAAGATGGAATATCCACTGTAAACCTTTCGGGCAAAATATTTTCCGGTTCATTTAAGGGATCCACATCATTTTTCCGGCACGATTGAAAAAGGATGATCACCATTATTAGCGTGAGGACTGCGATTACATTTACTTTTTTCATTGTTTTCATTTTTTAAAGTTTAACTTGAAAGAATTTGATAATAATACACCTGAAGATTTAATTACCCCTATACGATTCTGTTTTTTAATTTTTAGGTTACAGCGAATATTTTGGATTTGAAGGGATTCCTTTGTGTGATTGATCTTAAAAACTTATAAATTTGTGCTTCCATTGAGGTATTAATTAGTCTTGAATGAAAATTGTCTTTAGCATTCTGTTTTTTTTAATGTGTCTGGTTCAAATCATCCAGGGCCAGACGAAGCGTGTGTTATTTCTCGGTAACAGCTATACCGGAGTCAACGATTTACCCCAGATGGTAGCAGATGTCGCTTTATCAAATGGCGACACCTTAATTTTCGACAGCAATGATCCTGGAGGTTACACGTTAGAGGCTCATTCAACCAACGAGATTTCTCTCAATAAAATTAAAACCGGGAACTGGGACTTTGTGGTGTTGCAGGAACAGAGCCAGCGGCCCTCACTTCCTATTGAGTATGTCATGGAACATGTTTTTCCGTATGCCCGGATTCTGGACAGTATAATCAACCAATTTAATCCCTGTTGTGAAACTGTTTTTTATATGACCTGGGGCAGAAAAAATGGCGATGCTTCCAATTGCGAAGTCTGGCCGCCGGTTTGTACTTACGAGGGTATGGATAGCTTGCTGAATTTGCGCTACAGGATGATGGCCGACAGTAACGATGGCATTTTGAGCCCTGTTGGCGCCGTGTGGCATTACATTCGGGAGCATTATCCTGAAATCGAATTGTATTCAGCGGACGAAAGTCATCCTTCGGTTGCCGGCTCTTATGCAGCCGCCTGTAGTTTTTATTCCTCTCTTTTCCGGAAAGACCCATTGCTAATAACTTTCAATCCTTCTTTAGCTCCGGCTCAGGCAGCCCAAATCAGATCCGCTGCAAGGATAATCGTATATGATAGTTTATCGAACTGGCATATAGGGGAATATGATCCGATAGCCGAATTTATTTACGAGGAAAATGGAAACCTTCTGGTAACCTTTTTAAATACATCCTTAAATGCTTCTGAATATTTATGGGATTTTGGAGATGGCGAAACTTCAGTGGATATCAATCCGGTGCATTCATTCCCTGCCCCGGGTAATTATGATGTGAAGTTGCATGCTTTCTATTGTCAGTTTCAGGATTCCATTGTCCATTCTGTCGATTTAGGTCTGACAGGAAGGAATGTCGACCTTTATGAACAAATCGTTCGCTGGAATATTTATCCGGTACCGGCTATTACCTTCCTTATGGTTGAGAATCTTCCATCCAATAAAGTTTACTATAAAATATTTAATGGATATGGCATTGAAATTCAGGAAGGAGTTATAGCAAAGTCTGAAAATCAAATTTCCATTGCTTCCCTTCCTAAAGGATTGTACATGTTACAATTGCTTTTTGGAACCCAATCTTTAGGTATTCAAAAGTTTTTCCGGGAGTGAATTTTGCACTTCTTCCTCCGGAAATCCCCGATATTTTTATTCAACAATAATTGTATCGGCTAAAACACTGCAAGCGCTGAAATAGCCCAGTCCGCCATTAGAAATATTAGTAGGCAAATTACCCCGTGCATCTTCAAACAGACTTCCCTGCCATTCGGTTTCAGCCAATAAAGCACGGAGATAAGCCGCAAAATCCTCGGTGCAGGAATATTTCCTTGCAATAAGTATGCTTCCCGGCGGAAATAAAACCTCTTCCTTGTCCTGCGGGAAAACCACATATGCCACATCAATGGTATTAAGGGTATAGTATAACATCCTGGCCTGGGTTAAGGTATCTGAAAGGGTGGTATCGGTGAGGTGTGTCCAGGAAATGATGACTTCATACATTGCCAGGTCATCGGGGTTATAACCCGGAGCTGTCCATTCAATTTCCCGGAGCGTATCTTCAACCGGGATGATCTGCAAGGGCCAGGATGGAATGACAGGAACCATCATGGCTTCAGCGGTATAATTTTTCCCTTCAACCTGAATATTCAGCAAATACTTAATATCAATGGAGCCACCCATCGGAATTTCACTGAAATAGGAACCATGGATGTCAGCGGATTCAACAAATTTAATCAATTGGTTTTCGAAACTGATTGTAACTTCAGCTCCTGAAACTTTAACCGCCTGTCCGTTTAAATCAGGATAGGGTTTGCTGAGTTTAATCAATTGCTGTTTGTATTCATTTGTTATGATGGCTTCAACTACCAGAGTATTCATATTACCCGGTTGAATATCCCAATCGGTTTTTTCTTCGCAGGATATTAGGAAAAGGATTAGTCCAAAAAATATGTTGGGCCGTAGTTTCATTTACAATTTGAATTTATAGGTGATAGAAGGCATAATTCCTAAAAGATATTCCTGGGTTTTCACAATTTCATCCATGCCATAAAGATTCGCCGGTACTGCGAATTTACCATCTGCGGTTTCTAACTTGTTGAAATTAATGGAAATCGGATTATGACGGTTGTATAGGTTGTAAATACCAAACGAAAAACTGTGCTGGAATTTGCGTTCGGGCCTGTTCAGGTTCCAGTTCATCGCCACATCCAGCCTGTGATAGTCGGGGAGCCGGTCGTTGTTCTTCTCGCCATAAAAGGGAACAGTTGATCCGTTATAATCATAAAACCCAACAGGTGTCGTGATCGCGGAACCGGTATAATATATCCAGTTGGCTGACAGGTTTACTTTTTTCGACAAATTATATGATAGGAAGATCGACAGGTCATGCGGACGGTCGTAAAATGGCGAAAATTCCTGGTTGTTGTTTAACCCGTCAATTTTAGTCTGTACCCTTGACCATGTATAACTGATCCATCCACTGAACCGACCCTGTGTTCTGCGCAGAAGCAATTCCAATCCCCAGCCGCGTGCTGTTCCAAAGCGAAGTTCTCCTTCAATCAGTGGATTTAAAATCAGGCTGGCATGGGGTTCGTAGTCAATCTGGTTTTTCATGAATTTATAATAACCTTCAGCAGTGAATTCCAGGTTGGCATTCCTGAAAAATTTTACGAAACCGAGCGCCACCTGATCGGAACGCTGCGGTTTGATGTTGGTACCTGCCGGGAGCCAGACTTCAAAAGAGGTAAAAGGGCTGATGGAGTTTGAAAGCAGGTTAAGGTATTGATGATAAATTCCGTAGCTGAACTTCAGGGAAGCGGCGCTGTCGATCATATATTTCAGGCTGAACCTCGGATCAAGATTTACAAAAGTTATAATTGTCTCTTTATCCTGGTAATTCAGCGTGTCGACAACCTGGTAAACGGTATCAAAAAGATAAATGGTTGTAGTGCCTTTGTTAGTCCAAACGGGCATCCTGATTCCGGCAGAAAAAGAAAATCTTCGTGAAAGGTTTTGTTCGTAATTGAGGTAAAATGCTGTCATGGATGAATTGGTTCCTGAAACTTCAGGGAGCCCGGAAATTTCCTGTTCCACATTAAGGTTTCCCGGGTTGAAGGTGTAAAAACTCTGGTTGATCCCGAATTTCAGCGTATGACTGGGTTTCAGGAAGTAACTAAAATCAAGGTTGATATTAAAGCTCCCGATTTCCGACAGCCACTTAACATCGTTACTAAGAAGCGTATAGTTATAAGAACTGCCGAACAGGGTCAGGTTTGAAAAAAGTTTTCGGTTAAAGATATGATTCCACCGCAGGGTTGAGGCAAGGTTGGTCCAGCGGATTCCTCCTGTTTCACTTGCTGTTTCGTTTGTCAGGTTGTCTTTACCATAGTAAAAAGAAAAGAAAATTCGGTTGTTGGGGTTGATAATGTAGTTCAGCTTCCCGTTGAAATCATAAAGATAAATATTGCTGTTTGGTGCTGCCCTCCGGTAAAGCCATTTGAAATTAGAATGACGGAAGGATGTGTAGAAAGATACCTTTTCCCTGGCAAATGGCCCTTCGAGCGAAACCCGGTAGATCAACGGATTCAACATTCCGTTCACTTCAAAACGATTCATGTTGCCGTCCCTGGTTTGTATGTCGATAACTGAGGAAATCCTGTCTCCTTTTTCGACGGGTATGTCAGCTTTGTATAGGCTGATGCTTTTGGCTACTTCCGGTATGATCACCGAATAATACCCGAAAAGATGCGCAGGATTAAATATAGGAGCTTCGTCCATCAGGATAAGGTTCTGGTCTTTATTTCCGCCCCGGACAAAGAAAAAGGATGAGCCATCGCTGTGAGTTTTGATACCGGGCAGTGTTTGCAGGCAGCGGTTTAATCCTACTTCACCTGCAAACTCAGGCAGGTTGGATAAGTTTTTCGGATTCACAACAATTTTACTCATCTGGCTCTTTTCGATGGTTTCCAGCTTTTCATCAACGGAGATAGTGACTTCACCAAGTTGCCGGATGTTAAACACCATCCGGGTATTCAGGGTAATGTTTTGATCCAGCCGGACCTCTGATTTCTGAACCTGGAATCCGATGTAGGAGTATTCGATGGTATAATCCCCTTGTGGCAGTGTTAAGGAATAATAACCATAATTGTTGCTGATGGTTCCGGTTCCGGTCTGGGCAATCATTACTGTAGCACCCGGAAGGCTTTCGGACGATTGGCTGTCGCGGATAAATCCACTGATTGTGTATGATTTACCCTCACCTAATAGAGATTTTTTCTTCTGCAATACAATTTGATTTCCGACCAGTACATATTCAAGATTGAAAGCGGGAAGTATTTCATCCAGTGCTTCTTTAAGGGATTTTTGTTCCATCTGGAGGGTGACTTTCTGGCCAGGGTCAAGCAGGTCGCTGTTGTAGGAGAAATTGATCCCGGTTTGTTTGGTAATTTTTTCTAAAACTTGCTCCAGGGTTGCGTCAATAGCTTTGATGTTAACTTTTTTAGAAAGCGAGACTTCCTGGCATATAACAATACCCGGTATAAATAAAGTGATGAATAGAATGATAAACCCGTTAGATCTTGAATCCATCATAAAGAATTGAAAGTATTTTAAAAACTTACAACAGAGACACGGAGAAACCGGAGGATCACGGAAAATTTGGATTTTAAATTATAGGATATTATCTCAGTGCTTCTCAGTGTTCTCATTTTCTCCGTTGCTACTCTTATCAAAGGAATACTAATCATTACAACCATTTCCTGAAACGATGACTAAACCATTTTGCATATCTACCTTCAGATTAAAAGTTGCTTTCAGTATCTCCATTATATTTTCAAGCGACTGATTATCGAAAGTTGCTGTCAGCCTGCATTCAAGTATTTCTGATGAAGCGATTTGTAAAGTTGTTCCATAGGTTTGTTCAATTTTCCGAAAAACTGTTCCAAGTTGTTCTTCATGAAATACTAGCTTACGGGTCTTCCAGGATATAAAATTTTCGTCCTGATTTGCCAATTTATCAACGGTTCTTTTTTTCTTGTTAAAAATTCCTTTTTCACCTGCATAAAGAATAACCTCTTCGGTATCAGACCCGAACGATACTTTTCCGGAACTAACAGTAACTTCTATATCTGGTTGGTCAGCTTTTGCATTCAGGTAAAACGAAGTGCCCAGTACTTTAACAATTGCATTGCCTGCTTCCACTATAAATATTTTAGATTGATCTGGTGTTACTTTGAAAAAAGCATCTCCTTCGAGCGCAACGGATCGTTTACCACCTCTGAATTTGGATGGATAGGTCAGTCTTGATCCGTTATTCAAGGTGACTTCAGAACCATCAGGTAACTGAGTTGTAATGATGGAATTGGTTGCAGTAAGTTCTTCCATTTTCGGCTTCGACAGCAATAAATAGAGAACCCAGGAAAGAGTAATGAGAGTAATGAAAATGGCGGCATAACGGAGTAGAGTCCTTAAAGTCCTTTCTTCTGATTTTATATAAAGCGGCTTCACTATGTTTTTCGATTCAAATAGCTTTGATTCCAGTTTTTTCCATTCTGTTTCTAAGTCCACTGAGTGATCAGCTTTACCAACACCCGAGAGGATCCAAAGCTTTTTATATTCCATGAAAACCTTTTTATGATCCGGATTTTCTTTTACCCAGTTCTCAAGCTGGCTAATTTCTTCGCTACTTGCCTGTCCGGTTAAGTATTTCCCTATCAGGTCGTAAGGATCAATATGGATGTTTTCAATATTCATTGTTGCTTCTAACTATACACCTGTTGTTTCATTTACCCTTAGTTAAAAATGATTACTGCTCGAAGTACTTTAAGTACTTAAAACTTTAGTTCACTTTAGGCACTTTTTCACTTTGTTATTTTCCTAAAATTAAAAGTAATAAAATCATCATCAAATCTTTTAGTTCCTCCCGTAAACTTTTTAACGCTTTTGACATGTGTACTTCGACTGTTTTTACTGAAATACCAAGTTTAAGCGCAATTTCGTTGTATTTCATTTCTTCATAACGGCTTAGCTCAAAAACCTCCCGGCACTTCTCCGGAAGTTTTTGGATTGCTGCATCAATTTTTTTGTGAATTTCTTCACCTACTAAATGGTCATAATCCCAGGCCTGATTATTTTGCTCTAACTCAACATCCAGGTAATGACTCCTGAATTTTTGATTATCACGGATATGGTTCAGGCATCGGTTCCTTACAGACCGAAATAAATAGGCTCTGACAGATTTCTCCTGTTCAATGGTCTCTCTCTTTTGCCATAAATTGATAAACACATCCTGAACGATTTCTTTTGCAGAATCCCCATCACAGACAAATCCCCTGGCAAAATTGCATAAGGAAACAAAATGTTCCTTGAACAATTGTTCAAACAATTGTCTGTCTAATATTTTATCTGAGGATTGATTTTTCAACAGATTTTATATACTTTATTGCAAAAATATGATTATTCAAAAACGTGATTTTTGTTCATTTATGCATTCGATGATCTTTTCACAATCATTTGCCTGATCGGATATATCATACTTGCTCTCTTTTGCTAAAGAGCACAAATAATTTATCATACAGATATTTAACCCTATTTTAAAAGGTTATGTTACGCTATTTTAATAGAGAATGTTTTTAGAAATTTCTCCAGTGGTTTTTTTAAGGAAATGAACTTAAGTTGCCAATGATTATTTGAAAGATTTTATTATTTTTTCATCTTTAGTGAAAAGCATAAAAAAAGGCTAACCTTACTGGCAGCCTTTTTACTATGAATAACTTGTATCGCTAGCTATTCTTCGATGATCACACCTTTGGCCTCAAAGGTATAAATGTACTCATCTTCGGTTATTGCAGCGATTTCTTCAGTTGTTTTTCCTTCATCTTCTGCATAATGCTTAAGCAATTCAACTGAAATCAGCTCTTTCTTTGCAAACCCTTCGACCATTGCAGTTTTACCCTGCGATTCAATTGGTATTACAAATGCATAATCTTTGAATGAAACCTTGATAACCTGGTTATTGCCCATGTCAAGATCCATCCAGCACCCCGATTTTTGACAATTGGATACAATTTTGGATTTTAGTGTAACCCAGGCAGAATCTTTCTCCTGCATCATGGTATATAGCTGTTCACCTGAAATGGTATTTTCAAGGTTTATTTTATCGCCATAGATGTTCTGTTCTGATGAAGTCTGTTTTTCTTCAGCCGGCTTTGTGCCCGAAGGCGCGCATGAAAAAAGAAAAACAACCGGGATCAGTAAATAAATAATATTTCTCATTTCACCTGCATGGGTTTAATTTCGATGTTCGCCACATCCTCAATTTTTAACAATTTATCATCTGTAAAACCATTGAATGTTTTTAAAACATAATTAATTACTGCCAGGGCATCTTCTCTGGTTTGAACCTGAGGAGTCATAGGTGCATTGTATTTAACCCCGTTAACAATCATTTCTTCGTGAGAGCCGTTCAGTACTTGAACAACACCTCTTTTTACGTCGGCAAGTAAATAATCTGAACCGGCCAATGGAGGGAATGCTCCTGAAACTCCTTTGGCATCTGCCATATGGCAAACGATACATTTTTCCTTGTAAATTTTTTCTCCCTGAGCTAACTGAGCTGCCAATCCTGATGCAGCAGGTTTCGCTTCCTCCTTAACTGCTGTTTCCTCTTTCACTGCCTGGCTGGAATCCGTGTTTCCCCCGCCACCGCATGAAGTAAACAGTAAAGCTGCCCCTGCAATAAACATTGATAAAATTCTGTGCTTTTTCATTTTCTTGTTTTTTAATGAATTGAATGTTAATTTTTTTGCAAAAATAGAGTTAATTTGAAATGCAGAACAACTGAAATGTCTTTTTTTCCAAGATGAAACATTGACCCTAAAAAAAATGTTTCGGACTTAATTAATGAAGCCTTTTGACAATTTGGCATATTTTTTTTTGGTGGAATAGTCTTTGATTGGAAGGGCAGGAATTTAAAATTTATTCAGGTATGCAAAAAGGAACAATCAACGTCCAGACAGAAAACATTTTTCCAATAATTAAGAAGTTTCTTTATTCCGATCACGAAATTTTTCTCCGTGAGCTGGTTTCCAATGCGGTGGATGCTACTCAAAAACTAAAAACACTTGCCTCACTGGATAAATTCAAGGGTGAGCTTGGTGATCTTACCATTCATATTGAACTCGATAAGAAAAAAAAGACCCTTACGGTAAAAGACCGTGGAATTGGGATGACAGCTGAGGAAGTAGATAAGTTCATAAACCAGATAGCCTTTTCAAGCGCTGAAGAATTTATTAAAAAATACAAAGGCAAATCCGATACCGACAAGAACGCACTGATCGGCCATTTTGGTCTTGGTTTCTATTCTTCTTTTATGGTTTCCGATAAAGTGGAGATCATAACAAAAACTTATAAAAAAGGGGGTCCGACCAAAGCGGTCAGGTGGGAATGCGACGGTAGTCCGGAATATACCATGGAGGATCATGACAGGGAAGACCGCGGAACCGATATTATCCTTCACATCAACGATGAAAATAAAGACTTTCTTGAAGAATATCGCATCCTTGAATTGCTGAAGAAGTATTCCAAGTTTCTTCCGATCCCCATTCAATTCGGGATGGAAAAGACCTCTGAAAAAACAGGAAAAAAGGATAAAGATGGCCATGACGAATATAAAACGGTCGAAAAACCCCGCATCATCAACAATACTCAACCGGCATGGACTCAAAAACCGGCTGACCTTAAGGATGAGGATTACAAAAATTTCTACAGGGAACTTTATCCATTGAACTTTGAGGAGCCGCTCTTCCATATTCACCTGAATGTGGATTATCCGTTCAACCTTACAGGTATCCTTTATTTCCCGAAAGTGAAACGCAATTTTGAAGTGCAGCGCGATAAAATCCAGTTGTACTGCAACCAGGTGTTTGTGACGGATTCGGTGGAAGGGATCGTTCCTGATTTCCTCACTCTCCTGCATGGAGTGATTGATTCGCCTGATATTCCCTTGAATGTATCCCGCAGCTATCTCCAGAGCGATGCCAGCGTAAAGAAAATTTCGAACCACATCATGAAAAAAGTGTCGGATAAGCTGGAGGATATTTTCAAAAACAACAGGGAAGACTACGAAAAGAAGTGGGATGATATCAAAATCTTCATTCAGTATGGAATGATCTCCGAGCCTAAGTTTTATGAAAAAGCAGAGAAGTTTGCTTTATTTAAAAACGTTGACGGAAAGTACTTTACCTATGAGGATTACAAAAAGCATATTGAAGAAACCCAGAAGGACAAAGACAAGAAGCTGATTTACCTCTACACTACCGATAAGGAAGAACAGCATGCATTTATTGAATCGGCAAAGGAAAGGGGCTATGATGTGCTCGAAATGGGTGGCGTGCTGGATAATCATTTCATTAATACACTGGAACAGAAGTTTGAGAACACATCCTTTGCAAGGGTAGATGCTGATATCATTGACAAACTGATAAAGAAAGAAGAAGCCCAGCCATCGAAGCTAACCGATAAAGACCAGGAAAAGCTGAAGCCCTTATTTGAGAAATACACATCTAAAGAACATTACACAATAGTATTCGAAAGTCTAAGTGAAAAGGATCAGCCTGTGATCATTACCCAGCCTGAATTTATGCGCAGGATGAAGGATATGTCGAAACTTGGAGGTGGAATGGATTACATGGGAACCTTGCCTGATTCTTATAACCTCGTTATCAATGCCAATCATCCGGTTGTTTCCGAAATTTTAAATGAATCAGATGCCAACAGGCAGGAGAATCTCGTTAAGCAGTTGACCGATCTTGCACGCTTATCGCAAAACCTGTTTAAAGGCCAGGAACTGACCGATTTTATTAAACGCAGTGTGGAACTGATAGGTAAATAATCGTAAATTTGCACTAAAATATTCAATTTCAATTTATAATACAAAATAGCATGAAATCAATTAAAAAATCATGGATCATTATTGCGGTCGTTATTCTGATCGCAATCATCTTATACACTTCCATCAAGGGTACCTTCAATAAAATGGTAACCATGGATGAAACCGTTACTTCACAATGGGCGCAAGTGGAAAATGTTTACCAGCGCAGGGCTGACCTGATTCCCAACCTGGTGGCTACTGTAAAAGGATATGCGGATTTTGAGCAGAAAACCCTTACTGATGTTATCGAAGCAAGATCAAAAGCCACCTCAGTAACCATTGATCCGACCAATCTAAATGAAGCCTCAATGGCACAGTTTCAGGCTGCACAGGACGGATTAAGTTCAGCATTATCCAGATTGATGGTTGTGGTAGAACGTTATCCCGACCTCAAAGCGAACCTGGGCTTTTTAGACCTGCAGACCCAGCTTGAAAGGACAGAAAACCGGATTACGGTTGAACGCATGAACTTCAATACCAAGGCGCAGGAATACAACTCTTATATCAGGTCGTTCCCGAAGAACATTTATGCTTCCTTGTTCGGGTTCGAAAAGAAGGCTTATTTCAAAGCACAGGAAGGGGCCGAAAAAGCACCGGAGGTTAAATTCTAATGATAGAAACCATGTCTCCCAAAGCCTTTTTTACTGAAGAGGAAAATGAAGACATCCTCTTAGCCATCAAAAATGCTGAGCTGGATACTTCAGGCGAGATCAGGGTTCACATTGAGGAAAAATGTCCGGGCGAAGTACTCGACAGGGCCGCGATCATTTTCAAAAAGCTGGATATGCATAAAACAGAACTCCGCAATGGCGTGCTGTTTTACCTTGCCATCAGGAACCGGAAATTTGCTGTGCTGGGTGACGCCGGTATTAACAAGGTGGTTCCTGAAAATTTCTGGGATGAGGTTCGCAATATTATGCTGAACCATTTCAGGGATAATAAATTTACTGAAGGATTGGTGGAGGGAATTACCCTTGCCGGACAGCAGTTGAAAAAGCATTTTCCTTTTAAACATGACGATGTGAATGAACTTGCGGATGAGATTTCATTCGGAGAAAAATAATAAATGTCACTAACCTCTGATATAATGGCTTCAAAAATAAAACGGGATAAGACCCTGGATGCTTTACAGGGAGATTGGGGAAATAAGGGAAATAATGGAAATAGGGGAAATAATGGAAAGAACCCTTATACCCTTTATACCCCTATACCCCTATACCTCTATACCCCGTATTTCCAATATACTTTGGCTACCACTTTTGTTTTTCTTTACCAGCCTGAACTCTTTAATCGGGCAGGACTTACCCGAACCTCCGAATCCTCCAAGGCTGGTGAACGATTTTGCCGGCTTGCTGAGCGATCAGGAAGTGAATGCACTGGAGAATAAATTGGTGGCCTTCAGCGATACCAATTCCACACAGATCGCCATCGTCATTATCAACGACCTGAAAGGATATGACATTGTGGATTATTCGCAGCGACTGGCGCAGAAGTGGGGCATTGGTGAAAAGAAATACAATAACGGGGTGATCATTGTTTTAAAACCCAAAACAGCCGAAGAAAAGGGTGAAGTAAATATTGATGTGGGTTATGGAATGGAGCCCATCATTCCTGATATAACTGCCGTGCAAATTATTGAAAATGAAATGAAACCCCATTTCAGGAACAATGATTATTATAGTGGACTTGATGCTGCCGTAAATACCATCATGTCGCTGGCGGCTGGTCAGTTTACTGCCGATCAGTATAAGAAGAAGAGCGGGCAAGAGCAGCCCTTTCGGATTCCTGGTTCCCATCATCGTGATCATCATCATCCTTTCGATGATCAACCGGAATAAGGGAAAGCAATATGGTACAAGAAGCAACAGTTCTTCGTTCTGGACGGCCCTGATGCTTGGGAGCATGCTGGGAAGCAGTGGCCGGGGATCATGGGGTAATTTCAAATCAGGCTCGGGAGGATTTGGTGGTTGGTGGCGGAGGCGGCGGCTTCGGTGGCTTCGGTGGCGGCAGCTTTGGCGGTGGCGGAGCAAGCGGGAGCTGGTAAACGTTGATATAATTATTCCTTTCATTCATTTTCATTTGTTCGATGGAAACTCAAATCACATTAAGAAATCTTGGGAAGTCGGATTTAAACATCACGCCCATCGGACTGGGGTGCTGGCAATTCAGTAAAAGAGGCAATATGGCCGGAAAATTCTGGCCTTCACTCGAAGATGATGTTATTTTGGATATTGTGCGGATCAGTCTGGAAGGAGGAATTAACTGGTTTGATACTGCAGAAGTATATGGAAGTGGCGCTTCTGAGAAGATGCTGGCGAAATCATTGGTTTCGCTTGGCAAAAAGCCCGGTGATCTGATCATTGCAACCAAATGGTGGCCGATGTTCCGGACTGCTTCAAACATTGCAAAAACAATCGATGATCGGTTGGCTTGTTTAAATCCTTTTCCGATCGACCTGTACCAGGTTCATCAGCCCTGGGGCTTTTCCTCTGAGGTAAAAGAGATGGAGGCAATGGCAAAGCTGGTTCAGGCAAAAAAGATAAAACATGTTGGGGTAAGCAACTTTTCGGCTTCGAAGATGCGCAGCGCATGGGAAACCTTACAAAAAGAGGGAATCAACCTTGTGTCGAACCAGGTTCGATACAGCCTTCTCAACAGGAAAATAGAAACCAACGGAATACTGGAAACAGCAAAAGAACTTGGAATTACCATCATTGCTTATTCTCCACTGGCACAGGGGCTGGTTACCGGTAAATTCCACGACAACCCGGAATTTTGAAAAACATTGGCTTCCGCAAATACTCTTCACTGTTCAAACCGAAAGGACTGGAGAAAAGCAGGCCGGTAACCGAACTGGTTAAAAAACTTGCATTGAAATATGAGGTAACTCCTTCGCAAATAGCTCTCAACTGGCTGATCCATTTTCATGGCGATACAGTGGTGGCCATTCCCGGCGCTACCAAAGCAAATCATGCTGAAGAAAATACAGGCGCCATGAAATTCAGACTTTCTTCGGAAGACATGAACCTGCTGGATGAGGTGAGTAAAGGTTTAAAGAGTAAGAAAATTAAAAATTCTGATCCGGATTTTCTGATTACGGGAAATAAGGCCAATTTCTGTGGCCTATAATTTCAGGCTATAAGCGCGCTGTTTTGTGCAAAGCTGTTTATCTATTCAAAAGTCGGAATACGATATAATATTTCCGTTGCCCTATTCCTAAAATTACAAAAGCTATAAAAGACTTCTGTTTCCCTATTCTCAAAATTACGAATATCATAAAAGAGTTCTGCTGCCCTATTCGGAAAATTACGAAAACGATAAAAGAGTTCTGCTGCCATATTCGTAAAGTTACGAATATGATGAAAAAGATTGTGTTCGCGGTTCCCGGTACGAAGGTGGAAATGCAGCCCGGCGAAGAGGTGGAAACCTATGCCTCCGAAATGGGTGCCGAAGGCAACCTGTTCCTTATGGTGTACAATACCAGCGGCGATGCCGGCAGCGCTATGAGGTGAGGATAAATGATGAGTAAAAAAACCAGCCCGCAAGGACAGTGCTTGCGGGCTGAGTTGTTATTATATTCGGCATAGTCGTAGACTATTTTGAACTGAGATATTGATTAAATGGTTAAATGGATAAATTGTTAAAAAGCCCGAACAGCACGCACATAGGCTGTGATGCCCTTATTGGGGTGAGTACTGGTTGCCACTGCCGAAGTCTGGTACCACGCGTTGGCGCATCGTACTCGGAGGAACTCCAATAGTAGTCACTCGCAAAGCCGCCAACAACGGCTTTTTGCAGGTACAATAAATTCAGTTCGTATTTTGATGGCAAATACCAATCGCCATATGTAACGCCACCAACTGTTACTGAATAATCTGCACAAACTGTTGCAGCAAAATAGCCATTTGGTTATCTGCCATTTGTGTAGCAATGATAATTGCCGTGTTCATTGCACCAGCATTTAACCCGTCTCCGGTAGTACCTGTAATTCTATATGTTCCATTATACCATTGTATTCCTGAGCTTTGGTCGGCAGTGGCTGCAATTAAACCGTGCTGTCCGTTATCATAAACATAAAACACAATACCTCCGCCATAACTTTCGCCAATATAATGGCCGGTCGTTCTCATGATCTGCCCGGAAGAATTTACGGCAAGGTTTGCAGGAGTCGTTGTCGTTGCCGCATAGGCGCCCATGCAGTAAAGGGAGGTCACATAGGGATTGCCCAACCGTACTTCGTTGCTGTCGGAAGCCACAGCCCCGCTTCCGATGGCGGTGGCATTGGAAAGGTTGTCTGAAGCAACATTTGCACCCCATCCAAGTGCAGTGTTTTTATATCCTGTGGTATTCCCCAAAAGCGCATCCTTGCCAATAGCTGTGTTGCCATATCCTGTTGTGTTGGAACGAAGGGCATTCACTCCTTCGGCTGTATTTTCATCTCCTTCGGTGTTAGAAAAAAGAGATTGGTATCCGTTGGCTGTATTATAGGATCCTGTAGTGTTGAAAGAAAGCGCATCATTTCCATTTGAAGTGTTGTAAGAACCGGTTGTATTACGAGTAAGTCCATATGCCCCATTGGCTGTATTCAAATATCCTGTTGTGTTATCACGAAGTGCCTCACTTCCGTTGGCAGTGTTAAAATGTCCTGTTGTGTTGGAATGAAGTGTATAATTTCCAATAGCCACATTGCCATATCCTTCGTTGTTGTAATAAAGTGAATTATATCCAATTGCAGTATTGTACTCCCCCGTGGTGTTGTAAAAAAGGGTATTTACTCCATTGGCTGTATTGTAGCTTCCAGTAGTGTTGGAATAGAGAGCATTCTTTCCAACTGCTGTGTTTTCATTTCCTTCGGTATTGGAATGAAGCGCAGTCACACCGAAAGCAGAATTGTTGCTTGCAGTCGTGTTATTGATAAGTGCCTGGTACCCGGCTGCAGTGTTGTTTTCGCCGGTCGTGTTGGCATTCAGCGCATCTTTACCCATGGATGTATTGTAGCTGCCGGTCGTGTTGGCTTCAAGCGCAGCTCTCCCCACGGCCGTATTGTAGTTGCCGGTGTTGGAAAGCAACGCCTTGTAGCCGAAGGAAGTGCTGGTTGACAGGGGTCCAGATGGCCGGACAACAATCCACCAGTTTTGAATTTCAGTGCTGCATTGTCGGATGGTGCCAAGATAGTTGATGGCAGGATTGGTCCCTCCGTTGCCCGAAAGCGACCAGCCAGATGTTGATTGCGCGGAATAAAGAGCATAAGGAACGGAAAGAAACTGTGTGGTTCCCATATTTTGGTAAGTGGTTCCTCCGGCAGGGTCGAGTTCCACTTTCAGGTACATCTGGCCTAAGGCCCAGTTGATGGTATTGAAGGTCCAACCAGGACTGTACCTGTTCCGATATTAAGGTTGGCCAGCCCGAAATCATTGGTTGTATAGGTATGGCGCTCCTGGTAAAGGAGTGTCCCTGTCGGGCTGCCCTGCAGAATGCTAATGCGGAATGCCACCAGCTGGTTTTGAATAAGTCCGCCGCTGCTGTTACGGGCAACAGCCTGGTACTTGAATGCCTGCGGGGTTTGTGTCCATACACTGAAAGCAGCAAATGCTGCCAATGCGATTGTTAATGTAAATTTTTTCATTGTGATTAATATTTTAAAGGTTAATAAATTTTAGTCAGGTACTTGTTCAATTTTAGAGGTATTGGTTACCCATTTATCGTTTTTGTCAGGGTTATTTACCTGTGCATTCCGATTGAAATCGGCATCGTGGTATCCCTTTTTCCCTGCAAAGGCAGCCCATTGCGTCTTATCAGCAAGGTCTATCAGTCCATCGTGGGTTGCATCACCCGCTACCATTCCCCAAACGCTGCCGTATATGTTCTTATAGCCGGCAGTGCCACCATATACTTTGGTGGAAGAAGTCGAAAAATCATAGGTATAAATTCCACCCGATTGGGTAACACCATTCGCTGATAATATACCCAGATGGTTCCGGTGCCAGACGATGACGAACAATTGCTGATTGAAGGAACTGTTAATCTGGAGTATAGAGGAGCCATCTGTCCCAACTACCGAACCATCCTTCAGAAGGAAAGCTGCCTGCCGTGCAATACGCGTGGCAGAAGTGGCCGAACCGGGGGTTGCTGCATCCCGCAATTCGATGAGCACCCAGTCGGTAACGTTCGGATTGGGAATGGATGTAACGGATTCCGTGCCCGGATAATTCCATGGCGCCGAATTATAGGGCTGGGATAACGGTATTACTCCCGCTGAATTCAGGGAAGTACCCATCTCAGATACGGAAAAGGGTCCTTCCAAAAAAACAAGCAGGTCGAGGTTGATACTGATAACAACACCTTCAACAGGTTGCTGAAAACCCTGCGTAAGGATGTAACCACCGGCGCTGTATGTTTCGGTGGCAATTTCACCGAGAGTCCAGCTAAGTGAAATCCCGGATGCGGTTGAATAATCACCTGCCGTTGCAATAACGGTTGGGCTTAAGGATTGTGCCTGTACACTGCAATAAATTGCGAGCAATACAGATGAATAAAAAATTTTCATGCTGGTTTAATTATTATGATTTGTATGGCTGTAAAGGTATAAATCATTTTTGGATTAGTTTTACCTTTTCTTAAATAAAAATTTTTCCAAATTGAAAATATTCTGGTATGCCTTTACTTTTTTTATAAATTTGTTTTTCTATTTTTGTTCCGAACTATTTGAAGGGGATGAATCCTGCGTAGTTACTTATTTATAATTATTTGAATAAATATATACCTAAAAATGAGACATAGTTTACATTTCATTGTCCTGTTTTCTTTTTTCCTGTTTATTTCACAAGCCATCATCGCACAAAACCAGCCTCCGTCCGAATTTGCGGCGTGTGCTGCTTGCCATACCATCGGAAAAGGAAAACTGATCGGTCCCGATTTGAAAGGCGTTAATGACCGACATGATGAAGCATGGTTGCTCAGCTTTATCAAATCATCTCAAAAGATGATAATAAATGGTGACCCTGTCGCGGTTAAGTTGTTCGAAGAGTACAACAAAATACCGATGCCGGATAATAACCTTACAGATGACCAGATCAGGGGGATTTTGAATTATATTAAAAACTATGATGAAGCTGCTGTGATTGCTGCACAAACAACTGAGCAAAAAGATCAAACAATTGAATCGGCTGTTGAGGAAGAACATTCAATTAAAATTCACCAACAACAATATGGCCCCGGAAACACCCAGCCGGTTTTTATCATTTTTCTGATCCTGTTTTTCATTGCCATTATCGATCTGGCTTTGATAAAATTCATTAAAGCAAAGTTTATCCATATTATTATCATACTTGTTTCCATTTCGGTGGTGGGGGAAATATTTTATCTCGAAGCCAAAGCTTTGGGACGCCAGCAGGGTTATTCGCCCGATCAGCCGGTTTGGTTCTCACATAAAGTTCATGCCGGACAGAATAAGATTGATTGTAAATATTGCCATAGCACTGCAATGGAGAGTAAGAGTGCAGGGATACCCGGAACCAATGTTTGCATGAATTGTCATAATGTGGTGAAAAAAGGAAAAATAACCGGCGAAGTTGAAATTGCCAAAGTCCTCGAATCGTGGAATACCAAAAAGCCCATTGAATGGATCAGGGTTCACAACCTTCCTGACCATGTTTGGTTCAGTCATGCACAACATGTAAATGTTGGAAAGAGACAGTGCCAGGAATGTCATGGCGCAGTGGAAGAAATGGACAGGATTGTTCAGGTTGAGAGCCTGGGTATGGGCTGGTGTATTGATTGCCACCGTAAAACCAATGTTCAGTTCAAGGAAAATGACTTCTATAAAGAATTTGCCAAATACCACGAGGAGATGAATGCCGGGTTGAGGAGCAGGGTAACCGTTGACGACATTGGCGGGAACAATTGCCAGACTTGTCATTATTAAAAATCAGGAACACTTAAATTTGATTATACCATCATTCCAAATATGAAAAAATACTGGAAAAGTTTAGAAGAGCTTAAAGAATTTGAGGGTAGTAAAGAACTTACATCGCAGCAGGAACCTGAGTTTTCGATAGAAGGACTGACGCAGGAAGAGGTTAGCAGTAAGATGAAATCGAATCGCCGGGATTTTTTGAAAATGCTTGGTTTCTCTGTAAGTACTGTTGCACTGGCCGCAAGTTGTGAAGCCCCGGTAAGAAAGGCCATTCCTTTCCTTAACAAACCGGAAGAGGTTACACCGGGATTGGCCAATCATTATGCGACTACTTTTTACGATGGGGATGATTATTGTCCTGTGGTTGTAAAGGTGAGGGATGGCCGACCGATAAAGATTGAGGGGAATGAACTTTCAACCCTTACCGAAGGGGGAACAAGCGCACGCATTCAGGCTTCCGTTCTTGGACTATATGATTCCTTCAGGCTGAAATATCCTTTGAAAAACGGACAACAAACAAACTGGGCCAGCCTGGATGGTGAAATAAAAAATGCACTTGACGGAATCAGCAGTACCGGTGGGAGAATCGTTATCCTGTCAGCTTCGGTCATCAGTCCGTCGATGCTGAAGCTGTATGAAGAGTTCAAAGTAAAATACCCCAATACAGAAGTTGTTTATTACGATACAGTTTCGTATTCAGCGATGCGCAAAGCCAATTTTGAAACTTTTGGCAAGGATGCCGTGATGAGGTACAATTTTGCAGATGCTGAAATCATTGCCGGCTTTAATTGTGATTTCCTGGGGAGCTGGTTGTCGCCTGTGGAGTATGCTTTGCAGTACGCCAAAGGCCGTGATCTGACCAATGGCAGGAATACCATTTCGAAGCATTACCAGTTTGAATCGTGGATGTCGCTTACCGGCAGCAATGCCGATATCCGTCATGGCATTAAACCTTCGGATGAGATCGTGGTACTCCTGAATCTTTACAATAAAATCGCTGAAAAATCCAATATGCAGGTTTACCCTGTCGGAGCTTCACCTGTTAATATTGATAAACTGGCAGAGGATTTATTGAACCACCAGACAAAATCGTTGGTCGTTTCAGGCACGAATGATCTGCATATACAAACGGTGGTTAACGCCATTAACTTCCTGCTTGGCAACCAGGGAACCACGCTTGGTTTTGAAAGATACTCAAACCAGAAGAGGGGAGATGACGGAAGGTTTGAAACCCTCATCGAAGAAATGACCCAGGGCAGGGTTGATGCTATGTTTCTTTATGGTGTTAATCCGTCCTATGATCATTACAATGCGGCAAAATTCAGTGAAGCGCTGAAAAAGGTTAAGCTTTCTGTTTCGTTCAGTGATACTGCTGACGAAACTGCGAAACTTTGCACCTATGTTTGTCCCGATCATCATTTCCTGGAATCGTGGGGCGATGCTGAGCCTTATCATGGAATTTACAGCCTCTCACAGCCTACCATTCACCCGATATCCGATACACGGCAGGCAGCTGACAGCTTATTGAAATGGATGGGTAGCAGTATTGATTTTCATACCTATGTTAAGAATTACTGGGAGGAAAACCTTTATCCGAAGCAAGCCGAATACCTGACATTTAATGATTTCTGGAACCATACCCTTCAGAAAGGTGTATTCGAAATTCAGCTGGAACCCTATGCTTGTCCGCTTGTTGAATTTTGATTTCCTGGCTTCAATTATGCCGTCCGTTTCATTGGAAACTGCTTCGGGAATGGAACTGATGCTCTACGAGAAAGTGGCAATCGGAACCGGAAAACAAGCCAACAATCCCTGGCTGCAGGAAGTACCCGACCCGATCACCAAGGCGGTTTGGGACAATTATATTTGTTTGTCACCCACCTGGGCCAATGAAAATGGTTTTGATTTTGAAGATGTCGTCAGGGTCAATGGTAATATGGAATTGCCTGTGATGTTGCAACCCGGTCAGCCTTACGGAACCGCATCCATTGCCATTGGCTACGGCCGGACTGATGGTGGCAAAGTGGCTACCAACCTTGGTAAGAATGCATTTGGTTTTGTAAGCTTTACTAACGGTTCAAAGCAATATCATACTTCAGGCATCACCATTGAAAAGACGGGTAACACCTACCCAATTGCAACTACCCAGACCCACCATTCAATGGAAGGAAGACCGTTGGTGCGCGAAACGGTTCTTGGCAAATGGCAGCAAGATCCGGAAGCAGGGAATGAACTGCACCGGATGAATGAAGAGAAAGCCGTTTCTCTTTACAAAAAACCCCATTACGACAGTTTCCACTGGGAGCTTGCTATTGACCTGAACAAGTGTATTGGTTGCAGCGCCTGCGTTGTTGCCTGCCAGGCTGAGAACAATGTTGCCGTAGTGGGTAAAGAAGAGGTAAAACGGAAAAGGATCATGCACTGGATCCGCATCGACAGGTATTTTTCAACGGTTGACCCGGATAAATGGGGGCCGGAGGAGTTTATGAACCTGGAGCCGGATAATCCTGAAGTATTCCACCAGCCGGTGATGTGCCAGCATTGCGACAATGCTCCTTGTGAAAACGTTTGCCCGGTGGCAGCAACGCCTCACAGCAAGGAAGGGTTGAACCAGATGGCTTACAACCGATGTATCGGAACACGGTATTGCATGAACAACTGTCCTTACCGTGTGCGCCGTTTCAACTGGTTCCGCTATACGAATAATGATAAATTTGATTACAACTTCAATGACGAGCTGAGCAAAATGGTGCTGAACCCGGATGTGGTTGTCAGAGAGCGTGGCGTGGTTGAAAAGTGCTCGATGTGCGTTCAGCGTATACAGGAGAAAAAGCTTGTGGCCAAGAATGAAAACCGCCAATTGAAGGACGGCGAAATTAATGTTGCCTGTGCCCAGGCCTGCCCGACCAAGGCCATTGTTTTTGGCAATACCAATGACAAGGAAAGCCGGGTTTCAAAACTGTTTGACAATGCAAGACGATACCAGTTGCTCGAGGAGTTGCACACGCTGGCTTCGGTTGGCTATCTTACCAAGGTGAGAAATAAGGATGCTGGTCATGAAAGTAAGGAGCATCATAGTTAAAGAAATTTTTAAGAAATAAATAATTTCCAATAGTTTATGTACGACAAAACAATACGCGGAGTACTGATCAAAGGCAACAAGACTATCGGGCAAATTACCCGTGAGGTATTGGCGCCGCAGGAACAAAAGGCCCCAATGTGGTGGTTCGCTTTTATGGGTTTGTTTTCCATTGGCCTTGCATTCGGGCTTTACAGTATGTATGTAACGGTAACGCAGGGCATCGGCACCTGGGGGCTGAACAACTCCATGGGCTGGGGCTGGGATATCATCAACTTTGTGTGGTGGATCGGGATCGGACATGCCGGAACGGCATTCTCCATTTTCCTATTGATCCTTCGCCAGAAATGGCGGACATCCATTAACCGCGCCGCTGAGGCAATGACGGTTGTGGCAGTTATATGCGCCGGGTTATATCCCTTGCTGCACATGGGAAGGATCTGGAACGGATTTTTCATCCTTCCTTATCCCAATTCACGAGGGCCATTGTGGGTGAATTTTAACTCCCCATTGTTTTGGGACGTTGTGGCGATCAGCACTTACCTGATGGCATCTGCTTCCTTCTGGTACATCGGGATGATCCCAGATCTGGCTACTGTAAGGGATCGTGCAACTTCAAAGATCAAGAAAGCTATTTTCGGATTCCTGAGCTTTGGATGGGTAGGTTCAGTAAGGTCATGGTTGCGTTTCGAAACAGCTGCATTGATCATCGGCGGGCTTGCAGCTCCGCTGGTTATCGCCGTTCACTCCATAGTATCCATGGACTTTGCAACCTCCGTAATGGCGGGCTGGCATACAACCGTCTTTCCACCCTATTTTGTGGTTGGCGCAATTTTTTCAGGATTTGCCATGGTGCTTACCCTGATGATCATCATCCGGAAGGTTTTTAAATTCCAGGATTTTGTGACCGATGGCCACCTTGATGCCATTGGCAGGATATTGACATTTGTGAGTTTAATCATGGGTACAGCTTATACTACTGAAATTTTTATGGCATGGTATTCTGGCTCGGAAGGTGAAATCTATACATTCTTCCATAACCGAATTGCAGGCGACCACTACAAGGCTTTCTGGACTATGGTCATCTGCAATGCCATTATCCCCCAATTGTTCTGGTTCAAAAAAATCAGGAAGAACCTAACTATTGTTTTTATCATTTCCATCATCATCAATATCGGGATGTGGTTTGAACGATATGTTATTATCGTAACTTCCCTTACAAAAGATTATCTGCCTTCAAACTGGTCTTCATACACCCCTTCTATTGTCGAGATCGGTATTTATATCGGGACCATCAGCATTTTCGGACTGGGTGTACTGCTCTTCATCCGCTACATACCCATGATGGCTATCAGTGAATTGAAGACAGTTTTAAAAGGAACAAGTATCATTACAAATACTAAAGAACATGAATAAATCAAAGATCTTAGGCGTATTCGACGATGAAGAAAAATTGGTTTCTTCGGTACGCGGCATTCAGCAAAAAGGGATCAGGATCAATGATGTGATCACACCATACCCCATCCACGAACTCTTTGATTTGCTCAGGCTGAAATCGAGGCTTCCGATGGCCGCCTTTATTTATGGTGTTTTTGCCTTTATTATAACATTTGGATTTCTGTACTGGACTTCAGTAGTCAATTATCCTCTTGTTTTCGGTGGTAAACCTCAAAATACCCTTTCATTTGTGGTGGTGATTTTTGTAGCTATAATTTTTGTTACTATTCTTTTTACCATTATCACCTTCTTTCTTGCCGAAAAGAAAGGCCCCGGAGCAAAAGTCCATTTTGAATTTCCCGGGATAACAGATGATCGCTTTGTGATCATTATCGATAAAGGAGAGGATACGGATGTTAAGGTTGTGAGCCAGATGTTTCATGATATGGGTGCAATCGAGGTTAAAGAGATGCAATAAATCAAATGAAAAAACAGGTTAAGATGAGAAAATTTGACAGGATAAAAACATTTAGTCTTTCGGGATTATTGGTGTGCTTGGTTGTTTTATCGTCATGTAAACGCGACAATAATTCCACCGGCTATGCCTATTTCCCGGATATGGCTTATTCCAATGCTTATGAGACCTATTCACCAAATCCAAATTTTATAGATGGCAAAACAATGCAGCCGCCTGTTCCGGGAACGGTATCGCGTGAAATGATACCTTATCAGTTCACAAAGTCATTTGATGAACAGCAAAAAGCCGGACGTGAACTGGTGAATCCATTTCAGCCAACAGCCGATATTTTGGCGAGAGGCAAGGAGCAATACACCATTTTTTGTATCAGTTGCCATGGTGCATCAGGGAAAGGTGACGGCCACCTGATTACGAGTAAGTTGTTTACTGCGCAGCCCATATCACTGGTGAGTGAGTTTGTACAGGTAAAACCTGACGGAGAACTATTTCATGTGATAACCCTGGGTTCTATTTCCACATTGATGGGAGCCCATGGTTCACAGATAAAGCCGGAAGACAGATGGGCAATAGTGACATACGTGAAGAATGGTTTAGGGAAGTAGAGAGCTAAGGCTGAGGCTAAGACTAAGTAGGAGGAAAAGGAATAGTATGAGTTATAAAGATTTTACGGAAATGCCGGTTTGGAAAGCAGCTCTGGAATTATTGGTCAGGGTTTATGAAGTTACCAGTGCATTCACCACAGAGGAAAGGTTTGGGATGATTAGTGACATGAGGAGAGCTGCTAATTCAATAACTCATAATATAGCAGAAGGATTTGGTAGATTTGAAAACAAGGATAAAACAAGATTTTATAAAATATCAAGAGGAAGTTGTTATGAATTGATGAGTCAGTCGATTGCATCTTACAGGTTAAATTTTATTAAACTTGAAACAGTTAAAGAAGAACTTGTAAAAGAAAGCAAAGCGATTATTGACGAATTAAATCGAATAATAAAAACTTTAGAATCGTGATTACCTTAGCCTAAGCCTCAGTCTTAGCCTTTGGTGTTCAGTGTAGTAATCAGAAAATTATAAACGATCAATAAAACATGGAAAAGCAATTCAAATTTGTACCGAAATTGAGATATGCAACCTATGCACTGATGGGAATTGGGATAATTGCCATTGCAATAGGTTTTGCCTTAGATCCGCAGAGGGGCTGGGTAAACATGCTGGTGAATAATTTCTATTTTCTGTCGCTGGCCATAGGGGCATCCTTTTTCCTTGCTTTGCAGTACATCACTCAGGCCGGCTGGTCTTCAGCATTCAAACGGATACCGGAATCAATGAGCGCTTACATTCCTTTTGCTGCCATTATCATGATCCTGCTGCTTTTCGGAATGAACTCGATTTATGTGTGGATCAATCCGGAGGCACATGGGTTTGATGAGCACTCCCTCCACCTTATTCATCACAAATCTCCTTATTTGAATGTTCCATTTTTTATTGTAAGGCTGGTGATCTACTTTGCCGTATGGATATTGATGACCCGTTTACTCCGCAGGCTATCGCTTAAGGAAGATGCTGTTGGCGGTCTTGAAAATTTCAGGAAAAGCGAATTTTATTCGAAAGTATATATTTTTACACTTGCACTCACATTCTCATTGGCGTCATTCGACTGGCTGATGTCGATCCAGCCTACCTGGTTCAGTACCATTTACTCACTTAAGAACTTTGTATCGGCATTTTTCCATGGCTCATCCATCATTGTTCTGATCGTTCTGATCATGCATCATTATGGTTATTTCTCATTTATCGGAAATGCCCATTGGGCAGATTTTTCAAAATATGTTTTCATCCTTGCTATCATGTGGGCATACTTTTGGTTCGCGCAGTACCTGCTGATCTGGTATGCCAATATTCCGGAAGAGACCAGTTATTATGTGCAGCGCCTTACCGGGAAATGGAAAATTATTTTCTACCTTAACTTTATCCTGAACTGGGCTGTTCCATTCATAATCCTTTTACCCAACTATTTTGCCCGCAAGAAATTCATACTTGGAGGGGTTATTTGCTGCCTCATCATAGGGCAATACATCGATATATACGAACAAATCGTTCCGGGAACGCTAGGCGAAGTAAAAATCGGTTTTACTGAAATCGGCACATTTATCGGATTTGCAGGATTGTTTATTTATGTTGTGCTGAGGACCTTGAGCAGCGCTTCATTAATCCCTGAAAAACATCCGCTACTGCAGGAAAGCCTCCATCATTCGGGACATTGATTTTTAAAAGAAGATTTCTTGATTCAACTTTTAACCTGAGATCTTGAGTCTGGTCCGAAAGTAATTCTGAACCACATAGTCACATAGTATCATAGGATTTCACATAGATTTTTGACTCATAATCACCTATGTGAAAATCTTTATGCCCTATGGATCCTGTGTGGTAAAATCATCATTATTACTTTTTGGTGTGGACTTAATCTTAGGGTTAAAATCTCTTTTTATAGCCATGGCAATATGGCAATGATCCTTTGTTAAGGTAATAATCCTGGTGGTAATTTTCTGCCGGCCAGAAAGTGGCAGCAGGTTTAACAAGGGTTACAACTTTGAATCCTTTGTCTTTCAGTATTCCGATCAGTTTTTCGGCAATAACCTTCTGCTCATCACTTTTGTAAAATATAACCGAAAGGTATTGTTCGCCAATATCCGGTCCCTGCCCGTTTGCCTGGGTCGGGTCGTGGATTTCAAAAAATAACTTTGCTATTTTTTCGTAGTTTGTCTTTTCGGAGTCGAAAACGATTTCTATGGCTTCAACATGACCTGTAACATGGGCGCAAACTTCTTCATAAGTTGGATTTGCTTTTGTTCCACCTGTATATCCTACTGTTGTAGAAATAACTCCCGGCTCTTTCTGCATATAGTATTCAACTCCCCAGAAGCAGCCGCCTGCAAATATTGCTGTATCCATTTTTACTGATTTGTTTTCCGGAACAAAATTAAGCGAAACCGAATTAACACAGTGCCTTGTATCTTTGTCGGTAAGACCTTCTCCCAGGAAAACATGACCCAGGTGACCGCCACATTTTGCACAGACAATTTCTGTCCGCAACCCGTCAGCATCAGGAATACGCTTTACAGCGCCCTCAATTTCATCATCAAAGCTTGGCCAGCCGCAATGTGAATCGAATTTATCCTCCGACTTATATAACGGTGCATCACATTGCTTACAGGTGTAAATTCCATCTTCCTTATGGTTGACATATATTCCAGTATAGGGTCGTTCGGTTCCTTTGTGCAGGATAATTCTTGCTTCTTCGAGGGTGAGGGGATTAAATTTCATAGGTTCATTGGTTTTTTGCGCACAGGCACTGATTAAATTTAAAAAGATGCTGATTGTTAAAATATTTGTTACTTTGTTGAACATTTTAAATTGTATTTTTATATCATAACAACACCTCTTTGCTACGATTGTTTATCCTGATAAAAATTTATTGTTTAATTTATTATTAAAAAAAGTAAACAAAAACTTTTAATTTCTGTTACTAATGTGTTTCTAAATTTTAATATCTAAATGAAATTGCGTATACTACTGATCATTTTTTTTATTGGTACCTGCTGGGTATCCTTCAGTCAAAACGGAAAGATCCAGGGAAAAGTTGTTGATGGAAAGAATAACGAACCTCTGCCCTTTACAAATATCGTTATTTGGGAGACCAATATCGGATCATCATCCGATCTGGATGGTAATTTTCTTTTTACCGGCATTACTCCGGGTTACGTGCGACTTGCTGCCACTTCTATAGGATACGAAAATTATATTTCTGAAGATATATTGGTAACCAACGCTAAGACGGCTTACATCGAAATCCGAATGGTTGAAACCGCCATTCAGCTGGATGAAGTTGTGGTTAAAGCTTCGCCATTCAGAAGGATCGAGGAAAGTCCTGTTTCAATGCGAAGCCTTAATATTTCAGAGATAGAAAAAAATCCGGGTGGTAACCGCGATATATCAAGAGTCATACAGTCCTTACCCGGAGTTGCTTCATCAATTTCATTCAGAAATGATGTTATTGTCAGAGGCGGGGGTTCGAGTGAAAATGTTTTCTTTTTGGATGAAATGGAGATTCCAAACCTGAATCATTTTTCAACACAAGGGGCGTCAGGCGGTCCTGTGGGTATCATCAATGTCGATTTTATCCGGGAGGTGGATTATTATGCCGGTGCATTCCCTGCATCAAAAGGAAATACGCTGAGTTCGGCATTTGAGTTTAAGCAAATAGAACCGAACAAGGAAAAGATGAATTATAAAGTCACATTGGGCGCAACAGACCTCGCGCTTTCGTTAAATGGACCTGTAAACAAAAATTCCGGGTTGCTTTTTTCGGTGAGGCGATCCTATTTGAACGTCTTGTTTAGTGCGCTGGGTTTGCCTTTCCTGCCAATCTATAACGATATGCAGTTGAAATACAAATATAAGATCAACCAGAAGAATGAAATTTCATTATTGGGTATTGGTTCTATCGATCAGTTTAAGCTGAACACCGGCATCAAGAATCCAGACGAGACACAACGATACATTCTTGGGTTCCTGCCGGTAAATGAGCAGTGGAGCTATACTTTTGGTGTGGTTTACAAGCATTTCAGGAGCAAAGGTTTCGACACATGGGTGGTCAGCCGGAATTTTCTGAATAATACCGCTTACAAACATGTTAACAACAATGAAGATAATCCAAAAACCTATGACTATGTTTCAACTGAAGCTGAAAATAAAGCAAGGTATGAGCATACGTCAAGGGCGAATGGTTATAAGTTCAATTATGGTGCAGGAATTAATTATGCAAAATATACCAACCAAACAAAAAAAGCGGTATACATAACAGAAGCTGACACCGTAGATTACAGCACAACAATGAATGTATTCAGCTGGAATGTTTTCGGGCAGGTAAGTAAAGCATTCCTGAAGGAAAGATTGACTTTGTCTCTTGGCGCACGGATGGATGCCAACGATTATTCTTCAAGTATGTCGAATATGCTGGAACAATTTTCACCGAGATTTTCAGCTTCCTATTCATTAACTGAAAAGTTATTCCTCAATTTTAATACAGGCAGGTACTTCCAGCGGCCACCCTATACTTCTCTTGGTTTTAAAAACAATGAAGGTGATTTTGTGAATAAGCAAAATGGATTGAAATACATCCGTTCCGATCATGTCGTTGCCGGGATTGAATATTTACCCACCGAAAAATCAAAGTTCACTATTGAAGGGTTTTATAAAAAATATGATTCCTATCCTTTTTCGGTGGATGATTCCATTGCCCTGGCTAGCAAAGGAGGTGATTATGGAACCTATGGAGACGAAGAGGTTATATCCATCTCCAAAGGAAGGGCTTATGGCTTTGAAGTTCTTGCACAGGAAAAAAATTTTAAGGGATTTAATGTGATTATTTCTTATACATTTGTTCGCAGCGAGTTTCAGGATTATTGGGGAACTTACATTCCCTCGGCCTGGGACAACAAGCATCTGCTTAATCTGACGGTTCGTAAAACCTTTAAGAAAAACTGGGATATTGGAGCCAAATGGAGATTCGTTGGTAGCTCCCCTTACACTCCCTATGACGAAGAAAAATCAAGTATCCGGCCAGCATGGGACTCACGCAATTTTCCATTTTCTGATTTCAGCCAGTTTAACACACTTCGGCTAAATAACTTCAACCAATTGGACATCAGGGTTGATAAGGAATATTATTTTAAAAGCTGGTCGCTTAATGTATACGTTGATATTCAGAATGTACTGAATTATAAAGCCGAGCAGCAAGACTATCTGACCAACCTGGACCCGGACGGCAATCCGAATATTGATCCGGCAACGGCAAATTTGCCTTACGACCAGCAAAAATATATTCTCCGCAGTTTGCCGAACGAATCAGGGACTATTGTCCCAACAATCGGGATCATTGTAGAATTCTAAAAAATAGTGCATTATGAAAAGAAACAATTCATTCATAGTTTTACTGGTTGCAGGGTTATCTGTAATCGTGTTTGCAGCTATGAGCCCTGTCCTGCAGAAGCAAAGGAAAGACAAGAAAACTTCCGTTACCGATACCCTCATCACAAATACCGGCGGAGCTGGTCCGGTTTTATTGATAAATTTTCAAAAAGGTCTGGCACACAACCATCCCCTGATGGCCATTTGGGTGGAAGATACGGCGGGCAATTATATACAGACCCTATATGTTGCTCAATCCATTGCCACCGGAATTTTTGCACGTGGCGATAATTCAACAGGGCAATGGA
The DNA here is from genome assembly GCA_963708435.1 of uncultured Bacteroidales bacterium. Taxonomy (GTDB): domain Bacteria; phylum Bacteroidota; class Bacteroidia; order Bacteroidales; family JAADJA01; genus JAADJA01. Next base: position 97,612 of record CAVPSZ010000001.1, read on the forward strand.
CCAAAGGAGAGATCAGGCGGCCGGCAGCATTGCCTTATTGGGGCCACAAAAGAGGAATTGTAGCCGAAGATGGGCTCTATCTCCCGACCCCTGAAAAACCCGTTCCTGATGCGTATACAGGAGCAACACCTAAAAATGATTTCCTCCTGAAAACCCGGCTCGATAAACCCGGACCTGATGTCTTTCATTTGCTGCTTGAGATTAACCAGCCATGGGACTGGAACGATTACTGGAGCAATGCAAAGTATATGGAAGATTACGAGTATAAAACCTCGGCACAACCGGCTGTTGTTTACAGGGCTGCCATCGATCTGAAGAGCAGCCTCAGGGAATTCGAAATGAAAATCGCCGGACACAGCCATTATTCAGGGAAGGACGGAAAATTGTATACGGATGTTACGACTTTAACTTCAGCCCTCCAGATTGCCGAAAAAATTATAGTAAAAGTGGAGTAGGGAGTGCATTTCGCCAATGGTAATTAGTGTCTGACCCGAAAATCTATCCCAAGTAATATTCTCCCGCACTTGCCTGCGGCAGGCAGGGATAACGCTGATTTTCGCTGATAAATATTCTGCGCTCCTCTGCGAAATCTGTAAGAAATAGTGATTTTACAGAAAGACAATAATTAGCCAGTAGTTTTTGAAATTTTTTCTCTGTTCCACTTTTTGTTGATAAGGTATACACCTGTTAAAATGATGGCCATGTTGCCCAAATGATGCAGTGTGATCTTTTCACCATCAATAAAACCCCACATGATGGCAAATACCGGGATGATATAGGTAACGGAAGAGGCAACCACAGCCGGCACATATCGTATCAGGCTATTCATCATCATCATTGCAGCCGCAGTGCCGATGACACCTAATAATGCAAGCGCCCCGAAATGAACCGGCCATTCGGGATGCCGAAATACCGGGGTAAAATCGGTGGTCATAAGGTAAATCAATGCTACCGGCCATATAAACATGAAAGCCAGCGACGTTATCTGAACCCCGGTAAGGTGAGTTAAGTAAATTTTAACTATGTTGATGTTGAGTGCATAAAGGAAAGTTGCCAAAACGATCAATAGTGCAAAAAAGTTGATGCTTCCAAGCTGAAATTCCTTTCCACCTGCAATCAGCCCTGTCGCCCCGACCAATCCAAGTATCAATCCTGCAACCTGCATTACCCTGAACCGCAACTTAAAAATTGCTGCTCCAACCACCATAGTAAACACCGGAGTCAGCGAATTCAGAATGCCTGCAACAGCGCTATCAATTTGTGTCTGTGCTTTGGTAAAAAGGAATGCTGGGACAAAGCTTCCCAGGAAACCTGAATACAGGAGTGCCGGCAGATCCTTTCGCCTGACGAATTTTAAATTCCTCAAAGAAATTGGCAGTAAGGCCAGTGATGCGAGCAGCATCCTGATGGCGGCAGCCTGGTCGTTGCTGAAGCTTTTCAATCCGATCTTTATCAGAATGAATGAGCTTCCCCAGATAAACCCCAGTCCAAGGAGAACCGCCCAATGAAACCATCGCTTTTGCCAGATCATAAAATTGAAAAAACAAAAGTAGTTTTTTACATTTGGGTTGATGTAATAATTTTTTTGTAAATTAGCCGGGTAAATACCTGAATGAATGAAATTGTGAAACGCTTTATTTTTCTTTCCTTTCTGATGGTTTTGTTCTTTAAACCAGGTTTTCCGCAGGGTTGCCTGCCTGAAGGAATTATATTCGAAACACAGGAACAAATCGATAATTTCCAGGCAAATTATCCTGGCTGTACAGAAATAGAAGGTGATGTTTTCATTGGGTCCCTGGATGGCAATGTAAATATTATGAACCTGCAGGGACTTATTAATATTGAAAAAATTTATGGCCGCCTGGATATTATCAGATGCTACAGCATTGGAGAATTGTCAGGACTTAATTCCCTGACCGAAGTGGGTGAGTCAACCGAAATAAAAAATTGTACCGAGCTTGATAATTTATCAGGATTGAATTCATTGACCTGTGTGGGTGGAGGATTAAAAATCGCCCTCAATAATTTCCTCACGAGCATCGATGCATTGGGATCATTAACTGCAATCAATGGTGATTTATCCATCATAGGTAATTTATCCTTACACAGTTTGGAAGGCCTTAGCGGTTTGATACTGGTACCGGGTTCTGTATTTATTAATAATAACAGTTACCTCACTGATATAACAGCCTTACAAAATATTAATCCGGATTCAATACAGGGGTGGATTGCCATCATGGGCAATTACAGCTTATCGGATTGTGCAATACAAAGTATCTGTAGTTATTTACTGAATCCGAATAGTCTGGTATACATTACCAGTAATGCCAGTGGTTGTAACAACCTGGGAGAAGTACAGCTGGCTTGCATGACTTCAATAGAGCAGTTTTCGGATCAAGGTGAAATTTCAATTTCCCCTAACCCCGCCGCCTCCTTCATCACCATCACCACCCCGCAAGGCCAGCCCGTCGAAGAAATCATCATCTACAACCATCTTGGGCAAATGGTTCTCACTACTAAACCGGTGAATAACGCGGTGAATGTTTCAAGACTAAAGCCGGGGATTTACTTTTTAGAAGTGGTAACAAAAGATTGGTGTTGGAGGATAAAACTTATAAAACATTAGACCTTAAAATAACATTATTATGAAGAAACTTTTTCATTTCATCACATTGTTGATTATTCTTAACTCCAGTGGTTTCTCGCAGGGCTGCCTGCCTGAAGGTATCACCTTTACCACCCAGGAACAGCTCGATAATTTCCAGGCGAATTATCCGGGGTGTACTGAGATTGAGGGGAATGTACAAATTGGTGATTATAACTTCTCCAGTATAAATAATTTAAATGGACTAAATGTTTTAACTAAAATTGGGGGTAATTTGTTTTTTATTAACAACGATTTACTTGTCCATTTAACTGGACTTGAAAATCTAAGTATTGTTCAAGGCACCATCCTCATTGGCGGCCATGAGTCGTTAGTTGATTTGTCGGGTCTGGACAATTTAAATTCAATTGGTGGTACTTTACAAATTGGTGCTGCAAGTGCAGGCGGAGATAATCCTTCCCTAATAAACCTTGAAGGCTTAAATAACTTAGATTCGATAGGTGGATGGTTGAAAATCCAAAACAACAATTCTTTAATTAGTCTTGCTGGCCTAGATTCTTTGTCTTATGTAAATAGTATTTCAATCTACTCAAATGCCCTTACCTCTCTTGCCCAATTAGAAGGCATTACATCTCTGGAAGGAGGTCTTAGTATTGATAACAACGACGCACTTACTAACTTAGAAGGGTTAAATAATATTACTAACATCGGACAGAGCGTTTCTATAAAAAACAACCTGGCACTGGCTAGTCTGAGTGAGTTGATCAATTTGGAGACCATTGGGGGCAGTCTTGAAATTTCTTTTAATGATGCTTTAACAAATCTAATAGGATTGGAAGGATTGACGAGTATCGGGCATATATATATTGGATTCAATGATTTGTTGACAAGCTTAATCGGACTAGATAATGTCACTACTATAGGTGGTGGGCTTTATATATATAAAAATGATGCACTCTTGGCTTTAACAGGATTGAACAATATTCAAACAATCGGATTATTTCTTGCTATTGATGGAAACAATGCATTAACAAACCTGGAAGGTCTCGAGGGTTTAATTTCAATTGGTGGAAATGAAAAAACTTCAGAATGGATTTCGAAATATGAGTCTGACTTTGTAGATTTTTCATATTTAGGTATAGTTAGTAATAATCTTGACAAAAGTTTAACTGGATTTGATGAAAACTATAATGAAACTCTTTTAGATGGTGACCTAACTGTTAAAAACAACAATTCCCTTATCAATCTAATAGGTTTAAACAATTTAACATCTATCACAGGGAATCTTGAGATTTCTGACAATGAAACCCTTGCTAGCCTGGAAACCCTTAATAACTTGACTTCTATTGGGGGTGGAATTACAATAGGTGAAAATATAATTTTGACATCTCTATCGGGGCTGGACAATATTCAGGCAAATTCTATCACCAGTCTGAGTATCTCACACAATGATCTTTTATCTGCTTGTGAGGTTCAAAGCATTTGTGATTATTTGGCAAGTCCAGGTGGAACTATAGAGATCCTTAACAACGCCCCCGGCTGCAACAGCCCTGAAGAAGTGCAGGAAGCCTGCCTTCCACAGCCCTGCCTGCCTGAAGGGATCACTTTTACCACACAGGAGCAGATCGATAATTTCCAGGTAAATTATCCGGGATGTACAGAAATTGAAGGCTCCGTTGAAATCACTAATGATGGTCTGAGTGAAATTACCAGTCTCGCTGGTTTAAGTGTACTGACCTCGATAGGCGGATTTCTTAATATTCATAACACTTCCCTTAGCAGCCTTACCGGTCTCGAAGGGTTGATTTCTATCGGAGGTTTTTTAGCTCTGCAGTACAACGATTTACTTATCAGCATGCAGGGCTTGAATAATTTGATCCAGGTTGACGAGGGTCTTATAATTGGATATGATACCTGGGGAGGTAATTCTCAATTGATCAATTTAACCGGGCTTGAGAGTTTGACCTATGTGGGTGGGAACTTTTTTATTGAAGGAAATGATGCTTTGACCAGCCTTAACGGATTGGATAATCTCACAACAGTTGTTGGAAATCTCACAATTAATGGTAATTCCTCCCTGATTAGTTTATCCGGACTCGAAAGTTATAGTTCAGTCGGTGAGGAGTTTAATTTATATATCGGTAATAATCCGCTTTTAGCCGATATCTCATCGCTTACCTCATTAACCGATATCGAAGGAGGAATTTACATTGACAACAATGATGCATTAATCAATCTGGCGGGTCTTGATAATTTAAATTCTGTTGGTGGCAACTTATGCTTATATGAAAATGACCAGATTGCTGATCTATCCGGACTTGAAAACCTCTCCTATGTTATGGGAGGTCTTATCATTGAAAATAATTCTTCATTGTTAAATATCACTGCTCTTCAAAATTTAACCTTGATAAATGATAACCTAAATATTACATCAAACAATATCCTCACAGATTTAACAGGTCTTGATAACCTGATGAACATTAACGGAGAATTTTACTTCTACGGAAACGATCTGATTGGCTCATTTACCGGACTTGGTAATTTGAATCATTGCTCAGGTGATTTCACTATTTTAAGTTCCTCCATTACCAGTCTAACTGGTCTTGAAAATCTGGATTCGATCGGTGGAAGTATGACCATTACTACTTCTGCAATAAATGTTGACGCTCTGCAAAATTTGAGTTTCATTGGGGGTCCGTTCAAGATTTTGAACAATCCGGTGCTTACCGGTTTGAGTGGATTACAAAACATTGAATCTGTATGGTCACTTTATGTTGGTTTTAATGATGCTTTGACAAATTTATCAGGGTTGGATAATATTTCATCAGTCGTATATGGGATTTTGATTTGCGATAATCCCATGTTAAATAATATTCTGTCACTTTCAGGATTAGAATCTGAGATGTATGTCATTTCAATCCATGATAATGAAAATCTCCAAAGTTTGTCCGGCATCGATAGTATTAATCCTTCTTCTGTCGTTACATTGGAAATTTTTGAAAATAATTTGTTATCCGATTGTGATGTCCAAAGTATCTGCGATTACTTAGTCAGTCCCACTGGAACTATAACTATTTACGATAACGCTCCCGGCTGCAACAGCCTTGAAGAGGTTCAAGCAGCTTGCCTTACTGGAATTGAAGAAAATATTACCATTGATGAAATCACTCTTTTTCCCAACCCCGCCACTAATTATATCACCGTCACCATGCAGGGAGATTTACCCATTGAAGAAGCCATCATTTACAACCACCTTGGGCAAAAGGCGCAGGTGGCAAAGCCGGTAAACAACACGGTGGATGTTTCAAAGCTAAAGCCGGGGATTTACTTTATAGAAGTGGCGGCAAAAGATTGGAAGGGAAGGACAAAGATGATTAAAAATGAAACATAAAACAACCTTATTATGAAGAAAGCTTTTTCTTATCGTCGCATTGTTGATTGTTATTCACTCTAATGTATTTACACAGGGCTGCTTGCCGCAAGGGATAACATTTACCACTCAGGAACAAATTGATAATTTCCAAACCAATTATCCAGGGTGCACAGAAATTGAGGGAGATGTGACAATAACCGGGGACAATATCACAAATCTGTATGGTTTAAGTGTGTTGACCTCCGTTGATGGATTCCTTTATATATACAATACCTCACTCAGTAATCTTTCCGGCATGGAAAATCTGGTTTCTATTGGTGGTTCTTTAGCACTGCAATCTAACGATTTACTGACAAGTCTCAATGGATTAAATAATTTAACCAATGTCGCTGTATCAGTTGTTATTGGTTATGACAATGGAACGGGAAATCCTTTGTTGACAGACTTATCCGGGCTCGGGAGTTTGACTTTTGTTGGAATGAACTTTTTAATACAAATGAACGATGTATTGTCCAGTCTGGATGGTTTGGATAATTTGACTGAAGTGGCTGGAGGATTTGATATATCCTATAACCCGAATCTTACAAGTTTGTCTGGTTTAGAAAGTTTAAGTTTTATAGGAGAATATTTATATGTTGGTGACAATCCTCAGTTAACGGATATTTCCGCACTTACTTCAATAACCAATATTCAGGGCGCAATTGTTTTTTTTAACAACGATGCTTTAGTTGATTTGACTGGTCTTAATAATTTGCATTCGGCAGGTGGGATAATCCGCGTTGAAAATAACGATCTGCTTTCCAATTTATCAGGACTTGAAAATCTTACTTATGCCAATGGCGGTCTTGATATCATTGGTAATTCATCACTGACAAGTATTGAATCACTTCAAAATCTAACTTTTGTAAGTGGTTTATCAATTGGGGGTAATTCTTTCCTTACAAGTTTAACAGGACTTGACAATTTGGTAACAGTAAACGGAGATGTAAATATCGGTGCAAATGATCTCATTAATTCTTTATCCGGTCTCGGAAATTTAACAACCTGCTCAGGTAATTTCATTATAGGGGGTTCTGCGATAACAAGTTTATCCGGCATTGAAAATTTGGAGATCATTGAAGGTGGGCTTATTATTAACCATAATTCGTTGCTGACCGGATTGTCCGGGTTAAACAACCTCACTTCAGTTGGCTTTTTATCAATTTCCACCAACGAAAGCCTTGTAAATTTAAACGGGTTAAATAATCTTACTACGATCAGTACGATCATTCAAATAGTTAATACCAATAGTTCACTAAATGATATTTCCGCTCTTTCCGGAGTAACTTCAAGCCCGGAAGCTATAGTAATCAGTATGACCGAAAATCTTACAAGTTTGTCAGGGCTCGAAAATATTGATCCTTCTTCGTTATGGCTTTTAGAAATTACTGAAAATGAGCAATTATCCGAGTGCGATATTCTAAGTGTTTGCAGCTATCTTGCGGGTTCCTCCGGATCCGTCGAAATCCACGACAACGCCTCCGGCTGCAACAGCCAGGAAGAAGTAGAAGCAGCCTGCCTTACAGAAGTTGAAGAAAATATTACTAATGAAGAAATCACCCTTTTCCCCAACCCCGCCACATCCCTCATCACTATTAATATAAAAGAAGGTATCCAAATAGAAGAAGCCATCATTTACAACTACCTCGGGCAAAAAGTCCTCAATACAAAGCCGGTGAATAACATGGTGGATGTTTCAAAGCTGAAGCTGGGGATTTACTGTATAGAAGTAACGGCAAAAGATTGGAAGGGAAGGACAAAGTTTATTAAAAATGAAAGATAAAACAACCTTATTATGAAGAAGCTTTTTCTATTCGTCGCATTGTTGATTGTTATTCATTCTAATGTATTTACACAGGGCTGCTTGCCGCAGGGGATAACATTTACTGCTCAGGAACAAATTGATAATTTCCAAACCAATTATCCGGGGTGCACGGAGATTGAGGGAAACGTTGAGATCAGGGGAAATGATATAATTAACCTGAATGGCTTAAGTAGCTTGATTTCATTGGGAGGGGCTCTTATTATCGGTAGTACTTACGGGGGAAATCCTTTACTTGAAAATCTCAGCGGTTTAGAAAACTTACAAAGTATTAATGGAGGGATAGGAATCGGTCATAATCCGTTATTAGTAGACATAACTGCATTTAGTGAATTGGATACAATAGGTGGAGGCCTTACAATTCGTCATAATAATAGCCTGATTAACTTATCAGGATTAGATTCGCTGAAATGGATAGGAACTCATATAAATATCGGATATAACGGCAGTTTAAAACATTTGACAGGTTTGGGCTCTGTTAACTATGCCGGGTTTATAAATATTGTTGGAAATCCTGAACTCGAAAGTTTAAGCGGATTAGAAGGGTTAAATAGTACCAATGGTTTATTATGGATTGGCGAAAACCCATCCTTGACTGATTTGACAGGTTTAGAAAATCTTTCAACAATAGGAGGAGGAGGACTTTTAATTAGTTATAATGATAGTCTGACAAGTTTATTGGGTTTAAATAATTTGAATTCTGTTAATGGACAAATTAACATTCATCATAATAGTGCTTTAAAAGATCTTACGGGTTTAAATGGATTATCCAATACCAACAACGATCTTAATATAAGCTCCAATAACTCATTGGATGATTTAACGGCTCTAAATTCAATAAATTCAATCGGGGGTAATTTTGCTGTTTCTTCTTGTGCAATAACGGATTTCTCAGGATTAGAGGCATTGACAAATGTTGAGTTTGAAGTTTATATTACCGATAATCCATATTTAATAAATCTATCTGGTCTTGACAATTTAACTTCGATTGGGGGAAATATTATGGGAGGTTTATATATTATTAATAATCCACTATTGGAAAACTTAGAAAACCTGAACGGTGTTGTTTCAATATACGGTGAATTAATTTTACATAATAACAATCTCTTATCAAGTTTATCCGGTTTGGAAAATATAAATCCCAATTCGATTGAATATTTATTTATAGCTAACAATGATTCATTATCCATTTGCCATGTTGAAAGCGTTTGTGAATATTTAGTTAGCCCTTCCGGTACCATCGAAATCCACGACAATGCTCCCGGCTGTAACAGCCCTGAAGAAGTGCAGGAGGCTTGCCTTTCCCAGGGATGCCTGCCCGAAGGCATCACCTTTACCACCCAGGAGCAGATTGATAATTTCCAAACCAATTATCCGGGGTGTACAGAGATAGAAGGTGATGTTTCAATAGAGGGTGAAGATATTACAAATCTTGATGGATTGAACCCTGTAATTTTAATCGATGGTGATTTATGGGTGCATGATTGTTCTTCGTTAAACGATATTACTGGTTTATCATCTTTGCAGTCAATTGGAGGAAAACTTAATATTGATTCAAATGATGAACTTACTAATCTAAATGGATTGGAGAATTTAACTTCTAACGTTGGCAGTATTAAAATCATTGGAAATATTTCACTCGAAAATTTAAATGGGTTAACGAATTTAACATCTATTGTGGGCAGTTTGGAAATTAATGGCAATGATAATCTTTATAATTTAAATGGTTTGGATAATTTGACATCAATTGGAAATTTTCTTGCGATTTATAATAATGATTCATTACTAAATCTAAGCGGATTAGACAATTTGACATTGATTGGAAATTCTCTTTCGATTGTAAATAATGCCTCTTTAACAAATATTAATAGTTTACAGACTTTAACATCTATTGGAAGTTATGTTAGAATCATGGCTAATAATAACCTTATTAATCTAAATGGATTAGATAATATTACATCTATCACTAGTTTTCTTGACGTTGTTAATAATCATTCCCTGGTTAGTTTAAGCGGGCTTGGGAATCTAACATACATTGGTGATAATCTTAGTATTACAGATAATCCAATTATTACCAGCATTGGTGTATTAGAAAATTTAACAATAATTGGAGGAAAACTTACTATAGCAGGTAACAATATCCTGAATAGTCTTAATGGATTGGGTAATGTAACTTCAATTGGAGGCCAATTACTTATTATGGGTAATAGTAATCTTATAAATCTAATTGGATTAGAAAATATTGTTGCAGGTTCGATATCATTATTAAGGATTATTTTTAATCCATTACTTACAAACTGCGATGTGCAAAGCATCTGCAATTACCTTGCCGCTCCAAATAGCCTAATCGAAATCCACGACAATGCCCCCGGCTGCAACAGCCAGGAAGAAGTAGAAGCAGCCTGCCTTACAGAAGTTGAAGAAAATATTACTAATGAAGAAATCACCCTTTTCCCCAACCCCGCCACATCCCTCATCACTATTAATATAAAAGAAGGTATCCAAATAGAAGAAGCCATCATTTACAACTACCTGGGGCAAAAGGTTCTCACTTCAAAACCGATAAATAATACGGTGGATGTTTCGGGGCTGAAGGCAGGGATTTACTTCATAGAAGTGATAACAAGCGAAAACCGAGCAAGAATAAAGTTCGAGGCAGAGTAAGCTTTTGGCCGCTTGCTTTTATTATTACCATTTTTGTCAATTTGGTCATTTAAGTTGTCAGAATTAAATAATTCCATAAATTAGCCGCAGCAAACCTTAAATGATCTTTATTATGAAACACTTGTTTTTTCTGGCCGCTTTCCTGATACTTTGCCATAGTATGGTTTTCCCGCAGGGCTGCCTGCCGCAGGGGATAGCATTCGATCTTCAATCTGAGATAGATAATTTTCCGATTAATTATCCGGGTTGCACTGAAATTGAAGGCGATATCCTTATTGGTTGGACATCCGGATTATCGAATAATATTTCTAATCTTAATGGATTAAGTGTACTAACTAGTTGTGGTGGTAATCTTTCAATTAAAGGAAATGAAGAGCTTATTGATCTTGCCGGACTAAATAACATAACCCAGGTAGGAGGAGATTTAATAATATGGCAAAATTTTCAATTAAGTAGCCTTTCCGGATTAGAAAATCTCTTGTTTATTGGTGGAAGTTTAGAAATTGTTGGTTCTGATCTATTGGATTTATCTGGTTTATTAAATATAGAGCATATTGAAGAGAATTTAAGAATTGGTAATAACGCTAATTTGGCAAATTTATCAGGACTCAATAATATTACATACGTAAATGGCACACTCGAAATAGATTATAATACAGGTTTATTGAGTTTAGATGCTCTTCAGAACCTAATTTATGTGGGTGAAGAATTGGAAATAAATGGCAATAGCCATTTGGAAGATCTTAGTGGATTGGAAAATCTTACATATATCGGGAGTAATTTGATAGTAAGGGCTAATTATGAATTAAACAACATTGCAGCTCTTAGCAATATAGCTTTCATCAATGGAAGTTTAACCCTACGATACAATACTTCATTATTGAATCTAACAGGATTAAATAATATAACAGCAATCACTGGGAGCTTTTTCTTTTTAGGAAATTCCAGTTTAACGAACTTTACCGGATTAGATAATTTAGAATCAATAGGAGAAGATTTTATTATCGAAGACAATGGAGGGTTAATTAATTTTATTGGCCTGAATAGTCTTAATAGTATTAGCGGAACTTTAAATTTGTTTGATAATGATGTATTGGTAAATCTGGAAGGATTGGAAAGTTTAACAAGTCTTTCCGAATTATTTGTAAGAAAGAATGCCTCTTTAATAAATCTGACCGGACTGAATAATATTAACCTACTTGATAATATAACAATATATAACAATAATAGCCTTGAAAATTTGTCCGGATTGGATAATCTAACAAAAGTGAATTCTAGTTTACGAATCGGTCTCGCTTAGTAACCCGGGAAATCCTTCATTAACCAGTCTTTCTGGTTTACACAACATTGATTCAGTTGGAAATAATCTTGAGATTCATAATTGTGAATTGTTAACAGATTGTTCTGGTTTAGACGAACTTGATTATGTGCAAAATAATTTTATTATTGACAATAATGATGGAATGTTAAATTTTGAAGGATTGGCTAACCTGAAATTTATAGGAGGAGGATTGGAAATATTCAACAATGCCGCATTATTCAATTTTAGCGGGCTTGATAACTTAGAGGCAACAGGAGGTGATTTAACTATAGGTAAAGTTGGTAAAGGTAATTTATTGTTAGAAAATTTTTTTGGATTAGAAAGTTTGATAAATATCGGAGGTACTTTAGACATAACAGAAAATAATTCGCTTACGAGTGTTAATGGATTTGGGAATCTGACAACAATTGGTGGAGACCTGATAATATCCGATAATTATAATTTAAATAGCCTTGCCGGATTAGATAATATCACAGAAAATTCAATTACCGACATTTTAATTCATGATAATAATTCATTGTCACATTGCAATGTTCAAAGCATTTGTGATTATCTATCAAGTCCGAATGGTTATATCTCTGTTTATAACAATAATACAGGATGTAATAGTGTGGCCGAAGTGAATGATGCCTGCCATTCATGTCTTTCTGACGGGATTGTATTTACATCACAACAGGAAATTAACAGTTTCCAAATAATGTATCCGGAGTGCTATCACATTCTTGGAAGTGTAACAATAAACGGTGAAAATATAACTGATTTATCTAACTTAGGTTCTATAAGTTCTGTAAATGGTGATCTGGCTATTGTTAATAATGATATATTAACAGAATTGGATGGATTGGATAATATCAGTGCTGGAACAATTATGAATTTAAATATTTCTGGAAATCCATTACTGACTGCCTGTAAAGTTATGAGTATTTGCAATTACGTTGCCAATCCTAATGGAGTAATTGAAATACATGATAATGCAACAGGATGTAATAACATAGAGGAAATCGAAGAAGCATGCAGTTCATGCTTACCTCAGGGAATTATTTTATCAAACCAGCAAGCCATAAATAATTTTGCGAACAATTACCCGGGCTGTTCAATTATTGAGGGGAACGTCTTAATCGGCTCTTTAGATTTTTCTACTAATATTTCAAATCTGGAAGGTTTTAGTGGGATTATTAAGTTTAATGGTGATCTTGTAATATCCAATGCTGACAATCTTTTAAATTTATCTGGATTGAATAATGTTGAAAATGTCGGCGGAAGTTTCAAAATTCTTGATAATGATCTAATGGAAAATTTGGTTGGTTTGGAAAACTTGGATTATGTAGGACAAGATTTTAGAATTGAAAGGGTTGATAATCCTACCAGTATTGCTTTAAATAGCTTGAATGGATTAGATAATCTTGATAGTGTCGGGGGCGAATTCAGAGTTTATTCATGTTATTACCTACAAGATATCTCTTCTCTTATAAATCTTAAATCAACTGGCAGTCTAATTATATCTACTATCCACTCCTTGCCTTCGTTAAATGGACTTGAGAATTTAACATTTATTGGAGAAAATTTGTACATAAACTGGAATTATAGTCTTGAAAACATTCAGGCGCTTCAAAATTTGACATTTCTGGGTAATGACTTAAGAATATCTTATAATAGTTTGACGAACTTAACGGGTCTGGAAGGCTTGACCAAAGTGAATGGTGATTTATATGTTAGGGATTTTACAAACATGATCGGATTGAACAATATAACTTTTGTAGGTGGTAGCTTTGACGGAGAAGCATCAACTTTCACTGGTCTTGAAAACCTTGATACTGTATCAATGGAGGTTACTTTAAACGGTAGTAACTTCTTAGGCCTCTCTTCTTTAAAATATATTGGGGGAGACTTGAGCATAGGTGGGGCTAATAATCTGTATAGTATGCAGGGACTTGACTCACTAAGCTACATAGGAGGTTCTTTTTATGTTTCAGGAAACAATCATCTTCAGAATTTCGAAGGTTTACACTCATTAAACTACATTGGGTATTATTTCACAGTTGAAGGTAATAACAATCTGCAAAACTTTGAAGGATTAAATTCCTTAAATCATGTTGGTGGACCCATTCACATTTATAGCAACTACGATTTAGAAAATTTTATTGGTTTAGATTCTCTCACTTCAATTAGTACTTTAGATATTTATCAAAACGGTTCCCTCCAATCACTTGATGGTCTGGAATCTTTGGTAACATTGTCATGGTTACTCTGGATTGAGGGTAATTATTCACTGGAAAATCTGGATGGGATCAGTAATATAGATGAAAATTCAATAAACGAAATAATAATTGAAGATAACCTAAATTTAAGTACATGTGATGTAGAGAGCATATGTAAATACATTGCCCTGCCCAATGCCGATATAACCATTCAGTATAATGCTTCTGGCTGTAATAATCCTGGTCAGGTGGCAAATGCTTGTGCCGAGCATTGTTTTTATGAAGGAGTTAATTTCACTACCCAACAGCAAATCGATGACTTTCCTGTTTATTATTCCGAATGTTCAGAAATAAAAGGAGATGTTTTAATAAGCGGAAACAATATCACAAATTTGGCCGGATTAAATAATATAAATGAGATTGAAGGCAGTTTGCATATTCTTGATTGCCCAAGCCTGACAAGCCTTGTCGGTTTGGAAGGATTAATTTCGATTGGAAATGATCTTTGGGTTTCAGCAAATAATAACCTTGATAGTCTTTACGGGTTAGTTTCATTAAATTACGTTGGGGGATCATTGCAGATAAATGAAAACGCTGGTTTGACAGGTATCAGTTTATATCAGCTTTTAGAAATAGGAGGACTTCTGGAAGTTGAATTTAATGGGAATTTAACCAGTCTTTCAGGTCTGGATAATATAAGCCCGAATTCAATAGAAAACTTGAAAATCACTTATAATCAGTCTCTGTCTGCCTGCGAGGTTCAAAGTATATGCAGCTACCTGATTAGTCCTGCAGGCATAGTAGAAATTCATGATAATGCCACAGGCTGTTCAAGTCAGGAAGAAGTTTATGAAAGTTGTTTCTCTTGTTTCCCGGATGGTATACAGTTCACATCACAGCAACAGCTCTCTGATTTTTACCAACAATATCCCGATTGTCATATTATTTCAGGTGATGTGGTAATAAGTGGTTCAGATATTACAAGCCTTTATCTTCTTCACGGAATTTCACGAATTAAAGGAAACCTTTATATTCAATCCAATCCTTTACTTTCTAGTTTATATGGATTGCATAATATTTCGGAAATTGAAGGAGGGCTATACCTGGAAAATAATAATAATCTGTCAAACATTGAGGCTCTCAGCAATTTAACATATATTGGGCAAAATCTTGTTTTTAATTCCAATAATTCATTGCTGACTTTCGAAGGCCTTCAAAATATAAAATATGTTAATGGAGATGTGAGTATTCTTTCAAACTATGGATTGATTGGTTTATTGGGTTTAGATTCTCTAAGCACCATTTCAGGGAAATTGGTAATCTCTGATAATGACAGGTTGCACCAAATAAATAATTTAGCTTCCTTAATTCAAATTTTTGGATCCCTACAAATAATGTATAATGACAGTCTGCCAAATTTATATGGTATTAGTAATCTTAATTCTGGTACAATTTCTGAACTAATGATATACAATAACCCTCAATTATCAGAATGTGATGTTTTGAGTATTTGTAATTTTTTAACCAATCCCACAGGCCCCTGTCAGATTGATTTAAACTCGACAGGCTGCAATTCTATCGGAGAAGTTCAGGCGGCCTGCCTTACTTCTGATGCAGAACTGCCTTCCCTTCATGTATTCTTAGTTTACCCCAACCCCGCCTCCTCCTTCATCACCATCACATATCACAGAAAGCCATCCTTATCGACGAAGCCATCATCTACAACCACCTCGGGCAAAAAGTCCTCAAGGCAAAGCCAGTAAGCAACATAGTGGATGTTTCAACGCTAAAGCCGGGGATTTACTTTATAAAGTAACAGCGAAAGATTGGAGTGGGAGGAAAAAGTTTATTAGAAAATAAAAGTTAAAACTACCTTATTATGAAAAAGCTTTTTCTTTTCGTTACATTGTTGATTATTATTCACTCTAACGTATTTTCTCAAGGCTGTTTGCCGCAGGGGATAACATTTACCACCCAGGAACAAATTGATAATTTCCAGACAAATTATCCGGGATGTACGGAGATTATTGGAAATGTTACTATTAATGGTGCAAATTCAATTAATAATTTAAATGGACTGGAACAATTAACAAAAATTGGAGGTGACTTAGTTATACGGAATAATGAAGATTTAGTGAGTTTGGATGGTCTGAATGCCCTTATAACTGTTGGAGGGAATTTGAGATATTGGAGCGGCGAGCTCTAATTTGGGAAATGATATACTAACAAGTCTATCAGGATTAGATTCTTTAACCAATATCGGAGGTAACTTATACATTAGCTTTAATCCTTTACTTACTGACCTTAATGGTTTGGGATCCCTCACAAATGTTTCTGGATATTTTAAGATTGAAAATAGTTCTTCCTTAATAAACTTTTTTGGTTTAAATTCCCTTACTTCGATAGATGAATACGTAATGATATGGAATAATAATTCTATTATAAATTTTGAAGGTTTGAACTCTCTTACTTCGATAGGCGGAAATCTTTCTGTAAAAGGAAATGTATCTCTTGAAAATTTTATTGGTCTAGAAATGCTTATGTCATTAGGAGGAGATTTATATATCAATGAAAATGCGTCTCTGTTAAATCTATCGGGTCTTTCAGGATTAACAAATATTTGGTCTGATATTTATATTGAGGAAAATCCCTCCCTGCAAAGTTTAACAGGTTTGAATTCAGCTAACCCAAATTGCCGAAGTTTGTAAGATATCCTTTAATTCATCTTTAACATCCTTTACAGGGTTAGAATCCCTTTATTCTGTGGGAGATATATTTTTTATTTCAGCAAATAATATGTTGATTAACTTTGATGGACTGAACAACCTGACAACTATAGGTGGTGCTCTTAAAATAACCGGCAATGATTTGCTTCACAACTTAGTTGGTTTAGAGAATTTACAGACAATTGGAGATTTCCTGAATATTAGTTACAATGATGCATTGATCAACTTAGTTTAGGGTTGCAGGGGATTTCCAATATTCCGGCATATTGTATAATCAATCAGAATGCAAGTCTGAAAGATTTGTCAGGAATGGAATCCTTACTTTCCATTAGCGACTATTTGGAAATTTCTGAAAATCCCGAATTGGAATATCTATCAGGATTAGAAAACCTTAATAGTGTTGGAGGATATTTAAAGATCTTAGATAATCCAATGCTGATTGATGTAAATGGATTGACCAATTTAGGATTTATTGGAGAAAACCTGAGTATTTCTGGTAATAGTTCGTTAACTACTATTTCTGGCTTTTACAATTTATCAACTATTGGTAGCTCCATTGGAATTTCCAATAATCCAGCATTAACAAGCCTAAATGGTTTAAATAATCTTATTGTTGCGGGTGGATTATCTATTTCCTCAAATCCAGGTTTGAATACATTGACTGGATTGGAAAATTTGAATACTATTGAAGGTACACTTTCAATATCATACAATCAGAATCTTTACAATTTAGATGCTCTGATTGGAATTTCAGTTATTGAAGGAAATATTAGCATTTCTTCAAATTCTAATCTAAATAGCATTAATGGTTTATCTAATGTTACAAACATCGTAAACAGTATCGGAATATCAAATAATCTGAATCTTACAAATTTAGATGGCCTGCAAGGAATTGGTGCTATCGAATATTCCCTGTTGATTTCGGGTAATAGTTTGTTAAGCAGTCTTGAAGGCCTAAGTTCGCTTACGAATATGGGCAGTTATTTAGAAATCAATAATAATAACTCATTGACAAGCCTGCAAGGCTTAAATGCTTTACAAACTATTGGTGGCGATTTGAGAATTAAAGATAATGATTTTCTTTCGGACATATCCGCACTGAAATATTTGGATGCAACGAGTATTGAGAACCTGACAATTACCGATAATACATATTTATCGAATTGTGCAATTTATAGTATTTGCAATTATATTGGAAATCCAGGTGGAATTATTACCGTTTCAGGAAACGCCGTTGGGTGTAACAATGTGAATGCAATTACGGCAGCATGCGACACGATACCTGATCCATGCCTGCTCTCCGGTATAATCTTTGACTCACAATCTGAAATAGACAACTTCGGGATAAATTATCCGGAATGCACAGAAATCGGAGGCAATGTTGAGATAAATGGAAATGACATCACTAACCTGGAGGGCTTAAGCGTTTTAACTTCAATAAATGGTTTATTAAAAATAATAAACAATGATTTATTAACCAGTCTTACCGGTTTGGATAATATTAATCCAAACTCCATTTCTGATTTGATCATTCTAAATAATCCATTGTTATCATCTTGTTCGGTTTATTCTTTATGCAGTTATTTATATAATCCAAATGGTACCATTACTATTTCAGGAAATGCTGGAGGTTGCAACAGTTCCATTGAGATTACTGATGAATGTGACAACTTGTTTCAAAGTTGTTTACCGGAAGGGGTCACATTTTTATTACAAGCTGATATCGATAACTTTCATAATAATTATCCCGGATGTACCAATATTGAAGGAAATGTTATTATTTCAGGCAATACAATCAACAATTTAAATGGCTTATCGGGTTTAAAAACAATTGGTGGAAACCTGGACATTATTAGTAGTAATTCGCTTTCCAATTTAGCTGGATTAGATTCACTTCAGAATATAGGAGGTAACTTCACAATATCTGACAATGTTACCTTAATAAGTTTAGCAAACCTGGGTGGTTTAAAAACAATTGGTGGATTTTTCAAAATAGTTAAGAATAATTTACTCACTAATTTAAATGGATTAGAAGAATTACAAGTTGTTGGATCTGATTTTTATATTGGCTATGGTAGTTATGGCAACTATCATCTAACTGATATTTCTGCCTTAACTGATCTTGTTTCTATAAATGGATCATTTAAGATTTCCAATAACCTATCCCTGCAAAATATCTCCGGTTTGAATGAATTAAATACAGTTAGTGGGGAATTTTATATATACAACAATGATAGCCTATCGAGCATAAACAGCTTTAGTTCATTAAATAATATCGGTTCTTTAAAAATATCATATAATGACCTTCTTACTGATATTTCTGGGTTTAATAATCTTAATAAGATTCAAGGTAATTTGCATATAAGTTACAATGCTATCCTTAACAGTCTTGTTGGATTAGAATCAATAGATTCAATTGGTGGGTATTTAAACCTATTTAATCTTGCTATAACTGACCTGACAGGACTGAATGATCTCAAATTTATCGGAGATAATTTAGAAATTGAAAACAATGCACAGCTTGAAGGCTTGACAGGACTGATTGAACTCAAATATATCGGAGGTAATTTAGAAATTGGAAACAATGCACAACTTCAAAGCCTGACGGGGTTGGAATTATTGGAAATTGTAGGCAACGATGTTTTAATTATCGATAACCCGGTTTTGACTAATTTAAATGCACCATTTCTTTTAAATACAATAACAAGAAATCTTACCATTGAAGAAAATCCTTCTTTGCTAAACTTATCAGGATTTGATAATTTGAATTATTTAGGTGGTGATTTAATTATTGAAAATAATGATGATCTTATTGAAATATCTTCAATGAATAACTTAAATTCAGTTGGTGGTCAGTTATCAATTACCGGTAATGCATCCCTAAAAGATTTGTCGGCGTTAAATTCATTATATCAAATCGGCTCGAATGTTAGTATTTATTCAAATTATTCGCTCGAAACCATGAATGGACTGAATAACCTGGATGTGATTGGTGGTTACTTGGATTTTTGGAATAACCCAGCCTTAAAAAGCCTTGAGGATTTTAATAATTTGGATACGGTTAATGGTTATTTATGGATAGATGACATGAATAGTTTAAAGAATTTATCCGGCCTCGAATCTTTAAAATCGATTAATGGTTTCCTGACAATTGATAATAATGATTCTTTGCAGAATATTTATGGGATACAGAATATAAGTCCCGAATCCATTGAAGAATTGACAATCATAAACAACAATATGCTTTCAACTTGTCACGCAACAAGTATTTGTGATTTTCTGGGCACGCTCGGGACATTATACACTATTGAAAATAATGATACCGGTTGCAACAGTGCGGAGGAAATTTCTGATTCCTGTGGAATAACTATTCCGTGTTTCCCTGATGGTGTCACTTTTTCTACTCAACAAGAAATTGATGATTTTCATATTAATTATCCAAATTGTATTGAAATAGGTGGATACCTGAATATCGATGGGAATGATATTACAAATCTCAATGGGTTATCGGGGCTTTCTGCTGTGGGAGGAAATCTGACCATTAAATACAATGAGCTTCTTACCGAATTATCAGGATTGGATTCACTGAAGTTTATTGGTGGATACTTGAATGTTATGTTTAATGATGTTCTGGAAAATCTTGATGGATTAAGTAATTTGGAAACTATTCAAAACTATCTGTTAATTCGGGAAAATCCGCTACTCGTGAACCTCAATGGACTTGAATCGCTGACTAGTATTAATAATAAGTTGGAAATTCGTGAAAACGAATTATTGAGTTCTTTATCTGGTTTAGAGTCTTTAGAAACCATTTCCGGTTCAATGATCATTCTAAATAATGATAATTTATTTTCATTATCAGGCTTAGAAAATTTGATTTCAATAAGTGATTTTGTAGAAATAACCGACAACGATGCACTTACTAATTTAAGCGGATTGGATATTCTTGCTTCTGTGGGAACATATTTAAAAATCGATGGTAATTCTTCGCTCCTAAATCTTAATGGAATCAACGCATTAAGCAATTTAGGTACGGATTTAAGCATTCTTGATAATTATTCCTTAGAGAATCTTCAGGGTCTTGAATCCCTTGATTCAATAACAGGCGATGTTCTTATTGAAGACAATGACAATTTAATTACCCTCAATGGACTTGATAATATTGAGGTAATTTATGGAGAATTACGAATACGAAATAATGATTTATTAGAAACCCTGACAGGACTGGAATCGTTACTCCACTGCGGATCTATTTATATTCAGGAAAATGAAATTCTAACTGATTTAACTGGTTTAAGTGCAATAAACTCAATCAATTCTTCTCTTAATATAGAAGAAAACAATTCCTTAACAAGTCTAAATGGCATTAATTTGTTGTCACATGTGGATTTTCATATCTTATTGTTTGATAATTACGCATTACAGGATTTATCGGTTTTTCTTGAATCGGATTCATTAGGTGGTTTTCTCTCGATCAATGGCACACAAGAATTAACGAACCTAAACGGACTTAATTCTGTTAAATTTATTGAATTCCTCATTTTAGAAGATAATGAAGGATTAAGTGATCTTTCTGCTCTTAATGCAATGAAAGAAGTTGGCGCCCTTTTTATTAAGAATAATGATTCACTCAATAATTTAGCAGGGTTAGATTCCTTAACTATAATTCAAGGACCTTTAACGATAATGGAGAACAACCAATTAATGGATTTAAACTCATTAAACTCCCTGGTGTATTTGGAAGGAAATTTAATAATTGGTAATAATCATCAATTGGATAATATTGATGGTTTGGTTAATTTGGAAGCCATAGGGGGCTCTATCGAAATTGATTATAATATTAATATGGCATCCATATTAGGTATTGATAACGTAGATCCATCATCAATAACTTCACTGAAAATTAATAACAACTATTTACTTTCTGAATGTGAAGCTCATAGTGTTTGTAATTATTTAGCCATGCCAAATGGAACGATAGAAATCCATGATAATGCCTTAGGTTGTAATAGCCCGGAGGAAGTTGAAGCAGCCTGTGAGATATATTGTTTGCCCGAAGGGATAACTTTTACAACGCAGGAGCAAATTGATAATTTCCAGTTAAATTATCCGGGGTGCACGGAAATTGAAGGTTATGTGAACATCTCCGGTAATGGAATTTCCAATCTTGATGGATTAAGTATACTCACCTCAATAGGAAGTCATCTTTGGATTGGTTATAATCTTAATTTATCCAGCCTTTCAGGATTAGAGAATGTACAAACTGTTGGTGGAAATATTTCAATCATAAATAATAATCAACTGCTTAATTTATTGGGACTTGAAAATATTACATCTATTTCCGGAACCCTTAATGTTTCTGAAAATGATAATTTAATGTTCCTGAATGGTTTGGATTCTTTAACCAATATTGAAGGAAATTTAACCATTTACGACAATCCTGATTTATATTGCTTGACCGGTTTTGAGAATTTACAGATAATCGGAGGAAACCTGCACATTTCCAATAATTCGGGACTAAATAATTTCCTGGGACTTGATCAACTTGTGAGTGATTTCGTTTTAATTAGAAAATAATTCCGTTGGAGGGAACTTTGAAGTAATTAATAACCCATATTTGAATAACCTGGTTGCTCTTGCCCTCACTTCAATAAATGGCGATCTGGAAATATCCAGCAATGAATCTTTAATCAGTTTGACCGGCTTGGATGGTATTTCTGCTTCGTCAATTGCGAATTTGAAAATAACTTATAACAACCTGTTATCTGATTGCGATGTTCAAAGTATCTGCGAATATCTTGCCACCCCAAATGGAACTATTGAAATTCATGAAAATGCCAACGGCTGCAACAGCCCTGAAGAAGTAGAAGAACACTGCATCACTTCACAGCAAGAAAACCCAATTGATGAGGTACTGCTCCTTTCCCCCAATCCTGCCTCCACCTTCATCAATATCACCACTCCGCAGGACCAGCCAGTAGAAGAAGCCATCATCTATAACCACCTCGGGCAAAAGGTGCTGGAGGCTTTGCCGGTAAACAATAAGATGGATGTTTCAAAGCTGAAGCCTGGGATATATTTAGTGGGTGTAATTACTATGGGTAATCATTTCCTGAAAAAGCTGGTTATAGAATGATGATATACCTTTGAAGCCTGACTTTTAGTGCAAAATTAATCATCATCCAGTTTCATAAATCCTCTTGGGGTTTAACCGTTTGGTGGTGGCCTTTGACAATTTAGGTTAATTCCTATAAGGATGCTGTTTTGTAGACAATAGAAAAGTTTTTATCCTGTTAAATTTATTGATTTTGTATTTTACAGGTTATTAGTTTATTACTTTTGAATTTGTTAATGTTTAAATTGCAAAAGCAACAAATTGAATGAATCGTCATTTGGGTAAACAAGAATTATCTGGTGTGATAATCTTCTTAAGTCTGTTATTTTCCCTGATAATTTCCTGTAAAAAAGAAGAACCAAAAGAAGTTGAGGAAGTTCTTTTTGAGGAAGATTTCTCGGACAATAGTATTGGATGGCCTGTGGGTGAATATGAAGTAGCTGATCTTAAAATTGAGAATGGTGCCTATTTAATTGAAACTAAGATTGAAGATCCGAATTATTTTTTTCAAATTTATTCTAATCAGCATTTTGCGGGCAGCTATAATGTAGAAGTGATTATGGCAAATCTTAGCGGAGATGACTCATTGGTGTATGGAATTCAATATTACCGGAAAGATACTTATAACCTTTTTAATTTTTTTCTTAGGGAAGATAAATTCTTTATCTCCTACGTTTACAATTATAATTACCATATTATTTGTGACTGGACTTATTCATCAAGTATAAAACCATTTGGACAGTATAATACCATTTTAATCGACATTTCTGGTAATCATATGGATTTTTACATTAATGGTGTTTTGGTTCACCAGTATGGTGCACAAATAACTGTTGGAGAAAAATTCGGACTTCAGATAGCGGGTAAAGGTAAAGTTGGATTCGATTATATTAAAATTTATCGCATAATATCGACATGAGATAGACCCGCATGGAAGAAGCCCGGCATAACAACTTCAGCTAAAAGTGCTGGTGGCGATGCAAGTAAAGAACATGGTGTTTCAAAGCTGAAGCCGGGGATTTATTTCCTCGAAGCAATTACAAACGAAAACTGCGCAAGAACAAAGCTGGCGAGAGAGTAATTTTGAATGGTGAATTTTAAATGTTGTATAGGTCTTTGGCTCTAAGCTATTGGCCATTTGCAATTTAGTCAATTAAAATTTCAGTCCATATAGTCAATCAAGGAAAGGCTTTTGGCCATTGGCTTTTATCTACTGGCAATCTAGTCAATCCAAACTATAGTCAATTTAGTCAATAAAGGAAAGCCGTTAGCTCTTAGCTATTGACATTTGGCTTTTTTAAGGTTGGAATTTTTTTATTCATCATTTAACATTCAACATTATCTGTTAAAGTTTCTTGTATCTTTGATCTCATGTATTACATCATCGTAGTTTCCGACGGTACCGGCCGCACGGCCCAGCAGGCCCTCGACGCTGCCTTAACGCAATTCGAGGATACCTGGGTGGAGATTATCGTAAGGTCGGCAGTGCGCACAAAGCTCCAGGTTCTCGAAGTGGTAGAAGAAGCACTCAAGAAAAAGGCCTTCATTGTCCATACTTTAGTTTCTGACGAAATGCGGAGCCTGATGCTGAACACCGCACGTAAGCTCAACGTAGAAACCATCGACCTGATGGGTCCCCTGTTGCTGAGGCTCTCGCTGCAGTTTGCGAACGCACCCTCTGAGAAGCCGGGCTTGTTCAATGAGGTAAACAAGGATTATTTCCGGCGTATAGAGGCGATGGAATTCACTTTCCGGCACGACGACGGTCAGCATATCGAAGAGATTGAAAAAGCGGATATGGTGATCCTCGGTGTTTCGCGCACCTTTAAAACTCCCCTCAGCATCTACCTTGCCATCAAAGGCTGGCTGGTGGCCAATGTCCCTATTGTCCTCGATACCCAGCCTCATGCCATCCTGGGTAAGCTTAATCCTAAAAAAGTCTTCGGATTAACTACTTTCCCCAGCAGGCTTGCCCAGTTGCGCAGGACAAGACATGAGCATCTCGGCGGTATGTCCGGTCACTATGCCGATTATGATTATGTGACCCATGAGCTCCGGTATGCACATGCAATTTATCAGCGGCATCCCAAGTGGGCAATTATCAATGTGACGAGTAAGGCCATTGAGGAGATCGCCTCGGAAATTATTTCGATTTATAACAGGAATTAGGTATGCTGAGAAGCCGGCAATAGGCAGTCGGCAGTAAGCAAAAAGTCAGAATTCTGAAGTCTCTGATCTGAGAACTGTAAACTGTTCATGCGTTTTTTCTTTGTTAATTTGCCGCGACAACAAACAGTATGTTTCAACAACATCTTGGAGAATTTGCGGCATTGTTAACGGCGTGTTTCTGGACCGTGACCAGCCTTGTGTTTGAAGCTGCAGGTAAAAGGATTGGATCTTTAACAGTCAACATTATCAGGTTATACCTTGCCTTCATCTATTATTGCGTTTTTTTATTTTTCACACGAGGTCTTTTTTTCCCAACAGACGCGACACCGGAAGCCTGGTTCTGGCTATCATTATCAGGCCTGGTCGGATTTGTCATTGGCGACCAATTGTTGTTTCAGGCGTTTGTGGTCGTGGGTGCACGCATTTCGATGCTGATCATGGCCATTGTGCCTCCATTGACTGCTCTCATCGGCTGGATCATGTTAGGCGAAACCCTCAGGCTGCTGAGTATCCTGGGTATGCTGATGACCATCAGCGGGATTATTTTGGTTGTATTAAAAAGAGAATCTCCTCAACTGAATGGGAATGGGCGCAATAAATTTAAGTTCAATTATCCGCTGACCGGTATTTTGCTTGCTCTTGGTGGTGCGGCCGGCCAGGCGACAGGTTTGGTGCTGAGCAAATTCGGGATGAAGGATTACAATCCCTTTGCAGCTTCGCAAATCCGTGTGCTGGCAGGATTGATCGGGTTCACGATCCTTTTCTTTGTTTTAGGAAAATGGAAAGATGTTGCTAAAGGTTTAAAGAACAAAAGAGGTATGATGTTCACGGGTATCGGATCAGTCTTCGGGCCTTTTCTGGGAGTTGCTTTTTCATTGACGGCCATCCAATATACCAATACCGGCGTTGTGGCAACCATCATGTCTATTGTTCCGGTGCTAATCATCCCTCCGGCTATTTTTATCTTTAAGGAAAAGGTAAACCTGAAGGAAATAATTGGAGCGGTATTGGCTGTAGGTGGGGTGGCGTTGCTTTTTCTGAGCTAAAGATACACGATATTAGTTGTCGTCATTGCGAGCGAAATGAAATGAAGCGAAGCAATCCCATAATTTGAAAACAGACAGATTGCTTCGGGCTTCGCCCTCGCAATGACGGTTACTTTTTAGGCCTATGTGTCCTACTGTGACTATGTGGTAAAAAACAATTCATAAACTTTTTGAAATTCCAGTTGTTTAATTGCAATAAATTCTATTCATCATGAAAATAAGCGCACGCAACCAGTTAAAAGGCAAGGTGAAAAAAGTAACCGAAGGCAGCATCAACACCGAAGTGATCATCGAAGTGGCAAAAGGAGTTGAAATTGCCGCCATGATCACCAAGACCTCAGCAGAGGATATGGGAATAAAAAAAGGAAAAAAAGTTTATGCCATCATCAAAGCCTCAAACGTGATGGTGGGAGTGGATCATTGATTTACCGGATGATCAGCTTGCCGCTGTGTATTACCTTTTGGTCATCACTCAGTAGGTAAAAATAAATTCCATTTCCCAGGTTTTCCCTTGGAATGATTAATTCATTGGTATAGAAATGATATTCCCTAACCAGCACTCCCATTGAGTTGAACAGTTGGAATTGGTATTCTTTGTTTTCCGGGTTGTCAATGGTTAATCTTGTAAAGTCATGAAAAGGATTGGGATAAATAAGCGTTTTGGTATCAATAAAAGTTTGATGGAATCCTGTCAGAAGGCTATCGCAGTTAAATGGTGTTCCCCAGGTTTCATCGACTTTTTTGTAATAGACTAAACCGGAATGATACATTCCCCATTCTTCATCTTCGTAATACGGTCCGCCAAGCCCGTCAGCATATCCATTTAAAAATCCATAATCTTTGTTGGTTACCGCTTTTTTTGTTATGATTTGCTGGATACAATCGTGCGGATATTCCGAAAAGTATCCTCCGTAAGTTTTTTTTGTTCGTCGGCCGAAGTCCTCATAGAAGTCCTGATAGGTTATTTCGTAATTTTTATATAGGCTGTCACCAGATTCAGTATAACTTTCGGATAATGCATCCAGCGACATCGACGTAATACTGTTAAAATCTATTGTCTCATTAATCGTATCATCATAATAGTAAGTGGTATCCTCAATCATATTGGTGTAATATATTCTGCGCCCACACCTTTTTTTTGTATATTTTACAATATCTTCAGATAACCATTCTTTGCCAATTACCGTCAATATAGTTTTATCATCCACCTCACCGGATGAATTCCAGGAATAATACCAGATGTGAAATTCATCGTTGATATCAAAATCGAAAATTTCCCTTGCGGTTAAGTTTTGAATTCCTGTCTCCGGATTGCTGATTCCGCGCAAAACCAGTTCTTCAACACCATAATCCCAAATATCATTAAGATCAGGAAATAATTTAAAATTAAGCGCTTTAACCAGGCCATGGTTTTTGCTGATCCAAATCTGTTTGTTATTTATACTATGCGAAATTGGAATTCCATTCTGATCTTTTGCCTGAAATGAAATCTTTTTAACAGAGTCGGTTATTCCCAGAAATTCCACCAATGCCTTTTGGAAAATAGTGCATTCAATAAACCTGCCATCACTGAAACTATAACTAACCCAGCTATCTCCTGCGTTTCCGCTGGTTTTAATAAGGATAGGCTCAAGCAGGTAATTGAAGAAGTAATGGTCACCGTTGGTGTAAATATCGGTCTTTGGCCCTATCCATGACGGCCATTCTTTCGAAAGGCAACCCGGCCAGGAATAATCTTCTTCGCCAATTACACGAAAATTATAAAACGATTTAAAACCGGGATGATCCAACACCGAGTCGATTGCTATAGCCCCGGTTGTATAATCGGTGTAAAAAGATAGACTGCATCCGCTTTGATGCACTGGTAATCCTGAGAAAATACTGTTAATCCTGCCAGAAGGACTATCGAAAAGAATATTCCTTTTTTCATGGTTCAGAAGCTGAAGATTTGAAGCAAATATATGAAAATAATTAGAAAGTCATTTGTTTCAATAAAAAATGCATACTTTTGGTTGTCATTAAAAAAAATTCAACATGAAAACATTAAAGTACTTTTTCATTTCCCTGGTGGTTTTCTCGGCCATCTATTTCCAGTCCCATGCCCAGCTTCAGGTCAATGGCAACCTCACACCCGAAGAAATGGTGCAGTTCTTCGTCGGGTCGGGTATCAATTACAGCAATGTGACCTACACCGGAGCTGACACAGCCCGTGGCATTTTTACCAATGGTGGCACTACCAATCTTGGTGTTGATCATGGCCTGGCGCTGACCAGCGGAACCATCCAGAATATTCCCGGACCCAATAACAACGGTGGCGGAGTGTTACAATAATATGCCCGGTGATTCTTTGCTTTCGATGCTTGTAGGTACAGTTACCTATGATGCCTGTGTCCTTGAATTTGATTTTGTACCTGCTGCTGATACAGCCTGGTGCGATTTCGTTTTTGGTTCAGAAGAATATCCGGAATGGGTAGGGTCAACTTTCAATGATATTTTTGGCTTTTTTGTTTCTGGTCCGAATCCTGAAGGTGGTAATTATGAATTTAAGAATATTGCTCTGATCCCTGGAACAGATCTTCCTGTTGCGATCAATAATGTAAATCCATTTTACTATCCTGAATATTATGTTGACAACACTGGCGGACTAACCATCCAGTACGACGGATTTACAACGGTTCTGACTGCGAAATGTGCGGTAATTCCCGGTGCAACTTATCATTTTAAACTTGCGGTTCTGATGCCGGGATGGAATTTGCGATACCGGCGTACTGCTCGAGGCCGAAAGTTTTGAGAGCCAGGGAACAGCTGTGTTTATGTCATTCAGCTTCTTATCCGAACTGAATCCCGGACTTACAGGAAGATATTATATGGCGTGATTACAGGATAAAATCGTGTATCTCACTGTTCCGGATGGCACTGATCTGACCGGTCTGATTGCCAGTTTCGATACACCCGGCGGAGTGATTACCAAAGTCGGCGACGAATTGCAGCAGAGCGGCGTCACAGCAAATGATTTCACAGAACCGGTTAATTATCATCTGGATGGCAGCAATGTAAAGGATTGGGTCGTAAAGGTTGATTTCTTAAGCGGAATTCAGGATCATTATTTTGACAATGTCAGTGTTTATCCTAATCCGGCAGTTGGCAAATTTGAACTGAATAACATCAGCGATGTTGATGTTCAAATTTACAGCCTTATCGGAACTGTGGTTAAAGGATCTCCGGCCGGTGAGCATGGAAATACCCTTTCAGTTGATAACCTGCTGCCCGGGATTTATTTTGTTGAATTGAAGAAAGACGGAAAAACAGAAACAAGGAAAGTGGTTGTCAATTAACAGATCTTTTCAGGTATTTCCGGATAATTTTTCTTCAATCAATTCTTCATCTGTAAAGGCAATTTTGCCTTTGCAAATTGTAATTTCCGGTTTACCTGTTATTTTCATTCCTTCATAAATATTCGAATCGCAGTTTTGAAAATGGGTTTTGGCTGAAATAACCGATTCCTTTGCGGATTCCAGATCACAAGATCGGCATCATATCCCGGTTTAATTTTTCCTTTATTTTTTATTCCGAAAATGGTTGCAGGGTTTTCACTGGTGACTTAATGAATTGTTCAATGGAAATTCGTTTGGTAAGAACTCCATAAGTGTAAAGCAAACTTAACCTGTGCTCAATTCCTCCGGCTCCATTGGGGATCAGTGTGAAATTTTCATTTCCCATGTCTTTTTGTCCTTTCAGGTTAAACGGGCAGTGGTCAGTCCCGACAGTTTGAATGGTTCCATCAGCAATGGCTTCCCACAAAGCTTCCTGATCTTCTCTTTTTCCGCAATGGCGGACTCATCACATAAGGTGCAGATTTTCAAAGGGCTGAGTCATATACGCTATCATCCAGCAACAAATATTGCGGGCAGGTTTCGGCATAAACTTCAATTCCCGATTTTTGTGCTTTCCTGATCACATCAACAGCTCCGGCAGTCGAGACATGAACAATGTAAATTTTACAACCCGTTTTTGCAGCCAGATCAATCGCTTTTTGCACGGCTTTTATTTCAGCTTCATTTGGCCGGGAAAGAGGATGGTAATTTGGAGAAGTCTTGCCTTCTGAAATAAACTGTGCAATGTTTTTCTGAATGATGGAATCATCTTCACAATGAAGCGTTACCAGGGCATTCAGTTTTTTGGCAGTTTTCATCACTTCCTCAAGGACTTCTTCATTGATCCCGATCGTTTCCTGATAAGCCATATAACATTTGAAAGAAGTGACGCCATATTCCTTCACAAGGACCTCCATTTCCTCTTGCGCTGTCCTTTCCCCACCAGGTTGGGCTTACATGAAAGGCATAATCGATCAGGCTTTTCTTTGCCAGCTTTTCTCTTTCTTTAAATGCATTGATAAAAGATTCCCCTCTTGCCGGGGTAACAAAGTCGATCATAGCAGTAGTTCCGCCGGCAAGTGCTGCCCTTGAACCGGTATAGAAATCATCCGAAGAATTACCGGCAGGGGAGGGGAGTTCCATGTGAACATGCGGATCGATCCCTCCGGGGAAGACCAGTTTACCTGAGGCATCCACAGTCAGATATTCAGGAGAAACTTGAATTCCAGGGCTGAACAGAGCGATCTTCCCATTTTTAATAAGAATATCACCTATAAAAATTCTATTCGGAGTATGGATGAGTCCGTTAGTAATTAAAATATCTTTCATTATTTAAAAGCTATGTTGCTTTTTAACCGCTGAGACGCGAGCCGCAAAGACTAATAAAATTAACTTAGTGCCTCCTGCGCCTCCGCGGTTTAAATTAAAACTTCAATCTTTTAAATTTGAAGGAACCAGACATTTATCATTGACCCATTTCCCTTTATAATTTTCAGCAGGGATAACATTGCCTTCCTGAATCCAGAAATTTTCTCTTCTGAATTCATCCTGATGATCCTCATTGCCTCCATTCATGTATCGAATCCAGCACAGCCTGCTTGCAAAATACTTTGTATCACAACATTTGCAAGCCATGCCGATGGCAATTCCTTTTTCGTTGTTCCAAAGATCCATATCCGCGCTTACCTGGTCATGCCCATCGATTCTTCCTTTCTTCGAAGCTTTAACAAACGACCGGTAGTTTGCTTTTTCATGCGCCAGTCCGAGACTTTGTGCTTTTCTCCAATTAAAGTTTTGGGTAAGCGTCGCCATCCAGTAAGCGTGCTTAAAAGCATCCAGCTGTCCGCCATTGATATTCCCGTCAAGGTTTTTGTCTTGCCAATACTATCAGTCACAGATAAGGAATATTGAGTCAGGTTGAAAGCCTTTATTTGCAATAAACAGGTGTTTGATTGCCCACCATTTTTCATGACAGCTTATTTCTCTGTTTTTTTTGTTTCTCCCTGGTTTGTGCTCCAAAAGTTGGATTGGGGAACATAAAGTAACAAGAACCCAAAGAATTAAAACTACTGAAACCTTTTGCCTGATCACCTGTAAGAATATTTCAATCTGGTACAAATGTCGAAATTTTTCGCATAAACTAAGCAGGATTGATTTGATTCTTAATATTTAATTTCCATACATTTGCTACCCTTATTTAATAAACAGAAGCATGAGCAATTTATCAGACAGGATTAAAAACATTACAGAGTCAGCTACTCTGGAAATGACAAGGAAAAGCCGTGAGCTGAAAGCGCAGGGAAAAAATGTGATCAACCTGAGCATTGGCGAACCCGATTTCAATACGCCCGAATGTATAAAGCAAGCGGCTAAAGAGGCCATTGATGCAAATCAAACTCATTATACGCCGGTTGCAGGAATCCAGGAATTGAGGCAGGCCATAGCAGAAAAGTTCAAGAAAGACAACGGTCTGGACTATACTTTCCAGCAGATCATCGTATCAACGGCGCCAAGCAATCCATTGCCAATGCTTTGCTTTGCCTTATTAATCCGGGAGACGAAGTGATTGTTCCTGCGCCCTACTGGGTTTCTTACCCCGAAATGATCAAACTGGCAGAAGGAGTTATGGTTGAAATTCCGACAACCGTGAAGCAAGGATTTAAGGTAACCCCTGAGCAGGTTGAAGCTGCTATCACCCCCAAAACAAAAGCGTTTCTTTTTAATTCACCAAATAATCCATCAGGTGCGGTATTTAGTTATGATGAATTGAAAGGTATTGCCGAAGTTCTGAAGAAATATCCCAATATCTATATTATTTCCGATGAGATATACGAATATCTGAATTATTCCGGTCAGCATGCTACAATCGGCAGTTTTGGTTATCTGAAAGACCGTCTCATAATTATTAACGGAGTATCAAAAGGTTTTGCTATGACAGGCTGGAGAATCGGATATATGGCTGCTCCTCTTGATATTGCCAAAGCCTGTGACACACTTCAGGGGCAGATTACTTCAGGCGCCTCATCCATTTCACAGCTCGCATCGCTCAAAGCAGTTAAGATCGCTCCATGCACCTCGGATGAAATTAAGGCTATGATTTCGACTTTCAGGGATAGGCGTGATTTGCTGATTGAAAAACTCGACCAGATTCCTGGATTGAAGACCAACAAACCTGATGGTGCATTTTATGTTTTTGCCAATGTTGCTGAGTTTTATGGAAAATCCCATGGAGACACAACAATAAAGAACGATGTTGATTTATGTATGTATCTGCTCGAGAATGCTCATGTGGCCCTTGTTCCGGGAGGCGCCTTCGGTGATGCAAATTGCGTAAGGTTTTCCTATGCTGCTTCAAATATGGATATTATCGAAGCAGTTGACAGGATCAGGGTGGCATTGGCAAAACTATCTTAAATTGCCTCGGATCACTTATTAGGTAATTTATAGTTATCAGCTCAATTGTGCTATTTTTGCTCCGCTAATAAAATTTAATTTTAAATGCAAAAAGAAGAAATCACCCGTCTGTTCGATTCATTCAACCGATTGAATGTCCTGATCATAGGCGATGTGATGGTTGATTCCTACTTGTGGGGTAAAGTTGAGCGCATTTCACCCGAAGCGCCGGTACCGGTCGTTATGGTTAAAACCCGAGAAAATAGGCTGGGAGGTGCGGCCAACGTGGCCCTGAATATTAAGGCTTTAGGCGCTAATCCGATACTCTGCTCTGTCATTGGAAAGGATCAGAAAGGTAAAGAATTCATCCGGCTGCTCAGAAAACAAAAGATGGTTACCTCCGGTATCGTTGTGAGTGAGCACCGGATTACAACTACCAAATTCAGGGTGATTGGCAATAAGACACAAATGCTTCGCGTGGATGAGGAAACCGATTTACCCCTTAACGCATCTGATCTGAAATCCTTTTATAAATCGTTTTACAGGGTAATAAAAGAAACCAAAATCGATGTTATCATCTTTCAGGATTATGACAAGGGGATTATTTCTGAAAAATTGATCGCAGATGTTGTGAAAATTGCCGGAGAAATAAATATTCCTGTGACTGTCGATCCTAAAAAGAAAAATTTCAGATCCTATCATGGAGTTACTCTTTTCAAGCCGAATCTGAAAGAGCTAAGGGATGGACTTAATATGGAAATTGATCCGAAAGATCTTAAACAGGTAAGAAAAGCGGTTTCCCGGTTGAATCAATTACTGGATGCCGATATTATATTGCTCACCTTGTCGGAGGATGGTGTTTTTATCGAGTACAAAAAAAATGGAGTCAGGAGCACAAAAATTCTTCCTTCGCATGTTCGATCGATTGCTGATGTTTCCGGAGCAGGCGATACGGTTATCAGTGTTGCATCATTGTGCCTGGCGCTGAAGACTGAACCGGTTTTCATGGCGTCCGTTTCAAATCTTGCCGGAGGCCTCGTTTGCGAAAAACCGGGTGTGGTCCCTGTAGACAAAAACCAATTACTGATGGAAACCCTGGGGATGAATTAAGCGTTATGAATATACAATCCGGATTTGAACCGGAGATTTTTATAAATTTGCGTGAAAATAAAATATTGGAACAACCGTTAGTAATAATCAAAAAAAGGAAGTACTTGAGATTCATCAAAGCATTCATAGCAGTTACTGTCGTTTTCCTTTTTTCACTCCAATATATCCATGCCCAAAAGCGCATCGTTGAAAATATGCCATCCTATGACCGGCAGAAATACCATTTTGGTTTTATTCTTGCCGTTAACCAGATGCACTTCGTGATCAAACCGATTGATAATATATTTCAGACTTATTTTGATTCAATTGCTTCCGCTGAAATAAATGCCGATTCCGCTGTCATTTATTCCATTGAATCAGAGCCTACTTTTGGTTTTACAGTTGGAATAGTTTCCAATTTGCGGCTCAATAACTCCCTCGATCTCCGGTTTATTCCTTCTCTCGCTTTTGGAGAAAGAAATATTGATTACCGCTTGCTTAAAATCAGGGAAGGCGATTCATCCCTTGTTGAAATACGCAAAAATATCCCTTCCACTTTTGTCGAATTCCCTTTTCATATTAAGTACAAATCAAGAAGGCTAAACAATTTCAGAGCATATGTATTAGGCGGATTCAATTACAGGTTCGACCTGGCTTCCCAGGCTAAAAAAAAGAAAGATTCCGGTCAGGTTCAGGTAAAGTTGAACAGAAGCGATATTTATTATGAAATGGGCGTAGGATTCGATTTTTATTTTGAATGGTTCAAGTTCGGAACAGAGTTGAAAATGTCTTATGGCTTGTTGGATTTACTAAAAAGAGAAGAAAATATTTACACAGATGGCATAGAAAAACTCTCCTCAAAAGTTTTTCAGCTAACATTCACATTTGAGTAATCTGATACTATTATTGTCCTTTATGACTGACGGATATTTACACGCTCAAAAATGAAAAAAAAGTCAGAAACCGGCGAACTCTTTGATACTTTGATAAACAAAGCAACCCTTAAACAGCTTGTGTACAGGAATACACTCGAGACTCTGAATCTTCTGAAAAGCGGGATGAACGTCCTTGCTTCCGAATATGAATCTATCGGGTCAAAAAAATCGAAGAAGATACCTTTTATTTATAAGGATCGCGGAGAATTCGAGGCCGAATTAAAATTTGGCGGCGATACGCTGGTCTTTGTGATGCATACGAATATTTTCGAAATTCCCAGGGATCATGAAGTGATGAACAATCCCTATATTAAAGAAGACAAACAACGCTCCTATTGCGGTATTATCAATATCTTCAATTTTCTTTCCGACTCTTTTAAATACAACCGTGTAAACGACATAGGATATCTGATTGGCAGGGTGCTTGTCAACAAAGACATGCACTATTTCACCGAAGGAAAAAGAGAGATCGGTTTTCTGTACAACAGTTTTGGTGTTTCAGTCATGAACAAGGAATCTGCCAATGAAATCCTGCATTCTGCCATCTATTACACCGTAAACTTCGACCTTCTCACCCCACCTTACAATGATGTTAAGGAAGTAACGGTGCAGGAATTCATTTCCTCCGTCGATTCCACGCAAATAAAGACCGGCAAACGACTTGGATTTAAGTTCCAGGCCGACAGGGATTGACATCTCCCAGTTTTATTCCACCACAATTTGTTTTTTTCAAAAGTTGCATAAGAAACCTGTTAGGTTTTTTCCAACCTAACAGGTTTATCCCAGGATTAAAGAACCAAAATTCTTTTCACAAATCAGAGTTTATTTCTTGTGTACAAGTTTCAAAACTTCAGCTTTTTGTCCGGTGATGATCTTTAGAAAATAAACCTCATCTGCTAACCTGGTGGATGGATCATCTGTAATATTCCAGCGGTAATCGGTGCGTCCCCGGAGATAAAACGGCATTCTCGATAACATCAGTAACCCCTCCTTCCAAATTCAGAAGAAAAATCTGTACAGGCAGAGTTTCATATATATTAAAGGTAATCTCAAAATAAGCTTTAAATGGATTAGGATAAACTTTTGCCTGAAAAGCTGGTAACAGATCATTTTCAATGGACGAAAACACAGCCGTTTCGTATGCGCCGATGTCGATGTGGTTGTTCAGAAAGCGGTCCATGCCGGCAAAGTCCTGATCAGGAAGCAGCAGCCCTGTTGTATCCGGAGTGCCATTATTGACGCATACTGAATTTTGTGAAGGTTGGTAAGGGTGATCACCGCTTCCTATAAAATCAGGGTTAATTTCAAGGCAGTTTTCATATATTCCGATAAAGCCGCTTCCCCCGCCTGTTCCACCGAACAGTCCGACACCTCCTTCCACATCACAATAATAAAACTCAGGAGCTGAAAAAGTATCCCAGATATATACCTGAGGCCCGCCGCCACCCAGGTCATAATTATCCCATACGATGCAGTTCCTGAAAACCGCAAAAGAACTTGAGTTAAAATAAAGTCCTCCGCCTGCCCCGGAAAAATTGTTTACAACAGTATTGTTGGTAAACGGCATGGTGGTTTGGATTACGGCAATGCCGCCCCCGAAGAACAGGCTGCTGTTGGCTTCTGCAAGGTTATTGACAACAGGCCTTGTCCCTTCCGACCTCAGGCAGACAAATCCCCCGCCGATGGCACTGTAATTATTATAAAAATGATTGGCAACAACAGATGGATCGGAATATTCCCACGACAATCCGCCACCCACACCGGTTGATTGGTTTTGCGTAAAATAATTCCGGTGGATCATGGCATCGGAATATTCGAGGCAAACACCTCCGCCATAGCCGAAAAGAGTCGTTGGCTGGCCGCAAACATTATTTTCGAAGCAGCAGTGATCGAGTTTAATGTTAGCCAATCGTGCATAAACGGCGCCTCCGTTTTTATAGGCACGGTTATTTGAAAAAGTGCAGTGCGAAATTCTCAGCCTGTTAAACTCGCGAACACAAAACGCCCCTCCGTACCAGTCCGTAGAATCAGCCTCATGGGCAGCCTTGCCAAATTCAAATTTACAATACTCAAACAATGTGGAATCGTTGGCCGGACCAACATGATAAAACCAGATCCCTTTCCAGCCTCCGGCACCGGTCTCATAATCCGAAAAACCGGTTGTGTCGTTTACCGTAAATAAAATACTATCCGCTTCCGTTCCCAGAGCAAGCAACCGCCCATCGACCCTGAAGCGGAAATGTCCCTGAAACTGAACCAGTGTTCCGGGATCAATAGTAAGCAGCCCGCCGCTCGCAATCTGGATATTGTCTGTAACCAAAACAGTATCGACATTCCAGTTTCCGGAAACATTACCGGAAACAACGATGTGAGATGAATAACATTGATTGTAATAAACAATTAATGTGAGGCATAATAACAGGTATAACCGCATAAATTTTTTCCACAAATATATTCTATTTACAAATGAAAACCACTGATTTTTTTTCCGGTGGTTTTCTGCCATGTCTATGGTAAACCGCTGCATTAATTTTACAACATGAAATTAAGTTCAAAGCGTTCTGAATCAGATTTAAATTTAAAAACTATCATACCATGAAAAAACTATTTTTATTATTTGCTCTGGTGGTCATCAGCCACATTATTGCTGTTTCTCAGATATGTCCCACGGGTGACATAACCTTTAGCTCCCAGTCCCAGATTGATGAGTTTCAGTGGACGTTATCCGGAATGCAAAGCCATTGCCGGGGAATTGACCATAAACGGGAATGATATAAACAACTTAAACGGATTGAGCGGTTTATTTTCTGTGGAGGGAAATTTATCTATTGGAAGTCTTATCAGTGGAGGAAATCCGCTGCTTGACGATATTGAAGGATTAAGCAATCTTAACTTTGTCGGCGGAAATCTGATCATAGCCTTCAACAATTCGCTGACCGGCCTTGAAGGCCTCGGAAACCTGAATGCGATTGCAGGTGATCTGCAAATTCGGAACAATTGCGGCCTGGTTAATTTCAATGGCCTGGAAAATCTTACCAATATTGGTGGTACACTCTTTATCGAAAACAATGTTACCCTGACTCACCTTTCTGGATTGGATAACCTGAATTCAATCGGAGGAGGCCTTTATATCGGGTATAATTTACTTTTAACCTCTCTGGAAGGATTAGGCAATTTAACTTTTACAGGTGGGGACATTTCAATATATTTTAATAACCAGTTGTCAAACCTGAACGGACTCGATGGTTTAACCTCAACGGGAGCTTTATATATTATGGGAAACAGTGCCCTTTTAAATTTATCAGGCCTGGAAAATCTTGAAAGCATAGATGGTAGTCTCTGGATAGGTGGAATTAATCCGCAAAGCAGTAATACCAACCTTATCAGTCTTATCGGGTTGAACAAGCTGGCTTCGGTCGGTAAGAACCTTGTTATTAATTATAATCGGAATTTAACCAGCCTCACTGGCCTGAATCAACTGAAATCGATCGGTGGGAAACTATCCATTCACTTCAATGATAAATTGACCAGCCTGTCAGGATTGGATAGTATTGCTGCAGGATCCATCAGCGGACTGGATATTACGGATAATAAATCACTTTCTAATTGTGAAATCAACAATATTTGCGGTTTTATTTCCAATTTCACTGCAGAAGTAACCATTAAAAATAATTCAGCCGGATGTAACAGTTTTGAAGAGCTGAAGACCGCCTGCGGGATTAACTCAGTCGATGAATTGAGGATACTGGAATCAGTAAACATTTTTCCGAATCCCTGCTCAGATCAGTTTACCATAACTTTTAATTTGGCACAACAGGGAATGGTCAAAATAGAAATGTATAATAATGTCGGACAAAGCGTTCTAACCAATTCAGACCGGTATTTAATACAGGGTTATTACGAAGTCAGTTGCGATTTAACCGGACTACCGTCAGGCATTTATTATTGTACTCTGATCTCAAATGATCATAAGATCCAAAAGAAAGTAATCAAGCTATAGCAGCTTACCATTTCGTAAAATTTTTCAATGTATGCATTGGATTGAATGCCTGCATTAAATTTACGGGTGAGCTGGAAATAGAAATGTATTTTCCGGATTGCTCCTTCGCATAAATTCCAATATAATTTACCAGCAGAAATTTTAACTGACAGGTTAGGAAAGGCTTTAGGATTAGCTCATACCGGTTACCAAATCCGAAATCATCAGTAATGAAATGCACCTGTGACTCTTTTCCAGCCATAGTTAATGGAAAATCGAAGTACCAGGTATTTTTCAGGAATTTGAAAACCTGCTGGTCCATCATTTCAATCACAAAAGGATTGTTTTCCCTATCTTCTTCTTTGCGCTCATACCGCGACTGAAAAGCCATTGCCGACACATTCAGCAAGAATGCTGAGATGAAGATAATGAAGCCGATGGAGATTTTTCTGTACACTTTTTTTTATAAAATTTGAATTGTAAAAATAAATCTTTTACCTGAATTATTCATTTAATCAAACCTGTATATTTCTTAATTTTGTTCCGCTTTATATCAAAAAACTTAACACCTCACAACGATGACATTAAAAGAATTGAAAAAATCTATTTCGCAATTACCTCCGGAAAAGTTATCAGAATTCAGATCCTGGTATGAGAAGTTTGATGCCGATTATTGGGATGAGCAATTGGCAGAAGATATAAAGGAAGGAAAAGCTTGATCCTATCGCCAATGAAGCCATTAACGAGTATAAAAAAGGGAACTTTAAAGAAATATGAGACATTTCACCAGTCCGTCGTTCTGGCAGGCTTATGGTAAACTTCCATCCAATCTTCGAAACCCGGCTAATTCTTGCTTTGGCAAATTGAAACAAAATCCTCGCTATCCTTCTCTGCATTTAAAGAGAACAGGACCCTATTGGTCGATCAGAATTGGAAGAAAACACAGAGCATTAGGAGCAGAGGTGGATTTAGGAGTACTTTGGTTTTGGATAGGAACACACGACGAGTACGAACAGATGATAAAGCAACCTTGAAGATGAAGACCTTTACTTTCGTTTTTTTTGTTATCATGGCTATTTCATCGGTTTCTCAGCAGCTATTATATTTCAGATTCATATTTTAAAATCAATGCTTACAGCCTCTGATCCGCTTTACACCACTTACTCCGCCGCAATAGACCGGTCGAGGCTTTATGGTGACAAAGCTTACAAGATGGATTATTATTCTGATTGCTCTCCCATAAATTATTCCAGTGATCAGGCAGGAAGGATTTACAATGTCTGGATGGTGAACAAACTGGTAATCGACAAAATCTCAAAATTTTATCAAAAGCCACTGGTTACGGCTTCCTTTCCGGATATGGCTATAATGGAATACCAGCCATTCGAAGGCGTCAAAGTGCAGGAATGCTTTTTTGTTTTTAGTTCAACCCTTGCTTTGGTTCAGCTTCATATTGAGAACACTTCTGGTTCGAACCAATCAATTGAACTTTTTCCAATCCTTGAATTGGGAAATGATTCCCTTGAGATCATTCGTTTCGACAAGGAAAACAACGGATATGTGACCCATCACTTCGAAACCAAAAAAAGATTGATCAGCAATTTGTATGCGAAAGCGCCCTACCCTATTCATACACGGGATTTCTTCGCAGGTAGCGAAAAGCCTTATTCATTCGGAGGTTTTTCAGGAAAGCAGACGATTTTTACAATTATATCAAAACTGATTTTTACAGCGAAAGCAGGACGCAGGATTCGTTGAACTTACTTGGCAGTGGATATGTTGACTTTATATCCTTGCATTACAAATTCGAACTCAAGCCCGGAGCATCAAAAACCATCAGATATTTCAGGGGAGAACAGGACCAGGGTGAGGATTTAAATAAACTTGTTCAGGAGGTAACGGAGCTTAAAACCGCTTCGATTCAACCCTTCGTTGATAATAACATAAAGCTTTTCGGCAAAATTCCCCGAATCAACTTTAATTCAGAAAATGAAAAACTTGTTTATCTCAGTGCATTTAACCTTGTCAGGAGTTGTATGCTTCCGCCTTCAGGCGAAACCACGCATAATTTCTATGTATTCTCAAGAAATCCCTTGTGGGGTTGGGGACATGGCCACCAGGTTTTGCACGAATCTTTAAGTATGCTGGCTTATGTTTATCTCGATCCGGAATCAGCTCAGGAATCGCAACGTGTTTACATGGAGCAGCAATCCGACAGCGGACTGATCGCTTACCGGCATGGGCCACGGGGAGCGCAAACCTATCCTCACAAAGGTGAGCCTACCACATCGGCTCCTTTTTTCAGTTGGATAAATTGGGAGATTTATCAGGTCAGTCAGGACAGAAAATTCCTTGAAGAAGCATATTATTCGGGTGTAAAGTACATGAATTGGCTTATTGAACACCGTGACAAGGATAAAGATGGTTTGTTCGAATGGGGACCCTATGGTATCATAGAAAACGTCCGCGACTGGTATAATGCTGTTTTCCAGGTTTCAGCCGAGCGTTACCTGGATGTAGACAAAGAAGATGTTTCAGACGAGCTCGAA
>CAVPSZ010000002.1:0-195387 GCA_963708435.1 uncultured Bacteroidales bacterium
AACTTAACACCTCACAACGATGACATTAAAAGAATTAAAAAAATCTATTTCGCAATTACCTCCGGAAAAGCTATCAGAATTCAGGTCCTGGTATGAGAAGTTTGATTCCGATTATTGGGATAGGCAATTGGCAGAAGATATAAAGGAAGGAAAGCTTGATTCTATCGCCAATGAAGCCATTAACGAGTATAAAAAAGGGAACTTTAAAGAAATATGAGACATTTCACCAGTCCGTCGTTCTGGCAGGCTTATGGTAAACTTCCATCCAACCTTAAAAACCCGGCTAATTCTTCCTTTAGCAAATTGAAACAAAATCCTCGCTATCCTTCTCTGCATTTAAAGAGAACAGGACTCTACTGGTCCATCAGAATTGGAAGAAAACACAGAGCATTAGGAGCAGAGGTGGATTTAGGAGTACTTTGGTTTTGGATAGGAACACACGACGAGTACGAACAGATGATAAAGCAACCTTGAAGATGAAGACCTTTACTTTCGTTTTTTTTGTTATCATGGCTATTTCATCGGTTTCTCAGCAGTTATATATTTCAGATT
The DNA here is from genome assembly GCA_963708435.1 of uncultured Bacteroidales bacterium. GTDB lineage: Bacteria > Bacteroidota > Bacteroidia > Bacteroidales > JAADJA01 > JAADJA01. The sequence continues at coordinate 553 of CAVPSZ010000002.1, forward strand.
CATATTTTAAAATCAATTCTACAGCCTCTGATCCGCTTTACACCACTTACTCCGCCGCAATAGACCGGTCGAGGCTTTATGGTGACAAAGCTTACAAGATGGATTATTATTCTGATTGCTCTCCCATAAATTATTCCAGTGATCAGGCAGGAAGGATTTACAATGTCTGGATGGTGAACAAACTGGTAATCGACAAAATCTCAAAATTTTATCAAAAGCCACTGGTTACGGCTTCCTTTCCGGATATGGCTATAATGGAATACCAGCCATTCGAAGGCGATCAAAGTGCAGGAATGCTTTTTTGTTTTTAGTTCAACCCTTGCTTTGGTTCAGCTTCATATTGAGAACACTTCTGGTTCGAACCAATCAATTGAACTTTTTCCAATCCTTGAATTGGGAAATGATTCCCTTGAGATCATTCGTTTCGACAAGGAAAACAACGGATATGTGACCCATCACTTCGAAACCAAAAAAAGATTGATCAGCAATTTGTATGCGAAAGCGCCCTACCCTATTCACACAAGGGATTTCTTCGCAGGCAGCGAGCAACCCTATTCTTACGGAGGGTTTTCAGGAAACTCTGACGATTTTTACAACTATATCAAAACTGATTTTTACAGCGAAAGCAGGACGCAGGATTCGTTGAACTTACTTGGCAGTGGATATGTTGACTTTATATCCTTGCATTACAAATTCGAACTCAAGCCCGGAGCATCAAAAACCATCAGATATTTCAGGGGAGAACAGGACCAGGGTGAGGATTTAAATAAACTTGTTCAGGAGGTAACGGAGCTTAAAACCGCTTCGATTCAACCCTCCGTTGATAATAACATAAAGCTTTTCGGCAAAATTCCCCGAATCAACTTTAATTCAGAAAATGAAAAACTTGTTTATCTCAGTGCATTTAACCTTGTCAGGAGTTGTATGCTTCCGGCTTCAGGCGAAACCACGCATAATTTCTATGTATTCTCAAGGAATCCCTTGTGGGGTTGGGGACATGGCCACCAGGTTTTGCACGAATCTTTAAGTATGCTGGCTTATGTTTATCTCGATCCGGAATCAGCTCAGGAATCGCAACGTGTTTACATGGAGCAGCAATCCGACAGCGGACTGATCGCTTACCGGCATGGGCCACGGGGAGCGCAAACCTATCCTCACAAAGGTGAGCCTACCACATCGGCTCCTTTTTTCAGTTGGATAAATTGGGAGATTTATCAGGTCAGTCAGGACAGAAAATTCCTTGAAGAAGCATATTATTCGGGTGTAAAGTACATGAATTGGCTTATTGAACACCGTGACAAGGATAAAGATGGTTTGTTCGAATGGGGACCCTATGGTATCATAGAAAACGTCCGCGACTGGTATAATGCTGTTTTCCAGGTTTCAGCCGAGCGTTACCTGGATGTAGACAAAGAAGATATTTCAGACGAGCTCGAATGCCTTGACCTGACTCTGATGATCATCAAGGAAATGCGAAGCCTCTCTTCAATGGCTCAGGAAATCAGGCTTAAACAGGAATCAATCAGATGGAAAGTGAAGGCAGATGAAACAGCAAAACTGGTGAATGAATACATGTGGGATGAAAACAGTCGGTTCTTTTATTCCATTGACATGGATGATCATTCCTTCTTTTTTATGGACAGGGACCTGAAACGACAGGAGATCATTGGCTTTCTGCCTCTGTGGGCGAAAGCAGTCGATAAAAACCGGGCTGAACTTCTGATTCAAACCCTAACAGACACCACGAAATTTTGGAGGAAATTCGGTGTCCCGACTCTTGCTAGCTGATGATGAGTGGTACAGCCCTTATGTAGACTATTGCTGCAAATGGAACGGGCCGGTATGGTTACTTTGGGATTATATGGTTTTTGACGGATTGGTGAACTATGGCTATAACGACCTTGCTATACAGCTCGCCGATAAAATGATGCTGGCTGTAACCACGCAACTATCGAAGAATCACAATTTCTGGGAATCTTATTCACCGGACAATACGGTACTTGATTGCCCGCCTAATTATATCTGGGATGCCATCATGGCGAAAGTGTTGATTGAAAAATATATTCTGAAACATCGCGATTGATAGTTATTGCTGCCAAGATAGATTTTGATGATGAAATAATAGTTTTAGGATAAATCCCATTTAAAACAGTAAACCCGGGAAAAATCCGTTTGCTTTAATATATCTCAATCCTAAAACATGCACTCATTGAAAAATTTCGAAACTGCAGGTTAATCTGCTTGATTACTCAAAAATAAATTACTTTAGCCTATGATTCATCATTAAATCGATCGCAGGAATGAAAAGAAAATTATCAATATTAATTTGCTGTACTGTACTGTTTCATCTATGCTATTCTCAGTGGATATGGCAAAATCCCAAACCTCAGGGTAATAAAATAAACTCGATTTTTTTTACAAGTGAAAACACCGGGTATGCAGTGGGTAAAAATGGCGTAATTTTAAAAACAAATGATGGTGGAATCACATGGAATTTTCAGACATCGGGTACAAATTATGATTTGACATCTGTATTTTTTACAAACCAAAATATAGGTTATGCTACCGTTATTTTAGGAAAAATATTGCTTACAACGAATGGAGGATCGACCTGGAATTTATATTCCGGCACATTGCCAAACCTTATTACTTCGATATATTTTACCGATGCAAATACAGGTTATACGGTAGGATCGAATTATGATGGTGAAGGATTAATTTATAAAACTACAGACGCAGGAAATACATGGGCACCACTTCCTGTCGTGGGATCTCATGAATTTAAATCAATTTATTTCCCTGATGCGAATACCGGCTATGCCGTTGGATTGATAGGGGTTGCAAAAAAAACTACTGATGGTGGTAATTCATGGGTTGGATTGAATGTAGAACAATCAAATGATCTGTATTCCGTATTTTTTACGGATACAAACACAGGCTATGTGGTTGGCGATTATGGATTTATCAGACGAACCACTGACGGAGGTAATACATGGGTTTCAGAGTCGAAAGACAAAACCTATGATTTATATTCTGTTCGTTTTACTAATTCATATACTGGTATTGCCACCGGAAGTGAAGGAACCATATTAAAAACAACCGACAGCGGAGCATCCTGGTCAATTCAGCCCAGCGGGACGCTTAATGATTTAACGTCATTATTCATGATAAACGAAAATAAAGGTTTTGCCGCAGGTGACATTGGCACATTAGTAAAAACCACCGATGGAGCTTCATCCTGGAATGTTTTATCTCAGGGTTCAACAAGATTATTGTGGTCCATAAATTTTCCCACTGAAAATATCGGCTATGCTGTGGGGGGGTATCAGGATCAGGAAGGAGTTATACTAAAAACCTCTAATGGTGGAGAAACATGGACCGAACTTTTCTGCGGGGAACAATATAAATTAAGATCGGTTTATTTTATTAACCAGGATATTGGATTGGCAGTAGGTACATCTAGTACAGTTTTGAAAACTACAAATGGAGGGATAACCTGGGATCAAGTCTTATTTTTACCTTATGGTCCGTTCGATGCCGCATGGATGACAGATACCGATACCTACTTTATCGCTGGAAATTTGAACGACGGTGGTGTAGTTTTGAAAACTGATGATGGTGGAAGCACGTGGACCGAATCAACTACTAGCGTTGATCCGTTTAATTCACTCTATTTTATCAATCATGATACAGGTTACGTATCTGCTGATTTTGGCAAAATAAAAAAAACAATTGATGGTGGAATTTCATGGAGTCCTTTACAAAGTGGCACATTCGGTCACATTAAGTCAATTTATTTTACCGACGCAAACATAGGCTATTTCTTAAGTTATTTTGGATTTTCGTTCCAAACCCGAATATTCAAAACTACCGATGGAGGCGAAACATGGACAATGACTTATAGCAACGATAACACTATGGCACCCTCCATTCGATTTACTGATCCCAATACCGGATACATTGTTGGTCAAAACGGAACAATTTACAAATCTATTGATGGAGGTTATACGTGGAATTTGATACCTAGTGGTACTTATAAGCACCTAAAGGCAGTTTATTTTTACAACGAAAACAACGGATATGTTGTTGGTGTGGAAGGTACAATATTAAAGACATCCGATGGCGGGATCACCTTTACCGATCAATTAAAACATAGAAATCCTGAAATCAAATTATTTCCTAATCCTTCCAGAAACTTTACCTCCATATTGTTTAGCAATACTGTTTCATTTATAACTGTTGCCATTTATAATATTCGGGGGGAAAAGGTTTTTGAAGACAATTTTGAGAACCTTAAAAAAGTCGATTTAGAATTTAAAAATTTAAGTAGTGGTATTTATTTCGTCAATATTATTTCATCGTCTGGAAATGAAGTCGTGAAATTGATAATTCAATAAATGCCAAAGGCAGTTTAAGATAAGTTACGTTTCGTTAAGTTTTAATTTGTTGAGAGACGTTTCAACGCTTTAATACATATTTCAGGATGGCTGATAACTTGACATTTATATAAAAAAGTTAAGTTGAGGAGCGGTTCGATAAATCTGAGAAGAGAAAAAAAAACAACAATCTGATCAATGAAGTTTTCGATCGATGAATTTACTAAATCAATTGAAAATACTTTCAACAAAACACGAAATACTATTTACCATCCTTGCAGGCATTTTCATCACGAATGCTGTTGCAGGTGAACTAATTGGAGGAAAACTTATCCAGTTAGGTCCGTTTACGATGAGCATCGGCATCATTCCATGGCCGGTTGTCTTTCTCACCACCGATCTGATCAATGAATATTATGGCAAGAAAGGAGTCAGAAGGCTAACTTTACTTACATCCTTTTTGATTATTTACACTTTTATTTTGCTTTTTGCAGGGATGAAAATTCCTGCTTCAGGAATTTCGCCTGTAAAAGATGAACAATTCCTGGGGGTCTTTGGTCAATCGATGTGGATTATTGTCGGAAGCATAACAGCATTTCTTGCTTCGCAGTTAATTGACGTAGTGGTCTTTTGGTTGATCCGAAAGAGAACCGGACACAGGATGATATGGTTGAGGGCGACCGGATCAACTGTTGTTTCGCAGCTGATCGACAGTTTTATCGTGACGGGAATTGCATTCTGGTTGCCGGGAAAACTTTCTTTCGGAGAATACCTTAATACCGCTGCCACCGGTTATTCTGCCAAATTAATCATCGCCATACTGCTGACTCCTCTCATTTATTTAGGGCACGGTATTATCCATCGCTATTTGGGAGAACCCGCATCAGAGAAGATAATTGAGGAAACTGCTGCAGAAGAGATCAGGTTGAAATGAATTACAAGTTTAAACTAAAATATGCGTAAAAAATGAAAAAGATCACACTTTTACTTTCATCCTTACTTCTGGTTGGAAGCCTTGTTTACGGGCAAAAACAATTAAACAACCTAGAAGAGTTAATGTCAACCCTTAATTCTGGCAAACAAGTCAGAATGGTTATCTATTATTCCAAATGCCAGTTGATCAGTGATAATGAAATCGAGGACAAGGTGCCGGCCGCAGTTGGCGGGATGACCATTAATGTTTACGAATATTTCGAAAAAGGTGCGGTTCGAAACGACCAGGCATTTGTTGTCTTTTCTGAATCAAAACTGATCCGGTATCCCAAGGGAGAGGGCTATGTATATAATTATGTTAAAGTAAAAATAACTGACGTTAGCAAAGTTAAAGTTACCGCAGAATACCTTAGTCCGATTAATTTCAGCGTGATGATGACAGAGAATTTTTTCACCGACATCAATGACGGAAAAAATGATGGAGGAGTTATTTTGTATTCTGAAAATTGATCAAAACTATTTACTCAGCACTCCTAACCATTCATCGAAATCAGGAACTCTTCGTTGGTGTCAGTGAATCGCATTTTATCCTTTAAAAATTCCATCGCTTCGAGTGGATTCATATCCGCAAGATGATTCCTTAATATCCAGATGCGCTGTAACTGCTCCCTGTCGAGCAGCAGATCTTCTCTTCTGGTGCTTGATGCAACAATGTCGATAGCAGGGTAAATACGTTTATTCGACAATTTCCTGTCGAGTTGAAGTTCCATATTTCCGGTTCCTTTAAATTCCTCAAAGATAACTTCATCCATTTTCGATCCGGTATCGGTTAGAGCTGTCGCGATGATGGTAAGTGATCCACCATTTTCAATTTGTCTTGCTGCTCCGAAAAATCTTTTCGGCTTCTGGAGTGCATTTGCCTCAACACCTCCCGACAATACTTTGCCCGAAGCAGGAGCAACGGTATTATAGGCCCTTGCTAAACGAGTGATCGAATCAAGCAGGATAACCACATCGTGTCCGCATTCTGTCATTCGTTTTGCTTTTTCCAGAACCAGGTTGGCAATTTTAACATGCCGATCAGCAGGCTCGTCAAAAGTGGATGAGATTACTTCCGCTCTTACACTTCTTTCCATATCAGTAACCTCTTCCGGTCGCTCATCGATCAGCAATACTATAAGGTAGGCGTCGGGATGATTGGCTGCAATTGCATTGGCAATTTCCTTTAATAATACAGTTTTCCCTGTTTTGGGCTGAGCCACGATGAGTCCCCTTTGTCCTTTGCCGATGGGAGCAAACATATCGATGATCCTTGTAGAGATAGAACTTTCTTTGTGTCCGGTCAATCTGAATTTCTTTTCGGGAAACAGTGGTGTTAAAAAATCAAAAGTTATTCTGTCTCTTACATCTTCAGGCTTTTTACCGTTAATTTTTTCCACTTTGATAAGGGGAAAATATTTTTCACCGTTTTTTGGGGGTCTGATGCTTCCTCTAACAGTATCACCTGTTTTTAAACCAAATAACTTTATCTGTGACTGGCTAACATAAATATCATCCGGTGAATTCAGATAATTATAATCGGAAGATCTAAGGAATCCATAACCATCAACCATTACTTCGAGAACTCCTTCGCTTGAAACCATCCCTTCTGTTTCAAAAGAAAATTCTTCTCTTTTTTTCTCAGGAGTTTTGGTTCTGAAATGTTTTTCAGTTGCCGGCGGTATTACATTTGCCAATTCCTCTTCTGACGATTCTGAATTACCTGTTAGCACTTCTCCTTCAAGACTTTCAACAGGCTTTATTGGTTCATAATCCATAAACAATTCAGTAGTTTTGGGTTCCTTTTCCTTACGGGGCGGGAACAATTCCTTTTCAATCTTAGCTTCCGGTGGTTCTGACTGAGAAATTTCATTAAGGTAACTATCGGATGAAGCTATCTTTTTACCTCCTTCCACCTTGACCCTTTTCCTTTTGTTTTTAATGTTTTGATCTTTCTGTTCTTTGGCAAGAAGTTCTTGAGAAGGATTGAGAGCCTGGTAATCAAGTATTTTGTAAATGAGTTCCTGTTTTTTCAGGCTGTCATATTTATCGATTTTCAGGTTTTTAGCTATTTCTCTTAGTTCTTCAACTACCTTTTCGTTAAGCTCAATAATATCGTACATGAAAATAAATTTTTATATAAAAAATGCTATTAATATGAAATTGATTATAAAATCAATTATTATGAATTTATCAGGGAATTTTTAAGGATACTTAAATCATCGTTTCTTAAAGCGTTCCATCACTTATCATCAGCAGCTTTTTATGAACGAGGGATATTTGAAATATATCTGGGATATAAAAAGCGCTGCAAATATATATAAATTAAATAAACAAACTTTATACTGAAATTTTTATAAAAAGATTTTTACTTGTTAATCTAAGACGGTTTTTCTTCTGGTTTATTGTTATGATATAAATCCAGAGCTACCAAAACCGAAATAAATCCCCATACAGGAACAGAAGCCTTGTCTGTATCAAGAAAATTATTCAAAAAACCATGTATATAGTAGGCGAACAATCCTACTACTATTGACAAACTGATGGTTTTTACCTCCTTTGATTTGGCTTTATTATAAACATTCAGCCCATAATAGATCGATAGACTAAAAATGATAAAGATACTGAGCATGCCTAAGAATCCGCTTTCCGCAAGCGGGCCGAAATACTCGCTGTGCGCATTTCCCAAATCACCGGCATTTGTGCTGATTATCGTTTTCTCTTTGGACATTTGGAATGGGGCATATAAAAACTGGTAAGTTCCGGGTCCCCAGCCCCAAAATGGGCGTTCATTAAACATTCTAATTGCTGATTGCCAGCGATTAATTCTTTCCAGATTGGAAGCATCTGTCGAAATGTTAGAAATTGATTGAACGTGCTCAACAAAATTCTCTGAAGAATCCTGTTTATTCTTTTCCAGCTTATCTAAAATTTGATGTTGAAAGGTAAAAAAGATTGTTATAATAATTCCTAAACCGATTACAACCCATCTGAATTTTATTTTTAAGAAGATTATTATAAATAGAACAATTCCTGCTGCAAGGCTAATCCATGCTGCACGACTGTATGACAAAACAAAAGCTGCTATGAATATAATAAGGAATGAAGTAGATACTATACGAGTACTGATATTATAGGTTTTATTTAAAGAAAAACCAAATAATACGGGAATAAACAGGCTTAGAACAGCACCGTATGCTGTATGATCATTATAAAAGGGAGTCATTACCCAATGCCCTGAATCTTCATCGAATCCTCTTAAAGAATGGTTATAAATGGTATAGAAGATAATGCCCAGAAATGGAATAATATAAAGCCAAAGGAACAACTTAATATTCGAATATTTTTTGAATAAAAGAATTATAAAGAAATAAAAAGGTATGACAAACCAAAGTCTTGATAATAAAAACTTAAATGAAACCAGGGGTATTTCACTTGTAATGCTTGTAAAAAGTAACCAAATAAGGTTAAATATCAGGACAAGCGTGACAGGGTGTTTTATAACAGCCATATCGTATTTTCCTTCATAAAGGATTTTGATGAAGAAAAATATCAAAACCCCGATCATGAGAGGTTCGGTTGGGAGTGATACACCGATACCCATTGCTAAATCAGGTATGTTGATTGAAAGGGGTGTTAAAAAGGTCAGAAGAAGAAGAATCTTGTCCAGTGAAACGAAATACAGCAAAAGAATGAAAATTCCAACAGGAATCAACGCACCCCAGAGTTGATCATTTACGACAAGGTAGATGTTGGCCGCAATAAACAAAATACTGAGCAAATAGACCCATATCAGCTTGCTTTTTTCAGTCACTTTGAATTAATGTTTTGTATCCGGCGAACATCATGAAGATTTTGCCAATCCTTTATAATTCTCAATAACAATTATTGATACGAAAGCAATGAAAAATGCCGCCAGCGTTGAAACAAATACTATAAGCCATCTCACAGGTGAAGCTTTTTTATCAGCGACAAAGGGTTCAGTTACTATATTCGTATAGGTAAACTTACGGTCATAATTCATATATGCTTTTTCATATTCTCTTTTTAAATCAGCAAATTTACCTGCCTCCTGACCGATTAAATTTTGCAATAAAATGAATTCCCCGCCCATTTTTTCAATGTTTTCTTTTAACCGCAACACCTCTTTTGTGTTAATGGCAGATGCTGAACCATCGGATGTGCGAAGAAAACCACGGGCAATCTCCCTTGATTGAGAACCATAATCAAGGAGACCATATTGGGTGCTTAGTTCAACAAACCTATTCTCCAGGCTATCGATATATTGACGTTTTTTGGCTAAGGACCGTTCAAATAACAAAACAACCTCCTTAAATTTACTTTCGTGCAGATTTCTGACCTTTAGGTTATAATAATAGATAATTGCGTTGACCATCCCGTAAGCGATTTGAGGATCTTTATCCATAACTTCAATGTTGATACCGTCGAAATTAGTTTTACTAAGTCTTACATTCTGTGAAAATTCCCAGATCATTGTTGACTTGAAATATTGATAACTACTGTCAATTTCATAATGATGTGCAAGATTGAATTTTTTAATCACACTATCCCTTATATCTCCTGATTGAAGAATCTGAAGCATCTGTTCCGTTTCACTTTCATCGGAATATGGGGATATGTTGGCCGGATATACAATTGCAAATGATTTAAACTTGGGTGTAATGAACATCGGACCTGAAAAAATTGCCGATAAAATAACAGCAAGGAGTATAATAACACCAAGATGAAATTTCCATTTATTCAGTAGCTTCAGGATATTAATTTGATAGAATTGACTTTGCATGTCTATAGTGATTTTTATTAATCCAATATTGCTATTAAAGTTTTTCTGACCAGTTACATCGCTTTTATTCTGTTTTTTATTTACACGGCTTTTTGTATTAAAAAATCTGAATATTCCGGAAAAATATTTTTCAATATCAAGGAATGTCAGGTCGATTTCAGGATTTTTTTTTTATTGTACCTGGCAACACTTTCCACGACAGCCAAAATAAGAACACCCAGTAAAAATGCTGATAGAGTCGAAATGGCAACTATAATACCCCTGACAGGATAAGATTTTCTCTCAGCAACATAAGCATCATTAACAATGAATTTTTGCGGTAAAACCTCATTCGCATCAACTTTGGCTTCCTCATATTTCGATTTAATCTCGCTTAATTGTTCTTTTTCAAATTCGAGTGCATCTCGCAGGGAAACATAAGGTCCACCATATTTTGCCAAAAGTGATAATTTATCCTCAAGGGCTTTTATCCCGGCCTTATTGCCTCTTGCCAGTTCAATTGCCATTTGCTGATTGATCATTTCAGCCTGTGTTTCATAATCATGCACCCCAAACTCTCTTAACTTCGTCAGTGAGTCTTCCATCTCCTGAATTTCGGATTTCCGTTTAAAATACTCGGCTTCAACAATTTTAAAAGCTTTTTTGGCACGCTCTTTTTGCATGGTATTTTTGGTGGAATCCATTAATTCTGCTATTTCATTAGCTATACTTGCAGCAATTAACGGATCCTTATCAAACACAGTGATTTTAACCGCCATGTATTCTGTTCGACGGAAAGTTACATTACCTTCATAAGCATTGTAAAGCTTCGTATTTTTATATTTTGATTTTTGATTGATCTCATAGTGCTCCATAAGATTGTATTTTTCAATAATACGGTCACGGATCTTATTTGAATTCAATATCTGAAGCATTTGTTCCGTCTGCTCATCCTCTCCAAAGCCTAAGATATCATTTTGTTCTCCTTTTGTTTCGGCTAATAAAGCTTTTGAAATAGAATTGGAAGCCGTGGGAAACATTATCACAGTGGATTTGAATTTTGGCGTGATAAAAAATGGTGAGGAAAAGATGATAGATGCAATAAAAGCGGTGAGCGAGATATAGAGCAGAGGTTTTCGCCAGTTCAATAAGAAAAAGATGAAATTAGTTGAGTCAAAATCCTGACCACCTTTTATTTTATTAATCATAAATGTGATTTCAGAAGAAATATGACGGCAAATGTAGATAATTTTCATTATCCTGAATATGCTGTTTCGATTATTTTTTTGGTGATTACCTCATCCCTCCCTTCCTGTAATTAAGTTCAAACTAATCTTTCCCATTTCTGAACTTAAGTTTCATTTCCGCTTTTACTCTACGAAAATGAATATGCCTATCGAAACCGGATAGTGTTTCCTGAAATGAATTTTAGTATAAACACCTGGTAATTAGCAGAGTGAAAAATTTGTAAAAGTTTGGTATGCTTTTATAATAAGGGAAACCGACTTTGGTAAGGTCACTATTCAAATCGAGGTAAAAATGGAATTAAATAATGATGAATTAATTGAAAAAGGTTATGATGAATCAAAAGAAAGTTTCGCAAAAAGCCTTTTTTACATCCAGTTAATCAGTTTGATACTGGCAATTTTAAGTTTCTTCTTCGTAAATTAATACAAGTTTAACATTAAAAAGAATAGCACAGTGATTACAGCATTAGACTTTCAAAACCTGACTGAAGATTTAAAAAGCTATGTGCTTTTAAATAACGGTCAACATGTAGCAGAGAGAAATTACAGTATTTACAGTATTCAGCTTTATGCAGTGTATGGATTTTATGTGGAGGTCTTCTATTTGCCCGGATCGGATGAAATTGATCAGATACTGGCAGTAAACTCTGATGAAGTACTTGAATTATACCTTGATAGCATTGATATAAAAGATATTTACATGTAGAAATCTACTTTAGAAATAAAGATCTTCTTTTTCATAAATTCTCTTTATAATACCTCCTTGAGAACGTCAAGGGGGTATTTACTTATACCAAAAGGCATAGATACCTGAACGCCGGCAATATCGTTTCTTAATTCTCTGATCGTTTCCCTTGCAATTTCAATACCCGTTTCCCGCGCTTCTTCTTTCGTTTTTGTTGCATACATGCGTTTCATAATATGATCGGGAACTGAAGCCCCCGGAACTTCATTGTTCATGAATTCAGCATTTCCAATACTAACCAGCGGCCATACTCCGGCTATTATTGGTATATTAAATTGGATTACCCTTTTCAGGAATTTATAAAAAAGGGCATTATCAAAAACCGGCTGTGTTATAGCAAATTCAGCGCCTGCCTTGACTTTCCACTCAAATCTGCGGATTTCATAATCCAGATCGATGGCTCCGGGATTAACCCCAACTCCTGTATAAAAAGCAGTCGGTTTATCAATGGGGTTTCCCCCAAGGTCAATTCCTGAATTAAGATGATTGACCACATTGGTCAGTCCGATAGAATCGACATCGAAAACTGCTGTTGCATCGGGATAAGTCCCCATTTTTGGAGGATCTCCGGTTATCAGAAGTATATTTTTAATACCTGCTGCTGAAGCTCCAAGAAGATCACCAACCATGCCCAGTAAGTTTCGGTCACGGCAGGCATAATGCAGAATCACTTCTATACCTGTTAGCTGCTGAATAAGCATCGACAGATAAGGAGCACCCATCCGGGACAAAGCGCGCGGTCCATCAGGGATGTTCAACGCATCAATTCCTGCATCCCGAAATAGCTTTGCTTGTTCCACCGGTTTTGATGGATCGGCTCCTCTGGGAGGGACTATTTCGACAGTTGTTACAAATTCACCTTTGCAGATTTTTTGAGAGAATTTGGATTTTTCGCATTTAGGAACAGATTGAACGAGTTTCGTTTCCTCCTTAATTTCAATTTGCCTGGGAACAATATTCCGGGGTTGAATTGAACGTATGGCTTTGCGCATTTCTTTAATAAAGGCCGGAGTTGTTCCGCAACAGCCCCCGACAACTCTTGCTCCGGATTGAATGAACCTTCGGGTATATTCTGCAAAATAATCCGCCGTGGCCAGGTATATATTTCTTCCCTCGACATCCACTGGCGTTCCTGCATTGGGCATGATGCTGATCGGTACAGTTACAACTTCATTTATCTTTTCAAGTGCATCAAGCATAGGTTTTGGTCCGACACTGCAATTGATTCCTACAACATCTGCCTCCCATTGTATTAATTTGGCCGCGAAGAGTCCCGGAGGAGTTCCAAATAGTGAAAATCCGTCATTCCCAATGGTCATTTGCGCAATTACCGGAATCTTAAAATTCAGTTTAATTGAGTGGAGTGCTTGCTGAATAATATGAAGGTCAGAAAAGGTTTCAAGGATGATTATATCAACCCCGCCATCAATTAGACCTTTGGCTTGTTCCAGGAAAATTTCCTGCGCTTCCTTTTCGGATAGGGGTCCCCAGGGTTCGAGTCTTACATTCAATGGTCCGATGGCGCCGGCAACATATATATCCTCACCTGCAGCCTCACGAGCGAGGTTTGCACCCTTGAGGTTAATTTCATATACCTTTTCCTCTAATCCATGCTTTTGTAATTTAAGTCGGTTGGCACCAAAAGTATTGGTCTCAATAACATCAGCGCCGGCTTCAATATATTTATGATGAACTTCCTTTATCAGGGCGGGTCTGGTAAGATTAAGCTCATCATAGCAAGAATTGATAAAAATCCCTTTGTTATAAATTTCAGTTCCCATTGCACCATCGAAGAGAACAATATTATTCTTTAAAAATTCAGTGAATGGTATCCTCATATTAATGTTTGTGCGGATTAAAACAGAGTTAAATTATTTATAGTTTAAATTGGAGTTCAGCCATTTCTCGATTAGGGATATATTTTCATTTTTGCGTTCAGCATAATTATGTATCTGGTCCAACCCGATTTTGCCTACATTAAAATATTGAGATAAAGGATGAGCGAAATAAAAGCCGCTGACGGATGCGGCGGGGTACATTGCGAAATTTTCCGTCAGGTTGATCCCAACCTTTTGTTCGGGATCAAGCAAATTAAAGAGGGTTTTCTTCTCAGAGTGTTCAGGGCAGGCAGGATATCCCGGAGCCGGCCGGATACCGCGGTATTCTTCCCGTAACATTTTGCGGATATTGAACTTTTCTTCATAAGCATATCCCCAAAATTCCGTTCGAACACGATAATGAATAAGCTCAGCAAAAGCTTCTGCAAGCCTGTCGGCTAATACTTTCAGCATAATACTGCTGTAATCATCATTTTCCAATTCAAATTGGCGGGTCCATTTTTCAAGGCCAATTCCTGCTGTAACTGCAAAACCACCCATATAATCTATCAAACCGGATTGCAGCGGTGCTACAAAATCGGATAAGGACAAATTGGGAATGCCTTTTTCTTTCTGCTGCTGGTTGCGGAGAAACCTGAAAACAGCTAATTTTTCCTTTCTGTTTTCATCGGAGTATATTTCGATGTCATCATTCACTGAATTTGCAGGAAAAAGACCAATCACACCATTAGCAGATACCATTTTTTTATCAATGATTTTATCGAGCATACTTTTGGCATCATTTAAAAGCTTCCAGGCTTCCTCGCCTTTGATTGGATCCTCCAGGATTTCAGGATATTTCCCGTTGATTTTCCACGAGTGAAAGAAGAAAGTCCAATCGATGTATCCTGCTATTTCGCTTAATGGATAATCAAAAAAGTACTTGTTGCCTAAAAATGGTGGTTTGGCAATATCTTTTTTTGCCAATCAATTTTCAGTTTATTCTCAATGGCTACAGCGAAGGGAATAAAGCTGCCTTCTTTTCTTTTGGCCTCGTGTTCATCCCTGATTTTACGGTAGCTTACCCTGATTTCTTCGGTAAATCTTTTTCGATGTTCTGCTGATAATAATTGAGTCGCAACACTAACGCTTTTTGATGCATCTCTAACATGTACCACAGGATGATGGTAACCGGGTGCAATTTTAACAGCAGTATGAATTTCTGATGTAGTAGCCCCTCCAATAAGCAAGGGAATATTCTGCCCTGTCCGTTCCATTTCCCGGGCAATATGAACCATTTCTTCAAGAGAAGGAGTAATTAATCCGCTTATTCCAAGAATATCTGCCTTTTCATCGGTAATGGCTTTAAGGATTTTATCTGCCGGCACCATGACTCCAAGATCGACTATTTCAAAATTGTTGCATGCGAGAACAACACCGACAATGTTTTTCCCGATGTCGTGGACATCACCTTTTACAGTTGCCATTACAATTTTTCCGGCTGTTTTCTTTTTTTCACCCTTGGCCTGCTCAGCTTCGATATAAGGAAGAAGTTTTGCAACTGCCTTTTTCATCACCCTTGCGCTCTTTACAACCTGAGGCAGAAACATTTTACCCGATCCGAAAAGTTCTCCGACTTTATTCATCCCGTCCATTAAAGGTCCCTCAATAATATCAAGAGCCCGCGGATAATTCGACCTTGCTTCTTCAATATCCTCTTCAATAAATTCAACCAAACCCTTTATTAATGCATGCTTCAGTCTTGAATGAACATCTTCAGACCTCCATGCATCAGGCTTAACAACCACTTCTCCCTTATGTTTGATCTTTTCTGCAAATGCGATCAGCCTGTCGGTTGCGTCTTTCCTTCGGTTGAGTATAACATCCTCAACAAGTAATAGCAAGTCTTTTGGTATCTCATCATAAACCTGTAGCATGCCTGCATTGACAATACCCATGTCAAGACCTGCATTAATAGCATGGAAAAGAAAAGCCGAATGCATGGCTTCACGCACAGTATCATTTCCCCTGAAGGAAAAGGACAGATTGCTGATCCCACCGCTGACCTTGGCATAAGGAAGGTTTTGTTTGATCCAACGAACAGTATTTATAAAGTCAACCGCATAATTGTTGTGCTCCTCAATACCTGTTGCAACAGTAAGGATATTCGGATCAAAAATGATGTCCTCGGGGGGGAATCCAACCTCGTTGGTCAATATTTTATAAGCCCTTTGACAAATCTCAATTTTTTTATTGAAATCGGCTGCCTGACCGGTTTCATCGAACGCCATCACAACAACAGCTGCGCCGTAATTTCTAATTTTTTCTGCTTTCGACCTGAAATCATCTTCACCCTCTTTAAGACTGATAGAGTTAACAATGGCTTTACCCTGAATACATTTCAGCCCGGCTTCTAAAACCGACCATTTAGAAGAATCAATCATGATGGGAACCTTAGCGATGTCGGGTTCAGTTGCAACCATATTCAGAAAGGAGACCATCGCTTTTTCAGCATCAAGCATGGCATCATCCATGTTAATATCGATGATCTGTGCTCCGTTTTCAACCTGCTGCCGGGCAATAGCAAGGGCATCCTCATACTTTTCTTCACGAATAAGCCTTGCAAATTTTATGGATCCGCTGACATTGGTTCTTTCTCCTATATTGATAAAATTACTTCCCGGAAAAATGATAAGTGGCTCAAGTCCGCTCAGCCTTAAATGGTGATCATTAGCAGGAATTTTCCGGGGAATGGCATTTCGGGCAATTTCTGCAAACTTGCGGATGTGATCGGGTGTTGTTCCGCAACAGCCGCCAATGATATTAGCAAACCCTTCATTCAGGAATTCCTTTAATTGTTCGGCCATCATCTCCGGTGTTTCATCATAACCTCCGAATTGATTTGGTAATCCGGCATTAGGATAAACGCTTACAAAGAAAGGAGCCTTTTGTGAAAGTTCTTCCAGATATGGACGCAATTCTTTTGCACCCATTGCACAGTTCAATCCGACTGAAAGCAAACCAGAATAGGATACTGAATTCAGAAATGCCTCAGTAGTTTGCCCCGATAAGGTTCTGCCGCTTGCATCAGTAATGGTACCCGAGACCATCACAGGAATTTTAATACCTTTTTCTTTTTGAACGTCGAAGAGAGCCATTATTGCGGCTTTTGCATTCAGGGTATCAAAAATAGTTTCGACCAGAAAAATATCGACTCCCTCTTCAATCAGCCCCGATGCTTGTTCTTTATATGCTCCGTAAAGATCATCGAAAGTCACCGCCCGGAATCCGGGATTGTTAACATCGGGTGATAGAGAGGCTGTTTTATTGGTTGGTCCGATCGACCCTGCAACGAACTTAGGTTTATCCGGAAATTTCCTGATGAATTTTTCAATTGTCTGCCTGGCGAGTTTTGCGGAGGCAACATTTAGTTCATAGGCCAGATCTTCCATGTAGTAGTCAGAAAGCGAAATCCGAGTACTGTTAAATGTATTGGTCTCTAAGATGTCAGCTCCTGCCTCAAGGTACTTCCAGTGAATTTCTTTTATGATTTCAGGTTTAGTTATTGAAAGCAAGTCATTGTTACCTTTCAGGTCATGCGGAAAATCTTTAAATCGTTCACCCCGGTAATCAGGTTCAGTCAGGTTGTATTGCTGGATCATCGTACCCATTGCACCATCGAGGACAAGAATCCTTTTTTCCAATTCCGAATAAATATTTCCAGTCATAAACGGTAACAGAAGTTATAAAATGATTACAATAATTATTTTTTCAGCAAAATTCTGATTTTTTTTAATGCAAACCTGAATATCTTTGCAACCATTAAAAACGTATTATCAGACAAAATGTTTGAAATCAGAGAGGTCAGATCAAAAATTGAAATCCGGCAGTTTGTTAACTTCCCATATGAACATTATAAAAATGACGAAAACTGGGTGCCGCCGATTAAAATGGATGAAGTCAAGCTTTTCAGGCCTGAGACAAACCCTTCAATGGATTTTTGCGATGCTCGCTTTTGGATAGCCTGGAAGGAGAATAAATGCGTCGGACGTATCGCTGGCATCATCAACCATGAGTACAACAAAAAGACAGGTGAAAAAAAAGGAAGGATATCAAGGGTGGAATTTATTGACGACAAGGAAGTGTTCATTGCACTGATTGGGAAAGCGGAAAACTGGTTCAGGGAAAAAGGCATGACGGCAATCCATGGTCCCCTTGGTTTCAATAACCTCGATATTCAGGGATTACTAATCGAGGGGTTTGATTACCTCCCCTCCATCGCTTCGGTTTATCATAAACCTTATTACAGACAACATTTTGAAGATGCCGGTTATATCAAAGAAAATGACTGGCTTGAGTTCCGTTTAACTTTGGGAGAGCAGGCTCTTGCCAAGGGAAGAAGAGGAGCTGATCTGATAAAAAAACGGTTTGGATTTGAGGTTGTCAGCATTACATCCACTGAAGAACTTAAAAAGTATGTGAACCCTGTCTTCAATATTCTGAATGGTGCTTTTCAGGATTTACCCTATGTAACACCCTTCAATCAAAAAATGATTGAGCGTGTCGGTAAAAAATATTTCAAAATCCTGAATCCCAAATTTGTTAAAATTATCAGAAAGGACGATCGGATCATTGCTTTTGTTATAGGCTTGCCCTCGCTATCGAAGGCTATGCAGAAAGCAGGAGGAAAACTATTCCCGTTTGGATTTCTATCATATTTTAAAAGCCCTGAAGCATCCAGAGGTAATCGATCTCCTGTTGACTGGCGTTGATCCTGAATTTCATACAACAGGAGCTGCGGTCATTTTGTTTGCCGAGTTGCAGGAAGAAATGATGAAACAGGGAATTACCCAGATGGAAACTACCGGGATGTTTGAATCCAATCACACTGCCATCAGCAACTGGAAAAATTTTGAACATATCCAGCATAAACGCAGAAGGTGTTATGTAAAAAAGCTTTAACAAATCCCTCGTTATTTTGTTATAACAACTGATATATTTTCCCAATGCTATTGAAGAACTCCAAAAATTCCTGGTAAAAGGAATTTGGCAGAAATATTTATATACTTTACATTTGCAAACTTTTTTAATCTGTATAGAACATTTAACGATAATAGAAAATTATGGAAACATTAACTGTAGATAAAAAACTGGCTTATAAAGTCGCTGATATCAATCTTGCAGAATGGGGCCGGAAGGAAATTGAAATTGCAGAAAAGGAAATGCCCGGATTGATGTCCATTCGCAGGAAATATGCCAAGGATAAGCCACTAAAAGGCGCCAGAATTACTGGCTCCCTTCATATGACCATTCAAACTGCTGTGCTCATTGAAACGCTGGTTGAATTGGGCGCTGATGTAAGATGGGCCAGTTGTAATATATTTTCGACCCAGGATCATGCTGCGGCTGCTATTGCAAAACGCGGCATCCCGGTTTTTGCCTGGAAGGGTGAATCACTTGATGAGTATTGGTGGTGTACGAACCAGGCGCTGACTTTTCCTGATGGAAATGGCCCGGATTTGATTGTGGATGATGGTGGTGATGCAACTTTACTTATTCATAAAGGTTATGATATTGAAGAAAACCCTGAATTGTTGAAAGAAAAACCTTCCAATACCGAAGAAGCTTCAGTGTTAAAGCAGCTTCAGTTGACTTATGTTGAAGACAGTACAAAATGGCATCGGGCAGCAAAGAAGCTGAAAGGTATTTCGGAAGAAACAACAACCGGTGTTCACCGTCTTTACCAGATGATGGAACAGGGAAAACTGCATGCTCCGGCTATCAATGTAAACGACTCTGTTACCAAATCAAAATTCGATAATCTTTATGGCTGCCGCGAATCACTGGCTGATGGAATAAAAAGGGCAACGGATGTGATGGTTGCCGGAAAAGTCGTGGTTGTTGCAGGTTACGGTGATGTAGGAAAAGGAAGTGCAAAATCATTGAAAGGTTATGGCGCCCGAATCATCATTACCGAAATTGATCCGATCAATGCACTTCAGGCTGCGATGGAAGGATTTGAAGTAACTACTATGGAAGAAGCTGTAAAAGAGGGAAATATTTTTGTTACGGCTACCGGAAATCTTGATGTTATTACGGTTGAGCACATGAAAGCCATGAAAGACCAGGCGATCGTTTGCAACATTGGTCACTTCGATAATGAAATTCAGGTTGAACCATTAAATAAATTGCCCGGAGTTAAAAAGGTGAACATTAAACCACAGGTGGATAAATACATTTTTCCTGACGGTCATGAGATTTTTATGCTGGCCGAAGGAAGGCTTGTCAATCTTGGTTGTGCAACCGGTCACCCATCCTTTGTGATGAGTAATTCTTTTTCGAACCAAACCCTTGCTCAACTTGAGCTTTGGACAAAGAATATGGAAATTGGTGTTTACCGTCTTCCAAAAAATCTGGATGAAGAGGTTGCCCGTCTGCATCTTGAGCAAATCGGTGTAAAACTGACAAAACTTACAGATGCACAGGCAAATTATCTTGGAATCCCCAAAGAAGGGCCATATAAGCCGGATCATTACAGGTATTAATAAATAGATAAAAAAGCGAAAGAAGCTTCCCGGCATGAGGAGGCTTTTTTTGTAGCCCATTTGAATGATAACATCCCGAAATATTAATACTTAAGAGTTACAATACTAAACTTTCCGACGGAATAAGTATAAATTTAAAAACCGGTTACATTAGATCTTTTCATGAGACTTTTCACAATCCTTTTTTCATTATTATTTCTGGTCAAAGGAATGGTTTCGCCTTCTTTCAGAGAAGAACAAATGAAATTTACCCGTGTCAGGGAAGCCTATGCCGGTAAAGAGAAAACCGTTATTAAAACACTTGCTGAACATTCCATCTCACGCGAAAGCCTGAGGATTTATCTCCGCGCTTTCAAGACCGAAAAGAAAATCGAACTGTGGGCAAAAAACATTTCCGACCCTGTTTTTAAATTTATCAAAGAAATCCCGATCTGCGAAATCTCCGGTGAATTCGGGCCAAAACGACGCTATCGCGACCTGCAGGTTCCGGAAGGGTTTTACCACATCTCCGATCTGAATCCTTTCAGCAAATACTATTTGTCGATGCAGATAAACTATCCGAACGCATCCGACAGCATCAGAGGGTGTAAAGGGTCATTTGGGAAATTATATTTTCATTCATGGCGAATGTGTTTCATCAGGATGCCTGGCTATAACCAATGAAAGGATCAAGGAATTATTTGTCTGGAGCATTGAAGCCTACAACAGCGGTCAGGCACAAATTGACATTACCATTTACCCGGCCCGGCTTTCCGATGCCACATATTCAGGTTTAAAAACGAGATACAGCAAGTACAAGGATGACATCAGCCTTTGGGCTGACCTTAAAAAGAGTTATGATCTGTTTGAAAAAAACAAAGTGCCGCCAACTGTTAAGTTCCTCCCCGACGGAACCCATGAGGTGAACTAATGTGGAGGGTATAAAGGTATAAGGGAAATAAGGGAATTAGTGGAATACACCATTCTCCAGTTCTCTAATTCAACAATTCATCAATTCCCTCAGGTGGGCGGATGCAGCCGCTGAGTGAACCATTTTCGTACCAACTGCATGGTTTTTTGCTGGTATGCTGATGCCTGACGCTTGCAGGTTGATCTTTCATCACTGTTTTCAGGATGCACCCCAGCGGATTTCAATACAATCATTCGGATTGTAGGCCATTTCAAAAGCATCTTTTCTCTCAAGGATTTCAGCAAGCGTAAGTTCCTGATGTTGAACCATCCGATGCGGGTATAACTGATCGTAAGTTCCGAAGTCTTCTTTTCGAGGAGCGCCTGAAGTTTTATCTTCATATCTTCGGGCGAGCTTTGCTGTGAAAGATTAAAATCTCCAGGATATTTAGCAACTCTTTCAGGGAAACCGAGTCACCGCATCCATGGCAATCAGCAGCCTTAAATCGCGGTTGGGTGTTGAATAATCTTCCCACAAACCCCCTGTCTGAAAAATACCGTTGGCATTGGATGGCATAGGGATCACGGTTCCCTGATGCGCTTTTACATAAGCTTCACCATTCGCAACTGATTTTACCCTGACCAGCAACTGCTCATGAAGTGCCTGGATCAGGTTCTGTAAGGCTTCTTCCGGGTCAAGTGGTTTGGGATTGATCAATCTTTCCATTGTCCGATAGAAAACCTCGCTATCCATTTTTTGTTGCTGAAGCGAGAATGGGACGAACCCGTTTGATCCATCCAGCTCTTCGTTTGTCATCAGTCTTAATTTGCCATTTTCAAATAAAATTGGACGGAAAGCTTTAAATCCCGGTTCGCCAACTACTTCAGAGGTATTAAAAAGAAAATTTCCTTTCCAGAACCTTTTGATCGCTATCGTTTTATCAGGTTGAGCATCCACAGCAAGTAACCCTCCCGGATGATCTTTCGTCTGTGGAATCCAGCTGACAAGGATAAATGTATGCCCGTATGGATCGGCAAAAACAGTACCGGGACGAAGCGCTTCCCTGGTGAGAGAAACAGGATAATAATCAGAATTTTTATTGTCGAGTGAAGTCCGGGCAGTACCTGAGTGGACGCCATCCATCATCCTTCTTAAAAAGGAATTGAAAGCCAGTACCGGATTCGTTTTGGAAGAGGAATTTTCATTGGTGATCCATTGGCCAGTATTTGGATTTTTTCCAAGGTAACCCCGGTCGCAAATATGAAAACCGAACGGAAGCCCAAGTTTCCACGAAAAATATGCCCTCAGGAAAAATGGATTATCAGCACAATCAGGTTCCATAATAACTTTGTTTTTGCTCTCAGGATCATCTTCTCCAAGCGACAGGTAATTATAAAGAAAATTATGTTCCTTGTTCTGAGTCACCTCATGGAGTGAAGGCCACGAAGTCTGCTCGCCGCTTCCCTGGAACAAGGCATTTATCCATGCGGAATAGATGGTCTCCATTTTACTGTCCCAACTTCGGGTAGTCTTCCAAACAGCACCTTTCTGAGCAATTACTTCCCGTGGGGCAATGTTAAACTCCAGGTTACAAATTTCCTTTTCATCCAAAATCAATGAAGCCCTGTAGTTACCTCCATCAATTCCTTTAAAATCATCGATCCGCCAGCATGGCAGTTCATCCCCGGTTTTATAATTCAAGGATTCGAGGGTCCCCGTTGGTCCACTGATAATGATCTTCGCTTTACGGATATTTCTTCCGCCGGTGGCCAGGATGCGAAAACTTTCACCGGGAGACGGGTTTCCCGGTAAAACCAGCATCGCATTAACTGGATTGTATTCATCCGGTGTTTCTCCCTCAATTACAGATTCAATTTTTTCGAGCAGGGTTAAACCTTGTTCTCCGGATTGATTACCTCCGCAGGAAACCATGAATAAGAAAAGCAAAGAAGTGATCAGGCTCAAAAAAAATAACCGAAAAAGTATTTTCACCATGATTTTTGTGGATTCATTTCCTTTCTAAAATAGTTTCTTCACTACTTTAAGCCCAATCCCTGGCTTATCCGTCAAGGTTATTTTACCGTCAACAATTTGCATCCCCGAGAAAGGATCATTTGAAATAAGCAGGTTCCCATCCAGGTCGGCCCAGTCAGCCTTTGGAGCCAACTGGGCTGCCGCCGATACTCCGCAGGATGTTTCAGTCATGCAGCCAATCATTACTTTCATATCCAGCGACCGTGCAAGGGTCAGCATTTGATGAGCCTCCCGCATACCACCACTTTTCATCAGCTTTATGTTGATGCCGTTATAAACTCCGTATGCCTTCATCACATCAGGTAACCGTTGAAGTGATTCATCGGCAACAGTCGGTAACGGACTGTTTTGCGTCAGCCATGCCATATCGTCGATGGCTGTTTTCGGCATGGGCTGTTCTACAAGTATAACCCCGTATTCCTTCAGCCAGTGGATCATTTCAAGCGCCATCACACGATCGGTCCAGCCCTGGTTCACATCCACGCACAATGGCTTGTCGGTCACTGAGCGGATGGTTTCAATCATCTGCTGGTCGGTTGTCTGTCCTAGTTTTACTTTCAATATTTTGTAGGGAGCAGCTTCGGCAACTTTTTGTTTTACCACATCGGGCGTATCAATGCCTATCGTAAAAGATGTGTTGGGCGTATCCGCCGGATCAAAGCCCCAGATTTTATACCATGGTTGTTTCATCAGTTTACCGACCAGATCGTGAAGGGCAATATCTACAGCAGCTTTTGCGGCAGTATTTCCAGGCATCACGGAGTCGACATACTGAAGGATGTCATCCATCCGGAATGGATCATTGAATTGTTCCAAATCAAGTGATGAAAGAAATTTGGAAGCTGTGTCTACACTTTCCCCGAGATACGGTGGCATCGAGGCTTCACCATATCCAACCACTCCGTCGATTTCAATGCGGGTAAGCACGTCAGGTGTTATTTTCCTCGAACTGCTTGGCAAGCGTAAACATATGTTGCAGTTGCAGTTCATAAGGTATAAAACTCAGCGATAAGCCTTTTTTCGAAGAAGGGAAAACCTTATAACCAGAAATCGCAAAAAGATTTTCAACTCCGGTAAACCCGGCCAGGGCTATTAAGCCAGCATTTCGAATAAAAGTGCGGCGGTCGGTTTTCATAGTTGGAGGTTTAATACTGGGTACACCTCGAAAAGTGATGTTGAACCACATAGACACATAGAATCATAGGAATCCACATAGGTTTTTAACTCAGAATCAACTATGTGGAAATCTTTGTGTCCTATGATCCTATGTGGTAAAGGCATTCTTGCTTACTTTTAATAATGTACTCAATGTTGAAGACTATACCAGGGATGATCTTTCACGCTGACTATCCCTTCAGAATTAATTGAACTTATAATTCTGCGAGCTGCTACTGTTTTCCTGGATTTGACATACTTCGGATCTTTGGGATCGATGCTGTTGATGCGAACCATGCCGGAGGAGTGAATGAAATTTCCGTCACCCAGAAAAATACCCTCGTGCGTGATACGTTCTGCTGAACTACCGAAAAATAGCAGATCGCCTGGTTGTAAGTTATTCCTGTCGCTGAAGTCAACCGGTTTGCCGTACCTCGCCTGCTGCGATGCATCTCGGGCAAGAATTATTCCCTGAGAATAGTAAACCAGCTTAACAAATCCCGAACAATCAATTGCCTTGCTTGAAGCGCCTCCCCATAAATAGGGAGAACCCATCATTTGCCTGGCAACTGATAGTATGGGCTGAACCGCTGGCTGCAAATTACTCCATTCATCAAATGAAATACAGTTGGTTTTTCTAACAAAACCATTGCGACCATCGGGGGTCTTTATTTTCAAAAAGCCTTTTTTTGAAGGTTCAGCCTCAAAAAGATCACCAAGAACAAGGTCTGTTACCCCATCACCCTTCTTGTTGGGAGTATCGCTAGCATAGCCTGAAATACGGTTGAACAGGTATCGATCCGATCCTTTCCATCGCTCCAGTTCTTTTAATGTAAAGGTTTGCAAACCACCCGTATCCATCCATCCGATATAGTATTCGGGTGTTTGAATGAGGTACCATTTATCCACATAGTCCAGCACTTTCAAAGGAGTTCCCATCAGTACCTGTGAAACCAGTTCGGAAGCATCCTTAGGCAGAGCGCGTATGTTCGATACCGACAATTTTGCCAAAGCCCATGTTTTATCACCCAAAACAGCATCTGGCATAAGCCTTATGGAATCAGTGAAGGAAACCTTTTTATCTGTAAGAAATTGAATGATCTTCGCTTTGGCATCCGGCAGGTCGGTTTTCCCCGAAACAACAATGATGGGTTGAAGTGTATCTTTTAGTTCAATTTCCAGGATTGCCACCCGTTTATCAGGCACAAGATGTTTTTGCAGCGATTGCAGTTCCCGCGACAGGGTTTTATAATAAGATGATTGAGCCGTCACAATCATCGCTGAACACAGCAACAGCAGAAGACAACCGGTTTTTATGCTAAACAACTTCATGCTACGATTAAATATCAGGTAACAAAAATAACGGAATTGTTTAAAGTCAGCGGTTATTAAATTTTCTCCTCCTTCTCCATTTTGTTTTGTTAGCTTTTTGATAACGTTGCAGTGGCAGGTTAATCCAATCCCCGGATAAACAAAAATAAATAAAAAAAGTCCGTACATTTTTCATATACAGACTTTCGTGCTTTTCGATTGTAGCCCCTACAGGAATCGAACCTGTATTTAAAGTTTAGGAAACTTCCGTTCTATCCATTGAACTAAGGGGCCGAAAGCGCGGCAAAAATAATAATTTCTCTTATATCGCTCCCTGGGAATAAAAAAGCCGTATAGTTTCACACTGCTCTTTCATAATTATTCAACTCAAATTGACTATTATTTTCTCATCAGCACTATCTTCCGGCTTGTATTCATTCCATTTCCTTTAATCGTCAGGAAGTAAATCCCACTCTGAATCGAATTACCCTCATCAAAATGCAGGGTATTTGCCCCTTTATCCATATATCCGTTATAAAGAGATTTTACTATGCTGCCTTCAATATTTCTGATGGAAATCTCATAGTTTCCAGCCTGCTGAATTTCGATTGAAATATTCAGTTGTCCGGAAGAAGGATTGGGAAATATGTGGGAAATAGTATTGGCTTTATTTTCGTCCATTCCAATGGTAATATCAAAGATCGCAATTTCAGATGGAACGGACTCCTGGTCAGACTTATCAACGGTGGTCACATAAAACTCCGTATATTCTCCTGAGGCTGAAATATACATGATTTGAGTTCCAATGGTGTTCATCAGCAATTCCCAGCTTCCCGAAGCCGCCTTCTTGTAAACATTAAAATGGTTGAAATCATTAACAGGAGGCTGATCCCATTCCAATAGAACTGTATAAGGCGCTTCTTCATTCCACCAGATGTCGAGGTTCGATGGAGGAACAGGAACATCGTCTTCAGCGCTTAAGGTGATCTCTCCATAACCGATCGGATAAAAGATCTGGGGATTTGTGCATGGCCAGTAACCGTCGAAAGCTGTCGGATCGTCAAGGGTGAACGAAAATAACCTGCTTGCATTCCCGGGTCCGGGATTGATGTCCCAGAACTCATTCCCAATCGGGATAACGAATTCATAAACGATATGGCCTGTTGCATTTGAAACCGCAATTTGAGGATTATCGAGAAAGAATACTGATCCGACACCACCGGTGTTATATATCGGCCTGTACTTTATGACGCTGCCACTGGCATAATATGCCGCCCAGTAATTGCCTTCGGTGCTGTCGCCTAATGCAGGGTATGCCCCGTCATTATTATCATCGATGTACAGTGCGACCTCATCATGATCCTCGAGAACGATATCATTGGTATTTATGCATCCAACATACAGCTCCGTCATGGCAGCATTGTTTTTAAAGTACATAGTTACACTACTGACGGGATTTGGTGTGTTATCATATTTACCCAGAAAATCCGAGGCATCGAGGATAAAACCATCGTCCCATTCACCCGGGCTGATTGTTCCGTCGATAACAGGCGTCGTACCTATATAAACACTGATATTATCAGTCACATACCCGCTGCTCATCCAGCCTTCGGCAACATTGGAATACGGACTCTCGACCTCTGCCTCAATAATCGCTGTAACCGCATAATAATAGTTATTCAAAGGCAGAACCTGGTTATCAGAATAGATGATGGTATTGTTGGAGACCGTTGCAAGCGGAACTTCCGGGAAAAGGTCCTCAGCTATATTTTTTCGGTAAATATTAAAGCCCAGAAGGTCACCGGGATTGTCGTATTGCCAGCTCAGTTCGACAGACAATCCCAACCCATGCGAAGCCATAAGCGAGTAAGGGGGATTCCCGGTTTCCTCGAGGTTAAAATCGACCAGTGTTACCCCTCCTTCCACAACGACAACACCGTTTACCGTTTCGGGGTAATAGCCAACTTTGCTTGCTGTAAGGCTGTATGTTCCAACGGGTATGTATTTTATTAAGTAAGAACCATCGATTTTGCTTCGGTTAAAGTAATTTTCAAGCTCATTGATCACTACTTTGGCATTCGCATCATCATTGGTATTTTGGAGATCAACCATCCCGGATACCTTTCCTCCATCCGGATCGGAATCAATGTTATATAAGAAGCCTCCATTTCCAAACTCACGCATGTGAGCGGCTTTTCCTGTTACAGCGCATAAGGTTCCATCATCCGAAATATCAACTGAAGCAAATGAACCGGGAGTGTTGATTGTAAAAATCGGGACAACACTTTCTTTCCTGAAAAGAAAAAAGTCCGGCTTGTCCTGCGTTATGGGACCCCATGTTGCGGCAGCTATTAAAGAGCCGTCTTCAGTTAGGTCGATAGCGCTGACTTCATCCCCTGTTCCTTCGAAAACCCAAAGCGGCACAGGAGACCAGGAATTGAACAGGTAAATTTCACCATTATAACTTGTTGGAAAGAACACCAGACTACCCACAGCCACTGTCGTTCCATCGCCTGAAACACCCATCCCGACTACCCAAACTGAAGTACCTCCGCCTCCAACTTTGTAAGTCCACTTTTCTTCATAGGTATTCAGGGTTTCATCGTAACGGAAAAGGTAAACATAACCGTTGTAATCCCCATTGACGATGACGCTTCCGTCGTTGCTAAGGGCCGGCGGATTCTGGTTATAATAAAATGCATCAAAAAGAATATTTCCAGTGGCGCCATCCATAACCCACATTTTATTGATACCGGTATATTGCCCTAATACCAGTTTAGAGCAATCCCTGCTTGCCGTAAAAACCGTCCCTTCACCTGTGAAGTTTTGCTCCCACAATGGAACAGCCTGACCCACTGTATATTTTGAAACACGGGTATTTCCCGATCCGCCGGTATTAGTTTCGGCTATAAATAACTGCGATCCATCGGGAATTAATTTCACACCTATAACATTTCCGGCTACTGTTAGTTCCCAGAATACAGCAGATGACGATTCCATAAAAACCTGGACAATATTTCCTGAACCCGATACTACCCATTCACCATTTTCTGTCATATCGATCGGCCATTCCCATTCAGAGATAAATGGGAGTTCCCATAAAGGACTGGAACTATTGCCATACATGGAAATACGCTGATCATTAAGCCACCAGGAAGTGAAAGTCTGTCCGGTTTGTGATGATACTTTTGTCCTTGAACCAATGGCAGCAAGATCGGTAAACTGCCAGTTAATGCCGGCATCTTTTCCTTCAATTTCATAGATAAAAGGCTCCTGAGCGGGTTGGGATGAAACCTGCTGGTTGTTATAACCCTGCCTGAGTTTTCGTCCGTTTCATATTTAACCTGTTTTTGTTTAATGCTTTGTCCTGGTGAAAAAAGCCAGCACAATGTAAGCAACATGCTGAAAATTAGCGTAAATTTTTTCATGCCTTAATTTTTAAACTGTTAATACCGTCTTAAAACCTGACCTATTTTGACTGTGCCAAATTATTCAATTAATTGGCAAGGAGGGTTGAAATTTAAATAAATTGTTTTCAACACAATTAAAATATGCGCTTAAGGCTTTGATTATAATTTTCTTTTATTTTCGCAGCCATTTAAATCTTAAGTATGATTGAACCGGATATACCCTATATACGATCTCAATTCCCTTCACTTGCCCACGACTGGACTTTTTTTGACAATGCCGGCGGAACACAGATTGCCAGGCAGGTTGGTGAGCGCGTGCTCGATTACCTTTACCATTCTAACGTGCAGCTTGGCGCTACCTATGAGATATCAAAGCTGGCAGGCGAAAGGGTGATGGAAGCGCGGAAAGTATGGGCAGAAGTAATCAATGCCGGGCATCATTCGGAAGTTATCTTCGGACCCTCCACGACCATGCTGCTGCAAAATCTTTCGCGATCGCTTGTTGAACTTTTTGAAGAAGGCGATGAAGTGATCGTGACCAACTTTGACCATGAAGCGAACATAGGCCCGTGGAAGAATATGGAAAAGTACGGAATCCATGTCAAAGTCTGGGAGATCGACCCGGTAACGTTGAGGCCTGACCTGGAGCAATTAAAACGACTGATGACCAGTGATACTAAGCTTGTGGCCTTTTCACATGTATCGAATATAATCGGCAGCATCAATCCGGTCAAGGAATATGCCTGGTATATCCACGAAAAAGGAGCGCTTGTCTGTGTGGATGGTGTTGCTTATGCCCCTCACCGCCTGCCCGATATGGATGACCTCGATGTCGATTTTTATGTTTTCAGCCTGTACAAGGTTTTTGGTCCTCATTATTCTTTGCTTTACGGGAAGAAAAAGCACCTTGAAATTTTACCCGGAATCAATCATTTCTTTATCGGAGATGAAGAAATTCCCTATAAGCTACAGCCCGGAAATGTAAATTTTGAATTGACGTATGGCTCTCTTGGCATCATCGATTATTTAATGGAGGTTTACCGGAAACTTTATCCCGGTGTAAAAAAAGATTTAAGAAGCGCGGTGGCCGAAGTTTATTCGGCGATGGCTCATCATGAGCAGCAGCTTGCTTCACGTTTTCTTGAATTCCTGACCAGTAAAAAGAATGTCAGGATCATCGGCGACCCCACGGCTGACAAGCTGCTCAGGGTGCCAACAATTTCATTTGTAGTGCAGGGAAGAAAAAGCAGTGAGATCACAGTTCTGGTTGATCCGCATAAAATCGGTATCCGTTTCGGTGATTTCTATGCCCGCCGGCTCATCACAGACCTTGATTTGCTTGACATCGATGGTGTAGTAAGGGTAAGCATGGTACATTACAATACCCAGGAGGAGGTTGACAGGCTGATCGGTGTTTTGGATAAAGTGATTTAAGTTGATTAATCAATCCCTCTGCCAGTTTCAAATCAATAAATTATAAATCCTTTAAAAAATGAAAAAGAAACAGTGGTACGAATTGATTTTTGAGAATTACGGAGAGAAGTACGATAATGAAAGTTTTGTCAGGGGGACAATAGGAGAATGTAATTTCATCGAAAGCGAGATAGGATTCGATAAAGCATTGAAAATTCTGGATGTCGGCTGCGGAACCGGCAGGCATTCGATTGAGCTGGCTAAACGCGGATATAGCATATCGGGCATTGATTTGTCCGATTCGCTTCTTTCACGGGCAAGAGAAAAGGCTTTAAGAGCAGGGGTCAGAATAGAATTTCTCAACCTTGATGCAAGAAATTTACCATTCAACAGCGAGTTCGATGTCGCCATTATGCTTTGTGAGGGAGGCTTTCCGCTGATGGAAACCGACGAAATGAATTTTAAAATATTAAAGGATATTACGAAATCGCTCAAGACCACCGGGAAGCTGATTTTTACGACATTAAACGGCCTTTTTCCGTTATATCATTCTGTAGAGGAATTTCATTCATCTGAGACAAAGGATGGCAATGCTACCTACAGAAGCAACTCCTTTGATTTAATGACATTTCGTGATTTTAATATCACGGAGATCGAGGATGATTCGGGAAACAGGAAGTCAATAAAGTGCAATGAAAGATACTACGTTCCGAGCGAAATAACCTGGTTGCTGAAATCACTGGGATACAAAAAAATTGAAATTTTCGGAGCCAGATTAGGAGCGTATTCAAGAAATGACAAACTTACCACAGAAGATTTTGAAATGCTTGTAATTGCAGAAAAATAAAAAAGTAATTTTGCTTTAGTATTGTATGAAACACATGGATTAATAAAACAAATTTTCATCGTAATATGACTACATCAAACAGAAAAGTATCAAGGTATACCCAGGTTGCAATCATTGCCAACATAGTTTTATTCATTTTGTTTGGCGTCAGGTATCTCATTATTGACAGGACAGGACACTTTATCGGTACGATGCTGATCATTGCCGGCATAGTAAACATCATTCTGCTCCTTTTTAATTTCAACAAGAAGAATTTTTTTTTCATGGTCCTGAATTTTGTATTCGCTGCAATCTCTTTCATTGTCTATTATGATTTCAGGAACACTGCATTTTTCAATTATCTCTGGCTGGCTATCGCTCTCTATTATCTTGTTTCCGGCCTTTACCTGATGTACAAGTTGAACAAGGGCAAGAAAGCCTCCGCAGCCGCTAAATAGCAAGGCAACAATACCATCGGGTAAGGCTTGAGGAGGAAAAGTTTAAAAGTGTGGTTTAAAGGGATATTTGTTGAGATTGAAGATATTCATTGAGATTGGTTGTAATATCCAGATTTAAAAATCATTCAGTTTGACAAAGCGCTGAACCATGCAACATTGAACCCAAACCAGGGTTTGTCAGGGCTGCAATCTTTCGATTTTCCAGTTTTTATCCTTCAGGGTATAAAGGATCCTGTCATGGAGGCGATTCGTTCTGCCCTGCCAGAATTCAATCTTTTCGGGAATTACCCTGTATCCTCCCCAGTATTCAGGACGTGGAATCTCTTTGTCGTAGTTGTTTTTCAGAAAATCCACCCAGGCCTCTTCAAGTTGCTGGCGGCTGGCAATCACACTGCTTTGACGGGAAACAGCAGCACTCATCTTGCTTTCAGGCGGCCTTGAAAGGAAATACTCATCCGATTCGGCAGCCGAAACTTTCTCTGCTTTGCCTTCAATGCGAACCTGCCGCTCAAGTTCTTTCCAGAAGATCACCAATGCTGCTTTCGGATTTTGGTCTAATTCTTTGGCCTTGCGTCCTTCATAATTAGTGTAAAAGACAAAACCTCTCCTGTCGAAACCTTTAAGCAGAACAATGCGGGCTGATGGCTGCCCATCAGATGAAACTGTTGCGAGGGTCATTGCATTCACTTCAGAAATATCAGCCTTGTGAGCGGTTTCAAACCATTTTTCGAACAATACTAATGGATCAGCCTCAAGCTCTTCATCTTTAAGTTGCTCCCGCTGGTATTCCTGCCTTATTTTATTAATTTCCATCAGAAGGACAAATTTTACTAAAATCCGAAAGTAAACAAAATTGACAGACCCAAAGTTCATATTCAGCCTGTGAAAGATTTATACTTTTAAATTCTTTTAATAAGGCAATATGTTGTTATGTATCTTTGCCGGACGGAATAATGGATTGGATGGGTCAATTATCGTTGAACTTTTAAAATTGAGATTAAAGCCGGGCTCTTTCATATACCTGTCAAATGGACAATAAGATAAAGATAAAGAATCGTAAAGCCTATTTCGAATATTTTATTTCGGACAAATTTATTGCAGGTATTGTGTTGACCGGAACAGAAATCAAATCCATTCGCGAAGGCAAAGTCAGTCTTGAGGAATCATATTGCTCGTTCATCAATCAGGAGCTTTATGTTGTAAATATGCATATTGCCGAATACAAATTCGGAACCTATAACAACCATGAACCTAAACGAGACAGAAAGCTTCTGTTGAATACCAGAGAATTAAAAAAACTTACAAATAAGGTTAAAGAAAAAGGATTCACCATAATACCAACCCTGCTATTTATAAATGAAAAGGGATTGGCAAAACTCGAAATCGGCCTGGCCAAGGGAAAAAAGCTTTACGATAAACGTGAAAGCATTAAAACCAAGGATACAAAACGCCATATTGAAAGAAGCTTGTGAATAAGGTCGATGTATTTCTAAATCCTTTGATATAAAGCAATTGAGTGTTAAATATTGTTAAAAGCAAATAGCCGGTTTGTTTAATTAAAGCCGGATTATTTCTTTTGCAAAAAATTTTAAAACTATGGATATAGTTGTAGAAAACCTGACCAAAAAGTTTGGAGCCCAGCGGGCCGTTGACAATATTTCTTTCAGGGTAAAAACAGGGGAAATCCTGGGATTTCTGGGACCGAACGGAGCCGGAAAAACAACCACCATGAAGGCCATCGTAACCTACCTTACTCCTAATGAGGGGGATATTCATGTCGGTAATTTTTCCATTCACCAGAACCCGGATGAGATTAAAAAACTGATCGGTTACCTGCCTGAGAACAATCCGCTTTACAGCGATATGCCGGTGATCGATTACCTTAAATTCGTGGCAGAACTGCAGGGAATTGAAAAATCCAAAATAAAGGATAAGATACTTGAAATGATCACCATCTGCGGGCTCGAAGGCGAGAAGCACAAAAAGATCGGAGAACTTTCGAAAGGTTACAAGCAGCGTGTCGGCCTTGCGCAGGCGCTGATCCACGATCCGCAGGTTTTGATCCTCGATGAGCCGACCTCCGGCCTCGATCCGAACCAGATCGTTGAGATCCGCGAGCTGATCAAGAAAATCGGAAGGGAAAAAACGGTAATCCTAAGTTCGCACATCCTCGCTGAAGTTGAAGCCACCTGCGACCGTATCCTTATCATCAACAAAGGAAAAATTGTAGCTGACGGAACATCCAAGAGAGTTAAGAAAACAATCGGAGGGTCGCGAAATCCTGAAAATAAAGATTGAAGATGGCGATAAAAATGAAATTTTTAAATCGCTCCAGGAATTCAGCTCCATCGGGATTGTGGATTTTATGAAGAAAGACGAAAGTGCTTTTGAAGTCCAGAGCAAACCCGGTGTTTCTTCAAGAAAGGAAATATTCAGGCTTTGTGTTCAGAAAGGATGGTCACTTACTGAAATGACACCGATCGAAACTAAACTTGAAGATATTTTCCGCGAGTTAACTATGAATTAATGTTAAATGTTGGATGCTTAATTTTAAATAAATTGGAAAAGGCTAATATTATTCAGGAAAAGGCATTCAACTTTGCCATTAAATCAATTCAATTATATAAAACAATGGTCGATCAGAAAGAATTTGTTCTTTCTAAGCAATTACTAAAGAGTTCAACAAGCATTGGAGCAAACATTGAAGAAGCAATTGCCGGTATTTCAAAAAAAGATTTTACAGCTAAAATGTCAATCGCTTCAAAGGAGGGAAAGAGAAACTTTATACTGGCTTAAGTTATTTCAAAAAAGTAAAATTGTTGACCTCAATTATGAAGAACATATTAACGATTGCATAGAATTGATTAATATTCTGACGGCTATCGTTAAGACATCTCAATTTAAATTGAAACAAGAAATAATTCAACATTAATCATTTAAAATTCAAAATTCAATTAAATGAAAGCAATTTGGACAATAACACGGCGTGAACTCCAATCGTTTTTCGATTCACTGATGGCCTACATCATGCTGATTGCCTTCCTCGGTTTCAGCGGTTTTTTTACTTGGCTTTTCGGTGCCGATATTTTTTTCGTAAAACAGGCAAGTCTGCAATCGTTTTTCAGTATTGCTTACTGGACCCTCTTCTTTTTTATTCCTGCCTTGACTATGCGGCAGTTTGCAGAGGAAAACCGGGCCGGTACGCTGGAACTTTTATTGACAAAGCCCGTCAGCGACTGGCAGGTCGTGCTGGGAAAATTTCTCTCAACTTTTATTCTGATACTGATAGCCCTTGCATTGACATTGCCCTATTATATTACAGTTGCCAGCCTTGGGACCAATCGATCATGGCGCTGTATGGACGGGATACCTCGGATTGATCCTGATGAGTGCGGCCTATGTCAGCATCGGGATTTTTACCAGCAGCATCTCCAATAACCAGATCGTCAGCTATCTGCTCGCATTATTTATCGGGATCTTTTTCCAGATCATTTTTTCATTGCTTTCGAGCAATTTTGGTGGCTTTATCGGTGAAGTACTGAACTTCTTAAGTGTTTCAAACCACTTTGATTCCATTTCAAGAGGAGTGATCGATACTAAGGATATTCTTTTCTTTTTGTCACTGATCTTCCTGGGATTGATTCTTACCGAGGCAAACCTTGCGAAAAAAAGACTTTAATCGAAACCTGTAAAAGATAAATTTTCTAGATATGAAAAATAAAAAATCAGTAACAACGCAGATTCCTATTAATTGCAGCGGTATTGGTAGTCATAAATATTCTGTCGGAAAGGTTTTTCTTCCGCCTCGACTTTACGGAGGACGGCAGGTACACACTCAGCAAAGCCACTAAAGATATTTTAAAACAACTTGAGGAACCTGTCACAGTAACTGCATATTTCACTGAAGATCTTCCCCCGGATCTGTCGGTGACAAGGAATGATTTCAAAGACCTCCTTGTTGAATATGCCAAATCTGTCGAAGGGAAAGGTTTTATATGAGTTTATCGATCCGAATAAAGATCAGGCTACAGAGCAAAAGGCTTTTCAGGCCGGTGTTCAGCCCGTTCTGGTAAGCACAAGGGAAAAGGACGAATCGACCCAGAAAAAGGTATTCATGGGCGCTTTAGTTCAGCTTGGGAATGAAAAAGAGGTTATTCCCTTCCTTCAGCCCGGATCGGCAATGGAATATTCGCTTTCAACAAGCATAAAAAAGCTTGCTGTTACCAACAAGCCTTCTGTTGGATTATTGCAGGGGCATGGTGAACCCGGAGTCGCCAGCATGAGCCAGGTAATGCAGTCCTTGTCGGTTCTGTACCAGGTAGTGCCGGTTTACCTTAAAGAAGGAGACAACCTCAGCCAGTATAAAACAATTGTCATTGTTTCACCAAAAGATACCATACCACCTGCTCATCTTCAGCTTCTGGACGGTTATCTTGCACAGGGAGGAAACTTGTAATTGCTATGGACCGCGTTGAAGGCGACCTTTCTACCGTTCAGGGAAAATCCATAGAAACCGGCCTTGAAAGATGGCTCAGCGAAAAGGGACTGGTGGTGGAGAACAATTTCATTGTCGATGCAAATTGCGGTAGCGTTGGAGTACAGCAACGTCAGGGAATGTTTAACTTCACAACAAATGTTAAATTCCCTTACCTTCCTATTATCAATTCTTTCGAAGATCATCCTATTGCCAAAGGCCTGGAGCAGGTATTGCTACCCTTTGCAAGCTCCATAACCTATACCGGCGATGCTTCCAAAACATTTACTCCTATTGCCCGAACATCGGATAAATCAGGAACTTTATCGCCACCTCTTTACTTTGATGTCAATAAACACTGGACGGATGCTGATTTTCCGTTATCGAAAATTACAGTTGGTGCGATATTATCCGGTAAACTTTCAGGCAATGCGGAGTCAAGCATTGTGATCTTTTCCGACGGTCAGTTTCCGTTAATGGAGAAGGGCAGCAGGCTCAGCAATTGTCACCCGACAATGTCAGCTTAATGGTCAACTCCATCGATTTTCTTTCTGACGATACAGGGCTGATCGACCTCAGAACCAAAGGTGTTACCTCACGCCCGCTCGATCAGGTTGAGGACGGAAAAAAAGCTTTTTTGAAATGGTTGAACTTCTTATTGCCCATCGTCCTGATCCTTGTTTATGGAATTTTCAGGATGCAGCAAAAGAGGAACCTGAGGGTAAAAAGGATGGAACAGGGGTATGTGTGAGATTAGATATTAGATTTTAGACAATAGATTGTTAGATTTTAAATAAAAATATTTTCAGCATGCTTTCGAAATTTTTAAATACTAAAACATTAATCATATTACTTGCGGTTTTGGTGTGATCTTCCTCGTTACAAAATTGACTGAGAAAGAAGACAGAACATTTAAAAGCGATATGGTATCAATAGATACGGCATTGGTAACCCAAATGCTTATCACCCCAAAATTGGGCGACCAGAACAGTGAGGTTACCTTCACAAAAACCGGAACAGAATGGAAACTTGAATCGGCGGTAAATCCTACAGGCCAGACCAGTCATCGGTTAAAAATATTCTTATCGGAACTGGTCAGGATGAAATCGGAAAGGGTTGCCGCAACGGAAGAAACCAAATGGAAGGAATTTGAGGTTACTGACTCCACAGCAACCCGTGATCAAGCTTTTTAAGGACAGTAAGCTGATGGCTGACCTTTATGTCGGGAAATTCAATTACCAGCAGCCGCCCCAGGGCCAGCAAAATCCTTACCAGCAGCAAAGCAAAGGTAAAATGTCCACTTATGTCAGACCGGCAGGCGACAAAGAGGTTTATGTGGTTGATGGTTTCATAAAAATGAGTATTCAGCCAAATGTAAATAACTACAGGGATAAAACTTTATTTGCCTCCAATAAGGACGACCTGACGAAATTGACATTCAGCTATCCGGGATCTGAAGGCTTTGCATTGAGTAAAGAAGGAACGAAATGGATGCTGAACGGACAACTGACAGATTCCACAAAGACAGTGCGATTTTTAAATAAGCTTTCCCGCGTTACCAGCTCAAACTTTGCTGATGATGTGGTACCTTTGACCAGTACGCCAACCCATCAGGTTAAGATCGAAGGAAACAATATCATACCTGTAGAGATCAACGCCTTTCCGGCGGATTCGGTCAATAAATATGTAGTCACTTCATCGCTGGTTCCCGATTCGAAATACAGTGGAGCTAAATCCGGTCTCTTCGACAGGATTTTTGTGAAAAGCAGCGAGTTTTTTGCTGAAGTTCCGAAAGATAAATAAGCAAAAACAGGATCATTGCGAACCTTAAGATAAATCTCCGGACATTGAAAACTTGTCTGAGAAAGACGCCATGAACTTTTGAACTCCTGTGTCCTTTCCGCAATATATCCGTCAGAATGATACCGTTTTTCTCGGCGACAGCCTCACCGAAAGCTTCGACCTGCTCAAGCATTTTGGGAAGAATCGACTTAAGAAACCGGGGGATGAGCGGCGACATGACAGACCATGTGCTTTACCGGCTCGAAGAAATAACCGACGCAAAACCTGCCAGAGTTTTTCTCATGATCGGTATCAATGATATTTACCAGGGTTACGAGGTGGACCGGGTTATTCGAAACATCGAAAAAATACTCAGCCTGATTGCTCTTCACAGCCCTCAAACGAAGATTATCCTTCAAAGCATTTTGCCGGTAAACTGCCAAAAAATATTCATCGAAAAATCCATCAATACTGACATTTACCGTATTAACATGAAGCTGAAGTCGGTTTCCAAAAAATGAAAATTCTATTTATCGATATTCATCCCGACTTTTTGAACAACAAAGGGGAGATGGATGAAAAATACACTTATGATGGAGTGCATCTGACTGAGGAAGGCTATTACCTGTGGGCAGATCTTATCAGGGATTATCTGTCAGGCTGAGCCGTTATACTTCGGCTTTTTGGGTTTGCGAAAGAATGCAAACCCAAACGCTCAGTATAAATTCCGGAATCTCCCTGTTCTATGTTAAAAAGTTTTTATCAGCAGAACATATTCCTATTGAAGGGTTTTTCTATTTTTACGGCAAATTAATTCTGATGCCTGTAAGGAAAAAAACTAAAAAACGCAGGAAAGTCCGCTATTCGAAGCTAACCATCAAGCTCAGTTCGCGCCAGAGGAAGTCGATTGAGAATTACTGCACGGCGCGCAAGACCACCCCGATAAAACTGATCAAAAAAATGATACACCGTTACATCAACGGTTTCGACAAGCAGGTTCCGGAGGAATTTAAGAAACACGAAAGACAGCTTGATCTTTTTGGGGAAGATTAGCCAGAGAATTTTTGAGTTTGAAGTTAATAACCCTGAGAGCAGGCCATTCTGATCATTATAGCAAGTTTATTTCACCAGGGTGTTTTCATAAGGCATCCTGTTCAGGATGGACCGGCCAAGGGTAACTTCATCGGTATATTCCAGTTCATCGCCAATTGCTACACCTCTTGCTATAGTGGTAACCTTAATATTCAGGTTTTTCAATTTTTTATAAATGTAAAAATTGGTAGTGTCGCCTTCAATGGTGGTTGAAAGCGCCATGATCACTTCGGTGATGCTTCCGGCGGCTACCCTTTGTATGAGCGAATCAATATTGAGATCATTGGGACCTATACCGTTCATTGGTGAAATTATGCCGCCCAGAATATGGTAAACGCCATCGTACTGGCCTGTGTTTTCAATGGCCATAACGTCGCGGATATCCTCAACAACGCAAACAATGTTTTTGTGCCGTTTTATGCCTGCGCAGATTTCGCAGATTTCCGAATCGGAAATATTATGGCATTCTTTGCAAAACCGGACTTCTTTCCTCATTCTGATAATGGCGTTGCCCAGTGAATCGGAAAAAGACACCTCCTTTTTGAGCAGGAACAAAGCCAGTCTCAGGGCAGTTTTTTTTCCAATGCCCGGAAGCCTTGAAAACTCATTTACAACAGCCTCAACCAACTTTGAGGAATATGCATTCATGTATAAAATATTATTCCCGTTTCACTTGAATTCAGGCGGCAAAACTAAATCAAAAACTGATTCGGGATCAAATAAAATGATTAGTTTTACGCACTGTTGATCTTTTAAATACCGCTTTTCAAAATGATGCTGAGGCAAATAATATACCTGTTGCTGTGCTTCGTTCCGGTAAATGTTATTTCGCAAAATGCAGGCGATTCCATTAACCGGACGGATGCCAATGGAATGAAACAGGGATTCTGGAAAAAATATGATGAAACGGGAATGCTGAAGTACGAAGGTAACTTTATTGACAATAATCCCGTGGGCGAGTTTATCTATTTTTATCCTGATGGAGTTGTTAAGGCAAGGTCACGATTTTATGAAAGGGGTGACAGATCAGAAACAACTACCTTTCATCATATCGGGAAAAAAATGACTGAGGGATTTTATCTCGGGCAGGTAAAGGACAGCCTCTGGAAGTATTATAGCAGCGATGGTATTTTACTTAAGGATGAATTCTATCGCTACGGAAAGAAAGAAGGCAAATGGATTACCTATTATGAAAACGGGCAGATTTCTGAAGAAGTGGAATGGAAAGCGGACAGCAAAAACGGAATTTGGAAACAATACTATCCTGATGGGCAGCTTAAACTGACCGGGCAGCACATAAATGGGGAAAAAGATGGCGAATTCAAATATTATAATACATCGGGGAAGTTAGATGTTTATGGAAGCTACCATTCGTCTCTAAGAGAAGGGGAGTGGTTTTATCTTAATGAAGAAAGCAAGGTGATCAAAAAGGAAATATATAAGAACGGGAATCTTATTGACGAAGTGAAATATGAAGACCGGTAATCGCTGATTAAATTCCGAAATAATGCTATTTTGCATACACTACCCCCTTGACTGCAATCACCTGTTATACCGATTGGGAATAAATAGGTTTAATTCATTAATTTTTATCTTTGCTTCAAATTAATGAGTTTATGTTAAAATCGATGACAGGATATGGCAAGGCGGAGTGTGAGTTCAGGAATCGGAAGATTGTAGTAGAAATCAAATCCCTCAACAGCAAGCAACTCGATATCATTGCTAAAATAGCCAATGGCTTGCGCGATAAGGAAATAGAACTAAGGAACCTTCTGTCAGCAAGACTTCAAAGAGGTAAAATCGATTTTACAGTTACTGTTGAAAACCAGGGTGACAGTTCAGGATTCATTATCAACAAGGAACTGGCAAGGAAATACTATTACGAACTAAAGGAAATAACTTCGGGTTTTGAAGAAAAAAACTTTTCAGAATACTTGCCGGTAATAATGAAATTGCCTGATGTGCTGGTTCCTGAAAAAGAAGAAGTCACCGACGAGGAATGGAATAAGCTAACTGTCACAATTGACAAAGCCATTGATGACATAGACAGGTTCAGAAACGATGAGGGAAAGTCTCTTGAGAAAGAACTTATCGGCAGGAATAATACAATATTAGAACTTCTTGAAGCGATTACCCCTTATGAAGCCCAAAGAATGGAGGCACAGAAGGCAAAGATCCTGAAAGATTTAAATGAAATAGTTCATAAAAAGGAAGATATTGATAAAAACAGGTTCGAGCAGGAACTGGTCTACTACCAGGATAAACTCGATATTACCGAAGAAAAGGTGAGGCTGAAAAAACATTGTGAATATTTTGCCGAAACACTTCATGAGCCTGAATCACAGGGTAAAAAACTGAGTTTCATTGCACAGGAAATGGGGCGTGAGATCAACACCCTAGGATCCAAAGCAGGTGAAGCGAATATTCAGAAAATAGTAGTTCAGATGAAGGACGAACTGGAAAAGATCAAAGAGCAGCTATTCAATATCTTGTAATTTAACATGGCGGGGAATCATGAAGGTAAACTGGTTATTTTTTCCGCTCCCTCCGGTGCCGGCAAGACTACCATTGTCAGGGCATTGTTGCAGGCCGGCCTGAACCTTGAGTTTTCAGTTTCAGCCGCAAGCCGCGAAAAAAGGCTCAATGAAATAAACGGAAAGGATTATTATTTCATCTCTGCCGACGAATTCAGAAAAAAAATAAGCGATAATGAATTTCTGGAATGGGAAGAAGTTTATAAGGATCAATTTTACGGGACATTAAAATCGGAAGTTCAGAGGATATGGGCGATGAAGAAGCATGTGATCTTCGATGTTGATGTTGTCGGAGGTTTAAATATCAAAAAACATTTCAAAGAAAAGGCTTTGGCGGTTTTTGTAATGCCTCCGTCGGTGGATGAACTTGAAAAAAGGTTGCGGAACCGATCGACAGAAAGCGAGGAAAGCCTGGCAAAAAGAATCGCGAAAGCGAAACATGAAATCGCTTATGCAGACCAGTTCGACAGAATCATTGTGAATGATAATCTTGATCAATCCATAAGCGAAGCTATTAATATCGTAACAGAATTTTTAAAATGATCTACCGATGAAGACACTTGGCCTGATCGGCGGAACCAGCTGGGAATCCACTGTAGAGTACTACCGGATACTCAATCAGGAGATTAATAAAAGGCTTGGTGGACAGCATTCATGCAAGCTAAGGTTGTATTCTTTCGACTTTGATGAGATCGACCATTATTACAAGACCGGAAATATTGCAGGTGTTGGCTACCGTTTCATAGAAGAAGCACAAATATTGGAAAAATCGGGTGCAGATGCAGTTTTACTTTGTGCAAATACAGCCCATATGTTTGCTGAGGAAATCAGAAAAAGTATTAAAATTCCGTTGATCCACATTGCCGAAGAAACCGGAAAGGCGATCCGCCAAAAGGGATTAAAAAAAGTAGTTTTACTTGGAACAAAATACACCATGGAGGGTGATTTTATCATAGGGCCGCTAAGCCAGGGTTTCGGAATTGAAGTTCTGGTTCCGGATCCTGATATAAGAACCAAAATAAACTCAATCATCTTTGATGAATTGATACACGGGAAATTCCACGACACATCGAAAAAATTTTTAATTGAGATCATCAATAAATATGAAAATATCAACGGAATCATCCTTGGTTGCACAGAACTCCCTCTGATCCTAAAACCTGAAGACACAGAAAAAATATTATTTGAT
Source organism: uncultured Bacteroidales bacterium (assembly GCA_963708435.1). Lineage (GTDB taxonomy): Bacteria > Bacteroidota > Bacteroidia > Bacteroidales > JAADJA01 > JAADJA01. Next base: position 43,605 of record CAVPSZ010000002.1, read on the forward strand.
ACTACTGAAATTCACGCTATAGCAGCAGTGGATTTTGTACTTTCATGATTTTTGAAGATGACCGAAGAAATATTGAATAACCATGCAATTATCTTAAATGAATACAACCCAAATCTCGTCAGGGCGATCCTTGGATTGAAGATATCAAAGCGGGAATTGCGGGAATTGAATGGAAACGAGGTACTCATTCGAATGGAGGCTGCCCCGTGCAATCCATCGGATATTGCTTTTATCAGGGGTGGTTACAATATCAAAAAAAAACTGCCGGCTGTACCAGGATTTGAAGGCGCCGGAGTTGTGGTAAAAACCGGTGATAATGTCCAATCCTTAAGCGGAAAAAGGGTCAGCAGCTTTAGCCAATCAGATGCTGACGGAACCTGGGCTGAGTATTTTATTTCAAAAGCTGAAGATTGTATTGTTATTAAGGATGGACTTAATTTTGAGCAGGCAGCCTCGCTTTCAATCAATCCTTTTACGGCTTACGGGCTAGTTGAAATGGCGCTGAATAATAACTGCAGCGCAATAATACAAAATGCCGGGGGTGGACAAATAGCAGCTTTTATCCGAACCCTTGCTGACCTGAAGGGGCTCCAAACGATCAATATCGTAAGGAAAGAAGAAAGTGTGAATTCATTAAAGGCGGCAGGAGTAAGCCATGTCCTCGATTCTTCCAGAATTAATTTCAAAGAGGAGCTTAAGACTCTTGCTTTTCAACTGAACGCAACCATGGCTTTTGATGCTGTCGGTAGTGAGCAGACCGGTATATTACTTCAGGCAATGCCTCCTCGAGCAAAAGTTGTTCTTTACGGAGGCCTGGCCGGAGGATTAATAGGGGGGATAGAACCTTTTGATATTATTTTCAGGGATAAAAAACTTATCGGATTTAACCTGACTGATTGGAAATCGGCTAAATCAAAAGCAGATTTTGAAAAAATAACCAGCCAGCTTCAGGAATGGATGATAGGAGGTGTATTAAAATCTCAAATACAGGCAATATTTAAACTTGATGAATTTGTAAACGGCCTGAGAACTTACATAAAATCGATGTCGGCTGGAAAAATATTATTTGTACCCTAGCGGAGTATCAATTTCATGCGGTTGCTATGATTTCCGTCCTTAACATTTACAATATAAGCCCCTTCGGTTAAACCCCTCAGATCAATTTCCTTACCCGATAGATAATCATTGCGGTTGGCATTTTCGGAATATACTTTCCGGCCGGTCAGGTCGAAGATAGTTATTTCAATTTCTTTGTTTTTAGTATTATTAAACTTCAGGAAAACTTTTTCGTTGGCCGGATTGGGATATAAGGTAAAATCAGGGTTTTTAAGAAGGGATTCATCATATCCGATCAGGCTGAGGTCTATAAAGCTGATGGAATGTTCGCCCCAGTTGCATACGACAAGAAAGTTGTCTTTTCCTATGCACATCCCTAAAGGCCGGTTATGTACAGATGATATTACCATGGTCCAATCAAAATAATTATTGGTCAGAAAAACCGAATCCTCACCCCAGATATTGTCGCTTCCCCAGCTTGTAATAAAAAAATCACCGTTAGGATGCATGATTACGCAATTGATCCGCTGGTTGAGATAATAAACATTATCGATTTCTCCCCCTTCGGGACTGATAGATTTTAAGAAAGAAATATCAGGGCCGCTTTCGACAAAAATAATTCGGTCATTAATATGATCATAGCTCACACCAAAGGGTCTCGCAGTCTGGGTTACCAGATCAGAAAATGTCTGGGTTTGAATATTAAATTTGCGGACTTTCCCGTCATTATTATCACTACCGCTGTCACCAATATAGATATTTCCTGAACTATCGGCGGTCATCATATCGAGATAGGTGGCGGTAGCAGCAACCTGTAAATTCATTACTTCCGCTCCTGTGTTTATATCAATTCCCAAAAGAAAAGATGGAAGACTGTCATTCCATTTTCCATAATTATCTCCAACATACAATATATCATCGACAAGACATAATCCACCCGGAAAATGCAGATTGCTGAAAAAGGTTGCTATCACATTTCCGGTGGTGTCAAGTTTCAATATATTGCCGTTTCCTTCGACAGAATTCGATACATAATAATTTTTAGTTTCAGCCCGGTAAACAATATCAACCGGCACACAAATGGTATCCTGTGCAGCAATTAATACTGGTAACAGGAGGACTGAAAGAAGGGGGAAAAGATATCTCATAAATAATATTTTTTACAAAAGTACAAAGAACTATTTTTCATATTTTTAAAATACTTCGGAATCCTTTGTGTCGAATTAAAGGCTAATTTTACCATTCATTAATTTACATCATTATGAAAAATTATTTCTCTGTTGATCAGTATCCTTGTATTTCTTATAGTTACTATGCATAGCACATCAAAAGCACAAAGAATGGAAAATCCCAGTACGAAATTCCCGTTTGTCTGCCCTTGATCTGGTAACCAAAAAACACATCAAAAATTCAAATAGCCGTAATAAAATTCACCCATATTCCAAAGCCTCTTTTCATAAGTGGAGTCTGTGAAAGGGAATCTTGATACCCTGAATTATCCTTTGCCCGGAACTTATGCTCTTTACGTGGACCAGCGGAAGGAGGATATGTAACAGGGAATAATCTATTTGCCGATTTAGCGAAGGCTAACTATTTTGATATAAATGATTCGGTAATGCTTCAGGGAATTATTTTTGACTTCGCTGTTGCAACCGGTGGTAATCCCGAAATACAGATCACCCTATGGGATAATTCCGGTATGAATAATCATCCGGGTGACGAAATTGCCACTGCTTTGGTTGACCTCGATACAATTAAAAGCGACATAGCCGGTAATCAGATGACCTATATTCCTTTTGAGCCGGCGGTTTTATTGACAAGTTCCTTTTATGCCGGTTTCCTTTTACCCACACAGAGCGGGGATACACTTGCAGTTTTTTCAAATACCGACGGAGATACCGATCCGGGTATTGCATGGGAAATGTGGAGTTCAGGAGTGTGGTACCCTATGAATAATTCGCCAAGCTGGAACCGGGATATTGCAATGGCCATTTTCCCTGTTGTTGATTACGAAATACCCTTATTGGCTGAGTTTTCATCTGATAACACTACCATCCTGATCGGACAATCTGTGAACTTTCAGGATCAGTCGACCGGCAATCCAACTTCATGGGAATGGATCTTTGAAGGCGGGAGTCCCGGCACTTCAACACTTCAGAATCCAACGGTAACGTATGAGCAGGCCGGAACTTTTGATGTAACCCTGACGGTTTGGTATAACGGCGAAAGTTCGACAATAACCAAAAGTGACTATATTTCCGTAAATACCTCTCAAATCGTTACCGATACTTTAAATTTTCCGCTTGCAGGTGAATATGCTTATTATGTTACTGATCAGGGAGGTTATGTTTCCGGGAACAATGAATTTGGAGATCTTGCAAAAGCCAATTTCTTTGCCAATAACATTGACCTGACCATAACCGGAATTCTACTGGAATTTTGTCATGCAACCGGTGGTAATCCTTCGATTGAAGTAGCATTGTGGAATAATAACGGAGCGAATGGATCTCCTGGTCAAAAGATCGCAAGTAAAAATGTCAGCCTCAACACTATTAAAACCCACATCATCAATGAGCAGCGAACCTATTTATCCTTCGATCCGCCTGTAAATGTAAACTCCTCTTTCTACGCTGGATTCTTTCTTCCTACAACAACGGGTGACACCCTTGTTATTTGGTCCAATTCAAATGGGGATACAGATCCTCCAACAGCATGGGAAATGTTGAGTGACCAGACGTGGCAAGGATTTATTGGTGCCGGTACCTGGAACTGGAAAATTGCACTTGCCATCTTTCCCATTGTTCAGTATTCTCTTGGATATAATGATAACTTAGCAAAGGACGAAAATATCAGCGTATTTCCAAATCCGTCCAAAGAAAACTTCATTGTAAATACTGAAATGATAAAAAATGAGATTTTGAACATTGCAATATACAGGGCAGACGGTTCTGAGGCAAAGTTAAAAATAACTAACAGCCTGCCATTAATAAAAATTGACCTGGCTGATGAAACTGCGGGGATTTACTTTTTAAAAATTGAAACAATCAGCGGTATTTTTTCAAAGAAACTTATAAAACATTAGCTGCTGATGTCTTTTCTATTGATCCTGCCTGATCTAATAAAAGCATCAATACGGGTCTTGTCGGATTTGGTTATCCTCCGCTTATCAGGTGAATGACAGAAACATTGTCACCATCTTTGATTTCAGTATTACTCCTTTCTTCTTTTTTGACCAACCGACCATTTACTTTTGTGATCAGTAAAGCAAAAGAATACTTTTTAAAAGCTATCAGTTCCTGAAGGGTGATCTTTTCAGCAGGGATTATTTCCGGATTGTTATTAAGTATTATTTTCATTTCACATTTTATTCAATAAAATTTCCATAACAGTGTTCGCCTGCATGTTGGCGACCATCCCGACCCTTGGCGCCATCGGAGGCAATTCCTCCGAAATCTCGGATGTCTCATCCCCGCAAATAAATAAATTATCAACCTTTCTTACTTTTATCGAATTGCTGTTACCCCATCCTGCCATACCCAATCCGGTGATTAAAGGAATTTGGGGCAACTGGGTTTGAACGGTCTCAATGATCATTTCTTTCATTTCTGCCAAATCAAAGGCTTCAACGATAATATCGCACTTCTTAAAAATAACAGGTATATTTTGAGGATTGAGTTTTACATCCCATGCTTTAACCTTAACTTTCGGGTTTATAAGCAAAATATTTTCTTCAATTGTGAATGCTTTTTTCTGCCCAACCTGGTCATAAAAGTAATATTGACGATTCAGATTGGATGCTGATATGACATCAAAATCACAGATAATTATTTTTCCGATACCTACCCTGGCAAGAGCAACGGCACAGTTTGAACCCAGTCCGCCGGCACCAGCAATACCTACGGTTTTTTTTGACAATATCTTTTGTATTTGCTTAAATGTCATTATCCTTTGATTAGCCTGGATATTTAAGCAAAGATAGAAATAATTGCATAACACAATATTAGATGCGTTAAATTTCAATTTCTCAGGGAAAGCCTGTGCGGGCTAACAATCGTGTAGTTGGAATAATGGAGAATAAACCTTTAAACATTTTGGGAAAGCCGGTCCGCTATTCCCAGAATGAATGGAACAAAAGTCACATCAGTGCTGTGAAATGTCAAATTGGTTATTTTATTCATGACAATAATATAAAGCATTCCCTGTCAGCCGATATGCACGCAGAAACGTATTGAGAAATTTTATAATTTAATTGGAGATTTGGTTTTAAGATTTACTTTTGTGAATGAAATAACGATAGAATTAATTACATTAAAATAAAGAAAATATGCCAGATATTTTGGAAATAAAGAAAGCTCATAAAATGCTTAAACATTGGAATTACCAATGGAAGCAGCTCGACAGGGGTTACACAGATAAAATATTGTATATTAACCTCACCAATAATGAAATAAAAGAAAAAAATGTCCCCCCCCTGATGAAGGAAAAATTCATTGGTGGAAAAGGCTACGGATTAAAATTATTGTGGGATGCAACCAAACCTGACACCAGATGGAATGACCCGGAAAATGAAATTAACATTTCATCCGGTCCGGTGGGCGGAATAACCCAGTATTCAGGAACGGGAAAATCCATTTGTGTTTCAATCTCCCCACAGACCGATATTCCAATTGACAGCAATGTTGGGGGTCATTTTGGTCCTTTTCTGAAATTTTCAGGTTTTGATGCTATCGAAATACAGGGAAAAGCGCTAAAAGATGTGATTGTATTCATTGATGGGGTTAACCATAAAGTTGAAATTTTCGAAGCGCCAAAAGAACCTGTCGACAGTCATCTTCTTGCCGAGATGTTATATGAGATGTATGCTGAAGACGAGAAAGACAAAAAAAACATTGCTGTTGTCTCGGCAGGTATTGCAGCCGATCACTCTCTGATTGGCATGCTGAACTTCAGTTTTTATGACCCTAAGCGCAAATTGGTGAGGCTGAAACAAGCAGGCAGGGGAGGAATTGGTACGGTTTTACGGGATAAAAAGATAAAAGCTATTGTGGCAAAGATTCCTGGCGTAAAAGGAAATCTGAATAATGTGGTTGACATGGAAGCCATTATGGAAAGGGGCAAAGCGATTCAATAAGGAAATGCGTGAACTCGACGACAGTCAGTGCCAGATGAGAGCAATCGGAACAGCACACCTGACAAACATCATGAACGATTATGACCTTCTGCCGGTTCATAATTTCAAATACGGTAGCCATAAAGATGCTGATCTCATCCACGCCAATGTATGGAAATCGAGGTTTACTCAGGGCATACCCGATGGCTGCTGGATAGGATGCAATATGGCTTGCGCCAAAGGAGTTGATAACTATGAGCTTCGCACCGGTCCTTACAAAGGCTCTAAAGTGATCGTCGACGGACCCGAATATGAATCCACCTCATCCCTTGGTTCAATAATGGGTATCTTTAATCCCGATTTTACAATCGAAACCAATTTCTATTGCGATACATACGGAATTTGCACCATAACCTGGGGAACCATCATGGGGTTCATCATGGAATGTTATGAAAACGGGATACTGAACGAGCAAAGAACCGGCGGACTTAAGCTTAACTTCGGGAATGCCGATGCAGCTATGGAACTTCTCCATCAGCTTGGGAGAGGAGAAGGATTCGGGTTGATTGCCGGGAAAGGTGTTAGAAAAATGAAGCAATTATTTGCTGAAAAAGGCTGGGGTGACCCCGGTTTCATGCAGGATATAGGTATGGAGAATAAAGGTCTGGAGTACTCGCAATATGTTTCAAAAGAATCTCTTGCACAGCAAGGGTGGATATGCAATGACCAATAAAGGCCCACAACATGATGAAGCCTGGCTGATCTTTATGGATATGGTGAATAATCAGATTCCGACTTTTGAGAAAAAAGCCGAAGCACTCCATTATTTTCCTATGTTTCGTACCTGGTTTGGATTGATGGGATTATGCAAGTTGCCCTGGAATGATGTGGAACCTGAGAATAATGCCCAAACGGATGAGCCGGCTAAAGTCCCGGAGCATGTTGACAACTATGTAACAATCTATAAGGCCGTTACCGGCAAAGAGTTTGACAAGCACGAGTTGATCAGGATGTCAGAAAGGGTTTATAATTTTCAAAGAATCTTTAATATCAGAAGAGGTTATGGACTTAGAAAACATGATGCTCAACCCTATCGTGCAGCAGGGCCTGTTACTGCTGAAGAATATGAATCACGGGCTGAACGGTACGACAAACAAATGAAAGAGATCATAGGTATTGATCCTGCAGGAAAATCGACTGCCGAAAAGATGGAGATAACCCGGAAATACCGTGAAGACCGCTATGAAAAACTTCTGGATGCGGTTTATTTAAGAAGAGGATGGACAAAAAACGGCGTACCTAAAATTGACCATCTGAAAAATCTTGGTATGGATCTGCCTGAATTAATCGAGGTTGTGAGTCCTTTGCAGAAAGATTGAGGTGTAACCTATAAAAAATAGTATTCAACAACATTAAGGGGGATTTTCGATGAGTCGGAAATCCCCTAATTTATTTTATGATAATCAATCAACCCACTAATTGGTGTTTGAATAATCCTCGCAATTTCTACTTCAAACTCAGCAGAAACCTGCCGCAGAAGTGGCTCAAAGAAATAGGCAACAGAACCGACGAAAGAAACAGGAATTGTAGTGTAGTTCTGATATTTTTCGATAGATTGAATGAAGAATTCGCGAAATGAATCTGTTATTAATTCATAAATATACTTGTCGGAAAGATGATCGGCAAAATAATCGCAAAAGGAGGCCAGAAACCGGTTGGGAAAAGGAAGATTATAAATTGCATCGAGGATGTTATCACGGGTGTAATTGTACTCTTTCTTAAAGGATTCTTCAATTTTTTTTGGAAGGTTTCCTGTTAAGTAGTCTTTGATAAAAATTTTACCGATGTGAGCTCCGCTGCCCTCATCAGCAAAAAAATAACCAAGTGAAGGTAAAGATTTAATAATTTCTTTTCCATTATAATGACAGGAATTGGAGCCGGTACCAAGTATACATGCCAACCCTTCTTTGTCACTAAACAGGGCTCTGGCTGCACCCAGCAAATCTGATTCAACCAATATTTTGGCTTTGGGAAATACTTTCTGAACGGATTCTTCAATAATGATTTTTTTATTTACAGATGAACAGCCGGAACCATAAAAGTGGACTTCCAGTGATCTTTTTGGTATCGACAAAAGGAACAATATCATGAGTTAAAACCTCAACAATTTTTTCAGCGGGGGTATAAAAAGGGTTCATCCCGGATAACTGGAATTTTACTTTCTCATGCGATTGATCCATCAAAACCCAGTCGGATTTTGTTGCTCCGCTATCAGCAATCAGTTTCATTTATCATTAGTAAATTTATGCAGCCAAATTACAAAAAAAATCCATTGGGATTTTATTATTATATCTAATTTTACACCACCGGATTTTTATAATTTTCCGGACACTTACCAAATAATTTTCGGAATGATCGACACGATTTGTGGGATTGGAATGGTACTTTGCTCAATGATACTGATATCTGCATTGAGTCAATGAATCATTTGCTGGATATTCGCAAATATCCGGGTATTGATAAGCAACAATACCGTGAAATATTCAGTTTTCCGGTGAGAAACTATTATTCCAGTGCCGGATTCGACCTTAAAACAGAAAATTTCGATGATGTCGCAATTGAGTTTATGGATCAGTATTTTGCACGTTTGAATCAGGCCGAGAATTTTTGAGGATGCAGAATATGTATTGTCAACTTTCAGGCAACGAAATATCAGGCAGTTGTTGATTTCCGCAATGGAGCATGAATCACTTATTGCTTCGGTTAAAGAAAAGGGTTTGTTCGCGTATTTCGATTATGTTTCAGGCATTCAGGATCACTATGCTGATGGTAAATTGAAAAATGCTAAAAGCCTGATCAATACATTAAAGCCTGAAATTTCCAAGACATTGATGATAGGAGATACGATTCATGATTTCGAGGTGGCCAGTGAGCTTGGTGTGCAATGTCTTCTTGTAGCTGACGGGCATCAATCCATCGGACGGTTAAAATCATTGAACTGCAATGTGGTTGAAAATCTAATTCAGGTAATAGAATTGATAAATTTGACCTCATTAAAGAATGAAGTTTAAAATAAATAAAAATAATGTTTTATGAAGAAAATTAAAAACGTTTCAGATATTATTAATCCGACATATATTAAAGCCGGGAAGCATGATCTATACTGCAGGAAATGCAGCTACACCGCAGGTTTTGCTCAAACAACTGGCCAAAGATCCCTATATTTATAACGTCGAATTGCTCAGTGTACTTTTACTGGGAGATATAGCCGAACTTTTTACTCCTGAAGTTTGTCAGCGAATAAAGCACCGGATTATTTTTTCCGGACCTCATTCGAGGGAACAGTTGAACACCGGATTAGCAACTTACCAGCTCATGCATCTTTCTGATATTCCAAATCAGGTTCAGCGTTATCTGAGGCCGGACATCGTATTGATGTCTGTCAGCGGGCCTGACAACGGTGGCAATTACAGCTATGGAACAACGGTAGAAGGGGTTCAGTCTGCAGTACATTCAATCCGTGAAAGGGGTGGTCTTGTGATTGCGGAAAAAAATGCCCGGATGCCATTTGTTCTTGGAACTACAATTCATGAATCTGATATAGATTTTCTGGTGGAGTCGGATTATCCCTTGCCTGCAAGCCCAGTCCATCAGCCGGATGAAACTGCAAAGAAAATCGGCCAGATCGTTACTAATCTTTACATCAGTGATGGCAGTACCTTGCAATATGGTTTGGGTGAGGTACCCGAAGCCGTAACAGACGCCATAATTGAAAAAGATGTTAAAGACATTGGCATTTATACCGAGCTTTTCAGCGATGCAATGAGAAAGCTTGTTGAGAAGGGTGTTGTTACTAACCGGTACCTTGAAGTTAATTTTTCAACAGCTTCGATATTTCTTGCCACCGATCAAAAGGCTTATAACTGGCTGAATTATAACAGTTCTATTCAAAGCAGGCCGTGTAATATAACCAACAGTATCGCCAATATAGCCAAACAGCATAAAATGATTGCCATCAATAGTGCGATCGGAGTAGATCTGCATGGAAATATTTGGGCGGATTCATTACGGGGCCGGGAAGTATACAGCGGGATAGGAGGACAGGCTGATTTTCTCAGAGGATCTTATCTGTCGGAATACGGCTATGCCATCATAGCCATGAAATCAACAACGTCTAACGGTGTCTCCAAAATCATGGACTTATGCCCGGAGGGAATAACAACAACGGCCATCTCAGCCGATCCTGTAGTGATCATTACTGAATATGGTGCTTTCGATCCGCGCGGATTAAATATGGTTGAGCATGCTGTAGGAATAGCTCATTTAGCTGAACCCGAAACCTGTGGTAAACTTCTTAAAAAAATATACGAGAGCCCTGAATTCCATAAGCCGAAAGAAGCTTTGAAAAATAAGTTTCCTAAAGGTTTTACACCTTATGAAGCTGTTTAAATGAAAAGAAATACATTAGTGTGAGTTAGCAGTACAACCTAATTCCTTGGTTATCTGTCTAAAAAAAGAAAAATAATTTTTCGAAATTCGGGGGATTTATGAAGGTTTTTTGGAGATGGATACCATGTTTTGTCTTGCTCGTATTCCTGGTTCCCCAGGCCGGAAAAACACAGTATCTCTCCAATCCTTCCTTTGAAGGAATTCCACAACCCAATATCCCTCCGCCGGGATGGCAGATATGCAATACAGCGACTAGTACGCCGGATACTCAACCGGGTAATTTCGACGTATACATGCCACCCTCAAATGGAAGCACATATCTGGGGATGACGACTCGGGAGGATTTTACTTGGGAAGATGTGCATTCTAATCTGGTCACTCCTCTTTCAATAGATTCCTGCTATATTTTTAAAATGGATTTTGCTTATCAGCAGTATGTTGCCGGCTATGATATGCAGCCGATCGTACTTAGAATTTATGGGTATAATACTAGCTGTGATAAGAACCATTTGTTATGGACTTCAGCGCCGATTTCAAATACGGAATGGCAAACTTATGAGTTCATGATTCACCCTGCAGAAACCGATATTACAGATTTGGTGCTTGAAGTTTATTATAACTCCATGCCTCCCTATTGGGGTTATATTCTGATGGATAATATCAGGATAAATCCGACTCCTGTGTTTGAACTTGGTAACGATACTGTATTATCACTTTGTGAAAATGATTCACTTATATTAGATCCGGGGTCAGGCTTTGCAGGATATTTATGGCAGGATGGATCGACGGGACAGACGTATACAGTAGATACGACGGGATTGTACTGGGTACAGGTATTTAATTCGGAAGGCTGTTCATGGACCGACTCGATTCAGGTGACGATAGGGGAATACTTGCCGATGATCACAGAGATGTTTGATTCGCTGATAGTATGCCAGGGACAGTCAGTAAGTTTCGGAGTGGAAGTGACTAACGGTGCTGATCCTTATCAATACCAGTGGGAGGACTTGCCCGATACGACTGCGATAGTAACAGTAATAGCCGACACGACGATGTTTTATCATGTAACGGTGACGGACGATTGCGGTTATGTGACGGAAGATTCGATCAAGCTTGTGGTAAAAACCGGACCTGATATTGATCTTGGAAACGACACCCTGATATGCCAGGATGGCGAGTACGAGATACATGCGGGAGGAGGGTACTTTCAGTACCTGTGGCAGGATGGCTCAACCGACTCAACGTTGACGATCAACCAGCCCGGCACCTATTGGGTAATGGTCACCTCGATATACGGATGCACAACGACAGATAGTATCAACATCACATTATATCCAGCCCTTCCGCTCGATTTGGGCAATGATACGATAGCCTGCGAGGGAGAACAGGTGACCCTATATGCCGGAGAAGGATATGTTACCTACCAGTGGCAGGATAATTCAACGGGTACAGAGTATACTGCAACCACCACAGGGATATACTGGGTAACAGTAACGGATGAAAAAGGGTGCAGTGCTACCGATTCGATAGCGGTTAGTTTTCTTAGTCAGCCGGAAGTTAATTTAGGTCCGGATACCACGATATGCAGCGGAGAACAGCTGATACTTGATGCTGGAGATGGATTTGTCAGCTATCTCTGGCAGTCAGGCGACACGACACAATACCTCATTGTGACGCAGGCGGGAACTTATTCGGTAACGGTGAACAACGGATGCGGGGAAGCCAGTGATGAGATCAGTGTCGGAGTACAGCCGAGTCCATCACCCGATCTTGGTCCCGATACGACCATTTGCTTTGGTCAGAGTTTAGTACTTGAGCCGGAAGGACAGTTTGTAAACATAGTGTGGCAGGATAATTCCACCCTTCCCTTTTATGTGGTAACCTCAACAGGACTATATACGGTTGAGGTAGAAAACAATTTTGGATGTTGGGGAGAAGATGAGGTATATGTAACCGTTTCCCATCCCGAAGTTAATTTTGGCGAAGACACCCATCTGTGCGAAGGCGACAGCCTGATCCTCGATGCCGGTGAAGGATTTGTATCCTATTTTTGGCAGGATAGTACGACTACACAAACACAGATCGTAAAAACTGCCGGAACTTATAGGGTGACTGTCCTGGATGAATACGGCTGCGAAGCGAAAGATACAATAGAAATAGTTTTATATCCTTATCCGACGGTTGATCTTGGCGGAGACAGGGAGATTTGTTCAGGTACAGAGGTAATACTTACCGGTCCGGAAGGTGAATATACATACTACTGGAACGGAGAACCGGGAGGACAAAGCTACACGGTCAACGGCACGGGATATTACAGTTTGTCGGTGGTGAATGTATGCGACAGTGTAGCGGACGAGATACAGGTAACCGAGATACCGTCACCTGAGGTATACCTAGGCCCTGATCAGGTGATTATAGCGGGAGAAACCATAACACTGGATGCAGGAGGAGGATATGATTCTATATTTATGGCAGGATAATACATCTACCGAACAATTTTACGAGGTAAGCGAGGACAGTATTAATGCATACAATTCTCTATTTTATGTTAAGGTCTATGAAGGTATGTGCTGGGGCTCGGATACGATCCGGATAGAGATGTTCGAGGTATGGGTGCCGAGTGTCATCACACCGAACGGGGATGAATACAATGCGATATTCAAGCCTGATCCTGAGCGATGGCAAGCGGTAAAGAGGCACAGGATAACGGTATTCAACCGATGGGGAGAGCTGGTTTGGGAATCGGAAGATTTTCCATCGGGCTGGGATGGTAAGCGGAACGGAAGATATGTTGCCGAAGGAACCTATTTCTGGATACTTGATGCTTATTATGGTTCAAAGGATGTTAAGAAATCTCTTAGAGGAACATTAACAATTTTAAAATGATGCCTATATTAATTAAGAATTTTTAAGCTACTTTTACAATCTCGAAGTAGCCCATTGTGATAATTCTAAATGAATAAAATAAAAAACATACTGGTCATTTTATTATTGCTGTTATTACAACAGGGATTTAGCCAGTATTTGCCGAATCCATCAATGGAAGGCACTATTCTGATGATCGGGCCTCCCCCGGAATGGGCGGTTTGTATAACTGGTAGTACTCCTAATGTTCAGCCCGGGAAATATGCAGTTTATTTACCTCCTTCTGAAGGTGTTACATACGTCGGCATGATAACGAGACCGGATTTTACATGGGAAGATATGCATGCTTTTCTTGATATCCCTTTATCAAAGGATTCCTGTTATCGGTTTAAAATTGATCTGGCATTTTGGGAAAGCCTTTCCTTTACAATTGTGGAGCCAGTCGTATTGAAAGTATATGGAAGTGATACCGAATGTCAGAAAAACAATTTGTTATGGCAATCACCGCCTATTTCAAATGAGGATTGGATCACTTACGAATTCATGATCCATAATGAAGAATTTGACATCTATGATATAATTCTCGAGGCATATTTTACTGAACCCATACCTTACTGGGGCTATGTTTTGATGGATAACATAAGGATAAACCAGACCCCACAAGCCGAACTGGGAAACGATACGACCATTTTTGTATGTGAAGGTGACTCCCTTGTCCTGGATCCGGGGTCAGGCTTTGCAGGATATTTATGGCAGGATGGATCGACGGGACAGACGTATACAGTAGATACGACGGGATTGTACTGGGTACAGGTATTTAATTCGGAAGGCTGTTCATGGACCGACTCGATTCAGGTGACGATAGGGGAATACCTGCCGATGATCACAGAGATGTTTGATTCGCTGATAGTATGCCAGGGACAGTCAGTAAGTTTCGGAGTGGAAGTGACTAACGGTGCTGATCCTTATCAATACCAGTGGGAGGACTTGCCCGATACGACTGCGATAGTAACAGTAATAGCCGACACGACGATGTTTTATCATGTAACGGTGACGGACGATTGCGGTTATGTGACGGAAGATTCGATCAAGCTTGTGGTAAAAACCGGACCTGATATTGATCTTGGAAACGACACCCTGATATGCCAGGATGGCGAGTACGAGATACATGCGGGAGGAGGGTACTTTCAGTACCTGTGGCAGGATGGCTCAACCGACTCAACGTTGACGATCAACCAGCCCGGCACCTATTGGGTAATGGTCACCTCGATATACGGATGCACAACGACAGATAGTATCAACATCACATTATATCCAGCCCTTCCGCTCGATTTGGGCAATGATACGATAGCCTGCGAGGGAGAACAGGTGACCCTATATGCCGGAGAAGGATATGTTACCTACCAGTGGCAGGATAATTCAACGGGTACAGAGTATACTGCAACCACCACAGGGATATACTGGGTAACAGTAACGGATGAAAAAGGGTGCAGTGCTACCGATTCGATAGCGGTTAGTTTTCTTAGTCAGCCGGAAGTTAATTTAGGTCCGGATACCACGATATGCAGCGGAGAACAGCTGATACTTGATGCTGGAGATGGATTTGTCAGCTATCTCTGGCAGTCAGGCGACACGACACAATACCTCATTGTGACGCAGGCGGGAACTTATTCGGTAACGGTGAACAACGGATGCGGGGAAGCCAGTGATGAGATCAGTGTCGGAGTACAGCCGAGTCCATCACCCGATCTTGGTCCCGATACGACCATTTGCTTTGGTCAGAGTTTAGTACTTGAGCCGGAAGGACAGTTTGTAAACATAATGTGGCAGGATAATTCCACCCTTCCCTTTTATGTGGTAACCTCAACAGGACTATATACGGTTGAGGTAGAAAACAATTTTGGATGTTGGGGAGAAGATGAGGTATATGTAACCGTTTCCCATCCCGAAGTTAATTTTGGCGAAGACACCCATCTGTGCGAAGGCGACAGCCTGATCCTCGATGCCGGTGAAGGATTTGTATCCTATTTTTGGCAGGATAGTACGACTACACAAACCAGATCGTAAAAACTGCCGGAACTTATAGGGTGACTGTCCTGGATGAATACGGCTGCGAAGCGAAAGATACAATAGAAATAGTTTTATACCCTTATCCGACGGTTGATCTTGGCGAAGACAGGGAGATTTGTTCAGGTACAGAGGTAATACTTACCGGTCCGGAAGGTGAATATACATACTACTGGAACGGAGAACCGGGAGGACAAAGCTACACGGTCAACGGCACGGGATATTACAGTTTGTCGGTGGTGAATGTATGCGACAGTGTAGCGGACGAGATCCAGGTAACCGAGATACCGTCACCTGAGGTATACCTTGGCCCTGATCAGGTGATTATAGCGGGAGAAACCATGACACTGGATGCAGGAGGAGGATATGATTCTATTTTTTGGCAGGATGATATTGCTACCGAACAATTTTACGAGGTGAGCGAGGACAGTATTAATGCATACAATTCTCTATTTTATGTTAAGGTCTATGAAGGAATGTGCTGGGGCTCGGATACGATCCGGATAGAGTTGTTCGAGGTATGGGTGCCGAGTGTCCTCACACCAAACGGGGATGAATACAATGCGATATTCAAGCCTGATCCTGAGCGATGGCAAGCGGTAAAGAGGCACAGGATAACGGTATTCAACCGATGGGGAGAGGTGGTTTGGGAATCGGAAGATTTTCCATCGGGCTGGGACGGAAAGCAGAACGGAAGATATGTTGCCGAAGGAACTTATTTCTGGATCCTTGAGGCATATTATGGAAATGACCTAAAGCGCACTCTTAAGGGAAGCCTGACAATACTTGGAACTTCCAAATAAATACTTTGTAAATGTTATTTTAAAAAGTGGAACAAAGTATTTTCATGAATAGTGCAAATTTGCCCTCAGAGGAAGATCTGCATGAAGCACTATCTTCAACAGCCAGTCTCTGGCAAGAAATTACCGGATTTGTTTTTCAGAAATATCCTGAAACAATACAGGAATGGAAATACCCCGGTAAAAAATTCGGCTGGAGCTACAGACTAAAAGATAAAAAACGGGTAATCATCTACTTACTGCCCAGGGATGGATATTTCATGGCCGCTTTCGTTTTCGGACACAAAGCAACCGAAAAAATCATGAACAGTACAATCTCAGAAACAATCAAAGAAGAGCTCAATAAGGCAAGGGTATATGCAGAAGGACGGGGGATCAGAATTGAAGTGAAGGAGAGTACCATCCTGGACGACATTAAAAAACTGATTGAAATAAAAATTTCCAGTTAAGTACCAGAAAGAATTATAATCCATGAGTATTGCTCATCTGAAAAAGTGCAGTCTGATCAAACCTCTTTGGCCATTTTCTCTGCTATTTTTAAAAGTTCATTAACTGTTCTCCAGTTTCTTGTGGTGGCACCAGCCTTCAGCCTAGCCTCCAAAAAATTATTGTTCAGCTTGGTTTTTCCATATCCGTTTGGGCAGTATTGATAAACTGCATCGTCCATTATAAAAATGTTTTCCTTTTCGTCTTTTTTACCAGCAATAGCCTGGAAATCATAAATTCCGGGTAATGAATTTAAAAAGGTGACATGAAAAAAGGATTTATCCTTTTCAGGATCATTGCAATAGGGATTACTGCCGATGATTTGCTTTAATTTTTCGATGGTCAGTACAATTACTGGTATATTAAAACCGAAATCTGCTTGAATTTGTTTCGAAATAATTTGCTTAAGGGAATCCTCCTGAATACCCTCATGCTGAAAAATAACATTTCCACTCTGAAGGTAAACGCTCACATTCCTAAAGTTTAACTTTTCAAACATCCTTTTCAGGGCGTCCATTTTGATGATTTTTTGTCCGCTTACGTTTATTCCTCTGAGCAATGAAATATAAGTTGTCATCTTCAGGATTGTTTGTTATAATTAGGTTTAAAATCGCTTTATTTTATTAATATACGGCGGACAAAAAAAATTAACCCGAATTAATAAACTTACTACAAATTTTCCGTAATAATTATGCGATCAAGAAAAGCTGATATTTTAATGCAATTCTTTTTTAAAATAAAACTTTTCTAAGTCGGCCTGCCCGCCTGAGCGAATTCTTCCGCTGGCAGGCGGGGGTTAACCTACATAAGCCTCATGAATTTTCCATTTTATAAATAATGCAGGTTAAAGTATTTGTCAGCCTATAGGAGATAATTTATTCTATATTGCTGTTGTGAAAACTCTCATAAATTATTTTAAGGTTTTCACAAGTACTACACCATGGGCCGGAATCCCTGCCTGGAAAGTACCAGCAAATGTTCCTAAATCCTTTTGCCGCCAGAGGTCCCGCAGATTGACCGTTTCCCTGACGCCTGCCTTTTCAAGGTTGAGGGAATATGTTGTGGTTGAATCGCCCAGGTTAAAAAGCCCGATAGCCTGGGTGCCATCTTCAAGGTTTTTTAGCCATACCTGTATATCATCTTCTTTTACAACAGGTGTTGCCTGGTTGCCCAAAGGATCCTGGTTAATGGCCAGCACTTCGTCGTTGGTAAGCAGATTCAGCGTAAAATCGTCAAGCCTCTCGAGATCGCACCCGATTAGTAATGGTGAAGCAAGTAAACACCAAAGGCTGATGTGGGTGTATTGTTCGTCGGGTGTGAGTTTGGAAGGATGCAGGTTAGGCCCCCAGCCAACCCAGCCCACTACCAGCATATCCGGGTCGTTCCAGTTGCCGGGTTTTGCATACTGCGCCATATTGAGCTGATTGAATCCAATACCGCTCATGCTTTCCCAGGTATCAGTAATATCACCAGTAGTTCTCCAGAGGTTGCCTCCAACTTCAGCGCCCCATTGCCAAACATTACTCATACCATACTGGCATAGACTGTAGACTATATCACGATTCACTTTATTAAGGGCGTCCCTCATCACAAAATAGGGTTTTTTTCTTTCGGCCAGGGAAGTATCTTTGGCGATGTCGTTGTATGAGCACCAGTCGTACTTGAGGTAATCAACTCCCCATTGTGCATAGGATCTTGCATCATTCAGTTCATACTGGTAGCTACCGGTATATTGTCCGCATGTTAGAGGTCCGGGAGAACTGTAAATTCCGAATTTAACCCCCATGGCATGAAGATTATCACCCAGCCTTTTCATATCCGGGAATTTTTCGTTGGTTATGATGTTGCCTTTCGGATCACGTTTGGGTTCCTTGTCCTTATGAATTTCCCATCCGTCATCGATGTTAATGTAAGCCCATCCATGGTTCACCAGTCCTTTTTCAATGTAAACCTTTGCACTGGAGATCACCTTTTGTTCATCAACCGATAAGCCCCAGCAATTCCAGCTATTCCAACCCATCGGCGGAGTCAGAGCAATTTTATCACCGATAACGATTTTCAAATCACGGCTATTCTCACCTTTAGCATTTGTTGCTGTGATCCGTACGAGGTACTCGCCTTTTTGCTTTACGCTGCCATTAATAATACCCGTATTTTGGTCAAGAACAAGTCCGGCAGGAAGTGCATCTGCATTGAAAGTCATGGGCCTTTCACCACTTGCAGGAATGGTAAAAAGAAATGAATGTCCGGGCCTTGCGGCCGTGACAGAAGCACCATTGATCCTGGGTGATGCAGGAGCTTCGGGTGTAAGAATGTAAGGGGTTTCTTCACGGTACTCATATGTCTCATTGGTTCCGGAAAATCTGTACTGGTAAATTATCCGTGCAGATTGGTCGATCTGGGGAAACTCAATTTTATAATTCTGAGATGAAAGCGGTTCGAGTGAGATTTCTTTCTGCAGGTTATACACTTCTGCGCCGGTCATTTTATTAAAAGCCTTGATTAATAAGCTCCCCGCCAGTGTCAATGCTTTCGAAGTGTTCTTTATCCGGAATTCTTTGCTGATCGTTTGATCGGAGAAAACAAAAGGATTGGATTGATTATCAAATGCGATGTATTCCTTTATATTTACCATGCTGATAGCCTGATTGCCGGTATACAATCCGCCCTGTCCGCCCTGGTCGAAAACCCTCACAGCGATAACATTTTCCTTATCCCAAAGGATACGGGGATCATCGGCGGCAAGAACATACCTTCGTTCGTGATCCCAAAGTTGCATTGGCGCTTTTAAAAATGCAGTGTCGATGGTTGTATTTTCCGGTACATTTTTGCCGTTGATCCCAATGATTTTGCCATTAAGAAAGGTTTGATCGAAATTATTGATCTTTCCCAAAAACAGGCGAAGACTGTCCTGAAGGTAAGCATGTTTATAAAGATCGGATGGAATAAGCACTTTAAACCTGAACCAGGCGAACCCGTCGTAAGGATCGTAGCCCTGCTCTTCCCAGATTTTATCTATTTTGATTGTTTTCCAACCTGAATCATCAAATCCTGGTAAGACATATTCAAGATTATCACCCTGAATGAACTTCCAGTCGGAATTAAGAGAAATTGTGATTTCGTTTATTTTTCTTTCACACGACAATACAACGATTGCCAATAATAAAATGTAAATTTTTTTCATTCTGTTTATATTAATATTGTTAGTAAATCAAATTGTTCGGAATTCATTTGTGGCCCACTTATGGCTATTTTCATATTTTTGCGTCCTCAACTATTGCGGTAATAATGACGGCTCAGACTATTTTCTATATCATCATCGGTATTTTGCTTTTCGACTTTATGCTCGAAAGATTTCTTGATTATCTCAACAGCAAATACTGGAGTAATGAATTGCCTCCGGAACTTGCCGGTATTTATGATGCCCAAAAGTATAAAAAATCACAGGATTACGAAAAAGTCAAAACAAAGTTTTCGGTGCTTACAAGTTCCTTAAGCCTTGCGGCAATGTTGATCATATTGTGGCTTGATGGTTTTGCACGGCTTGATGAATTTGTCAGGAATTATACTTTGAATCCGATTCTGATGGCTTTGATGTTCTTCGGTATTATAGGTCTGGCGGCAGATATTTTTTCCACTCCATTTTCTATCTACTCCACTTTTGTAATTGAGGAACGGTTCGGATTTAATAAAACTACCCCAAAGACATTTATTCTCGATAAATTGAAAGGATGGTTGCTTGCCGGCATTATCGGTGGCGGACTTCTTGCGCTGATTGTGTGGATTTATATGATTTCAGGTGAATGGTTCTGGCTTATTGCCTGGGGAGCTATAGGCGCTTTTACAATTTTTATGACCATGTTTTATTCCAATATAATTGCTCCTCTTTTTAACAAACAGACGCCTCTTGAGGAGGGTAATTTGCGTGCAGTTATTGAGAGTTTCGCACAAAAGGTTGGATTTAAACTGAAAAATATTTTCGTGATGGACGGTTCTAAAAGATCAACCAAGGCGAATGCATATTTCACAGGTTTGGGAGCGAAGAAGCGAATTGTATTGTTCGATACTTTGATCAAAGATCATTCGACAGAAGAACTTGTTGGGGTGCTTGCCCATGAAATCGGCCATTATAAGAAAAAACACACATTAGCCGGAACCATAATTTCACTGGCTCAAACGGGGCTGATGTTGTATATTTTGTCTTTATTTATCGGCAATCCAGTCCTTTCTCAGGCACTCGGCGCCAGCGAAGGCAGTTTCCATCTTGGTATCCTTGCATTCGGGCTGCTTTATAGTCCTTTGTCACTAATACTTGGACTGATAATGAATATCATTTCAAGGAAAAATGAATATGCGGCAGATCGTTTTGCAGGTGAAAACTACGAACCTAAGCCGCTACAGGAAGCATTGAAAAAATTATCGGTCAACCACCTCAGCAACCTTCGTCCCCACCCGGTTTATGTGTTCTTCTATTATTCGCATCCCCCACTGCTGCAAAGGTTAAAAGCACTGGAGAAGATTTGTTAAGTTGTTTGAAACAGGAAAAGGCGAATTTTAGATCAATGGCAGCAAGGCTCGCCGGTTTTCATTTCCTGTTTTACCTCAAGTTTGTCAGCTTTCGGGCTGATGTATGGAATGCCGAGGCTCATACCCCGCAGGATGAATAGGATGCCCAAAATGACAATAAAAGCAGGAACGATTTTGCTGATTTTTTTCTTTAGTCCCATACTAATCATATTTCCGGCAAGTGAAATTCCAAGAAGCATAGGTGCTGTGCCCAACCCGAAAAGCATCATAAAGGCTATTCCTAATAATACATCATTGGTGTTAATGGCTCCGGCAATGGCAACATAAACCAACCCACAGGGAAGCAGTCCATTTAATATACCAAGGAGGAATAATGATCCGAACGAATGAACTGAGAAAAGTTTCCTGAAACTCCCGGTTAATCTGCCCGCATATCCGCTGAAAAGGTTGTCAATTTTAATACCTTTCCCTGAAAATGAATGGAAACAGAACGGTTATGATCATGATAATTCCTATGGCAATTGAAGCCCATTGCTGAAGCCCGGCAAGTTTAATTCCACGGCCAAGCAGGCCGAAGATCGCTCCAAGGCCACCATAAGTAATAATTCTACCTAAGTTATAAACCAATCCCCCGGCAGCCTTTTTCGGCCAGCTTTCTTTGGCGAGGGGTAATGCAATAGCAATCGGACCGCACATGCCGGCACAATGAAGGCTGCCAATCAATCCGATGGTCAATGCAGTGAATAGGTCCATGTACTTAGATTAAATTCCAAAATCAAAATTCCAAATTCCAAACCAGAAACCATCTAAAGTCTAATATCTAAAATCTAACATCTAATATCCTTCCCCTCCCATCACGGCACAAACAATGGCTCTTCCAGGTAATAACCTTTATTTTTATAGGAATAGTCGATCTTAACAATGTAATTACCTTTCATCAACTGTGATAATGGATAGAACATTAATCCTGAACTATCAGGCTGTATGGGGACAGTTACATCACCGCTTACTCCCGATGGCCGGTAAAATTGAACATTGCCTGTTATACTGTCCGGATTAAAGGAAGACGGAAACTTAATTAAGACAGTATTATCCATACTTTCTATGCTGGCTTTTTCAGCCATTTGCGCTGTGTTGTTCAGCTTGTCAATTCGCTGCTGATAAACAAGCGCCTTCGGATAATAATCTCTTTCGACAAGGTCGTTACTTTGTTTGAACATATAATAGGCAAAAATCCCGATCATCAGGATGAAAAGACTTGCACCGAAAAATAATCCTGTTCCCCAGTTCCAATTGATTTTCATTATTACTATTACTTTTTATCCAGCGAATTAGGCCCGACAAACGATACATCATACTCCTCAATCAGATCATTTTCAGAGTAAACGCCAAGTTTTAACCGTGTATTGGATGATTTAAGCAGATCTTTTTGAATGGCGACCAGAAAACTGCCTTTCCCGAAACTTCCTTTCTCTGCAATAATCGGGTCACCCATCGGAATGACTTCACCCTGTGGTTCGATAAGCTTTACTGAAACCTTATGTTGATCACGGGTTTTATTGACCACTTCAATTTGGTAAATGTTGCTGTAGTGATTTTCACCGTATTCCTGGAACAAAGTGCCTTTTTGCCGCAAAACAGTAGTTTCGAAATCTGTCCTGAAAATAAGCAATGAGGCTACAATCAACAGCAGGACCGCAAGGACAACTGAATAGCCAATCGACCGGGGATTAAAGACAGACCGGATACCTTCTGTAATTCCTTTTTCCGAATCGTATCTGATAAGTCCGCGTGGTTTACCGGTTCGATCCATAATGGCATTGCAGGCATCAATGCAAGCTGTACAATTGATGCATTCCAGTTGGGTTCCATTTCTAATATCGATGTTGGTGGGGCAAACCACAACGCAGCTAGAGCAATCAATACAATCACCTTTGGAGGAGGATGATCGGTCTTCGAGCGGGTTGTGCTTGCCTCTGGGCTCGCCTCTTTTATGGTCGTAAGCCACCACAATGGATTTGCTGTCGAGCATAACACCCTGTAACCGTCCATAAGGACAGGCAATGAGACAAACTTGTTCCCTAAAGAATGCGAATATAAAATAAAAAACCCCGGAAAAAACCAGTACTGCCAGAAAACTGACCAAATGGGCTCCCGGTCCTTCGGTTATTAAAACCTTTAATTTGTCCGAACCTATGATGTAAGCAAGAAATGTATTGGAAATAATGAATGCTATGAGAAAAAAAACAGTTTGCTTTAAAGCTTTCATCCATATCTTTTCAAAATTCCATTCCTGCCGGTCTAGTTTTTTCTGAGCGCCGTAATCACCTTCTATCCAATATTCAATCTGCCGGAACACAAACTCCATAAATACAGTCTGAGGGCAAACCCATCCACAAAAAATCCTTCCAAAAACAACGGTAAAGAGAATAATAAATACTACGAGGGCGATCAGTGAGAGCACGATGATGTGAAAATCCTGGGGCCAGATAATGATGCCGAAAATGATAAATTTGCGTTCCAGGATATTAAGCAAAACGAATGGATCACCTTTGTACCTTAAATGCGGGAGGATCAATAAAATGGCCAGCAGTGTATAACTCAATAACCTTCTGTAATTAAAGAGCCTGCCTTTGGGTTTTTTTGGATATACCCATACTCTTTTTCCTTCGCTGCTTACTGTGGATATCCGGTCACGAAAAAAGGCTTTTTCATCGGAGGTTTCGTTGTTCATAATTTTATCAAAATAAAATTTAAATACCAGTGCGAAATAAGCAAAAAATCCGGCTTTGACAATGTCAAAACCAGATTTTTTCGAAATAGACCATTACATCAATACGGCCATTCCTTCAATTCACCCTGAGGTGCTTTCGGAGTGGCGGGTGTGGTTCCATGCAAAGTAATGATATAGCTCAGGACTTCCAATCTTTGCTGCGGTGAATATTGATCTTTATATGAGATCATTCCTTTTTCCAAAACGCCATTGGTTACCGTATTGAACATGTCTTCCATAGTGTTTCCATGAATCCAGTAATCATCTGTCATGTTTGGACCAACCAGTCCGCCTCCGTCTGCCAAATGGCAAACAGCGCAGATTTTATCATATATTGCCTTTCCATTAGCAAGGGATGTCTGGTCGGTAAGAACTTTTATTTCAAATGCTTCAGTTGGCGCAGTTGAAGGCGCAGTAATTTCAGCCTGGACCATTTCTTTATCATATTCAGCCTGCTGCACCAGGTCATTTGCCTTAAAAACAAACAACCGAACCAGATAAACTATGCCAAAAACAATGGTAATATAAAACAACCATTTCCACCAGGGTGGCAAATCGTTATCCAACTCGCGGATACCGTCATATTCATGATCGCTGATCAGTCTCTCGTTTGTCAGGGTATCGATTTCGTAATCCTGTTCCTGACTATTATTTTTTACTTTTTCGTCTGCTGTGCTCATATTGAAATTCTTTTTTTTCTTTTTAATAATGATCATTCCGGTCATCATTGTCCAATGGCATTTTCTTCATTTCTTCGGCATGTTCTTTCCGCATCCTGAGAACACTTATTAATACGATAATAAAAAGAATAAAGAAGAAAGAAACAGAGATGGCTGATAATACATCCATTCCCCTGGCACCTTCCAATAAATTCGAAATGACCTTATACATATAATTGTGATACTTTTATTTACTAACCATTCCGGGATTTGCACCAACATCGGTACCTAACCTTTGAAGGTATGCAATTAAAGCAATGATCTCTTTCTGGTCCTCAACCTGGATACCTCCATTCCTCAGCCCTGAAGCAATTGCGTTTGCCTGTTTGTTCAAATCATCAATGGCTGTTGATTCAAAACCTTCAGGATAGGGAACGCCTAAACTACGCATTGCCTTTATTTTGGCAGGAGTACTCGCTATATCAATGTTTTTCTTTGCAAGCCAGGGGTATGCCGGCATGATGGATTGAATATTCGTTTTCTGCGGATTGATCATGTGTTCATAATGCCAGGAATCCGGTTTGTACATTTTCCCTGTTTTTACTCCTTCTCTTGCCAAATCCGGCCCGGTTCGCCTTGATCCCCACTGGAAGGGATGATCATATACACTTTCGCCGGCTTTGGAGTATTCTCCATAACGCTCAACTTCGGAACGGAAGGGTCTTACCATTTGCGAATGGCAATTATAACAGCCCTCTTTGATATAAATATCGCGCCCCTGCAGTTCAAGCGGGGTGTAAGGTTTTACACTGGCAATGGTTTTAATATTCGACTTAATAACAAAAAGTGGAACAAATTCGATGATGGAGCCGATTAAGATTGCGACTAAAGCCAGGATTGAAAAAGTAACAGGTTTGCCCTCGATTCGTCTGTGGAATTTTGCGGTTGAAGTTTTCTTTTCAAGTGCCGGTGCCTGATCTTCTTCAAAGCGCAAGAACTTACCGGCTTTTGCTGTTTTAACAAGGTTTATGACCATCAAAACTGCTCCGGTTAAATATAGAATGCCACCAACGACCCTGAGCATATGCATGGGGCGGATCTGCAGATAGGTTTCGAGGAAATTCGGATATTTCAAATAGCCTTCAGCTGTAAATTCTTTCCACATCAAAGCCTGGGTAAATCCTGCAAAATAAAGCGGAATGGCAAAAAATAGCATCCCTAAGGTTGCCAGCCAGAAATGGGCATTGGCCATCGACCTGGAATAAAGTTTTACATTATAGAAACGGGGAAATAACCAGTACAGCATACCGAAAGTCATCATTCCATTCCAGCCAAGTGCTCCGATATGAACGTGAGCGATGGTCCAGTCAGTGAAGTGACTGATTGCATTTACACTTTTTAAGGATAATAGCGGACCTTCCAGGGTTGCCATACCGTAGGCTGTAACTCCAACGACAAACATTTTTAAAACGGGGTCTTCACGGACTTTGTCCCAGGCGCCGCGGAGGGTTAACAATCCATTGATCATCCCTCCCCAGGATGGTGCAATTAACACGACGGAGAAAACAACGCCAAGCGCCTGAACCCAGTCGGGGGTAGATGAATATAGTAAATGGTGAGGGCCTGCCCAGATATAGAGGAATATCAGTGACCAGAAGTGGATGATGGAGAGTTTGTAAGAATATACCGGTCGGTTAGCTGCTTTTGGAATGAAATAATACATCAGACCTAGATAAGCTGCAGTAAGGAAAAATGCAACTGCATTATGACCATACCACCATTGAACAAATGCGTCCTGAACGCCGGCGTAAATCGGGTAGCTTTTAAAAAAACTTACGGGCAATTCGAGAGAATTGGTAATGTGAAGCACAGCTACTGTTACCAATGCTGAAATATAGAACCAAATAGCAACATAAATATGGCGTGTCCTTCTTTTTATTAAGGTACCAATTAAATTCCAACCAAAGACAACCCAGATAAGGGTGATCAGAATGTCGATGGGTAATTCAAGTTCTGCATATTCTTTTCCGGTGGTTAACCCAAGGGGTAAGGTAATTGCTGCACATACAATTATGAATTGCCATCCCCAGAAATGAATCTTTCCGAGCAATTCGCTAAACATAGGCGTCTTAAGTAATCTGGGCACAGAATAATATATTGCGGTAAATATTCCATTTCCCACAAAAGCGAAAATTACAGCATTCGTGTGTAATGGTCTGAGCCTTCCAAAAGTGATATACTCAAGGTTGAGATTTAACCATGGGTGGATTAGTTCCAGCGCAATGATCAATCCCACCAGGAAGCCTACAACACCCCATAAAACAGTAGCGACGGCAAAATACTTCGCTATCCTGTTGTCGTAAGTAAATTTTTCTAAAGCCATAAATACTAATTTTAATTATTACTGGATTTTTCTTCGTCTTTAGCTTTAATTAATTCGGATGAGCCGGCGGCGGTTTGTTCGGAAGCAGTATCGGGTTTGTAGTCGTCGAAAAGCATCCGCACGGAAGGTGTGTAGTCATCATCATATTGACCGCTTCTTACCGCCCAAATGAAGGCGAATAAAAAACCACCTGCAACTACTATCCCTATTCCAATTAGAAAATAAATAACAGACATTGTATTTATTTAGGTATTTCGTTACAAAAATAAATTTAATCTGCAAATTTAACAAATTTTTAACAAATGAATTTGTAAACATTTTGTTAAACACTCTTTGGAAAGGATTGCAAATAACCTTTAGTCAGGCAGGTAGGATTGTTTGGTTTGATTGGGGATGATAAAATCATTTTTGTCGGAGTGGTGAACCTGCCGGTCGAAATTAAGATCGGAGGATAAATATCCTGAATAACCGGCCTGTATTAGCCACCCGGAGGCTTTGTCGGCCGCATTGATCTCGCCACTGGCATCTGTATCGCCGGCTATCATACCCCAAACACCTGTGCTCAGCTCTTTTTGTCCGTTGAGATATGCTTTTCCGGCTGCATCGGTGAAGTCGTAATGGTATGTGTTGCCCTGCATAAGGACTGGATTGGCGCTCATTATTGCGAGATGGTTGCGATGCCAGATGATAACGAAAAGGGATTGCTGTATTGTAATATTGCCGAAATTTAACGATGACGTCCCATCAAGATTGACAATGGAACCGTCATTTAGAAGAAATGCAGATTTTGCGGCTATTACAGTGCTTTGTGTTGCTGCAGAGGCTGACGGAGCATCCCGTAACTCGACCAGGATCCAATCGATAATATCGGCACCGGGGATCGCTGAAACTGATTCACCACCGGTAGCAAACCATGGAAATCCTGCATAAGGAGTGGATAAGGGGAGGATGGGGTTTAACGCGGTATTCATTCCGGTTTGAAAATAAGGCCCTTCGAGAAATACCTTAAGTGAAACCTGCAGTGGCTGCTGAACCGCATCGGGCTGAATAAGCAGTTTGGAAATTACAGGCAGGTGATCGGACATGTTGTAAAGGGACTGAATGACTGAATCGGGAACAGAGGAGTTAACGGGCGTTTCGGTGAGCGCTTTATTGAGGTGTAACCCATCGTTGCCGAAAGCTCTGCAGGTACTGGGGAGGTAGGAAACATTATTGGACCCAGAAAGAACATCGCCGGTAAAAAGTATGAAGTCAAACCTGTCGTCAAGGCCGCCGGTTGCACCTCCGCCAAACTGGGCGGTGCGTGTGCTTTGAGTGTGGATAGCGGAATAGGCCGCATTATCATTCCAATTGCCGGCCGGGAGGACATCGTTTAAAGGATAAATCCCCTCGGTAACAAGGGCATTGTAAGCCGGTTCGGAAGCGGAGTATAAATTAAGATCACCGCCAAAGAATATGTTTTCGATATTGGGTTTTGAATTGACATGCTGTTTGAAGTGCATTACCTCGGCGAGTCGCTTCTGCTCATTGGTTGAACCTGAACTTGACTTGAGGTGTGCGACATAAAAGTAAAGGAAAACCGTATCGGAAACCAGATTCTGCTGATCCATAATATAATAAAGAACATATTCAGTTATATTCCTGAGATCAGTTTGAATGGTATCTTGTGAATAAAGGGTGAATTTATCATGCTTGTAAAAAAGCATATTATCAGAATCGGGGCCATCGATGAAGACCGCACGGCTATAATGGCTGGTTCCAAATACATTGAGTCCCCCACTAAGAAGCATTTCTGCTCCCGCTTCGGTATTCAGCTCTGTTATAAGAATAATATCGGGCTGAAGATATTGATTTATGATCCTGAAATTGTTTACCCTTTCGGAGGTGCTTCCCGGAAAATTCAGGACGTTGTAATACATTACCATAGCAGTGTCCTGCGACCGGGAAATAAGGGAAACACATAGTATTACTAATACTACCAACAATCTGCGATGCATACTTTTCGACCTGAATGAGCGGCAAAATTAGGAAAAAGTTTATAAATGAAAAACTTTTCAGGAAAGACAGGCAACATTTCATTTTGATGTGCCGGACATCAAGTCAGTTCAATAAAATTTGCAATTACCATCAGGTTGCTTTTAATTTATGTGAAAATCCTTAAAGGATCGAATATGGATAGCCCTGCACGCAGCGCTGGGTAAGGTAAACCCAGATCAAGCATTAGAAATGCTTAATCGACTAAGAAAATGTAATTCAGTGTCTTTAAAAACACTGAAACATTTTCTAAGTTGGGATTAACCCAACTAAATCAGATAGTTCGTCTTTTAAAGCCTCCTACTGATTAATTTGGGATAAAGTGAAAGAAAAAAAGAATCCTGAAGGGTTCAATAAATAAATTGAACAATGTGCACCTATGAATCTGATGAAAGGTATTTATTATGATTTATTGAACCCTTTCAGGGTTCTGTGTCGTTTTTTCCTGTGCGCATGGGTTTCACCCATGGTTATTCAAATTAAACCACTTCGTGCTTTGACAATGCATAAGCAATGTCATTTGAAACTGGAATCATGTGCAGAAATAAAATCCTTCAATCTCTTAGCTTATCAATATTTACAAAATTTTTACACATTAAATCTTTAACCAGCACATTATCATAATATTTAGCCGAACGACAGCTAAATCCGCAGATTCTTTTACTTCTTCTATATGAACGAAAATTTCATTGGCATCAATTCACCCTGAACCGCTCATGGCTCACCTCCATGAGTTTTTCATTTCCCCTCAGCGGGCGGATCGTATATGTATAGCTGTATTCGCCATATTTCAGTGTATATTGCTCATGCGGCCGGGCGCCCCAGCTATCATCACCGCCGACACCGGTTTGCTTGTAATCAACATTCAGGGAAATAAAATCCTTTGCTACCAAATCGTTGGTGTGTTTATAATTAGGCTTGGTATCCTGGTCTAAATCATCAATGGTGAATGGCAGCGCTGAAAAAGAGATCAGCGGCTCACCAATGAACATCAGTCCTTTTCCGTTTTCATCCTGCAGGGCAAACCAGCGGGTGTCGGTTTTGTAACCATATTCCTGCGGGCGGATATAGGGCATGACCTGTTCGGAAACCGTACTTTGATATGAACCAACAAAGGCGGCTGTATTCCTGTCCTGGTAGTTTTCCTGTGGTCCGCGGCCGAACCATTTGATGTTTGAATATTTGCCCGGTATTTCAATCCTTGTCCCGTAGCGCAACATTTCCGGATAAGTGAATTCCCGCTCAAGGATCTCTGCATCAAATCCCTGGCCTTTATCAGCTATTTTTAATCCATCGACAGATTCAAAATCGAGCCAGACGATGAGTCCATCTGTTGAATTGCCATTTGAAACTTCCTGGGCAGTCAAAGCTTTGTCCCATATTTTGAAATTATCGATCTCGCCGATAAAAAACCTGGGTTCTTCCTCGTAACCGCCAATATAACTTACGCCTTCCGTTTCAAGCGGGACCGCATTGCTGAGTTTTTTTTCTTCTGCAAGCTTTCCGTCAGAATACAGCCGGATAAACTTTTGGGTTGAATTATATACAATGGCCAGGTTATAGATTTGGCCTGTATTAAACTTCTGGCTGAAATAGATGTAATCGGTCCCGTCAATGAAAAAACACAGTTTGCCATTCCTGAATTCGAGGTGCAGTGTACCCGGCGCCCAGAGATCATTTTCCCAAACCGCATTCTTTTGGGTAAATTTATCAGCCTTTAGCGTAACAGCAACTGTAAACTCAGAAAAATCAAGATTCCCCAACGAAGGCAACGCGATCATGGCCGGCTCTTCTTCGGTAAAACGTATTGCATTCCCTGTTGATCCGGCAACATAATAGTCTCCTGCTCTCTCCTTCTTTGGCTCAGGGATAAAATGACTGGTAACCTCAATGTCGCCATTCCCAAAGATTCTATAAACAGTTTCATTTTGAGCTTTTACTTTCGGATAGGTTCGGATCACTTCTATCTTAACCTCATCATTACCATTTTGCTCAACGGAGAGTTTGGTTATTCCTTTGCTAAAACTGGCTTCTTTCCAAACTGCACAGCGGCTTTCCATGTGGTTACCAAAATCGTTGTCGGTTGGCGCCCGCCAGAAATTCGGCTCGGCGCCACCCAGCATCAATTCGTCGCCATGATATTTGTAAGAAGTTATTTTACCGGTACCACGATCAAAGACAATTGAAAAATTATTCGCCGTTATTTCAAACTGTGATTTGGTTTCATTCAGTTTGAGCGAGGAGAAATTGTCAGAAAGGATCGGCTTTACAATCCTTTGGGATGGCAGGGCAATCTGTTCGGAGGCAATCTCAAAACCCTCCTGGATCAATCCTATTGCATTTCTTGTCTTTGCAGAAAAATTCATGAAATATTCCCTCCCTTTTTCCATTTTATCAATCGGTAAAGGGATTGTGACATTGATGGAAGATTGCGGCATTACCGCAGGTGAATTGATAACACCGCCGGAAATTTTTTGACCATCACCTTGAAGTTCCCAATAGATATCGACAAAATCAAGTGTTTTGAAAAAGAATTTGTTCGTAATCTTAAAGACGCCCTTTTCGATATTTGTGCTAGTGATGCCAACATTCTGATATACTTTTTTCACTTCAGCCATAGCGGGTTTAGGAATGCGGTCAGCAGAAACAATTCCATTTGCGCAAAAATTGCCGTCGGATGGCACATCAGCCGGGCCAAAGTCTCCTCCATAAGCCAGGAACTTCTGACCTTTGTCATCCGTCTTCCAGATGCCCTGGTCGACCCAATCCCAGATAGAGCCTCCCTGAAGCTGGTCGTATTTCTCGATCACCGTCCAGTAATCCTGGAAATTTCCCGTGCTGTTGCCCATTGAATGCGAGTATTCGCACATGATGAGCGGACGATCCTGTTTTTGCTTTGCATAAAACTCAAGGTATTCGATAGAAGGATACATCGGGCAATAAATGTCGGTATTCGGGCCAAGTTCAGTGCGCTCATAATGGATGGGCCGACTGGCGTCTCTTTCTTTTATCCATTTATAGCAGGCAGTGAAGTTTTCACCGTCGCCTGCTTCATTTCCCATGGACCAGATGATGACCGAAGGATGATTCTTATCGCGTTCCACCATTCGCTTAACCCTGTCGAGATGTGCATCCTTCCAGTCAGGATTTTTTGCAAGGCTTTTTTCGCCATAACCCATTCCATGCGATTCGATGTTGGCTTCGTCAATGACATAAAGGCCGTATTTGTCACAGAGTTCATACCAATAAGGATCATCAGGGTAATGGCAAGTCCTCACTGTATTGATGTTATTTTGTTTCATCAGGGTAATATCGAGGAGCATGCTTTCCTTCGAAACAACCTGACCGGTATTCGGGTCATGCTCATGACGATTCACTCCTTTTATCTGGATGGCTTTGCCATTTACAAGCAATTGACCATCTTTTATTTCAGAAGTCCTGAACCCGACCTGGTGCCTGACCACCTCGTCTATTTGATTGTTCTGGTCTTTTAGCGAAATGACCAGCGTGTAAAGATTTGGGGATTCTGCCGACCATTGGGAAACGCCGGGGATGACAGCATTAAACAATACTTCAGGGTGGCTGCTTTTACCAAAATCCGGCATTTCAGAAAGGCTAAGCACTGCTTTTCCGGCCTGATCATAAAGGACTGCATCAACATACCGTATTGGAATGATCCGTTGTTTTGAAAGGTTTGACAGTCCGACAGTCAAATTAAGTATTCCATCCGAGTATGATTCATCAAGCAAAGTTTTTGCAAAAAAATCACGGATAAAGACATCGGGAACAGAATACAGGAAAACATCCCTGGTGATGCCGCTCATCCGCCAGAAATCCTGGCATTCGAGGTATGAGGCATCGGTCCAGCGAAAAGCCTGCAAGGCCAACAGATTCTCACCCTCCTTAATAAAATTCGTAATATTCCATTCAGCCGGAGTTTTGCTGTCCTTGCTCAAACCCACGTATTCTCCGTTCACCCAAACGAAATAACCGGACTTGACGCCTCCAAAATGGAGAATAATCTGCCGGTTGTTCCATCCTTCAGGTATTATAAAAGTGTGCCGGTACGAACCCACGGGATTGTATTCATGAGGAACGAATGGGGGTTCAGGATCCTCAGTCCATTCATAGGGAATATTGACATAAATAGGATAGCCATAGCCATTCATTTCCCAATTGGCCGGAACCGGAATAGTATTCCAGCCAGCGGCATTGTAATCGGGTTTCATAAAGTCTGGAGGCCGGTCGGCAGGATTATCTACCCACTTGAATTTCCAGGAACCATTCAGCAATTGAAAATAGGGTGATTTTTCATCGGTCAGTGACAAGGCACTTTTAACATCTCCAAAGGGAACAAAATAGGCATGAGGCTCAATTTTATTATGATTAAGAATTTGCGGATTCTCAAATTCAGGAGGAAAAACAATTTGACCTGATAACTGCCTGAGGCAATATAAAAAAACGGCCAATAATAAAAATCTGACGCATTTCATATTACAAATCAAAATTATAAGCAATACCTAATCCAAGGTGAATGTTTTTTATCGGCATTTCAACTTCCTGCTCTGTTACAACAAAGTTTTCCTGTACCTGATCATATTCAATCTTATCAATGAAATTAAAAGTGGGTTTACAGTTTGCATATTCAGTAATGAACCTGAGCACCAGGCCGCTTTTCAGGGCGTATCTTACACCCACCCCAACAGAAAATCCAAGTGTTGGAACAGCTTTGTCCTCAGTTTTCCTTGAAAAACTCCCTTCTTCAGGATAGTTAATATCAATGGTCTGGAATGGTTTCCATGCAAAACTAACACCTCCCATTACCCGGGCATCGAAATTAAAATTACCGGCTGGAACAGTGAAATTAGGTCCGACAAAAATGTTAAGATATTTCCACACCCCGTAATCGAGTACAATATTTTCCTTTGCAAAATTTCCGATATATTCATTTTTTGCATAGATGGAATCACTGAGATCATTCAGGTATTTATTTTTATTGGGATTGTTGCTGGCAAAAGTAACCGTAGCGCCTATTCCAAGATAATCATCAGGGAACCAAGCTGCATCGAAATTAAACACAAATCCGGTATTTGCATAACCGTTAGTGGAATCGGCGAAATTATCGCCAGCAAAAGATCCCTGCGGAATAGCTCCGCCAAAACACAAACCGAGAAAACTTTCCTTTTGAGCTTGAGAACTGGTAATCGCGAAGATCAACAGGAACAGGAAAATTTTTGTTTTTTGTTTCATGGTAAAGAATTTATAAAATCATGATGTAAAAATAATATTTTTTATGGGGCCAGGTATCTGAAATGTATAATTAACAATTATGACTTGAGTTATCCTGGAGGTTAATTTGAATAACTTATCTATTGAGAGGGGACTACTTCCCGGCCAAAAGGAGCCAGAGCGACTGTCGCGAGCTTAAAATGCTGCATGCCGAAAGGAATACCAATAATGGTTATGCCCAAAATAATTCCAAAAACAAGGTGTGAAATTGCAATCCAGATTCCACCAATCAGTATCCAGAAGATGTTCATGCCAGTATAAATGCAACCTGTTGTGTGGGCTTTGACCACAGAGGTTCGTCCGAATGGCCAAAGGGCAAAATAAGCAAGTTTAAGTGTCTGGAAACTAAAGGGAATCCCGATAATGGTTACCATAAGAACCAGGCTGAAGATAAAGTATTCGACAGCAACGACAACTCCTCCAAAAACCAGCCAGGTAATATTCCCGATTATTTTAATCGCATTGTTACTCATCCTGATATCCTGTCACTATTATATTAAAAGGTTAAACCGTTATCATTGAAATATTAAATTTTTCCAAAGCAGGGAACAAAGCTATATTTAATTTTGCCAGAAACCGCAATGCTTTGAATTACTTAAATTCGCCTCCGAAAACGCATCAGAAAAGAACTCATCAACTAATCCTCACAATTTAATCTTTTCTTCATCATTGTTTCGGAAAGGATCGGGATATTTTTTGTTACTATTAAAATGTTCCGGCCCCTAAAACCCAATTTATCAGAATTCCGTCATGCTTCCAACCAAAGGTCGT
Source organism: uncultured Bacteroidales bacterium (assembly GCA_963708435.1). Classification (GTDB taxonomy): domain Bacteria; phylum Bacteroidota; class Bacteroidia; order Bacteroidales; family JAADJA01; genus JAADJA01. Next base: position 78,874 of record CAVPSZ010000002.1, read on the forward strand.
AACTTGATCATCCATTAATTCCACGATGATTCTTATTACACTTCATCTTTTCTATCAGGAATTCTGACCTGAAAAGCACCCCCGATATTCCGGCTCCTTTATCATTTTTATGACCTGCCTTTAACCTTTTGAAGGCGACGAAAATATTAAAAAACAATTTGAAATTATATAACTTTTTTATTTTTTTTATGAATATTTATTACCCCAATGAAAACCACTGATTTTTTTTATGGCAGAATTCTGCCATGTTTTATGTTCCAGGCCATATTAAATTTGCTTCATCAACTTTAAGTTCATTCAATTAATAACTGATGTTACGCAAAATTAACAATAGATATTTGATAAAATTATTTATATAGACAAATCGTTCTTTGACAGCCTAATAGCTTTGTTGTATGCAAAGATTATTAGATTTATATACAGACTTTTTGCTGAGTAGCTTTGACCAAGTCACTGCTACTGGCTTATCCAGATCCTTAGATGGAGAAGTATCCCATGACAAGATCACGCGCTTTTTAAGTGAGAATCATTTTTCCTCAAAAGACCTCTGGCATAATGTTAAGCCAATCGTAAGGAAATACGAAAATGATTCTTCCTGTTTGATTTTCGATGATTCATTGATCGAAAAGCCATACACAGACGAAAATGAAATTGTGGGATGGTTTTATGATCACAGCGAAAACCGAAACAAAAAAGGAATTAATCTTCTAACGGCATTCTTTCATGCACAAAATAGTGAGGATGATTTACCATTGCGGGTTCCTGTAGCTTTTGAATGTGTTAGAAAGGATGTGATTTATCCCGATAAAAAGACAGGTAAATCAAAGCGCACTTCTTCGGTGACTAAAAATGAATTGATGCGTCAAATGGTTACCCAGTGTATCCGTAACCGGCTCAAGTTTAAATGGGTATTAGCAGATAGTTGGTTTGCATCATCTGAAAATATGCGTTTTATTCATAAGAAAAAAAAGTATTTCCTTGTGGATGTGAAAAGCAATCGTTTGGCAGCACTATCTGATAAAGACAGAAATGTCGGTCGTTGGACAAGGCTTGATGAATTAGATATAGCCATCAAAACACCCGTAAAAGTTTATTTGAAGGATCTGGAAATTCCGGTTCTTTTTTGCAAACAAATCTTTACAAACAAAGATAAAAGTACGGGAGAAATGTATTTGGTGACAAACAATTTAGAATTGTCTTCCAACGATTTCACAATGTTCTATAAAAAAAGATGGAGCATTGAAGAATATCATAAAAGCATCAAGCAAAATGCAGCAGCTGAAAAATCTCCAACACGGACTGAAAGAACACAACAGAATCATTTGTTCGCTTCCATTCTGGCCTATACTAAACTGGAAGAACTTAAACTGTGCAATAAAATGAATCACTTTGCCTTAAAATCTAAAATCTACATTGCTGCTATAAAAGCTGCTGTCAAAGAACTAAATATGTTGAAAAATTCTAATGATTTTTTATGTCATGCGTAACATCACTTAATAAATTAAAAAACGCTAACTTAAAAAAAGGAGGAAGCCATGAAAACAACAAAATTTTTTCTGATCGTAGCGCTGCTTGCTTATGCAGCATTGAGTTATTCACAACCTGAACCGGTGAAGACACCGTACACCATCAAAATTTCATTCGAAAGGGCTATACAAAAGCCGGGACTTTTACTGGCAATGCGCCAGCAGCTTAATGTAAGTATGTTAAATACCCATGAAGGTAAACTTTCGATGTATTATTACGGATATGTAATTTACAAAAACCAGAGGTATTGCATTCGGGGTACCTTAAGAGAATGGAAGGCCTTTTTTGAAGTAAGATTCGAAAACCACAGGCCGGTGAGCTAAACTGTTAAATTTCAGAAACCAGTTCAAACCTGAAAAGACCCGCCCTAACATGGCGGGTTTTTTTTTGCCGGTTGTCCAGAGGAAAACCACTGATTTTTTTTATGGCAGAATTCTGCCATGTTTTATGTTCCAGGCCATATTAAATTTGCTTCATCAACTTTAGTTCATTCAATTAATAACTGATGTTACGCAAAATTAACAATAGATATTTGATAAAATTATTTATATAGACAAATCGTTCTTTGACAGCCTAATAGCTTTGTTGTATGCAAAGATTATTAGATTTATATACAGACTTTTTGCTGAGTAGCTTTGACCAAGTCACTGCTACTGGCTTATCCAGATCCTTAGATGGAGAAGTATCCCATGACAAGATCACGCGCTTTTTAAGTGAGAATCATTTTTCCTCAAAAGACCTCTGGCATAATGTTAAGCCAATCGTAAGGAAATACGAAAATGATTCTTCCTGTTTGATTTTCGATGATTCATTGATCGAAAAGCCATACACAGACGAAAATGAAATTGTGGGATGGTTTTATGATCACAGCGAAAACCGAAACAAAAAAGGAATTAATCTTCTAACGGCATTCTTTCATGCACAAAATAGTGAGGATGATTTACCATTGCGGGTTCCTGTAGCTTTTGAATGTGTTAGAAAGGATGTGATTTATCCCGATAAAAAGACAGGTAAATCAAAGCGCACTTCTTCGGTGACTAAAAATGAATTGATGCGTCAAATGGTTACCCAGTGTATCCGTAACCGGCTCAAGTTTAAATGGGTATTAGCAGATAGTTGGTTTGCATCATCTGAAAATATGCGTTTTATTCATAAGAAAAAAAAGTATTTCCTTGTGGATGTGAAAAGCAATCGTTTGGCAGCACTATCTGATAAAGACAGAAATGTCGGTCGTTGGACAAGGCTTGATGAATTAGATATAGCCATCAAAACACCCGTAAAAGTTTATTTGAAGGATCTGGAAATTCCGGTTCTTTTTTGCAAACAAATCTTTACAAACAAAGATAAAAGTACGGGAGAAATGTATTTGGTGACAAACAATTTAGAATTGTCTTCCAACGATTTCACAATGTTCTATAAAAAAAGATGGAGCATTGAAGAATATCATAAAAGCATCAAGCAAAATGCAGCAGCTGAAAAATCTCCAACACGGACTGAAAGAACACAACAGAATCATTTGTTCGCTTCCATTCTGGCCTATACTAAACTGGAAGAACTTAAACTGTGCAATAAAATGAATCACTTTGCCTTAAAATCTAAAATCTACATTGCTGCTATAAAAGCTGCTGTCAAAGAACTAAATATGTTGAAAAATTCTAATGATTTTTTATGTCATGCGTAACATCACTTAATAAATTAAAAAACGCTAACTTAAAAAAAGGAGGAAGCCATGAAAACAACAAAATTTTTTCTGATCGTAGCGCTGCTTGCTTATGCAGCATTGAGTTATTCACAACCTGAACCGGTGAAGACACCGTACACCATCAAAATTTCATTCGAAAGGGCAATGCAAAAGCCGGGACTTGTTCTTGCTATGCGCCAGCAACTTAAATGTAAGTTTAATAAATTCCACCAGTGGAGGGCATGTGCCGGAGTATTTCTATGGGTATGTAATCTACAAAAGCCAGAGGTATTGCATCTGCGGAACCTTAAAAGAATGGAAAGCATTTTTTGAAGTAAGATTCGAAAACCACAGGCCGGTGAGCTAAACTGTTAAATTTCAGAAACCAGTTCAAACCTGAAAAGACCCGCCCTAACATGGCGGGTTTTTTTTTGCCGGTTGTCCAGAGGAAAACCACTGATTTTTTTTATGGCAGAATTCTGCCATGTTTTATGTTCCAGGCCATATTAAATTTGCTTCATCAACTTTAGTTCATTCAATTAATAAATTAAAAAACGCTAACTTAAAAAAAGGAGGAAGCCATGAAAACAACAAAATTTTTTCTGATCGTAGCGCTGCTTGCTTATGCAGCATTGAGTTATTCACAACCTGAACCGGTGAAGACACCGTACACCATCAAAATTTCATTCGAAAGGGCAATGCAAAAGCCGGGACTTGTTCTTGCTATGCGCCAGCAATTAAATGTAAGTTTAATAAATTCCACCAGTGGAGGGCATGTGCCGGAGTATTTCTATGGGTATGTAATCTACAAAAGCCAGAGGTATTGCATCTGCGGAACCTTAAAAGAATGGAAAGCATTTTTTGAAGTAAGATTCGAAAACCACAGGTCGGTGAGCTAAACTGTTAAATTTCAGAAACCAGTTCAAACCTGAAAAGACCCGCCCTAACATGGCGGGTTTTTTTTTGCCGGTTGTCCAGAGGAAAACCACTGATTTTTTTTATGGCAGAATTCTGCCATGTTTTATGTTCCAGGCCATATTAAATTTGCTTCATCAACTTTAGTTCATTCAATTAATAAATTAAAAAACGCTAACTAAAAAAAAGGAGGAAGCCATGAAAACAACAAAATTTTTTCTGATCGTAGCGCTGCTACCGTTATTAACAGCAGTATTTTCGCAATCACCAAGGACATCACCCAAACATGCAGAAAGAATTTCTATTCAGTCTGCGATGCAAAATCCCGGGTTATGCAGAGCAATGGATCAACAACTTACCAGGGAGGAAGTTCTTGGACACAATGAAGCATACCTGTATTATGGACATGTCAAATACAACGGAATTCACTGGGTTATTTACGGTACATACAACGAATGGGTGATGTTTTTCAACATCAGCATTGAATACCCACCACCACAGCGCTAAGAGACATCTTATCAGCAGATGTAAAACCCGATAAGCCATGAAACTAAAAGACCTGCCTCAAAAGGCGGGTTTTTTATTTAATCAAGCTAGGTCTTAATTGAATGTTTTATGATATTGATTTGACGGGCAAGTCGGAAGCTGTATCTTTCTGTTGAATATTGATATGGAATTAAATAAATTTCTTATTATTTCTTCTCCAAATCCATCCCGCATTTCGGGCATTCACCCTTGAATGAGGACATTACTTCAGGGTGCATCGGGCAATAATATTCACCTAAATCTAATATTTCACTTTTGCTTTTCATGGCATAAAACCTGTAAGAAATTCCTGTTGTTATCTGGAGTTGTGTTCCGACCTGTGTTTCGGTCAAATATTGATAGACAGGTAGGTCGGCCAATGCATATAAGGTGAAATTACCTCTAGTAACGCTTAACTGAGGTGTAACGAATACTTTCTTATACCCTGTAAATTCCGGATTGTAATTGGGGAATGCATAGATTAAAACATCCTGGTTGATCTTCATTTTATCGAGCCATTCGCCACGAACCTGAAGCGTGGTTCCAAGAAAACCGAAGAAAGTTTTACCAGCAAACAAACTCATACTTGCAAAATCCCCGATCTTTTCTCCCGCCGGATTCCATCCCTTTCTGATATACATGGCATTGGCAAACAGGCGAAAGTTCTTTTTCGGAAAACCACGATACAGGAAAGTATAAAAAATTACATCCTGGGCTCCTGAAGTTGGTTGAACGGCAGGTGGATTTACCATATAAAAAGTAGATCCTCCCCAAACTTCAAATCCAGTTGAATCGTTATACTTGCCCACTGGAATTTTATAGCCCAAGCCAACGGTAATTTCTGTTTTGGCCTTTTCATTCGACCTGTTGAGTACCGTATATCGAGGGAAAATGATCAGGTCGCTGAAACCTTTGGAGTTAAATGTTTTTGACGGGTCGCTATTCAGTCCGATCTCTTCCTTGTAGAAGTAATAACCTGCTTCAACCGACATCATGAAATTAGAGGTCACACCGTAAGCGACTCTGAAATACTGGTAAGCGCTTCTGAATTGATCAAAGTATTTATTGGTATCAGGTGAATCTTCAGTATAGAACTTGTCGCTGTTAATAAATTGAAAATTTGTATTCAACTCAATTTGCTGTGCTGAAAGAACTCCCTGGGAGGTTCCTCCAGCAACCGGGCTACCGGATCCGCCGGCACAACATTGAGAAAATGCTTCAAATGCAATTAGAAAAAAGGAAAGCAGTATAAAAACAGATAATCTCATTCCTGCAATTGTTTAACTTTTGAAAAATCCTTCATTATTGATTACCAGCAATTAACTAAATGAAATCTATTTGAGAAGCAGAAAAAAAATTAATCTCACCTCTGCTGAAAATAATTAGGGACAGCATCAATGGTTTACGGCTATCTTGATGGTCTTGCTGCGGAGACCATCGCTGATGCTGACGAAATATATACCATTACTTAGCCCTGAAGTGTTTATTTCGACCTGATTCCTTCCTTGCGGCAGGTTCATATATGACAATTCCTGAACCACTTCGCCCATATTACTGATAACTTTCAGGCTGATGCTGGAAGGGTTTTGCAGATCAAAAGCAAGAGATGAGCTTTCATTGGATGGATTTGGAAAGAACTCCGTTGCAGAAAATGGTTCACGGCTTTTATCCATGCCGGTAAGCGTTGCGGCAATTGCAGTATTGATTGCTGACTGAAGCGCTGTGCCATTGACTGAATTGTTCGCATTGTAATAGACGGTATGGCTGGCATCCCCGACAACGACAACTTTGGGCATTCCGTTTGAGCCATAATCGCTCATCTTTATTGCACTGTTTGAAAAACATGTTACATCGGTTATACCCTGGTTATTACCCCAGCTTTTCAACGAATTGCAATTGGTATTTGCGTAATCATCAACAAGATACATATAAACTTTATTAGGGTTGGAGGATTGAAAGCTTTGAACAACATTGTATGTAGTTAGCGCGGGAACGGCGCATGCTCCGCAGGGCATTACCCAACAGATCACGATTACCTTCCCGGCATCAAGCTCTGTGAAAAGGTCGTGATTGACACCATCACAATCATTGCAATTAAAATTAATAGCAGTTTGAGCGAAGCCGATGGAAAAAACCAGGCTTAAGAGAGAGAAGAAAAAAGTTTTTTTCATTGTAGTATATTTAAAATATCAGACAAAAAAATTGAGAGAAAGTGATGCATCATAACAACTTAAACTCTCCTGTTAATGGAATTAACAATAAAGTTCATTAAAGGTTCAACTCCAGAAGAGCTAAAATTGAATAAATGAAGTTCTTTGAAAATAAATCAAAGAAAATAAGCTTAAGGCTTGAAACTATTCGATATAAACCTATGCAATCAGCCTACCTTGCATGTTAACAGAATGATCGCTATAAGTCATTATGAATGGCTGGTTTTGAAAGAGAACCCTATACTGAGAACAAATTTGATTTTAGGTGTGTTAAACAAATATTACCTGAGTTTGTTTTTTTTATAAAACTTAACATAATGTCAATATTTATCGCGTATCTCCATTTTTTATCCATTATGATACTGATGGGTTCCCTCATTACTGAACATATCCTTCTCAAACCGAAAATGACGAAAGAGCAAATCAGGACGCTTGCCCTTATTGATCTCCTGTATGGGGTTGCGGCTATTTTAGTTCTTACATCCGGACTATTGCGATGGTTTGTTTATGGAAAAGGTTCGGAATATTACCTTGCGAACCCTGTTTTTCATACCAAGCTCACTTTATTCGTCATTGTGGCGATCATTTCCATTATTCCGACTATTAAATTCCTGAAATGGAGAAAACAGGTCAACAATAACCAGGAGCCTGAGATGAATGAAAAAATCGTTAAAAAACTTCTGATTTATATCCGCATCGAATTGCTTTTATTAGCCATACTTCCCTTGCTGGCTGTAATGCTCGCAAGAGGAGTTGGGGCATAAGCTATATAGGGAATGAAAGAACCAAATGAGATTTTTGATTAGCGGAATGATGGAATTTTGAAGGATGATAATTCCTTTTTTAATAATGCACACGGTTGACCCGGCAACATCTTATTATTACGACTATTCCACTGATTCACCGACATAATGGATCACGATGCGGTTGACGATACCTGGTTTCGTGATAGGGTCGCCGGTGACGATAATAACCGGGTCGCCATGTTGTGCCCATTTGTTTTTGATCAGAAGTTTATCGACCGTCGTGATGAAAGCGCTACCTGATAAGGGTTGTTTCATATAGGCAGGCTTAATACTGAAAAGAACAGCAAGTTGCCTCAGCCGGTTGATGTTTTCGCCGAATGCAATAATAGGAACATGTAACCGCTGCTGTGAAAGAAATACGGAGCTGCCGCCGGAGCGGGTCCAGGTAACAATCAGTTTCGGTTTAATGTCGTTTACAATAGTGCTTACACCATGTGCAAGGGCGGAAGTGCGGCTGAAAATCTCGGTCCTTTGGATATATACCCCTTCAATTTGCTTTTCAGATCTGATGTAGTCATTTGTTTTTTCAGCTATCCTGTTCATCATTTTTACCGTTTCAACTGGATATTTACCAACTGCCGTTTCACCGGAAAGCATGACGGCATCTGTTCCGTCGAATATAGCATTGGCAACATCCGAAACCTCTGCACGGGTCGGGACGGGGATTCAATCATGCTTTGCAGCATTTGCGTAGCAACAATGACCGGTTTGCCGCTTTCGTGGCACATTTTTGCTATTTTTTTCTGAAGAATTGCAACTTCTGCAAGGTCCATCTCAACACCCAGATCTCCCCTTGCAATCATAATCCCGTCGGTTTCATCGATGATGGACTGCAGATTATCAATGGCCTGTGGCTTTTCTATCTTGCTGATGACGGGAATATAATTTTTTGCATCATCGAAAAAGTGGGAAAAATCGAATCGATTATCACTCTTACGGATTGATTTTGGCCTTGCTCCCAGGCGGATCAATTCTTTTTTTAATACCTTAACATCTTCTCCACTCCTGACAAAGCTCAGCGCCAGAAAGTCAAAACCTTTTGCGACAGCAAATTTAACACAATCGTAATCCTTTTTTGTGAGCGAAGGAACCGAAAGGACAGAATCGGGCAGGTTGATACCTTTGGCAGATGTGATCAGACCACCCCGTTCCACCCGGCAAATCAGTTTCCTGTTTTTATTGCCGGAAGTTTTTTCGATACAGGTGAGCTGAAGATTTCCGTCGTCGATGAGTATCTTTTCTCCTTTTTTTATTTCGTCAATAAAATGAGGATAGGTTGATGAAAAAACACATTCAGTGTTTTTCTCACCTGCAACAACCGGTTGCTTCACAAATTCCACCAATTGCCCTTTTCTAAGCAGGACGCCATTTTTAATTACTTTTCCTACTCTAATTTTTGGTCCTGATAAGTCACCGAGAATGGCAACATATTCTCCTGTCAGTCTTTCTGCTTCGCGTACTTTATCGAAGTAGGATTCATATTCCTCAAAAGTTCCATGCGAAAAATTGATCCGGAAAACCCTGACACCCGCTTCTATCATTTTGCGCATGACATTTACCGAAGCGGAGGCCGGACCTAAAGTGGCAACTATTTTTGTAAATAAAAAGGGATCCGTTTTCATTGTTTTATTTCTACACTACTTTATTTAGTAGTAAAACTCTTGTCGAAAATGAAACCTTTGCCTGTCCATGAAAATCATTCAAGTACAGAACTACAAATGTTCATTAATCAGATAATTTTCCAGGATTAGCTGATCAAAAAACAGCTTTTTTTGGTTTGCTTTCTTCAAAAGAATCCTTCATGTTTTTGAAAGGATTGAAAGTAACAGCAAAATAAAAGATATTTGTTTTCAGACCATCGTATGGTTTGAGGCCATCATTGTCAACATAATCCATATTATGAAATTGGCTCAGATAATATTTAAATTTCAGATTCAAACCATGAGGTAACTGCATACCGGCAAAAAAGCCATGCTGGAATGACTCTACGCGGTCGCTGAACCAGACCCCGAATTTATCGTCTTTATGATCTCCGTCAAAAGTCTTTTCCTTGTAGTGGAATGGATACTCTATTTCATAACCTCCAAAAACAAAGGATTTATCCATAACTCCTAGTTTAATTCCAATCGGCAACCCTATGTTATAGGTCCTGTATTTTTTTTTCAGCATTTTGGTCTCATCAGGATTCTCAGGATTTGGCACTTCATACTCATCATAAATAAACCCGATGTTACGTATGGAAATACCGACAAAGGAACCGAAATTCTTTGTGAAGTCGTAATTGAAATTAGGCTGAATACAAAAAAACGGTGAGAACCTCATCACGTTTCCATCAGCCTGGCCATTGTGATCGATTGCAGCGAATGAAAAAATCATTTCACCTCCGACTGAAAAATACTTTTTGGATTGGGAATAAGCCTGACTTACAATAATTGTAAAAAATAGGACAAATGCTAAATTTCTCATAATTTCTATATTTTTTAATTTGTATTGCTAATTAATTTAAATGCTACAGAACAAATTCAAAGGCAAAATAGTTCAAAAAACATTAATAATTGCCGGACAAAGTTAATGCAATTCAATATTAGGTTTCGTTTCAATAGACAAATTTTTGTGGAATATTATTATTAACCCTTTTGAATGAAAAATATATTCTTGCTTATTCGCTAAACTATATTGTTTCACGACATTATGATTGTCAATGATTTATTATTAAATTCTATCCCCAGAAAGAAAATTTTATCTGTCAGAATGAAATTATTAGAAAGAACCGATTTTTTTCTTGTTAAAAAAAAATAATGATATATCTTTGCCGTCCCAAATTTTGGGATTCAGTTCAATACATATTGGGAGCTTAGCTCAGCTGGTTCAGAGCATCTGCCTTACAAGCAGAGGGTCACTGGTTCGAATCCAGTAGCTCCCACACATTTTTAACCACAATGTGCCTTTTTCCATTTAAGTTTTTTAAAAATGATACTTCATCCAACGATTTTCCTGCCAAGAGCATTTATATCGATTCCCTCAAAATTGCCTGAACTCATCATCAGCAGGTTTTTATTTTTCCAGTCAATCATTAATAAATCCTCTAATAGTTTATTTGAATCGGTATACACCGCGGCATCAGGATTTCCAAAAGCTTCTTTCACCTGCTCTTGTGTTATTGCAGGAAGTTTTTTCAATTCAAGGGCATGGGGACTAAAAAATATTTTTGCAATATCTGCCCGATCGAGGCACCCCTGATAATGACCCAGAAAATTTCCGCTCAGGCTGCTGAAGGTATGCAGTTCAATACATGCTACCAGCTTTCTTTCAGGAAATTGTTTTTTAACTGCTTTTGTAGTTGCGACCAGTTTGGAAGGTGAATGAGCGAAATCTTTAAAAACTGATGTGTATTTATTTTGTGCAACTAATTCGAGCCGTTTGGATGCACCTTTAAAGCTTTGAATTCCTTCAAAAAAAACATCATCATCAATACCAAGCCGGTTGCAGACCAGCCTTGCTCCTTCAATGTTCATCAGGTTGTGCTCGCCAAAGACTTTTAATGGTATCTTCTTATCCCTGAAAATTATTTTTGTAATACCCTCTTCGATCAGATGCTCCGGAACTGAGTAGGGAAAAGTTCGGATGTCCATTCTGGCGGTTGTTCCTATCCGGTTTGCATTTTCATCATCCCGGCAGTATATGAGTGTTCCTCCTTCTGAAATCAGGCCGGCAAACTGCCTGAACTGGTCAACATAATTTTCGAAAGTCGGGAAAACGTTGATGTGATCCCATGCAATGCCGCTGATGAGTGCAATATCCGGTTTATAGACATGGAATTTAGGCCTGCGGTCGATGGGAGATGTCAGGTATTCATCTCCTTCAAGAATCATTACAGGTGCATCATCGGTTATTTTAACCATCACTTCAAAACCCTCCAGCTGTGCACCGACCATATAATCGCAGTCTTTACCGCAGAAGCTCATAACATGAAGGATCATTGAAGTGATTGTTGTTTTCCCGTGGCTGCCGCCAATCACTACTCTCTTTTTCGACTTTGATTGCTCATAAAGAAACTCAGGGTAAGAAAAAATTCTCACTCCGAGTTCCTTTGCTTTTTGCAATTCGGGATTATCCGCACGGGCATGCATCCCAAGGATAATGGCATTGAGTTCTTCAGTAATGTTTTCCTGAAACCAGCCAACAGATTCCGGAAGGATACCGTAATTCCTCAATCTGCTTTTGGAAGGCTCAAAAATTTCATCATCGGAACCGGTGACCTGGTATCCCTTTTTGGCCAATGCTATTGCAAGGTTATGCATTGCGCTCCCGCCAATGGCGATAAAGTGTACTTTCATCAATGTTCTTTTTCGCAAAAATATAAAAATAATGATCTGACCTTTTTTAGATGGACCTCAAACAAAAGTTAGGCGGAATAATCTCTTATCCGCTTAAAAGTATTTCAAACATTTGTAATTGTATTTAAAATAATGACTAATTTTGCCGCAGTATTCATTAAATCATTACGATCTAACAAGTTTTTTATGAACATTTATTTAGGAAATCTTCCATATGACATCAATGAAGGTGAAATTATGGAGCTCTTTGAAGAGTATGGTAACGTGGGTTCGGTAAAATTAATTACCGACAAATTCACGGGAAAAAGCAAAGGATTTGGTTTTGTTGAAATGTCGAACGACGAAGAAGCGAAAAAAGCCATTGAAGAATTAAACGGAAAAGAATTTAAAGGCAGGAAAATTGCTGTCAATCAGGCACGAGAAAAAACTGATGACAACAGAGGCGGAAGAAACTTCAGAAAATAGATTTGAAATTTGGATTGGTTTATAAACCAATATAAATATCATTGATTCTTTAAACATCCTTCGAACTTATAAAGCCCGTTTTCGGGCTTTTTTTATTTTAAATGACCGGTATCCGGGTTAGCCAAAAACCAATTTGCCAGATCGGGAACTCCTTCCACCGCAGTTTTATTGATGATGCTTAAATTGGAAATCCCTCCAACCTGAAAAGCTTTCGGGTCGATATAATATTTGGGACAGTCGGGGCGGGCATAAACGACAAGGCTTGCAGCAGGATAGACTACCAGAGAAGTGCCGATTATTATCAGAACGTCCGCTCCTGATGCTATTTTCTGGGCAGGAATAATCAAAGGCACAGCTTCGCCAAACCAAACGATATGAGGTCTTAACTGTGATCCCTTCTCACATTTATCACCCATATTAAGCTGCCAGCCCTTGATCGGATAAATCAGATCCGGATCGGCAGTACTCCTTGCTTTTGTAATTTCACCATGAAGGTGCAGAATATTATTGGAACCGGCCCGCTCATGAAGGTCATCCACATTCTGAGTAATGATCTGTACATCAAATATCTCTTCCAGCTTAACAAGGGCCAGATGAGCAGGGTTAGGTTGTGCTTCCAAAACCTTTTTTCGTCTCCAGTTATAAAACTCAAGCACAAGTTCCGGGTTGCGACCCCACGCTTCCGGTGTTGCAAGGTATTCAAAACGGTATTGATTCCATAATCCTTCACCATCCCTGAAAGTCTGAATTCCGCTCTCAGCGCTTATTCCGGCACCAGTCAATACAACTATTCTTTTCATAGGTATGCTGATAAAAAAAGGTACCCGAAAGTACCTTTCAAAGAATGATTCATCAAATCAGAATAGTTTCATTTCGTCCAATGATTTCATTACGCTCTTTACCGCTTCAGCCGATTCCATTAAGTCTTTTTTCTCGGCCTTGTTAAGCTGGAGTTCAAAGATACCCTCTATTCCATTTTTACCAAGTTTAACCGGAACGCCCATGTAAATGTCCTTTAATCCGTATTCGCCCTTTAAATAGGCACAGCATGGGAATATCCTCTTTTGGTCGTCAACGATAGCTTCTACCATCTGAGCTGCAGCGGCACCGGGAGCATACCATGCCGATGTTCCCATCAGGTTGACCAATTCACCGCCGCCACCCCGGGTTCGTTCGACAATCTTGTTAATCTCATCTTTACCCAGGAGTTCATCTATCGGAATCCCGTTTACAGAAGTATAGCGCGGAAGCGGCACCATAGTATCGCCATGCCCTCCGAGTGAAAGGGATAAAATATCCTTTGGGGATACATTCAGCGCCTCTGCAATAAACGCCCTATAACGACCTGTATCGAGTATACCCGCCATTCCAAACACCTTATTAGCTGGCTTGTTCGATGCAAGGTAAGCACAATAGGTCATTACGTCGAGCGGATTGGAAACAATAATAATGATGGCTTCGGGAGAATACTTCACCACTTTTTCAGTGACCTCCTTGACAATGATTGCATTTGTTTTGATCAAATCGTCGCGTGACATGCCTGGCTTGCGCGGAATACCGGAAGTAATAACGACTATTCCCGATCCTTTTGTACGAAGGTAATTGTTAGTAGCTCCCACTACCCGGGTATTAAAATTATTGATCGAAGATGTCTGCCAGATATCAAGGGCTTTTCCTTCAGCGAGACCTTCTTTTACATCCACCAGTACCAGTTCCCTGGTCAGGTCTTTGTGTGCAATGACGTTTGCTACTGTGGCGCCGACATTTCCGGCACCGATTACGGTTATTTTATCCATGATATGATCTTTTTTGTTTTTAGACTTTTTTGTCATTTCCCAGATTGAAGAAGCAAAAGTAAAGAAATGACCTTTTCAACAAACTTAAATATTTTAGATGTTTGATATTAAGTACTGATTGCAGGGCAAATTTTATCAACTTAATAAATATGGAAATAAGGGAAATAAAGGAATAAAGGGCTTAGCAATCATGATGATTTTCTTTCCACAAAATACATATCAATCTCTCCCTTATTTTTTGCTTGTATTTTGCCCCTGTGGGAACACAGGAATTTATCTTTTACCAATTCATAGGTACTTGCACTGATATTTACATGGCCGGGTGTGCAACTTTGTTCCATGCGCGCAGCAAGGTTTACCGTATCGCCCCAGATGTCATAGGAAAATTTCTTGGTCCCAACTATTCCGGCTACAACCGGACCGGTGTGAATGCCGACCCTCAGATCAAATGATATTTCACCTTTGCCTTCTTTTTCCTTTTTCCGGTTCAGAATGAACTCATTCATTTCAAGAGCCGCTTTTACCATATCAAAAGCATGAGTATAGTTCAGTGTTGGTAAGCCGCTTGCGCTCATATAAGCATCACCAACTGTTTTAATTTTTTCGATCTTATATTTCTCCATGATTTCATCAAAGGCGCTGAAGCAATAATTAATTTCACTAACCAGCAACTCCGCACTGACCTTTTCACTAACGGTAGTGAAATCCTTAAAATCAGCAAACAGCACGGTTACCATGCTGAATGTTTTGGGCTGGCATCGGCCGGTTTGCTTTAATTCGGCAGCAATTTCAGAGGGAAGGATATTAAGCAGCAATTCTTCACTTCTTTCTTTTTCAGCTTCACTTATTTTCTTTTCCCTGCTTATTTTGTTTCGCTGCCTGAAAAATACTCCAGCGAATAATAAAACAACTGCAAAACCACCAACAAAACCATTGCGAACCAGTTTTTGCTTCTGCAATTCTTCTTTTGCAATAAGATCCTTTTTTTCCTGTTCAGCGGTTGCCAGAGCCTCTTTTTTATCAAAGTCATATTGCATTTGCTGAGTAGTGATTTTTTTTGTGTTTTCAATGTTCAGCAAACTATCGCGCACAACTATAAATAGTTTGTAATGCTCCAGCGCCTGTTTAAAGTTGCCCTGAGCGCTGTCAAGTATTGCCAAATGATCGTAACTGTCTTTTAAATATTGTAAGCTGCCAGCTTCTTTTGATAATGATAATCCTGCATTCAGATACCTGTTAGCTTCTCCGTAGTTTTTTTGTCCGAGATAACTTCGCCCTATATTGACGCAATTTCCGGCAGCTCCGTTATTATCCCCAATTTCTTCAAAGATTGCTGATGCAGCGAAGAGATTCTTTAATGCTTCAGCATAATTACCCTGATCATTATAAACATTACCGATGTTGTTATAACAATTAGCAATACCAACTTTGTCCCCAATTTCATTATTTATCTTTAATGCTCCGAAATAATTTTCGAGGGCTTCGGGATATTTACCAAGAATCCGGTATACTATTCCGAAATTATTATAACAACTGGCGATGCCCGGTTTGTCACCCATTTCTTCATATATTTTCAAAGCAGATGAATAATTCTGTAATGCTTCAGTGTAGTTTTCCTGGTTTGAATAAATAATCCCGATATTATTGTATGACCTTCCTATAAAGGGTTTATTATTCATTTCTTCAAAGATTTTCAGAGAAGCCAAATGATTCTTCAGTGCCTCAGGATAATTTCCCAATTTCTCGTAAACAATACCGATGTTGGAAAAGCAAGCAGACAAAAATTGTTTTTCCCCGGTTTTCTCATTTATTTTTAAAGCTTCGAAATAGTTCTTCAATGCCTCCGGATAATTGGCAAGGTTGGAATAAATATTTCCTTTGCCCATGAAGGCTTTAGCGATGCCCTGTTGATCGCCGATTTCTTCGAACAGCGCTAAAGCAGAGGAATAATTCTTCAGCGCTTCGGGATAATTACCAAGGCTGTTATAATCGCTTCCAATATTGTTGTAACAAGTGGCGATACCCTGTTTATCCTGTATTTCCTCACAAATAGTTAAAGCTTTTTTGTAAAGTTCAAGGGCCGCAAGGTATTCTCCTTTGTTTTTTATAATGGTTCCCAAAAGGTTATAACCGCGCTGGAGACCGTTCTTATAATCAATTTTCTCAGACAAAGCAAGGGTTTGCTCTGCATAATCCTTAGCTATATCAGGATTATTGAACCTATAGGCTTTTGCAATTTCTAACAGAACATCCGCTCGGGCAGTGTCATGCTTTTCTGCTTTAAAACGTGCCTGCAAGGAATCGACCAGGTGCTGGTTCTGGGGATAACCCAAATAGGTCAACAGTAAAACAATTGATAGTGAACAGATATACTTCATTTTCTCAAAGTTTGTTATCTGAGCAAAATTGGGTGTTTTTTTCGACAAAGCAAAGATTTTAAAGTACAGATCATTTCCCTTTGGTTGCCTTTTAAATATTAATTTTACTGTGATAACAGCCAATGCAGGGATTCTGTCTGTTTGAATTTTATTTATCTCCTGCGGGCCATAGTTTGTCTATTATTTAAACATCAAAGGCGATATAATTACTTTTGCAGGTCTTGTCAGCCCGCTGAGATGAATTTGACTCAAGCCATATAACTTCCTTAGTTTTTTGCAATAGTTAAAGGAATACACTTTCTTTTCTGATCCAAAATCATGACACTTGCTAATCTTTCAGGCAACGAACGGAATAACCATCCGTTTTGGGATTCAGGGTGCGGCTTATTTTGCTGTTGTTATAATAGAAGTATCTATCAGATGCTTGGGTAGCTGAAGCTTCAGTTGACTGCCAATAATCAGCACCCAGGTGAAATTGTCCAAAAGTGCCTCCGGCACTGCTACGGTAACCACCCGGCAACACGGTAAAGCCGCTGATATTTGTAGCTCCTGTATTGGGAGCGTTCCAGTGAATAGTTCCGGTTTCTTTCATTTTCCCCCCAATATCAGTACCAATCATACCGATTATTTCACAATCGACCGTCGGATCCAGAAACTGGGTTACGGTGCACCATTCCTCCTCTGTTGGAAGATGCCATCCGGCAGGACAAATCCCTATAGCCCCCGGAGTCGTAACATACTGCATCATCTCGTCCCATTGGTATAAGCCTCCATAGATATCGCAATTCGTTTCAAGATCAGCCGAACAGTATTTCTCTATTATGCTGTTATCCGTTTGATTCAGAATCCCGTCAATACGGACTCCAACATTCAGGTTCTCAGCCATCCATATCTGGATAACTTTTTTTTCTGTTCCTATCTGGACTGTGGAATAAGTATTGCCCCCGGAATCTTTACAGAGGACAAAATCGAATGTAACGGTTTTATCGCCAGTGGGAATATCAGTAATAACATTACCGTATTGACCCGCATTACCTTCGAACAATAAAATATCGCCATCTGTATACGGCATATCAATTATCTCTGCCGTACTTTTCGATTGGTACCCTATGGTATTCGCAACTGATGAAACATAAGCGATTTGCGGCTTGTTTTCAAGATTATTATTACTGATCAATTTCGATGTAAAGTTATAGCTTTTCCCAGTTACTTTCAGAAAGTACATTCCCTGATGTATGCCGGAAATCAGAAAACTATGTTTTCCTGAAGAAACCTTGGTTTTGGTTTGCTCAATAATTTTACCGGTCAGGTCAATAATACTCACTGCAACATCCCCTGTTTCCGTTGTGACAAAGGTTAGAGTTGATTGCCCGGCCATTGGATTGGGAAAAATTTGCAAGGCTCCGTTAACCATTTTTATTTTTTCAAATCCGGTTGTAGCTATTAAGTGTAACACATCGTCACCATTAATAAGAACAGTAGCTCCACTTGTAAGGTTTTCGACATTTACAGTCCCCAGACCGGTAGTATCTCCTGCGCCTTCAAAACTAATCAGGTAGTTTTGAGTATATCCTATCGACGTCAATAACATTGACAAAAAAGCGATTTTAATAATTTTCATTCTGAAATAATTTTAATTATTACACTGTTCGCGGCTTCATTTTATATACCCCCTTTTTAATCCTAAAGATCTGAGGCTATTTTCTTAGAAACCAGTCTCCATTTCAACGTATTAATCATTTTCCTTTAATATCCAGTTCCTACGCTTCATATCAAATAAGAACAAAATTGTCTTTTTCAGCAATATTGATTTAAATGAGCAAGTTTTTGAACTAACATAAGTATCCTTATTGTCAGCTTTAGTTGAGGAATATATTTCCTGTCAGAAATTGCAATATCTTTCAAAAGAAGATAAAATAGGGTAGCAAATTTAGGGGAATATTTGAAATAAACAAATAAATTTTACAGTGTGCGGATTGACTTATAGTTTTATAGCTAAAAGGGAGAGGCAGATAAGGGAAAAAAAAGATTCCATAAAAAAACATTAAGCAAACCATTTCGACTCTTAGCAGGAGTTTTGCACTATTAGTGTGAAATGCAAAACCTTATCAAGCAAAGCAAAAAAGGTTAATAACTGCGAAAAATTTTGAGATTGGGGATGGCATCATTCGGCAGGTAATTGCTGCCGTATTAATAGCTATGATGACAGGAACAGTATTTTAATGTTTTTATCTTTTATAGCAGAAGATTGGCTTTAAAGGGTTGCCGGTGACTATAGATTCTGCAGCCGGTTTGGGAAAATAACAATTGCATCCTGTTGACGGGCTGCGAACGATCTAACGCTCTCTTTTTAACAATGATGGTTACGAAATTAATAAGAAGTTCTTACATTATTCAGCCTGCTGATGCTGTCACAACTAATCATTTCATTATTTCGGATTTCATCCTTCGAAACAATCGAGAATTCATTAATGGTGTAGTCGATACCTGTTAACCTTCTGTTTTCGTACTTGTATTTGATCCGGGAATATGAAGTAGTTTTAACTGCGCTGTTTTCCCAAATTACTTCACTGTAATTGCTTAAGATATCAGCCTTACCATTATCCAAAAGCTCTTTGTCAGGTTTTTTATTTGTTTTCCCATTGGGTGTAAACCAAAAAGTTTCTTTTTTGACTTTTCCTGCACCATGACTGAGACTAAAAATTTCATCGATTTTATCATTTTGCCGGCAATCTATCCTGATCAAAATATCATTGTAAAATGTCAAAACCAGATCAGAAATCTCAATATCGTCCATATAGTAATTATAGCATCCGATGATCCTGACATCATTGCAGGCTAAATATCGCAATGTAAATATTGAGTTATACTGGTTCTTGTTTACTGAGTCGAATTGTATTTCCTTTAATCCGGAAAAAACTTCACCAAAGCCGTTACCATAATTGAAATAATGGTACCGTTCATCATTTCTATATGCCTCTTTTAAATCGTTCAGCGTTTGCAAATAAGTCGATTTGCCGATCAGGAAACTTCCCAATCCCTCAAGATTCCGGGCTGCATAATACCCGGAAGTGTCAGGATTAGCCCCGTTAAACAATTCAGGGAAATCAACGATCTTAGTACAAGAGGTTGCAATAAGTATTGCGCTGGAAAACAGAATAAAGTACTTTTTAATCATATCAATGTTTTTGAAGTTACTATTCATTCCGGCTTACCGGCTTTCATTCACCGAGCTTAATAGCCGACAGCCGTGAATATTATACTGAGTTGAAAGGTTTTTTGTTACATAAAAATGGGAATTAAGGTTAGATTTTAAGAAATGTTTAGGACGATAAGTAACAGATACATCTGATACAACATCAAGACATTTCGTAACGAATGCTTATTGTTAAAGGTTTAGAATCTCCCTGGGTATAATTTAGGAAATTTAAAAATTTAGTTTCAGTTATATACGGTGTTCTCTGAATCTGCATTGTAATCACCGGATTGTTAATCGCCGGGAACCTCCTAAAGATAATGTTAATTACTTGCCAATGGTGTTTCCCATTGATCTCTTGGCACTACTTTCGGGGTTTCAGGGTCACCTTCATAGGCCGGTGTCATGATCTGAACATTGTTCTCATTAAAAACATCCAGGATATTCTGGTGCAGTGCAGTATAATAAAGATGCATTTTAATTGGGTCATCGCAATATGCATTGATCTCATAGTTAACAGCAAAGTCTCCAAGCGCCAGCTGAAGAACATAAGGCGGCGGGCTTTTCAGGAGACCTTCGGTCCGGTCGGCAGCGAGTTTCAGCATGGCATCTACCTGGCGCCACGGGGTTTCGTAACCGATTCCAACTGTCGTATGGAGGATCAGTCCTTTATCTTTGGCTCTTGAACTATAATTAATAATATTGCTGTTCAATAAAATAGAATTCGGGATTACGATCTCTTCATTCTTAACTGAGCGCAGCCGCGTAACCAGCAACTTTTGATCTTCCACAAAACCAACCTGTTCGTCCACTTTGATGCGGTCTCCTTTTTTAAAAGCTCTGCGGTAAGTCATAGAATAGCCTGCAATTAAATTGCTGATGAAGGATGATGACCCGAGGGAGAACAAAACACCAAGAAAAACCGAAACACCTTTAAAGGCGCTGGTTTCTGAGCCGGGGATATAGGGGTATGCAATAATGATGGCAAAAGCAATGACAAATATTCTTAAAATTTTAAATGTCGGTAAAGCCCAGTCCGAATCAAAGCCTTTAATCACAATTCCTCCCTGCTCAACACCGGTAAATAGCAATTTGATTAACCTGAGTACATAACGGAAAACCAGGAAAATAACAACCAGAAATGCCAGGCTGGGCAAAAACCTGACAAAGCCCTTACCTATTTTGATGATGGGATCAAGAAATAAATTTAATGTATAGGTTGCAACATTGTTTGTCCATGGAAAGAGGCCAAGTATATATTGCAGAAAAACAGCAATGATGACTATGATCACAACAATCTTCAGGGTTTTAAACAATACGTTAATCGCTGTCCATAACTGGTTTGACCGTATCAGATTATAGGATAAATTTTCAACTGAACCGATCTTCGCTTCAATCCGTTTTTGCAAACCGGCATTCAATCGCCGTATCAGCCAGAAGAGTATAAACATGATTACCGTCAGCAGAACGGCAGCGCCTGCGGCATACAACGATTTTTTCACAAGAACAGGCCGGCTTCTCTCATACCGATGTGAATCGATGGCTTGAACGACCTTTTTTTGAATCAATTCAGCCAGCACCCGGCGGCTTATGCCTTCTGCCTGGCCATCGACGTCGAATACGTTCATAATAAATTCCTCACCGGCGTAAATCTGCTCCCTGTCTTTACCTGGAATAATTTTTACCGAATCAGATAAAATAGCAGGATTTGACGCTGCATTGATTATTCTTTTAGCAATGCGTACCGATCGATCCTGGGCTGAAAAGGAAGAAATGCCACGGATATAAAATAATAACTGGCCATCAACCTTTACTGAAGCTATGTTTTGTTGATTAGTCTGCAATTCGGGATCAACATCATTGATCTCCTGGCCGGCTATTAAATTCGGATAAAAAACACTAATCCAAAATACCATCACCAATAATATGCTGGCTGATTCAATTCTTTTCAGTTTCAGATCGGTTTTATTTTTCATGTTCATGCAAATTAAATATTCAATCAAATGTAAAATTAACCGTTTTGTTTAATGCTTCGCTGTTATTTATGCAAAGTTCTGAAATAATCGCGCATATCGGAGACAATTGTTAGACGACTTCACGCCACAAAACAAATCATAAACCCGTGGTCAAGTTGATGTTATAAAAAGCTGATCATCTTTTAATTTTTTGGTTTCTTATGTTTTGCCAATTCTTTAAACTGTTTCTTTACCATGTTTTCCTTTACCCTGAATTGAACTATTTCTTTTATGAGCTTTACGGGCAGGGGTTTGCCATACGAAAAATGGATGGTTCCTTTTGTGGTTTCATAACCTTTAAGATTTTCCTTAAACACTTCGAGGGTTTTTGTCATGGGAAATAAGCTATAGTGATTTTTAAACGCTGCATAATAAACCAGCATCCCATGAAATTTAAATGCAGGCATCTGGTAACTGATTACTTCTTCAGCTTCGGGTGCGGCCTTTTTAATGATCTGCCGTAATTGGCGCAGCAGATTCCGGGCGTTTTCCGGCTGCTGGTCAATATATTCATCTGAAGTTTTAAAACTCGTTTTCGATTTAGTCTCCATGGGATTATTATTTTACAATTACTTCATGTTCTTAAAAAAAATCCATGCAAAGCGTATACCTGTGTATAATCATTTTAAGCTCCGAAATTACGATCTCTTCTTCATAGAGATTTTATTTCCTTTAAAGAACCCTTTATGAGAGGGTTTGTTCAAGGAAACATTCAGGATTAATTTGAAAAAGGTATCTTACATTTTTTAGGTGTTAATTTGTTCCTTAAATTTGTAGGGTTGTAGAGTTATTTACTTTTGGCAAAATGGTTGAATTTCTGATAATTAATTAAATCCTTGCATGAGAACCCCAAAACTATTTTTAATCATCGTATTCATATCATGGATCGGTGATTGTTTGTCACAGAAAGATGAAGGAATAAAAATCTTCGAAATATATGGGTTGGTAATGACCGATATGGGTTATAATTTTAGCCAGATCAATCCCGATTACTTTGATGTGGTTCGGCCGAGCCAGTTACCGGCATACAAAAACCAATACGGCACCGATGGCAATACATATTTCAGCATCCGGCAATCATCATTCGGTGTTAAAGGATTTTTTCCGACTCCGCTGGGTGAATTGAAAACCATTTTCGAATTTGACCTGTTCGGGCTTGGGAAAAACGCAGGTACAAACTGCATTTCATTTCCGCAAAGCTTTTGCCGAGCTCGGACATTTCGGTGCAGGTCAGCACTGGAGCCTGTTTGTTGACTTTGATATTTTTCCTGACTGCCTCGATTATTGGGGTCCTAATGGAATGGCATTACTACCCAATATCCAGGTAAGATGGATGCCCATAATGGGCGAAACAAGGCTGTACGTCGCACTCGAAAGACCCGGATTCAGTGTTGACCAGGGCATCTATGCCGACCGAATTGAATTGTCGGGTGTAAAAGCCCGCTTTCCGTTACCTGACCTGACTGCGGAGTACAGGTATGCCCGTAAATTCGGTTATGTGGAACTGGCGGGCTTGCTCCGGTACACCGAATGGGAAGATTTGAATGATGACGTTTATGACCTAAGTGGCAATGCCATTGGTTGGGGTTTAAACCTTACATCAAGGCTTAAAATGACCCAAAGCATTACCGGCAAATTTGGCGTGGTGCTGGGCACAGGAATTGAAAACTACATGAATGACGGCCCTATCGATATTGGCATTGAAAACAATTTTTCTGATCCGGTAAAACCGGTTATCGGGGTGCCACTGCCGGTGGTAGGGGCGGTTGCTTTTTTCGATAAGCGGTGGAGTCCTAAATTCAGCAGCTCTGTCGGCTATTCACTTTCCGGAATAACCAATTCCAACGGTCAGGATTCGAGTGCATACAAAAGAGGACAATACATGCTTGCCAATCTTTTATTTTATCCGGCTGAGCGGGCTATGATGGGCGTTGAAGTCCAGTATGGTTCACGCGAAAATTACCTGGATGGATGGAGAACAACAATGGTTAAAGTTCAGTTTTCTTTCCGGTACAATTTCGGACATATCTTTTACCGGAAACCTGAAAACTGTCCTATCATAAAATAGGTTGACAGAAAGTTTAGTTAATAACTTATAGTTAGTAAGCCTATGAAAGAGAAAAAAGTGATACGACATTTTAGCGAAGCCTTTAAGAAGGAGAAGGTAAAAATGATTGAAGACAAGCAGATCACCGTTCTTCAGTTGAGCAAGATTTATGAAGTAACCAGTGCGGCTATTTATAAATGGATACGTAAATATTCGACCCGGATTGCACGAGGGGAGAAATATGTGGTTGAGAAAGAAAGCGAAGGATCAAAGACGCTTGAATTGATGAAGCACATAGCAGAGCTTGAGCGCAAAGTTGGTCAGAAACAACTACAGATCGATTACCTGGAAAAAATCATTGACCTGGGCAGTGAGCAGACGGGAATTGACATTAAAAAAAAGTTCGTATTGGAGCACTCAGATGGTTCCATGCCAAACAAAAAGAAATCATCATGACCGAATTGTATAGCATTTCAGGAATTACCCGCCAGGCATATCACAAAGCGGTACACAAACAGGAACGAGAGAAGCTGTTATGGCAACGGCTGAAAGAGATGGTAATAGAAGTACGAAAAGATTATCCTCGCCTGAGCGCCCGCAAGATCCATTACATGTTAGGTATCGAAGAGATAGGTGTCAACCGTTTTGAGCGCTTTATTTCATCGCAGGGAATGGGGGTAAGGAAGTTTCGTTCATTCATACGGACCACCTACCCCGGAACCATCCGGTATGAAAACCTCGTTAACGGGATGATCATAGCCGATATAGACGGTTTATGGGTAAGTGACATAACATACTTTAAACCCTATGACCAGACATTCTACATCGTAGTGATCCTGGATGTATACAGCCGCCGGATCATAGGCTACAGTGCCAGCGATAACATGTTCACAATAAACAATCAGAAAGCGCTGTCAATGGCCATGAACACCCGAAGGCAAAAACAATTCACAGGACTGATCCATCATTCCGATAAAGGCAGTCAGTACAGTTCAAAAGAATATGTAAAGATGCTTACCTCTGCCCACATTCAGATCAGCATGGCAGAAACCTGCCTTGAAAATGGATACGCTGAGCGCGTAATCGGA
The DNA here is from genome assembly GCA_963708435.1 of uncultured Bacteroidales bacterium. GTDB lineage: Bacteria > Bacteroidota > Bacteroidia > Bacteroidales > JAADJA01 > JAADJA01. The sequence goes on from CAVPSZ010000002.1 coordinate 103,860, forward strand.
ACACTGAAGAACGATTATCTTCGAATGTATAACATCAGAACTTTAAAGCAATTACAAACAACATTAGCACGCCAGGTAAAACTATACAACAACTGTCCCCATGGCGAGTTGGGAAAACTTAGCCCCCTTGCATTTGAAAAATATATCAGCGGCAAACCCAAGCAGGAACGCCCGGTAATGCAATTGTACGAATTCAGACAGAATGCAGCAGAACAAAAAAATAACAGTTCGACGATGGGTTTTATCAGGCATAAGCCCATGAAAATATCCATAAATAAAAAAACCGTAGCTTTACTCAATAAAACTACGGTCAGGTATTTTCCTGGGTCAGGCTATTCCTTGGAAGGTTGCCCCCCGGCAGAGCCTTCCTCCGCTTCACCTGAGGAAACAAAGTTGAACAATATAAACAAACATAACAAATTGAATTATCAACAGTTAATATGAAAGTTTACTCTTTTTTGTCAACCAAAATCATGATAGGTCAACCTGAAAACTAAGAACCGAAAACTGAGAACAGAGAACTGAGAACAGTTATCTGAATACTTAAGAAATCAACTATAAGCCAAAGCGATATTGCAATCCAGCGATAAACTGCTGCCTTGTACCCAGGAATCCATACTCAGCCCGAACCATGAAATGCTTATTGATCTGAAACTGCGTTCCTAAAAGAAAATTCCACATGTCTTTCGGCTTTTTCTCCAGTGAATACTGAACTGTAGAAGTTTCGGCATTTGAAAGGGCACCATCGGCGGCAGTAAGAATATTGCCTGCTCCTTCAAGTACCCTGTTGGCTGTTTCATATTTAGCTTTGTTTCCAGGGTTCAGCTGCTCAACAGGTGTTAGGTTTTCCCACCAGGTATCGACCTGAATCTGTGTTTCAGCAACAGATTCCAAACCCTGATCAACCTTACCCTGAATTTCATCCATTGAAAACAGATCAGAAAGATTCAGGGAACCATTGGTTTCTGCTGACAGATTGAGTCTGAATCCTCCGGCCCAGAAAGCGATGTTGCGGTCAGGATTTTTAAACCTGAATGTTTTACCAATCCGGGGTCCGAAAATAAATGTTTTTACGGGTTTATTTAATGCGCTGACATCTGTCCAGGTCCAGTTCATATCAAGGGCAATCCATCCTCCAGCTACACCCATAGTTGGCGTTAAACCAAAGCCAACGGCTGATGCCTCGAACTCAGCCTTTGATGAGAATGTAGTAATTTCGTTCCAGTTATTTGATGTATCGGGGAGCCATAAGCCGGCACCAATTTCAGTGGATGTTTTGGCCTTGGCCAAAATTCCATATACATTTAAAAAAGGAAATAACCAAATGTCGGGTCTCAGGTTTATCCCACTGGCAGTTGCAATGGCTTCATCAATGCGGATAACGTCCTGCAAGTCGTACATGGGGCCTTCGTTGAACCCAACCATAATATTGTCGATAATAAGGTCGGATTGCTGCCACATATAGTTGATTCCCAGGCCTGCCGAATAAGGCAAATTAAATCCCTTAGCCGCTGCTTTGGCTCCCATGATGGGCAATACGTAAGGATATTCAGTGGCTTTAAGACTATCGATAAGGGGTTCATTTTTTTTACCAACTTCTTTATTGGTATAAACCTGTGCGGCCACCTGGCCAGAAATAAAAACAGCTATGATTAAGAAAAACGAAATTTTATTCATGACAACCTGTATTTAATTTAAGCCGCAAAAATAATTTCTTTTTAATACAGACTGGGTTTTTTAGAAATGAAATCCTATCTGGATGGAATAGCGGAACCCGGTACCAAATGAGGTTTTATTACCAGTAAATTTCAGGCTCTCCTCTGAATATATCATCCCCAGAGCAGGATAGCGTTCAACCAGCTTATCCACCATTTCATCATCTATATTTTCAATTTGCTCCTGACTCAGGTCTCCTTCGATAGTTAAATTGCCTGAATAGAGGTTCATCGAAGGCCCAAACAGAATAAAGTCGAGGGTCATCCGTTCCCAGAAAACAAACTGGTATCCAACCTCAATTCCCAGGTTTTCAAAATTCATCGAGCTTGTTATTTTGCCCTCCTTATCCAAATCGATCGGAAGGATATCGAATTTGTTTTCAGACCTTATTCCGTAATATTGGAAATAACCTCCCACATAGATTCCATCGGGAGCAGGTCGTTTGTTACGATGGAAAGGGTAATACCGGTAATCAATTGCCAGGTTTAAACCAAACCTTGATCTGTCGGTTATGTGGATCAGTCTTAGCAATGGTATCCTCCGCAATATTAAAAACAAGATATCCTGCCTGTACTGCAATGGATTGGTTATTTTTCAGCAGACGCTCATAAGCAAAAGTCACATTCCTTAATATCGAAAACAAGCATGGGGGTTGGATTAAACTTAATGATATTCCTGTGGTAAGGGTCGAGGTAAAGGGGTTTTTCCTTTTTCTTGTTCATTCGGGTTGTATCATTGCTGACTTGTGCCTGAAGGATAACCGAACCTGCATATAAAAAAAGAATGCAGGAAATTAAAATTGATTTCATCCCTCCCGAATTTTTTACAGATAATCTGAATTTATCCTCCATTCGCGAATACTATTTTTGTCTTCAAATTCCGGTTGTAAAATTATACCAAAAAATAAAAAAACGACAATTTTATCTCATTTAATTCAAATTTATTTTTCAATAAGTCATTCCGAAAACAGGAAATCATATTTTTGTATAAAAATTACCCAATGGTTAAATTTCAAAGCAAGCATCTTGTAGAAAAAATGCTAGAGAAAGTTACTTCCGTCAGTAACATGATCCTGCTGATCCTGGTTTTTATTTTCATTTTCTGCCTATCCCTGATTCCGGAAAGCATACATCCGGTTATTCAACGGTCACTTTTTTCATTTATCTTTATCGCCTCTGTATTTGCTCTTGAAACCCATCGGAAGTTGCTCATTATTTTGGCTGTTATCGCCTTTATTACCGAATGGCTCACAAGTGTAGCAAATCTTCCAGCTTTACACTATATTTCTTTTGCCGCTAACATGATTTTCTTCCAGTTCATTGTCATCAAACTGATCATCCAGATATCGAAAAGAAAAGAAGTGGATGCAAGGGTGATATTGGAATCCATCAATGGTTACCTGTTGCTGGGAATGCTTTTCAGCACCCTCGTTATCGTTATGATGCGGTACAATCCTGCAGCTTTTAATTTTAAGGAAACAGGAATATCCTCTTTAACAAGAGACTGTATCTATTTTACGTTTGTTTCCATGACGTCAACCGGTTATGGGGAATATACACCTCAGATTCCCGTTGCCAAAAGTCACTGGCCATCCTCATCAGCACTGCGGGGCAGCTGTATATTGCCATTATCATTGCCATGCTGGTAGGTAAATTCGCCAGCCGGGTAAATTCGAAATAATAGCTTATTTTGACCATTCCATTACAAACCAAATATCTGGATGGAATTTGACAAAAAATATTTAATAATAAGATAACCTCAGATAATGTTTAATATCTTTGGCAAATAATAACAGTAATCATTTAATATTCAATTCTATGAAATTAAGAAATTTATCATTAGCATTCATTACGATATTCGCAATGATATCGTCAATCTACGGCCAGATGACCATTTTATCCGGTTCTGATCAGGCATCTCAATATCAGTTTACTGAGGATATTATAAAAATAGTTGGTCCCGACCTAGGCATTGAGCTCAGCAACAAGTCAACGAGCGGCGCTTCTTACAATTTTGAACAGTTGGTTGATCCTTCTACTCCTTACAAATTAGCAATTCTTCAGGCTGACAATTTGTATTCCCAGCAAGTCTCAGATATGATTAACAACACAGGCAAGACAAAGAACTTAAAGGTAATTGTGCCCCTTTCCTACGAACAGATTCATTTTGTTACAAAAGAAAGCAAGGGAATAAAAACACTTCAGGACCTGATAAGAAGGACAGTTGCTATAGGAACTTCCGACCAGGGCACTTATACTACAGCTAATCAAATTAAAAACCGCTCTGGAGTTTACTGGTCATCCAGAAATATTCTTTTTGAAGACGCTTTAAAAGAACTGGTAATGGACCGCATTGATGCCTTCATTATAGTAAGTTCCGCTCCAATTCAAAAACTATCCATCAGTCCGCAAGGAACGGTGGATAAACTGGCGCTTATTCCGCTTCAAGATTTTAAAGACTGGGCCAAATATTACAAGGCCGACACCATCCGCTCTACTGATTATCAGTGGCTCGACCAGGACATACCCACCTTCAGTGTAAGATCATTGCTCGTGGTAAACGAAAGCAAGCTGACTGAAGCAGAAAAAAGCGCGGTTTCTCAGTTGCAATCTGGAATCCTGAATAAATATGACCTGTTAAAAGCCAGTGGCCACCCTGAATGGAAAAAGGTAAATTTTAGCGAATGGAAAGAAACGGACTGGCCATTGTATAAATAGTTTAGTATTCAGAAAAATACTATTAAGGTTAGTATTGAAATCAGCCTGCGGTGAAGTTAACTGCGGGCTTTTTTCAGGGCTCAATTATATCCAAACCTTAGCCTTCGAATACTAACATTTACTATTTTTGAACTTAGGAAAATTTATTTCATGAAAATTTGAAATCGAAATGTCTCACATTGTCACCAGCACTCAACATTAATTTGATGTCGCATTTGAAGTTTTGTTAAATTTAAAAAAAACATGTTTATGAAAAAGCTGCTTTTTATCCAGGTTATTTTATTGTTCGGATTATCGAATGCATTCTCTCAACAGGATTCCATAATCTTTAAAAACGGTAATTATATCGTTGGCGAGGTTAAAACCATGGACAGGAATGTGCTGACTATTGAGACGGGTTACAGTGATGCAGATTTTAAGATTGAATGGAGCGGAATCAGGGAAATTTATACAAAAACATATTTTTTAATCACCCTCACCGATGGCTCACGCTTAAATGGAAATCTTAAGTCAACCACACCCGGAAAAGTATCCATCTTAACAGATGAGGGGAAAACTGTGGAAGTAAATATACTTGATGTTGTTATCCTCGATGATATTGATAAAGGATTCTGGAGTCAGGTGTATGCCTCCATTGACCTGGGTATCGATTTGACCAAGGCCAATAATTTCAGGCAGTTAGCCCTTCGGAGTAACGTAGGTTATATTGCAAAGCGCTGGCAATTCGATGGCTCTTACAATACCCTGGGGTCTAAACAAGATGACGTGGACGACATAAAAAGAACAGATGGCGGCGTAACGTTTAAATATTTCCTTCCGCATGACTGGTATCCGATGGCCGCTGTTGAATTTCTTTCGAATAATGAGCAGCAACTTCAGTTAAGGACCACCGGCAAGCTCGGTCTGGGGAAATATATCATTCACACCAATAGCAGTTACTGGGGCTTCTCAGGTGGTGCAAACTATAACAACGAAAATTATTCCGTCGATTCAATACCTGATCGTGACAGCTGGGAAGGATTTCTCGGAACCGAATTAAACCTATTCAACATCGGGGACCTCAGCCTCCTGACAAGTTTCATTGCCTATCCAAGCTTTACCGAATCAGGCAGATGGCGTACCGACTTTAAGCTTGATACCAAATATGATCTTCCTATGGATTTTTATATAGCTTTGGGTTTTACCCTCAACTGGGACAATCAGCCTGCTCCCGGATCGTCTGAAACAGATTATGTGTTTCATACCGGGTTTGGGTGGGAATGGTAACCTTATTTTTATAATTACTTAGCAATTCACCACAAGAGTTAATTTAATTTCATTTTCCAATTCTTTAATAAAAGCTCAGCCCGCAAGTACCGTCCTTGCGGACTGAATTCATTTTTTATTAACCAATTAAAAAAAATTATGACCTTTGCTTATACCCCATAATGCATTAAAAGGTTACGGCGCCGGCTCTTCCGGAGTCAGGTCGATGTCGTTTATCGTGTCCTGTACTTCAAATATCTCCACGACATCATCGGTATAAATCACAAATCCTTCGGCCTGGAAGGTCATAGCATGTGAGCCTACAGGAACAGTCATGAATATATTCAGTTTCGGTTCAAAACCTGATGTATTGCTTCAACAACATTTTGATTCAATAGGAAGATTTAATGTTTTAATTGAAAGGAATAATTGTATCAATTGAAACCTTCATTGCTTTAATTGAAAGCCTCTTTGATTTAATTGAAAGCCTCTTTGATTTAATTGAAAGCTTCTTTGATTTAATTGAAAGCTTCTTTGATTCAATTGAAAGACTCTTTGCAGCAATTGAAAGATATTTTGTCCCGGAAATATATTTGCTGAAGTAAAACAACTAAGTATTGAATTAAAACAACAGTTCGTACAGGTCAGAAAAACGGGCTTGCAAATGAATTTCAGCTACTTGCATGCTAGTCAGGGCATCGTAACACACAATTAGTGGTTGATCGAATTTAAACTGAAGATTATAGAAAAAAAACAATAAGAACTAATAGCAATTAAATCTAACTTTGTAAACAAAGAAAAGCATTGAATGGAACTCAGAACGGATTTATTTTTAGGTGATTGTAGAACTGAATTATTAAAGCTAAATAATAATACTGTCGATTTGATTTTTACATCACCACCTTATGCTGATCAAAGAAAAATTTTAAAGTCTTAAGAAATGAGTTACCAAGGTAAAATGCTTGAAGATTTGGCCATGCCAACACGAGAGGAGGTTGAACAAATATTACTGAAGACATTATTTAAGCACAATGGAGTAATAAAGGAATTCGCCGCTGGCGAAGAAATCGTAAATGAAATTGCAGATGAATTTAAGTTGAATTTAGAACAAAGAACTGTAAAATTACAAAGAATTTATCGCAAAGAAAATAGAATTGTTGAGTCGCCTCTTTGGCATCGTCTACTTTATCGTGCTGCTGATTCATTAGCAAAAGAAAAATTTGTTTCAAGACCGACGACTACTTTTCAACTTACAAACAAAAAGGAATGGATGCTAACTGAAAATGGTTTTGACGAAGCGTTGAAACTTTTAAAAATTCCTCAGTCCGAAAAAGAATTTCTTCCAACGAAATCATTTGAAGTTCAAAAAATTGTTAAGAAACTAAATGAAACTACAAGGCCTGAGAATTATAATCCATTTGATAAAGGAAAGAAAATAGTCAAGGTGTCAAGAGAATCTGCACTAAGGACAAGAGGATTTCGTCTAGCAATAATTGAAGCCTATGATTATAGATGTGCTGTTTGCGGAATGAAGATTTATTCGCCTAATACTTTAAGATGGGAAGTTGAAGCCGCGCATATTGTCCCCAATAATTTAAATGGGTAAAGATGATATTTGGAATGGAATTGCGCTATGCCATTTACATCATTGGGCTTTTGACGTTGGCTGGTTTGCTCTTTTAAATGACTATAATATTCAACTATCAACTAAACTAAAAACCTACCGTCAGATCATGGAAGAATGGGAGAATATAAGTTTATTAACACCATTTCAATAAATAACAGAAAGATATTTCTTCCAGAATAGAAAAGAAATTCACCCTCATATAAATTCATTGCGATGGCATCGTGAAAATATTTTTAATCCATAAAAAATCAATTCGATGAGAAATAGAATTATCTACTCTTTAAACATTGAAGATATTCAAATTATAGCACAACAGGAATTAGGAAGAGATTTGTTGAAAGAAGAAGTTGAAAGTTTGATAGAGCCAATTGCTGATAGAATCAATTGGGTTGAGGCTATTGAGGCTGCAATAAATGAAATGATTTCATAGATAAAATAGCTATGAAATGAAAGATTAAAGAATGATGACTTCATACAATCCTATTCCCAAATGATTAATAAATTTACGAAAGAATTTGCTAACGAGTTTTGCGAAGACAATGGTGATATTAATTGGAAAAAACTAGTAAAATTTAATTCAGCCTCGAAGTGATCAGAGCTAAAGGTGAACAGGAACGGTTGAGAGAGGATTGATCCATTTGGGGGAAGATAGCATCCCCGACCCTGTAGTTCAATTATCCTAAAAACGAAAATATATTACTTTTACAATCTTAAGGAATTGATTAATAATTTTAGATTAAAGGATTACATGCTAAAAAAAGGAATACATTTCGGCTCATCTTATTGTTTATCCTGATTAGTTTATGCAGGGGCAATAAAGAGTACATAGCCGAAAATAAAAGTATTCTCATCCTTTTCTCAATGCAGCCCACGACCCCGGCTTACAGATCAATACTCGAAGGGATACGAACCAAACTGACAAATGAATTTGGCGACCATTATAATCTGCACATTGAATACCTCGAGACGAACCGTTATCCCAAAGGCGCCTATCCCAGGGAAAAATTTGAGCCTTTCAATGAAAAGTACAGGGATGTAAAGCTGCATTTGTTGATATGTGTTGGGATTGACATTATCTCAACCCTGAAGAGTTTTGCGGATCCTTATCTTCTCAATCTGCCTTCAGTTTCGACCGATTATGATTTTTCGGATTATGGTATCCATTGGGATATTTCGCTGAATGATGAAACAGTAGTCATTCCATTAAATAATAACCTTGAGAAATCCCTTTCAACCATCCTTGGGCTTTTTCCTGGAACAGATTCAATCTACTTCATCTGCGGCAATTCTTTTATTGACGGTATACAAACTACTGCCTCGAAGCAAGAAGTTGCAAAACTCAATGACAAGGAAAAATGTATATTTATTGAAAACCTATCGATGGATGAAGTATTAAGAAAGGTCAGGCATTTGCCCGAAAACAGTATCATCATAGTACCTTCATTTAATACGGACATCAAAAGAGTGCCCTATTACAATCCTGAATCGGTAAGGCTTATTAGCAAGGCTGCCAATGCACCTGTGTTTACATATTCGGATATGGGATTTGGCGATGGCGCTGTAGGAGGATATCTGGTGAACTTCGCTAAAGTCGGAATGATCACAGGAGATGCAGCGGTTAAAATTTTGAAGGGAGCCGATCCGGCCTCAATAAAATATTCGGAAAAAGATTACTACGAATACCTGTTCGACTGGCGGGAACTTAAACGCTGGAACCTTGCTGATTCGAAACTGATACCCAAAGGCAGTACAATCCAGTTTGAAGAAATAACATTTTTCGGCAAATACAAATGGATAATAATTGGAGGGCTCCTTTTCCTGATTCTCCAAACTTTGTTAATCGCAAGGCTGGTCTTGCTGAACCGGAAACAAAGAAGGATGGCACTGCAAATAAAGGAAACGGAAAACAAGTACAGGGAATTGATCCATGAAGACAGGATATTACAGATTGCCCAGTTAACCGCATCGCTCTCCCACGAGCTGAGTCAACCCCTCACTGCCATACTCAGCAACGCACAGGCCGGTATCAGGTTTGTCAATTCAGGCAATAACACACCCGAACTAATGAATGAAATTTTTCAAAACATTGTTGAAGATGATAAGCGGACCGCCTCCATTTTAAGCAGTGTCAGAGGGATGATGAAGCTTGAGAAGCGGGAAAAAGAGCGCGTGAATCTGAATATCGTTGGTAAATGAAGTGGTTTCCATCCTTCGGTAGTGAAGTTAAAGTTCATAATGTAGAATTGAATACTCGAGTTGCCTGAAGAACCGGTTTATATTTTTGCTGATGGAACTCAGATTCAGCAGGTAATTCTTAATTTTGTTGTCAACGCAATGCAGTCGATTGAATCAGGAAATACTGAAAACAAAGTGATCAATATTACTGAATCAGTCAAATAAAGAATACGTTACTTTATCCGTTCGCGATTTTGGTGAAGGAATATCCGACACCGTAAAAGATAAGCTGTTTAAACCATTTGTCACCTCAAAAAAAGACGGTTTTGGTATCGGATTATCCATCAGCCAGTCCATCATCCATGATCACGAGGGCAAAATTTGGGCTGAAAATAAAGCCGGATGGCGGAGCAGAGTTTTCATTCAGCCTTAAAATTCACAAGCGAATGACAACCGGAAAACGTAAAATCTTTATCATTGATGATGATGAATCCGTCAGACGCAGCCTTTCACCTGCTGCTGAATGCTGCAGGTTACACAGTAGAATCCTTTGCCGGATAGTGATGAATTTTTAGATCAGGAAATTACACGGATGATGGCTGCATCTTGCTCGATATTTTCCTCGATGGAAGATCAGGACTTGAAATTCAGGAAGAAATCAGAGACAAGTATACACGAATCTTCCTATCATTTACATTACCGGTAATGGCGACATCCCCATGAGTGTGCAGGCACTTAAAAAAGGAGCCATTAACTTCCTGCAAAAACCGGTGGATGAAAGGCAACTGATCGCAGTCAGTTGGAAGAAGCACTCAATGAAAGCCGTGATATTGTTGCACACAGTAAGATGACAAAAGATCATCACAAAATCTTTGTTTCAAACGCTCACTCGGCAAGAAAATGAAATTTTCCGATTGATCATTACAGGTATGCTCAATAAACAGATAGCAGCCGAATTAGGCATTGCCGAACATACCGTTAAAATTCACCGCGGAAACATAACAAAAAAGCTGGGTGTAAAATCAGTGGCTGAACTGGTCCGGTTAGCAGAAAAAGCAGGATTGCTTTAGAACCAAAGTACTATTTACATTGCCGCCGCCAATGCACTATTTTTGTTTAACATAAATAAATAGGACCAAATGAAAAAAATGTTATTGCTATTATTAATGCTTGTTGCAGTATCGCAGGCATTCAGCCAGAAAAAAGGGAAAGCTGATCCCGAAAAGGCGGCCATCGATTCCTTAACCAAAGCAAACACCGCACTCTCGGCGCAACTGGATTCTGTTTCAAAGGACAGGGAACTCTACTATGGTCTCTACACAGTGATCAAAGAAAAAGTGATCAAATATAATTTTGATCCGTCAAAGGCAGCGTTCCTGATCGATTCGCTTAAACAAGGCAGAGAATCAGTGCTCTTTGACTTTGATCAAAAAATGCACGACACATTAGCAGAGCTGAATTTTGAAAAGAAAATGTTAATGGCGGAATTATACAAAGCAGAGGCAGACAAAGAAAAGCTTGCATGTGAACTCTGGCAGCTGAAAGAACTTTTGGATGCCAAAATCATTACCCAGCAAGAATTTGACGCCAAGAAAGCCATTGTGATGGAAAAGTGGAAATAACGAATTTTTCATTTGAAATTGGCAATAGGTTCAAATAAATTTATGAAGATGAAAAAATTATTACTTTATGGATCCTTGCCTCTGCTGGTAATTATCATTGCGATTTTTATATTTCTCGGACGGTACACCGACCGAATAATTGACCCCTATGTCCGCTCGCTGCTGGAAGTGACAAAGCCGATGGGCCACAGGATTGAATATAAAAAGATCAGGGTTAACCTTATTCAAGGGTGATATCATTATTAAAGAAGTCGAAAATTTTTCCTGATACATCCCTGAGCAAAGAATGGTCTAAGAATGGAAATTGAATGTTAAGGATATCCGGCTTACCGGTTTTAGAATCAGGAAGATGTTAAAAGATAAAATGCTGAGTGATCGAGCGAATTTTTAATTGAAAATCCCAATGTAAAATCACTCTTCCGATTGCTGGCGGAGATGCCAGTGAAGGAAGTAAAGGAAGAAAAACCACCAAAGACAGGAGCACAGCTCCTTAACAGAAATCATCCTCGAAAGGATTAATCTTATCAGGCGGATCATTCCGGCTTATCAGGAACGATGCAATCCTGGCAAAGTCTCCTGGATATCAATTTGATTGCACAATCCATTTACCTTCAAAGAAATAGCCAGGAAGAGCCAATTGGATATACCTATGGCGACATATAGCCTGAGTCTTTCAGATATTGAACTATATTCGCGAAACCGGATTGTATGATATGAGACTGCTGGATTTTCTTTAAGCAAGTAAAAGAGATTCCACAATGGTGTTGGAATGATTTCAGCATGATCCCGAAATATGATAAAAAGGAATTTTCAAAAAAGCTGAAATTCCAGGACGACCGGTTTGATGTTAACATCGGCAAGGATTAAGATCGGCCAGTGTTGGACTTAAAAGATGGCTGGCCGGAGAGCCGTTGATGATCACAAGGGTGCAGATCGACAGCCTTGATGCCGACATTTACCGCGACAAGAATGTGGCCTTCAATTTCAACCGCTTCCCGCCATTTTACAATGAGTCATTCCTCAAGATACCCATTCCGGTTGTCATCGATACATTGCTTATTACCAACTCGAAAATCCTTTACGGTGAACTGGCCGAAGGACGTCCGGTAGCAGGGACAATACTGCTGGAGAATCTCAATATTCAATCCTATGATCTGACAAACCAGGTTGCGGAAGATACAATTGACCACGTGATGAACCTGAATGTCCAGGCACTGGTGATGGGAGAAGGTACTTTAAATGTGGAATTGGTGCTTCCGCTGGAAGGAAATCTTCATGATTTTGAATGTTCCGGAAGTGTCGGGGCAATGCAGCTAAGCCCGCTGAACGATATGCTGGAGCCATCCATCAATATGAAATTCAATGGCGGAAAAGTAAACCGGATGACATTCAGTTTTGCGGCCAACGACAATACGTCTAAAGGATGGATGGAATTTCTTTATCAGCGATCTGGATGTGGCGTTGATAAAAAAAGAGCCGGAAAAAGAAGAGGGGTTTAGTTTCAACAGTTGCAAATACGATGACACTTATCGAATAATCCTGCCCCCGGAAAAAATCTCAAGATAGTGGAGATCGGCTACGAGCGCGACAAAAACAAAGGGATCATCAACTATGTATGGAAGACCATCCAGAGCGGAATGATACATACCATCCTTCCCATCAAAAATACCAGATCAACCGGAAAAAGGACATGAAAGAACAGGAAGGAAGAAAGAGTAAAGAGAAGAAGAATCATAAAAAATAAGTAACAAGGTTTTATATCAATGTTTTATAATTATCTAAATTATCTAAAAGAAATAAATTACAGTTAGTTCAAAATCTAAACAAATACTAAATGGAAAATAAAATTTCAAACAATTCAGTTTACGACATTACCATCCGGCTGTTTATTCTGATCCTGATCATTGCCTGGTGCCTGATGATCATGCTGCCTTTTGTCAGCATCATATTGTGGAGCATTATACTCTCTCTTGCAATGTTTCCGCTTCATAGTATGCTGGCTAAAAAAATGGGTGGAAGACCCAAATGGGCCTCTTTCATTATCATTTTTTCCATCCTGATCATTATCATCCTTCCTGCAGGGTTGTTGATCGGTTCGCTTGTAGATGAAGTGAAGGAACTTAAGGTGAGTTATGATAACGGAACACTGACTATTCCGCAGCCCACAGAAAAGGTTAAAGAATGGCCCATTATCGGTGGAAACTATATGATTTGTGGTACGCTGCATCCCACAACCTGGGTCAATTTATCGTTAAGTATAAAGACCAGCTCGTAGAATATGGCACCAAAATAGGAAAGGGAATATTGAGTGCTGATGGGAGGTGTTGTCCAGATCGTGGCAGCGTTTTTAATTGCAGGTATACTGCTGGCTATTGGAGGCACAGGCGAAGAGATCAAGAAATTTTTCAGGAAATTAGCCGGTAACAAGGGTGATGAATTTGCCGATATTATTCTTAAGACTGTCGGTAATGTGGTAAAAGGGATTATTGGCGTAGCACTTATACTTGCTTTGATCCATGGAATATTGTTCATGCTGGCGGGTGTTCCCTATGCAGGAATATGGACATTGCTGGCATTTGTTTTAGCTGTTCTTCAGATACCCTTGTTCTTTATAACGGTGCCCGTCATCATTTATATGTTTGCGACAAAAGAACTCATGCCGGCAATAATGTGGACGGCATTGATTTTTGTGGCCGGCTTGTCCGATAATGTTCTCAAGCCCATTTTACTTGGCAAGGGCGCTCCGGTCCCGATGCTGGTGATCTTCATCGGTGTGATTGGCGGATTTATATTCTCCGGCTTTATTGGTCTTTTTACCGGCGCCATCGTGATGTCAATTGGTTATAAGTTATTTGTAGGATGGATTAATTCAAACAATGAAGTGGATCAGGTGGGATGAGTTGTTTTAATCATTCGTAAAATGAATTCTGTTGAAATGGTTTGAATAAACTGATTAATTATGAAAACCAATGAACATAAATCTAAAAGGGAAACACGCTGGAAGCAACTGAAAACATTAAATCTGCCATTCATCATGTTTCCCGAAGCGAGCGATATGAAATGGGCAAGGAGCTGCGTAAAACCTGCCCCCGTTCATCGCATGCAAAATGGGAGGCGCCTGCCAACCGGCCCGATCCGGTTGATCTGATCCTCGAAAGCGATAAGGGACGCATTGAAAAATTAATACCCCTTCGTCACGGGCGAATGGCAAGATCTGCCTTTACTTTTTACCGTGGTGCAGCGCTTAACATGGCTTCCGACCTCGCCAACACACCTGTGACCGGAATACATGTGCAGGCATGCGGGGATGCCCACTTGTGCAACTTCGGCGGATTTGCCACTCCGGAAAGAAATGTCATTTTCTCCATCAATGATCTGGATGAAACACTTCCGGCGCCCTGGGAGTGGGATGTCAAACGACTGGCAGCCAGTTTCGTAGTCGCCTGCAGGAACAACAATCTTAATAAGACCATTGCAAGGGAAGCAGTGCTTGAATGTGTTCGTGCCTATCGTGAACATATGCATGTTTTCAGCAAGATGAAAACAATGGAATTAATGCATTTTTCATTCGGGGCAGAAAGTTTGATTTCAAATTTAAAAGACCCCGAGTTCCGGCAACGTGCCTCCGCCCGCCTGGCAAAAGAACGCGGACGCAGCGTTGCAGAAGAAATCTTTCCAAAAATTGCTAAAGGAACGGGTAAATCTAAATTCATTGAGGATCAGTTGCCTGCAATTTTCCACTGGGAGGGACATTCACCCGGAGAAGTCGCTGAGGTGGTCAGGGATGCATTTGATCTTTACCGCAAAAGCTTGCAGCCGGCCTATGCCAGTCTGCTCGATCGTTTTGAGATAGGGATGCTGCAATAAAAGTAGTCGGAGTCGGAAGCGTGGGTACTTCATGCTGGGTATTACTCCTCATGACAGGAGATGGAGAGCCCTTTTTCCTCCAGGCAAAGGAGGCACGTACATCGGTGCTTGAACCTTTTGCAGGAAAGAGCATATTCCCGAACCATGGTCAGCGGGTCATAAACGGTTATCGTCTTATGCAGCCTTTCAGCGATCCGTTTTTGGGCTGGACAAAAGGGAAAGGCGGACAGCATTTTTTCTTCCGTCAGCTCAGGGATATCAAAATTTCAATCCGGGTGGAAACCTTTGGTAAAATTGAAATGATCACCTATGCCGACTGGTGTGGCCAGGCACTGGCGCTTTCGCATGCCCGCTCAGGAGATGCTGCCTTGCTCAGCGGGTACATGGGAAAAAGTGACACTTTCGATAACGCCATCGCTGATTTCTCATTTGCCTATGCTGACCAGAATGAAAAAGATCATGCTTCGATGAAAAATGCAATCAGGAAAGGAGAGATAGAAGCTGTTTTTGAGGAATAGAATCCGGCTAAAAAACACATCATAATTTCTGACCTTGTGATAAAACAATATAATTCAATGAAATGAAACAGTTTAATAAAGATTTCACCTTGTTATAGCACCAAGGTACTATTTACAAGCCCTTGCCTGTGGACTAATTTTGTATAGGTTACTTTCTGAAGATAAATAAATGTTATCATGATTTACATAATCGACGATGACCAGCATGTGAGACGAGGATTTGGGATCCTGCTAAAATCAGCAGGTTTTGAATGTACATCGTACGGCAGTGCTGAGGAGTTTCTGGAAAAGAGTAAACCGGCCGGCACAGATTTAATCATTCTTGATTATCATTTGCCCGGTATGAACGGTTGCGATTTACTGCAACACTTTCTCAAAGCAAAATTGCATTTACCGGTAATTATCATTACTGCATTTGATGATAAATTCAGCCGTGAATGTGCAAAAAAATATGGAGCCCTGGCTTACCTGCGCAAACCTGTGGATGGTGAAGCATTGATAGATTTGATAAAATATTCTGAAAATTATGCATAGAAAAATTTAACTTAACAAAAACGCCTATGATTTTTCTACAACTTGCAATTTTATTGGTCTGTATCTTCATCGGAGCCCGCATGTCAGGCATCGGTTTAGGTGTGATGGGCATGATCGGATTGCTCATCTTTTTATTTGTATTCGGGATGCAACCCGCCGATCCTCCCATCGAAGTGATGCTGATCATCATGAGTGTTGTTACTGCTGCTGCTGCATTGCAGGCTGCCGGAGGGATGGATTACCTGGTTGATATTGCAGGTAAAATATTGCGCAGCAAGCCGGGTCAGATTACATTTCTTGGTCCGGTTGTAACGTACTTTTTTACTTTGTTTGCCGGCACAGCCCACATTTCTTATTCAATACTGCCAATCATAGCTGAGGTGGCAATAAAGGCAAGAATCCGTCCTGAGCGGGCATTAAGCATGAGTGTAACTGCTGCCCACATGGGCATTACAGCCAGCCCGGTTTCGGCTGCTTCAGCGGCATTGCTGACTGTTCTTGCAGCAAGCGGAGTAAAACTGGCCGATATTCTTATGGTCTGTATTCCGGCAACGCTTATTGGTGTTTTTGTCGGGATAGTATTTGTTTTTAAAAGAGGCAAAGAATTAAGCAAGGACCCGGAATTTCTGGAAAAGATGAAAGACCCGGAATTCGTCAAGAAACTCGATGGTGATCAGCAGGAGGTCAAAATAACACTGAAACCCGGAGCAAAAAAATCAGTTGTGATTTTTGCTTTGGCGGTATTGGCTGTTGTGCTTGTAGGCTCTTTCCCTTCGCTGCTTCCTGAATTTTCAGGAATTGAAGGATTCAAGCCAGGCTTTGCAGTGAATGCATCTGGACAGGTTCAGATGCCTTCCATGATCATGATGATCATGCTGGCAGCTACCGGGCTGATCATTCTTTTTGCAAAAACAACAGCTGCGCAGGTGACAAAAGCAAGCCTCTTTTCTTCAGCCGGACAGGCAACCATCGCAGTGTTCGGTGTGGTTTGGATGAGCGGAACATTCATGGATCACAATTTTGATGTTATAAAGAGTACATTGGGTGATTTGGTTACCAGCTTATCCCTGGATGTTTGCACTGGCATTGTTTACACTGAGCATGTTGCTTTTCAGCCAGGCAGCAACAACCAAAGCACTGATGCCATTGGGGTTGACGCTGGGAATGGCTCCGGCTTACCTCGTCGGGATATTTCCGGCTGTCAACGGTCACTTTTTTATTCCGGGTTATCCAACCCTTTTGGCAGCCATTCAGTTCGACCGGACAGGAACAACCAAAATAGGTAAGTATGTCCTGAATCACAGTTTCATGCTACCGGGAATTGTAACCACCCTTGCATCGGTTATTGCAGGTTTACTATTGCAATCAATTTTATTGTAACCATTTAAATAATAAATTTATGAAGAGAAAATTAAAATTAATTATGGTAATAGCCGCTCTCCTTATTGGATGGAGCAGCTATTCACAAACCCGGACGGAAAAAGACCTGCTGGGAGAAAAGCAGATTCCTGCCGATGCCTATTATGGTGTTCAAACCATGCAGGGCGCTGGAAAATTTCCAGGTTAGCGGGGTAACAACAAATTTCTATCCCGATTATGTAAAGGCATATGCCATGGTAAAGCTGGCTGCTGCCCGTGCAAATACCGAAGTTGAAGGCAGACTCAGCAAAGAAAAGCTGGATGCTATTGAGAAAGCCTGTAAGGCAGTGATGGATGGAAAATATCATGACCAGTTCCTGGTGGACTTGTACCAGGGTGGAGCCGGAACTTCAGCCAATATGAATGCCAATGAAGTGCTGGCAAATATTGCGCTTGAAATGAGCGGCCATAAAAAAGGAGAGTATCAGTACATTGAACCCCATGATGACCTGAACATGGGACAGTCAACAAATGATGTATATCCTACGGCCATTCATGTTGCACTGTTGCTTCATAATGACAAAGTGATCAATGAAGCCCAGGTGCTTTCAGCATCCTTTCATAAAAAAGGAGATGAATTTAAAGATGTCCTGAAAATGGGCCGTACCGAAGGACAGGATGCAGTTCCCATGACACTTGGACAGGAATTTCATGCTTTTGGCAACCAACTGGATGCTGCAATTGAGCCTTACGTAAAAGCTGAAGCCTATCTTTATGAAGTAAATATGGGAGCTACTGCCATTGGAACAGGGATAACTGCATCACCGGGCTATGCGGAAAAATGTGCTGCACACCTTGCTAAAATTACCGGAAACCAATTAATACTGGCTCCGGACCTGATCTGCTGCCACCTCCAGCATGCAGGGATTTGTGATGTTTTCCTCAGCCATGAAAAATTTGGCGGTAACCTTATCCAAAATCAGCAGTGATCTGATTTTCCTGGCTATCGGGCCCACGAACCGGTATTTTTGAAATCAACTTGCCTGCGCTTCAGCCCGGTTCATCCATCATGCCGGGTAAAGTGAATCCTGTAATGCCTGAACTGATGAATGAGGTTTGCTACAAAGTGATGGGGAATGACTGTAACCGTAACGATTGCTTCACGGGACGGGCTTCTTGCAGCTCAATGCTTACGAGCCTGTTGTTGCCATTGCCATCATGGAGTCGCAGGCGATTGTTTTATAAAACAATGCCTTTGTTCCGGAAGAATTGCATTGATGGAATTACCGCCAATGAAGATGTGCTTAAAGCATTATATGGATCACAGTGTCGGAATGGTCACAGCCCTGAACCCGGTTCTGGGTTATGAAAAAACAACGGAACTGGCGAAGGAAGCGCTTGAATCAGGAAAAGGGATCATTGAACTGATCCGTGAGAAGAAATTACTGACCGAAGACCAGATTAAAGAATTGATGGATCCGGCAGCCAATGACCGGTCAGAAAAAATAGAACAATTAATTAATACATTTAAAATTTTAAAACTTATGAAAAACAATTCATTCAAATTATCAGAAATGCGCTCACAATCCTGTTGTTAATTGTATGCATTATTGCTTATGCGCAAACCAAGAAATTACCCAATATTGTCATTCTTGCTACCGGTGGAACCATTGCCGGTGCCGGTGCAAGTTCAACCGGATCCGCTTATACTTCAGGCCAGGTAAAAATTGAAGCCATGATCGATGCGGTTCCGAATATCCGGACATTGGCCAATTTAAAAGGAGAACAAATCGCAAACGTTGGTTCACAGGATATGAGCGTGAAGGTATGGCTCGACCTGGCAAAGCGAATCAATGAACTTTTGGCAAACCAAGGATGTTGATGGCATCGTAATTACCCACGGAACCGATACCCAGGAAGAGACCGCTTATTTCCTGAACCTGGTGGTAAAAAGCGATAAGCCGGTTGTGCTGACAGGTTCTATGCGTCCTTCAACAGCATTAAGCGCCGATGGCCCGCTGAACATGTACAATGCCGTTGCCCTTGCTGCCAATCCAAAAGCCAAAGGATATGGTGTGATGGTTGTAATGAACGACGAGATCCATTCTGCACATGATGTTAAAAAAATGATCACAACACCTGTTCAGACTTTCCAGTCTCCGCATGAAGGAATGATTGGAACCGTGATTTTTGGCGAAGTGCAATTTTTCCATAAACCACACGGACTGCACACACAGTGGACAGTGAATTCTCAGTTGACGGAGTTACAGCATTGCCACGTGTTGACATCGTTTATGCCTGTGCCGATATGTCCCCCGATTTAATTGATATCATGGTTAAGGCCGGGGCAAAAGGGATTGTAATTGCAGGAGTTGGTGACGGTAACATGAATGCCGGAACGCTGGAAGCTGCAAAAAGAGCAACCAAAACGGGAATACCGGTTGTAAGGGCTACACGTGTGCCTATTGGTGCAGTTTTGATTAAAGGGGAAGTTAATGATAAAGAATACGGTACCATTTCTTCTGACGAACTGAATCCCCAGAAAGCCAGGGTACTTTTAATGTTGGCCTTGTTGAAAAAAGACAGGAGCTGGGAAGAATATGCAGAAACTGTTTATTGAATATTAATCATATAATCAAACGAATAGTTACTATGAAAGCATTACTTTAGTAAAATATGGCATGGTCTAGCTATTCCTTGTTTCTTTCCTGTCTGCTCTTAATGGCCCAGGTAAAGGAACCGCAGACAGGTGATACCACCTATTACAAAACACTGATCCCTGAAGAAAAGCAAGGATCTTCTGAAAAACATGAGCATGATCGCCAATATGCAATTTGGATTGGAGAATGCATTTTCGAACCAGGACTGGATCGACATGGATTATACCGGATCGAAATTCAGGTTTGAACAGTTCAGGATGGAATTCCGCGGCCAGGTTCATAAAAATGTCTATTTCCGTTTCCGGAACCGTTATACCAAAACCACCGATGTTCAATCCGTTGACCATCTTTATGGTTCTGTTGACCTTGCCTATATCCGTGTGACACTTTCGGAAAAAATGGAACCTGTCATGCAGGGAAAATGTGCGCCGACTGGGGAGGTATCGAATTTGACATGAACCCGATCGATATCTATGAATACTCGGATATCATTGAAATGGCGGATAATTTTCTTACCGGGGTTGGGGTAAGTTACCAGTTCCATAAAAATCATTCATTTACTTTCCAGGCACTGAATTCCAGGACAAAAACATTCAATGAACTTTACGGAGATCAGCCGAACATGACCGAATCAAAATTCCCGCTGATGCTGGTTGGTAACTGGAGAGGAAGCTTTTTCAATGGAAAATTCAATACGATCTGGTCTTACGCGATATTCAGCGAAGCTGAAAATATATTCATGAACTATATAGCTCTTGGTAACCAGCTCCGGCTCGGGAAGTTCACCATTGAATATGATTTCAAATGGAGTTCGGAGGATCTCGACAGGACAGGCATCGTCAGCTCAACCGTTCCGGATGTGATTGATCAGGGGAGCCGATACGCTCGTATTACCCATATGCAGTGAGAAACACTGTTTATACCAGTCACTGGATGCATCTGTACTACCGGGTAAATCCACATATGAATATTGCCTTTGTCGGGTATGGTTGATTTTGCAAAGTGGAAGGGAGGAAGCGCAGATCCGGAGAAAAACACGGATAAAATCAGCATTGCCTGGGGATACATTCCAACCATCGAGTACTATCCATTTAAAGACCTGAACCTGCGTTTTTATGCAAACTGGGTCGGAAGGATATACAATTACTCGGATTATGCAAAAACATGGTTGGGTGCAGAGGATTATACTACAGGAAGATTTACCATTGGCTTTGTATCGCCACTGGGAATTTTCTAATAATAGAATCTGGTTTAATATAAGTCTGTTGAAAGCAGGAATGTACGAATTAATACACAACTGGATGAAAAAATGTGATGTTCAATTTCTTTCTTTAGCCGGAAAAATTTTCGTTAAAGCAGATTCAGTGAATGTTAATCTGAATCTTCTTTAATAATTTTCAGGTAAATATAAATTCAGTGAGAAAAAATTATGGAAAAGACCAACTCAAAACCGGATGAAAAAAATCATTTATTTCCTGCTTTCACTTGTCATGGCATTAGGATTAACATTCCTGCTCAAAGAGCCGGGATTCACCGATTCACAGGTATATGTTCTCTTTCTCCTGTTCTTTGCAATTGGTTTGTGGCTTACAGAAGCCATACCTCCTTTTGCAGTCAGCCTTTTCATCATAGCATTCCTTATATTTGCCCTGGGAAACAAATATTTCAATTCTCAGCCCGAAGATATTGCAAAGTATGTCAACACATTTTCCAGCAGCGTGATCTGGCTCTTGCTCGGTGGTTTTTTTCTGGCTGCCGCCATGACCAAAACCAAACTGGATGAGACTCTTTTCAGGATCACATTGAAAATATCGGGTACAAATCCAAGGAACTTGCTTATTGGCTTGATGTTCACCACCATGGTAGCCTCGATGCTGATGTCAAACACCGCCACGACTGCCATGGTGATTGCAGCTGTCATGCCTCTCCTGGCGTCACTGGGTAAAAAATCAGGGTTCGCAAAAGCTTTGCTGCTGGGCATTCCGATAGCTGCTTCTACTGGCGGCATGGGTACCATCATCGGAACACCCCCAAATGCAATTGCTGCGGGTGCACTGGCAAATGCCGGGATATCACATCGATTTTATCGAATGGATGAAATATGGCGTTCCCGTTACATTAGTGCTGACCGCGATCAGTTGTTTTGTCCTGATCAGGATGTTTATCAAAGACAAGACTCCCATATCCCTTGATTTCCTAAAAAATCAGGAAAGCAGACACATCACCTGAATTCATCAGGCAGCGACGGATTGTTATCGTTGTAATCATTGTTACAGTAGCATTATGGTTAACCACTTCCCTGCATGGGATTAAAACCGCAGCGATTTGCGCCGTTCCGCTTGTATTCCTTACACTTACCCGTGTTCTTGAAGGAAAAGATATCCGGGACCTGCCCTGGGATACCCTTTTATTGGTTGCCGGCGGTTTGTCGCTTGGATTGGCGCTTGAGCAAACCGGCCTTCTGAATCATTATGCCCAAAAACTGATAACCATGGAAATAAACAGCATCGTTCTGATGTTCATCTTTGCTTTTTTAACCATGCTCGTCTCGAATATCATGAGCAACACTGCCGCAAGTACCGTCATGATTCCCCTTGGTATGGCGATCCTGGTCGGATTTAAAGCGGAAGTTGCAATGATCATTGCATTTTCGGCTTCTACAGCGATGTTTCTGCCGGTATCATCTCCGCCGAATGCAATCGCATACAGCACAGGATTACTTGAACAAAAGGATTTCAGGATCGGTGGTATCCTTGTTGGGGTGCTTGGGCCTTTATTGGCGATACTTTGGGTGCTGCTTATTACTTAATGTTTACCATCTGGAAAATAGTTGAACTCATCTTTCCCTGGTTAGCTTTAAGGTATTTCTGAGAAACAATACTTCGAAAAATATATTGTGGTTAATCAAATAAATCAGTTTTATGTCTGAAGTTTTAAATTCATCGTTTCAACCCGTTAAAGCGAAAGAAAGAATTGTCTTTTTGGATATCCTCAGGGGTTTTGCTCTTTTCGGAATCCTATTTGCCAATTTGCTTACCTGGAGTGGTCTCAAATATCTCCCGATAGAAGATATCAGGGATTTGGGGAATTTTGATGTTGACCGGAGCATTTACCAGAGTCATGAAATTTTTTGTTGATACCAAATTTTATACCTTGTTTTCTATTCTTTTCGGGGTTGGTTTTTATCTTCAGATTTCGAAGAACAGGGACAATCCGACATTTCCCGGGCTTTATTTATGGCGAATGATCTTATTATTGTGTTTCGGGATAATTCATTCCATCATCTGGTCGGGCGATATACTTTCGCTTTATGCTTTGATGGGCATGATGCTTTTGGCGTTGCGAAACATTCCGGTTCAGAAAACAATCGTTGTCGGTTTGTCATTATTTTTTCTTCCGGTTCTGCTTTCAATAATATACATGTATAGTTTTGCCAGGGATTTACCGGAACTTCCAAAGACAGCTCTTTTAGTTTATCCCGATATGACACCGCAGGAGGTTAAAGCGGGATTCCAAAGTACCGATCCCTGGGTGGTATTGCAAACAAACTTTCACAGCCTGAAGTGGCGGTGGTATTCATTTATTCCTGATGGAAGACCTTTTAAAGTACTGGGTCTTTTCTTCCTGGGAGGCTATTTGTATTCCATTCAATTCTTTACGGTTCATGCAAAAAAATGGAAACTCTTTGCCCTGTTTTTCAGCATTGGGGCAATATTCTCTTTTGCAAGTCTTCAGATTGAAGGCGTTGTTGCATCGTATTCAAGAACCTGGTTGGATATACTCGACAAATTGTTGCACGAAATAGGACAGCTTTCGCTTACCTTGTCTTATATCTGTATTTTGGCAAAGATTGTTGATGCTTTCCCGAAATTTATATTCTTTACCTGGTTAAAGAATTACGGGCGGATGTCGCTCACATCCTATCTTGGACATACCTTATTAAGCATCTTGATTTTCTATCCTGTTGTAGGAATAGGTTTAGGATATCTTGGCAGACTTTCGCTCGAAAACACCTATTATGTAGCAGTTCTAATATTAATCATTCAATTGCTGTTCAGCAATATCTGGTTCAGGTATTTCAGTTTTGGGCCGGTTGAATGGGTGTGGAGATGCGCAGCCTATCGTAAATGGTACCCCATCAGGATAAAAAAGAATTGAAATATATGGATAGTTTTTGTCGTTAAAGCCATGCAATATTGAAAGTCAGTTACCAGATAAATTGAAAAAACTTTAAAGAATGAAAGAAAAAACCGGGTATTCATTGTTGCGTGACCCACGGAAAAATAAAGGGACTGCATTTACCCTCGAAGAAAGAAAGAAATATGGATTGGAAGGATTGTTGCCTGCACAGGTTGAAACCCTCGAAACACAGATGCTTCGGGTAAATGAACAACTTAACCAGATTGATCTTCCGATCCATAAATACAGTTATCTGACAAATTTGCTCGAAACCAACGAGACGTTGTTTTTTAACCTGATCATGAATGATCCGGCAAAGTTTTTACCACTGGTTTATACGCCTACTGTTGGAGAAGCCTGTGAGAAATTCGGGCATATTGCCCGTCGGGTAAGAGGACTTTTTATCTCGATAAACCAAAAAGACCATATAAAGGAAATACTCAGAAACTGGCCGGTAGAAGATGTTCGGTTTACTGTTGTTACTGATGGCGGAAGAATTTTAGGGCTGGGTGACCTGGGAATATGCGGGTTAGGCATACCCATTGGCAAATTGGCATTATATACAGGCTGTGCCGGAGTTCCTCCTGAATATACACTTCCCATTGTTCTGGATGCCGGAACCAACAATGAAACATTTTTAAATGATCCGCTTTATCCCGGATTAAAGCATAAAAGAGTGACGGGTAAGGAATATGATGATTTTATTGAAGCATTTGTAATTGCAATCAATGAGGTTTTTCCAAAAATATGTATTCAGTGGGAAGACTTTAAAGGGGTTGATGCCATTCGTATTTTGAATAAGTTCCGCGATAAGGTCTGCACTTACAACGATGATATCCAGGGTACGGCAGCCATTGCAACAGCCGGTTTTATTTCGATCAGCCGGTTAATGAAAAGGCCATTCATTGAACAAAAGTTTCTTTTCCTGGGTGCAGGAGCCGCAGCATTCGGGATTGCCGATCTGCTGGTTCAGAAATTTCAGAAGGATGGATTAAGCAGGAAAGAGGCATTGGAGCATATCTGGATGTTTGATGTTAACGGTTTGCTCGTCAATTCGAGAAATGACCTGGCCGATTATCAAAAACAATTTTCTCATGAATTTGAATACATAAACGATTTTGCAGAAGCTGTTCTGAAGGTAAAACCAACAGCCATTATCGGAGTAAGCACAGTTGGCGGAGCATTCAACCAGCAGGTAATTGAAAACATGAGCCTGGTAAATGAAAGACCGATCATTTTTCCTTATTCAAATCCGACCTCTCATTCGGAATGCACTGCCGAGCAAGCTTATACATGGAGCAAAGGAAAAGCGATTTTTGCCAGTGGCAGTCCTTTTGCAGCCAGTAACTTACGAAGGAAAAACATTTACTCCGGGACAGGGAAACAATGTATTTATTTTCCCGGCTATGGGTTTGGCTATATTTGCTACAGAGGCAAAAAGGGTAACGGATGAAATGTTTATAACAGCCGCTGAAGCAGTTGCGGAGCAGGTTACGCAGGAAGATTTTGAAAAGGGATTGATCTATCCGCAGGTAAAGGATATTCTGAAGGTATCTGTAAATGTCGCAGTAAAAATTGCGGAAGAGGTTTTTAACTGCGGATTGGCAGGAGTTGAAAGGCCGGAAGATATCCGGGCTTTATTAAAAAGTAAGATGTTTGTGCCGGTTTATGAATGAAACCAGCGTTGAATCCAATAAATGATTTCGACTAACAGGATTAGTAAAATTTGTTACTTTGCCAATTGATACGATAATTTACTTTTATCATTGACAACAAGGCTCGACAGAATATCATTGATTTTATTTTTCGGATTTATTCGAAAAACACTTTCCATTACCGTACTTTTTATTATCGCAAGTCTTTCCCTTAAGGCTCAGAAAAATGACACCATTTACCTGCTGAACGGCGACCGGATTACGGGTGAATTAAAAAAGCTCGAGTATGGGTTGGTCTATCTAAAGACTGATGCCATGCAAACCATAAACATCGAATATGACAGGATTTATACAGCCTATTCTGCAAAATTCTTCGAACTGACCACATCTACAGGATTCAAATTTTACGGTTCAATTGCAAAGTCAGCTATTCCTAATACCGTCAATATCGTTACTACGAACGACACCATTCCGAAACCAATTGCCGATATCGTTGAGATCACCTCGATAAAGAAGAGCTTCATTAAAAAAATTGACGGATCAGTTGATTTAGGGTTAAGCTATACCAAGGCCAGCGATATATTTCAATACAACCTTGCTGTATCGGTTACTCACCGGACAACCAAATATTCAACAAAATTTGACCTGAACAGTATTTTGACCGACCAGGAAAAGGATATAACCCGCAAGAATGATATCGGATTAGGCGTTACCCGTATATTCCCGAACAAATGGCTGGCCGGTGTGCAGATTCAGGGTCAGCAAAATACCGAGCTCGATCTGGACCAAAGGTGGCAGGGTGGTTTGGGTATTGGTTACGACCTTGTAAGAACAAATTCAAACAGGTTTTACACCCTTGGAGGATTGATGGTGAACCACGAAAAAACGATTGATTCTGCCATTGTTTCCAATAACCTCGAAGGACTGATAACATTGCAGTATAAATGGTTTCAGTACCGCCATCCAAAAATAGATGTCACCAGCGGGTTTAATTACTTCCCAAGTTTTACGGTTGCCGGACGTTACAGGATTGAATATGATTTGAATGCAAAATTCGAAATCGTGACCGACCTGTTCTTTAGCATTTCCTTCTACGATAATTTCGACAGCAAGCCTTCAGGCAGTGCATCATCAAAAAATGACTGGGGGATTATCACATCAATCGGATTTACATTCTGATCCCGATAATTATCATGGATTCCTGTCGAAGGCCCGGCGTTCTCCCAGAATATGATAATTCCTTTCTTTTATCGCCTTAACGGGTTTTTCCCTGTTCAGATACAACGATTTGGTTTTCAGGTTGCGGTGGGCTAAGGCTGAATGAGTAATTGCTCCTGCAAACAACATTCCTATCATCAGCATCCGGAACCAGTTTTTCCGGAAGAGCGGCAGCCAGCAATACACCGAGTAAATCATTACCAATGGGAACACAAGATAATAGGTATGCGATGAAGGCCCTTTAATGGAAAAGAAAAAACTTAGCCAAACCATCAAAAATGTGAATAATACAAGCCATTTGACCATCCGGAATGAAGAAGAAGGATTTTTTATAAAGAAAGCGGCTGCAAGGTAAACAGGCTGGGCTAATCCAATCAGTGCTGCTGCAAATATAAACGGAGAAAAAAGATAATATGACTTGAAAAACTCAATTCTGTGCCTGCCCATTTGGTCCCATGAAAATGGGTAACTCAAAGGAGGCAAAGGACAGGTATCGGGAAAGCACAGTCACTATATTTCCTGCATTTTTTGGATTGAACACAACAGCAGATTCTCCTATGCCGGCTGCATCCCCTCTTAAATAATCCATTACGACTGGAATAAGCGACGAACCTGTTAAAAGGCACCCTAAGAAAAATGTCAGCAATGAGCTTCTGCGATTTTTAATACCGTACCAAAGTGCTATTATAGTAAAAGGAATAAGCAAAACCCATGATTTGTGTAATTGGAAAATCCAGAAAAAGGAAAAACCGATCAGGAACATAGCAGGCCGGGAACCCATAAATCCAATTCTAAGATTGGGTAAGACCTCAAAGAATCCTATGAAAAATAGAACAGCAGCAGGAAGAACGTATGAGGGATTTACAACATGCGTTGAATAATTGATTGTCCAGGGGCAGGACAATACCCAAATCCAGACAAACCATGAAGGAATTTCAGGGATTCTTTTCCTGATATAAAGCGCCAGAAGGCAGAGCGACGAAAAAGAAAGGAGGTTTAAAAGAAAGTAAGGTGCTTCCGGAACAGGAAGGATAAATAATGGGCCGCCCACAAGTAATCCCTGCAGCGATCCGGGCAATTGGGTTTGGGTATACACCACATCCGGCCCCCAATGCGGAAGTATACCGGAAGCGTAGAATTTTAATCCAATCAGGTAAACTTGCAACTCATCCTCAAGCCAGAATTCCGAAAACAAGCCGTACACCAGCCTGAAGAAGAAGGCAATGATTAGAAAGCCGGCGAATAAAATTTTCCTTTTGTTGCCTGAAAGTTGTTGAATAAGGATCACAAAAAAATGTTTCTGTAAAAATAGTATTTCTGGTAATAGGCAATGGAAACAGAATAATTTCAACTTGACTATTTTTGCTCCCGAACACTATCTTAATGTTATTAAAAATTTAAAGGACATTCATCGGCTTTTCAGGTTCCTGCTGGGAACATTTCTCTTCTGGATCGGATTATTCATTTTCCAGCAAATCATTTTTGTCATTTTCGTTGCAAATGAACTCCGGAATGTTGCTTTTGGCCACACTCTTATGGGATTTCTGTATGCCCAGCGATTGAATTTTTCAGCTGCCAGCTACCTTATGATCATACCTTTCATCCTTTCCCTTACAGGTGTTGTGATCCGCAAGCCTCTGCCTTGCTATAAAATTTCTAGAGCATTCACATCCGTAATGATTGTAATCGTTCTGATGATTGGTTTTTTTGATATCGGGCTTTACGCCGTCTGGGGAACAAAACTCAACTCAAAAGCTTTATCCTTCCTGGCTTATCACCAAGAGATAATGGAAATGATTTTCAACCGGGCCAATCTGGTTTATTTTATATTTTTTATCTTCATCTCCGGTGGCATTATTTGGCTTTACAGGAAAATTGTCAAATTGCCTGAAAAATTGTGTTTTCAGGGTTTAGCTCCTGTTCCTTTTTTGATCATCGGAATGGGGATTTTATTCGTTTTAATGAGAGGCGGTTTTCAGAAGTATCCTATCAATAAAAGCTCCTGTTATTACTCAAAGCATTCTGTGCTCAATTATGCTGCATTAAACGGATTCTGGAACCTTAGCAATCTTCTGGCAAGTTCCCGGATCACAGAAAATCCCTATAGGTTTTTTGAATCCGGCAAGGCCGGAGAGATTGTCAGTAATCTGTTTCAAACCGAAAAGGACACCACTGTCCATATTTTCAGCATTGAGAAACCCAACATTATCATACTGCTGATGGAAAGCATCAGCGCCGATGCAATAGGTTGCCTGGGAGGAGAGAAAGGCATCATGCCCCGGTTCGATTCCATTGCAAAACAGGGTCTGCTGTTCGAAAATTTCTTTGCAACCGGTTTCCGCACCGACCAGGGAATAGTTGCGGTAATGAGCAGCTTCCCGGCTCAACCCGTTACTTCCATTATAAAGGATTTTGGAAAGTTTGAAAAGCTGCCGAATCTTATCACCTCTGTTGACAGTTTGGATTATCACACATCATTTTATTATGGTGGCGACATTTCGTACGCCAATACTTCAACCTACCTTACTGCCGCAGGGATCGATTATATGGCAGGTGTTGATCAGGTTCCCCACACCCGTAAAACCGACTGGGGCGCCTATGATGAGGATTTGTTTTCATTCTTCATTTCTGACAGCGCTAACCGCCGGGAGCCGTTTCTTTCGGTAATGATCACGCTTACCAATCATGAATTTTTCAATGTCAATGTCGAAAAGGTTTTTAACCGGAAAGATAAAAATAACGGATACCTCAATACAGCTTACTATACCGATAAATGCATCGCCCGGTTTTTGGAGTTAGCCTCCCATACCCGCTGGTTTAGCAATACTGTCTTTATCATCACATCCGATCATGCCCATATTCTGCCGCTGGGGCGCAATTACAACGAACCCGCCCGTCATCATATCCCCTTTCTCATCCTCGGCCAGCCACTTAAAAATGAGTTTCGGGGCCAAAGAATATCAAAAACCTCATCCCATCTCGATATAGCGCCAACATTGCTTGCCCAGCTCAATACCCCTTATAACCGCTTCAAATATGGAAAAAATCTTTGCAACCCCTGGACAAATGAATTCGCCTATTATGCTTTTGATAACGGGTTCGGTTTCATAACCGGAACCAGCAGAATAATTTACGACCACAATCTCGCAAAGCTCATTATGTGCGACGATTCGGCATCGAATAACAACTGCCTGGAAGCTGAAAAGCAGGGTAAGGCTTTTATAGAAGTTGTTTTCCGGAATTACCTTGATCTTTAAATGTTAAACTACTTGGTTGTCGGGTATTTCCATCACCCCCACAATCCTCCTGCTCTTGTCCAGCCCGTTAGCCTCATGGTAAATTATTTAATTTGCGCATTGAGTAATCAGCAGATCGAAATATTCTTACATTTGTCTTCGTCAAAAATAGCTAATGATCCTAAGAATTTTTTTGACCCTTCGGTTTGAGAGAACGGCAGATAAAACACCAAGAGACCGTTTGGAATTCAATTAGATTATTTGGGTAATAAACTATTAAATAGATTAGATATTCTTTCAATTTGGTGTTTAGTGCATTTAAGGCAGGATTTATCGCAACGTAAACACACAAACTTCACAAAAATAAAATAGTTAAAATCAATTATTAATATTGTTTCAAAACAGTCTCGAAGAAATTAGCAACAAGTGAATAAAAAATCATACATCTCAATACGTGCTGGCAATAATTAATTGAAAGAAAAGAGATGATTTACAAATGGAATTTAGTTCTTTAAAACGTTTGTGCAAATTGGGAAAATTTATTTTGTTTTTTCTTTCCCGCTATTGCATTTATTGAGCATTAGGGATAAGAAAATGGAACCCGCAACCAGCATTGCATAGCATCTGCCGTTTCACAAAAATCTGCACTCAAACCTTATTCTTTCACAAGAGCTAAAATTTTGCCATCATTCGGTTAAAATTTTTAGCAGATGGGTAAACATAATCGACACTATGTTGTTTAATAATTTGCATAATTGTTTCAACAAAAATTTAGCTGCTATGGATTTATACAATGAAATATCATTTAAAACAAGCAAATTAATTACAAGAAAATACAGTACTTCCTTTTCTATTGCAGTAAGTTTTTTGCCATATGAAATGCGGCAGGCAATTTACAGCATATACGGATTTGTAAGGTTAGCCGATGAAATTGTTGATACATTTCATACCGTTAATCAAAAACTGATTTTAGATAATTTTGAACGGGATTACTTCGATGCTCTGGCAAATGGAATTAGCATGAATCCTGTTCTGCATTCGTTTGCAGTTACAGTAAAAAAATATAAAATCCCATCTCACCTTGTCAATTCTTTTTTAAAAAGCATGAAAACTGATTTAGACAAACAAGTTTATAAAAATAACGAAGAGTTAAATGAATATATTTACGGCTCGGCTGATGTAGTTGGACTTATGTGCTTAATGGTATTTTTGAACGGGAATGAACAACTATATGATAAATTAAAAATACCGGCAATGAAACTTGGCTCGGCTTTTCAAAAAGTTAATTTTTTACGCGATTTGAAATCGGATGTTGAGCATTTAGACCGACGATATTTCCCACAATTCGATATGAGCAGTTTTAATGATGATGTTAAATATGAGTTAGTTAAAAATATTGAAAACGACTTCGATGAAGCAAAAAGAGGTATAAAAGAATTGCCTGGAAAATCTAAACTAGCTGTTTATATTGCCTTTGTTTATTACAAAAAATTACTAAAAAGTTTAAAGCATACTCCTTCAAAAAATATAATTAAAAAACGGATTCAGGTTACAAACCCGATTAAATTGATGTTGTTAGGCAAAGCTTATTTAAAATATCAACTCAATATTTTATAATTACCAATTCAATGGAGACGAATTGCTTTAATTCCTGGTCGAGAAAGACGATGAAATAGGTTTGATGTCAAAAACAGAATCCCATGAAAAAGTATTTTTATACAGGGCTATTTCAGTTTTTTTTATCAGAATGCTATATGGCTGTTAAAGCGAAAAGCACTGACCAGGCATCTTTCGGCTGGTCGATGGATTATTGTTTATTTCCTTCATCCCTGCACAATATAATCAACGATAATGCTGCGAGCCCTGCATTAGAACAAGGATTGAGGAGGCACCATTTTCTAAAAGCAATATTTAATTTCACCTGAAAAGGGTCCCAAAACAGTGAAATTACCCAAATGAACCAATTATCGATTTTAATTAATATGAATCCAATTCATTTTACCGT
Organism: uncultured Bacteroidales bacterium; assembly: GCA_963708435.1. Classification (GTDB taxonomy): domain Bacteria; phylum Bacteroidota; class Bacteroidia; order Bacteroidales; family JAADJA01; genus JAADJA01. The sequence goes on from CAVPSZ010000002.1 coordinate 136,193, forward strand.
TTGGTTCATAAAAAAATATGACTCTGTTTTACAACAAATTTTGAATTTCAATAAAGTATGATCAATTTAACTTTGGTTGTTTTAGCTTATATGTTTATGGAATTTGTGGCATGGTCGAACCACAAATATGTGATGCATGGTTTTTTGTGGAAATGGCATAAAGACCATCACCGAAAAGACCATCAATACAATTTGCCCGAAAAAACTGAAGACAAACGTTTTGAAAAAAACGACTTGTTTTTTTTAGTATATGCAATACCTGCTATATTGCTCATGATTATTGGACTTTCAACCAATTATTTGTATTTGGTTTTTATTAGCATTGGCATTACACTTTATGGATTTACCTATTTTACAATTCACGATATAATTATCCATAAACGTGTACACATCCCCTTTTTGGAAAACCCGACAAATTATTTTATAAGAGCAATTATTAAAGCACATACAGCGCACCATTGGCCAAAGAACAAGAACGATTTTCATAATTATGGTTTGTTGGTTTTCCCTCTCAGATTCTTTAAAACTTAAATTATGTCTCTCTATTCAGTTTTACTGCTTTTCTCTGTTATAGTGCCTTTGGTGTTGAGTTTTGATAAGAAGCTCCAATTCTATAGGCAATGGAAATACCTGATGCCGTCAATCTTAATAATTGCTTTATTTTACATTGCATTCGATATTTATTTTACAGATTCAGGTGTTTGGGGGTTTAACCCCCGTTATCATTCATCCATTGTCCTTTATAAATTACCTCTAGAGGAATGGCTCTTTTTTATTGTTATTCCTTATGCAAGTATATTCCTGCACGATACCATTGTTTTGTATTTTAGCAGAGTTCGCGTATCTGATAAATTAGCAAAATACTTATCAATAAGTTTAATTCTGATTTCATTGTCTCTTGTGGCATTCAATTTAGAAAAGGCTTATACTACCTATATTTTCTCATTGGTTATACTTGTGCTTATATTTTCATTTTTCGACAATACGAATGTTATTAATAGTTTTTACTTTACATTTCTTTTCATACTTATCCCGTTTTTGATTGTCAATGCTATTTTAACAGGCAGTTTTATCGACGAACCCATTGTTTGGTATAATAACAATGAAAATCTGAACATTCGTTTTCTGACAATACCTGTTGAAGATTTTGGCTATGCATTTAGCCTTATTTTATTCAATTTATTGTTAAGGAATAAACTGAAAAAAGTCTAGACATGGGGTTCAATGTTAAAGAATATATTCAGTTCTTAAGGAGCAAGCAAAAAGCAATCAGCACTTTTTTTATTGTTTTTTACTCTGTAGGATTAATTGGGATGATTCTTCCTGGCACTTTTTCATTGTTTTCAAGACTGACCCCCTTTGCACTCATATTAAGTTTTTTAGCGCTGGTATTTTTTCATACAAGCAAGATTGACCATAAAATAGTTCTCTCTTTTTTATTTATTTATTTAATAGCCTTTGCAATTGAAGCCATCGGAGTAAATACTGGAAAGGTATTTGGGAATTATAAATATGGCGAAGGTTTGGGAATTAAAATGTTTCAAACACCCATGATAATAGGAATGAATTGGTTCTTTTTGGTTTACACTACATCGGCCGTTGTTGAGAAATCAAAATTCCCTATAATTGTAAATATACTGTTGGCGTCGCTGGGCATGTTGTTTTATGACATTGTTTTAGAGCAGGTTGCCCCAAAACTTGATATGTGGTATTGGGATGGAGACTTGGTACCTTTTCAAAACTACCTGGCCTGGTTTGTATTAGCTCTGTTTTTTCATTCCTTTCTTAAACTGTTGAAAGTCAAAATTGAAAACAAATTAGCCTTTTTAATATTAATATGCCAGTTTCTGTTTTTTCTTTTATTGTTCATTTGGTTTAAGCTGATATTGTGATCTTAAAAGCGAAACATAATTTCATTATATATCCCTTTTTTAAGTGGTACGCCGGTTTTATTATTAAACGGCATTTTAGCATTGTAAGGATTGTTGGTGAGTTGAAAGAAAAACAACTGCCGGTTTTGCTTATTGCTAATCATATAAGTTGGTGGGATGGCTTTTGGGCAATGTACATTAATCTGAATGTGTTGCATCGGAAATATCATTTTATGATGCTGGAGGAACAACTCCGTAAGTATTGGTTCTTTAATTATACAGGGGGTTTCTCGGTTAACAAGAAATCGAAAAGCATAATTGAAACCTTGAATTATACTTCAGAATTGCTTATGGATCCTAAAAATATGGTACTCGTTTTCCCGCAGGGTGAAATTCAAAGTTTGAACAATCAGAATATCCTGTTTGAAAAAGGTCTCGAACGAATCCTGGAAAATAAAAAAAACACAGTTAAAGTGGTTTTTCTTGTCAATCTGATCGATTACTTCTCTCATCGAAAGCCGGGCATTTATATGCATATTCAGGAATATGGAGAAATAGCTCTCGACCTGAAATCAATTCAGGAAAGCTACAATTTGTTTTATGCCCAATCTGTCGAAAAGCAAAGGAATTTTAATAAGTAAAATGATATATTTGGCCTATTTCATATTAGCTTTCTCTGTTACTCAGCTTACCATAGGGTTAATTAATGTATTGTTTATTCAAAAGATCAGACCTGGCGTTGGCAATTTTAATGGCCTGGTTTCTATTTTGATACCAGTCCGTAACGAAGAGAATAACATAGCCAGTTTGTTGAGCGATTTACGAAATCAGGAATGCCAAAATGTTGAAATTATCGTATTTAATGATCTCTCGACCGATAAAACCGAAGAAATTGTCAATCGAATGGCTGAGGAGGATAAAAGGATCCAACTTATAAATTCAGAGGGTTTGCCTGATGGTTGGCTGGGGAAAAACTTCGCTTGCTGGAAATTATCAAAGTATGCACGGGGTGACTATTTCCTTTTCTTGGATGCAGACGTTCGAGTAAAGGGCAGAATTATCCTTAATTCTATTGCTTTGGCCGAAAAATATAAGATAGGATTGCTTTCTATTTTCCCAAAACAAAAAATGGTAAGCTTAGGCGAACTTTTGACTGTGCCAAATATGAATTATATTTTGTTGTCGCTTTTGCCATTGGCACTTGTTTTTAAATCGAAGTCTTCTTCTTTGGCTGCCGCCAATGGACAGTTCATGTTGTTCAATAAAGCCAGATATTTAGAAACTATGCCCCATGAGAAATTTAAGAACAACAAAGTCGAAGATATTGAAATTGCCCGGTATTTTAAACAAAATAATATTCCAATTGCTTGCCTTCTTGGGGATGATACAATTGAATGTCGCATGTACAATGGTTTTAATGAAGCCGTGAATGGTTTTTCGAAGAATGTGGTCAGTTTTTTCGGAAATTCGTTTTTGGCTGCAAGCTTGTTTTGGGTTATCACTACTTTTGGTTTAATCCCAGTCCTTATAGCCTTTCCACTTCATTTATTTATTGTTTATTTATTAATTATTTTAACGACCAGAGTATTTGTTTCAATAGCCAGCAGGCAAAATCTGATATTGAATTTAATTCTGCATATACCGCAGCAATTGGCTTTAGGATTTTTTGTTTATTATGCAATACTAAACAACTTTAAAAAGCAATACCAATGGAAAGGTCGAAATATTTAATCGTGTTAATCATATTGTTTCTGACTTATCCCTATCTTCATGCCAGTCATAAGCAGAAAATTTATAAAGCATACATTACAAATGATATGACATTATGGGCAAGCGTAATAGACCACATGCAATTGCACAGGCATCAAAGCGATTGTTTCAAGATGGAACTAATCAATTATCAATATGGTTATGTTGGATGGTGCATTGGTAATGGTAAAAAAGAGTTGGCCGATAAGTATCTCACGTTAGCTGAAAAAAGTTTGAGTGAACTTGAAAAAGCGGGATATAATTTATCGCTTGTTCTTTCTTATCAATCGGCTTTTCATGGTTACAGAATCAGCCTAAATATGCTCAAGGCTCCTTTTATTGGGTTTAAAAGCATCGATTGTGCGAAATTGGCCATTCAGGTTGATAGTGAAAATCCCTATGGATATATTCAATTCGGAAACTCTCAATATTATATGCCGGCAATATTTGGTGGCTCAAAAACGGTTGCATTGGAATTCTTCGAAAAAGCTGAAAAATTAATGGAGCGTGATAAAGAACAAATTCAGAACGATTGGAATTACTTAAGTTTGCTCACTTTAATGGCTCAGGCATATGCCGAGATCCGGAATTTTGATGCAGCAAAAGCATATTACCAGAAAATATTGAAAATTGAACCTAACTTCTTATGGGTAAAAAATGAATTGTATCCTCAGTTTTTAAAAAGTATAAATTAATTAATATATGGGCAAAAATGTAATCATTGTTGGGGCTGGTCTGGGCGGAATAGCTACCGCTTTGCGATTGGCAAAAAAAGGTTATAAAGTTCAGATCATTGAGAAAAATGCGCAAGCCGGAGGTCGTTTGAACCAAATAAAAAAAGATGGATTTACTTTCGATACCGGTCCTAGTTTTTTTAGTATGTCGTTTGAGTTCAAAGAATTTGCGAATGATTGCAATATCGAATTACCTTTTAAATTCATTGAGCTAGATCCCTTATACACTGTGAATTTCAGCGGCAATCCCAAAACTTTTTACCTGTATAAGGACATAAAAAAGCTTGCTGAACAGTTCAGGGATGTTGAGCCTGATTTTGAGGAAAAAATGACCAGATACCTCGCTAAATCTGGAGCCCTGTTTCATGATACAGTTGACCTGGTAATAAAAAATAATTTCGATTCCGTGTTCTCTTACATTATTACATTAATGCGCGTAAACCCCGTGCATATTCCTGTTCTTTTCCGAAGTTTCTGGCATGAAGTAAAACGAAATTTTAATTCAAAAGAGGCACAGCAAATAGTTTCGCTGGTGGCTTTTTTCTTAGGTCGTACTCCATTCGATACCATGGCCATATACACATTACTGTCCTATACCGAATTCAAGCACGATGGCTATTACAATGTCGAAGGAGGAATGTATAAAATTGTTGAAGGAATCGTGGATGAATTGAAAAAGGAAAATGTAAAAATCACATACAATACCGAAATTGTTGACTTTGTCGGCAACGGCAAAAAGCTTGAATACCTGGTTGATAATAAAGGTAATAAATGGAGTTCTGATATTATATTGGTAAATGGCGATGCAGCCGTATTCAGAAGCAAGGTTTTCAAACGAAAAGAATATTCTGTAGAAAAGCTCGATAAAATGAACTGGACCATGGGTTACTTAACGTTTTATATAGGCTTAAAATGTAAACTTCCACAAGTTAACCACCACAATTATTTTCTTGGTTCGAACTTTGAAGAATATGCCAATAATATTTTGCAAAATCCCGACACACTTCAAAAACCTTATTATTATGTTAATGTTTTATCAAAACATAATCTGGAGTGCGCTCCTGAGGGGTGCGAAAGCCTGTTTTTTGTGTGTCCGGTACCCAACTTATTGCATAAGCCAAACTGGGATGATAAAGATGCAATTGTTGATAGCATTATTGCCGATTTTTCGAAAAGAATTAATAAAGATATAGCTCCCGAAATAATATCAAAAACAATTTATACACCTGTTGAATGGCAGAACCAGCTTAACCTGCACCGGGGAAGCGGTTTGGGATTATCCCACAGCATGAAACAAATTGGAGCATTTCGGCCTGCCAATTTCGATGAAAAGTTTAAAAATGTCTTCTATGTAGGCGCTTCAACCATTCCGGGAGCCGGACTTCCAATGGCAATAATAAGTTCAAAACTGGCGTTCGAAAGAATTGAGAAGTTTTCTAAACTTCGTTAAGCCAAATGCCTTCCCGGACACATGAATCGGAATCCGCGTAATGTAAAATTACTCTTCAGCTAAACGAACTGCAAAATGTCTGTATTTCCCCGCTCCATGATTTACACCCTGGAAATTCGTTTTCTATCCTTTTACTGTCAAAAAAAAGAGGATATTGTGATGCATCATCACGGATAATGAAAAAATACTCTTATACAACCCTACTGTGGTTTCAAATGTCTCATGTTCAAAAATGTAATCACTCCGTTTCTTTTTGGTGATTTTAGTTTAATCTTTAAGTTTGCAAAAAAAATCTGATCATGAATAAGAAAAGTTTATTCCCCCTTTTGTATGCACTATGCATTGTTTTCAGTCTCTTTTCAGCAGAAGTAAATGTCGAAAAAGCCCGCCTTGTCGCAAAAAATTTCTATTTCGAGAAAGCCAATTTTTACTTTAAAAAAATTGCCCCGGATGATATAAGTTTTAATCAGGATTTCATAAAGACCACCAATGGTAAAAACGATTATTATGTATTTACCCTGGAAGGAAATGGGTTTATCATTGTTTCAGCCGAAGATGTTCTAAAACCGGTGATCGGTTATTCGTTTGAATCACCTTATCATGATTCGGATCAGCCTGATTCATACAGAAATTTCATTCAGACCTATAGGGATGCAATAGCTTTTATCCGTGATAACAATACAGAACAGCCGGGGGATGTAAAAGCCCTTTGGGATTATTATTCCGATCCTGAATTTATCATGCAGGAAGGAGTAAAGGATCCCAAATCTGTAAGTCCTTTATTGCAGTGTACATGGAACCAGTCCTTTCCTTATAATATCCTTTGTCCAGAAGATCCGGGAGGTTCCGGAGGACATGTTTACGCTGGCTGTGTTGCAACGGCGATGGCTCAGGTGATGTATTACTGGAGATATCCTTTGCAGGGCATCGGTTCTCATTCCTATTATTATTATCCTTACGGTACCCTTTCGGCTAATTTCGGAATTACGAGCTACCAATGGGAAGGAATGCAGAATGCGATTGACGGTAAAAACCCGGAACCGATTGCTGAATTACAATATCATTGTGGTGTCGCGGTTGATATGATGTATGGTCCCGATGGTTCGGGTGCTTACAGTAACGACGTCCCGCCGGCCATGATAAATTATTTTGGCTACTCGTCCGATTGCTATTTTACCTGGAAAGAAAATTACAGCAATCAGGTTTGGGAAAACATGCTTAAAGAAAACCTGGATAATTCTTGGCCAATGTATTACTCCGGTTTCAGCAATGCAGGAGGACATGCTTTTGTTTGCGACGGCTACCAGGATAATTATTTCCATTTTAATTTCGGATGGGGAGGTTCGCAGGATGGCTATTATACCCTGTTGACCGTGAATGGTTTTAATGACGGACAGGGCGCTGTTCTTGATACATACCCCGGATCGAATTATCCTTATAATTTTACCGGCGAACATGTGCTGACATACAGAAGCGGTTCGATAACTGATGGTAGCGGACCGGTTGAAAACTACGAAAATAATATGAATTGCTCATGGCTGATTGATCCCCAGACAAGCGAAGACTCTGTCAGTAATATTAAGATATTCTTTCGTTCATTCGAAACGGAAAATAATGATGTTCTGACCGTTTATGATGGAGCCTCCATGCAGGATGATGTGCTGGGAGTTTTCTACGGCAATACTTTGCCATCTTCCCTTGTTTCTACCGGAAATAAAGTTTTGATCGTCTTTACTTCAGATGGATCGGGAACGGCAAAGGGATGGCTTGTCGAATACGCTGCCTTTGTTCCGGATTATTGCAAAGGGCTGGTAACTTTTGAGGAACCAACAGGATCTTTTTCTGATGGCAGCGTAAATTTCAATTACCACAACGGAGTTGTATGTTTGTGGAAAATTGTTCCTCCCCAGGCGCAATCCGTTACGATTAACTTCACTGCTTTCGATACTGAACCGGGATCGGACCGTGTCCGCGTTTATGATTATGAATCACAGGAATTATTAGCTGAATATTCGGGTCATTATTCTTCAGGCAACCTGCCTGCTCCCATTACCGCGCCCAGCGGAAAAATGTTTGTTGCTTTTTTGACCAATGGCAGTATTACTGCTTCCGGCTGGCAGGCTGATTACAGTATTTCGACCGGAATGAATGATTTAGCGGATGAGCAGGGAGAATTTCATGTATTTCCAAATCCAGCGTCCGACGAAATTTCAATTTCTTTTTCCGGAAAACCGGATGGAAACCTCAGCCTAAAACTGATCTCTGCTTCAGGTTTCTTATTAATGGAACAGCGTTTAGTGCCTGATGAGATTCAGGGAAATCATACTATTGATATCAGATCTTTGTCCGGTGGAATATATTTCCTTTACATTACAGATAATTCGAGATCGGAAATTAAAAAAATCATTGTCAGGTAATTCCGAATTGCATATTGATCCTTTAGAACCAGTTCGAATTTTTCTGCTTTAACCCGAATGCTTAATCAAGATATTTTTAGGTATAACTTGTAGCAATTTATTATTGCATAAATGGCAAATTATCTCAAAGGATTTCAGTCGTCTGTTTTAATTCTGATTGATTTGTTTTATAAGCCATTCAGCAGATTAATTCCTGCTCAAACCTTCAGGTACGCTGCCATGGGCGGAATGAATACCATCCTCGACATCATTCTGTATTTTGTTTGTTATAATTTCATTCTGGATAAGCAAAACGTTGATCTTGGAATTGTTGTCATCAGTCCGCATATTGCATCGTTTGTTTTTGTATTTCCAATTACTTTCACTACCGGATTTCTTGCCGGGAAATACATAACTTTTACCGATTCGATGGTGAGAGGGAAGATCCAGCTTTTCCGCTATGGCTTGGCTGTGGCGGGTTCAATCCTGCTGAATTATGTTTTACTGAAGCTTTTCGTAGAATATCTCTATATTTGGCCGACAATATCCAAAATCATAACAACAGTTGTGGTGGTATTTTATAGCTATATGATTCAGAGGTATTATACTTTTCAGACAGGCAAAAAGCTCCCCCTGAATGAATATGGAAGCAAGTAAACTTTATTGAAAACAAAACCGGAATCCCCAGCGCTAATCTTTAATGCACCTTACTGAAAGACCGAAGTTTTTATTAGCAGCATTGCGCGAAATGCTCATTAAGGTTGTGCTCAGCACTCTGCGATAGGCATCAGAACCGCTTTCTGTAGATGACCAAAATCTTCCGCTTATCAGAAAACTTGGAAAAGTTCCGTCAGTATTTCGGGCTCCTCCGGGTAATGCGGTAAATCCTGAAGAATTAGTTGCACCAGTATTTGGAAATGCCCAGTGAATGGTTCCTGATTCCTTAAGCTTCCCTCCTGCATCGTAGCCACGATCACCTTCTAAATCCCAGACAGGATCGCCAATTCCATACTGGCTGTCAATACTACCCTCAAGCACTTTCCATTCGTAATCGGTTGGGATATGCCAGCCCGTAGGACAAATGCCTTGCACTCCCTGGGTGGTACTGTATTGCATCATCTCGTTCCACTGATATAAACCACCATATTCAGCACAATTGGATTCCAGATTACCACTGCAATATTTCTCAAAGATACCGTTGTTCTGCATTGCAACTTCCCCAAGGATCATCGTTCCGATATTCATGTTTTCACGCATCCAGCATCTTGAACCGATTAATACTGTGTTATAGGCCTGATTGCTGCGCGAATCAAAAAAGGCTGTACCGCAATTAAAGGGTGCAAAACTGATCGTCACTGGATCTTCGAGATAGCTGCAAGAATTTGATATTCTCCAGTTTAGCACATAAGTCAGTCCCGAAACTCCAAAAAACTGTGAGGCTGGATTCAAGGAATCACTTAAATAACCCCCATTGCCTGAAGCGATTTTCCATACACCGCTTCCTGATGTCGGAATATTGGCATTTAAAGTCACCGATGCACCAGCTATATTCACCTGATCAGGCCCTGCATTGGGTGTTGTCGGCTGAGGCAGGCATGTACCACGAATTTCATACCAGTGCGTTCCTTCATAATAATTGATCCTGTTTGTAGTAGTATTAAAAAAACTTTTACCTAGCGGAATATTTGACATGGTGTCGCGTTGCTCACTTGAAAAATACGGTAGCCGATCACTTGTTAAAGAATGGAGAGAATAAGGAACCGAAACTAACTGAGAAGCACCCATAAAAACATAATTTGTGCCCCCGGTAATATCGACCTCTAATCCGGAGAAAATATTTATCTGCTGTCCAGTTTAATGAGATAAAGTTTCCTGTTTCTACTGTTCCTTTTCCAATATCAATTGTAAGGAGACCAAACTGGTTTGTTGAATCGGTATGAATTTCTGAATATAGCAACAGCACCGTTTTCGGAGCCGGTCAGTAAACTGGTTTTAAATGATACCAGTTGGTTTGCAATGATACTTCCCGCTGTATCTCTCACAATTGCCTGATATTTGAATGATTGCGGCGTTTGAGCGCTAAGTCCGGAAATAAAAACAAGTAATAAAAATAGTAATTTGACAGCCATCTTCATAACACTGATATTTTAATGAGCTAAGATATTTAGATAGTATATTTAAGCAAGAATTATAACATCGCTGAATCAGAAATGTTTAATAAAATTAGACAGGCTGGATTATTTTACCCAAACTCTATTCCAATTTCTTACAAAATTTATAATTCCTCGAAACTTATCTTTTAGGTTGATTATTTTGATAACTAATCTTTAATACATCTGACTGAGAGCCCAAAACTCTTGCTGGAAGAATCTCTTGCTATATCCTGCCTGTTATAGGACAAAATTCTGCGATATGCATTAGACCCGGCCTCAGTTGAAGTCCAGAATCTTCCATAAAGTGTGATTCCGGGCCAGGTTCCATCAGTGTTTCTGGCGCCTCCGGGTAATGCCGTAAAACCTGAGGTATTGGTAGCGCCTGTATTAGGAGTTGCCCAGTAGGTAAGACCAGTTGCTTTCATTTTCCCTCCTGCATCGAACCCCTGTCTCCGGTCAGGTCCCAAACCGCATTTCCAACTCCAAACTGGCTGTCAATTGTCCCTTCAAGAATTTTGACTTCATTATCGGTAGGGATGTGCCAGCCGGGAGTACAAATTCCCTGTACGCCCGGGGTAGTGACGTATTGCATCATCTCGTTCCATTGATAAAGGCCTCCATAAACATCACAATTACTTTCAAGGTTTCCGGTGCAATATTTTTCAAGAGTGCCTGTGTTCGACATGTTGACTGTCCCATCAATTCTTGTCCCGACATTGATATTTTTTGCCATCCAACACTGTGTGCCAATCAACACGGTAGGATAAGTCTGGTTGTCGCGGTAATCGGTAAGAGTTGTGCCGCAATTAAAGGCAGAAGTCGTAAAGGTAATGTTCATATCGTCGCTGGAAGTTCCACATGCGTTGGGGATCGTCCATCGAAGTGTATAGGAGTTATTGGCTAATCCGGAAAATGAACTTGTCGGACTGTTCGGATCTGCTATTATACCGCCAACACCACTTATAATGGTCCATGTGCCGTTGCCGGAAGCTGGAGTATTACCTGCAAGCGTAGTAGGTGAGGGAACACTAATTTGATCCGGACCTGCATTCGCTAACAAGGGCGTTGCTTCTATACTGATGTTGACTTCGTCCTGGGTAGAACCACAGACATTGGTGATTGTCCATCTTAAAACATAGGAATTTCCTGCTAATCCGGTAAACTGACTTACCGGGTTATTAGGTTGTGCTATGATTCCGCCCGTTCCAGAAACAATTTCCCAGGTTCCTGTACCAAATTGCGGTACATTACCTGCAAGTGTTGTAACAGAACAAGCATCCACCTGATCGGGTCCGGCATTAGCAGGGATCGTGGGAGGATCACAGTTACCAATCATTTGAAACCAGTTTGTGCCGTTGTATAAGTTGAGCGTTTTTGTGGTTGAATTATAATAGCAAGCTCCTTCCTGAATTACTGTCATTGTATCGCGCATTGCCGATGTAATGGTTGGGAACTTTTCACTTGTTTTTGAATGTAGTGAATAAGGCACAGATAATAACTGCGATGTGCCCATGAATTGAAAATTAGTTCCACCAGTAATATCTATTTCGAGTTTTAGGAAATAATCGTCCAGCCGCCAGTCAATAGATGAAAAAACACCTGATACAATAGTTCCTTTTCCGATGTTGAGGGTAATCAATCCGTACTGATTTGTTGCTCCGGTGTGTACTTCGCTATACACAGATGTTCCGGTTTCGCTGCCAGCCAATATGCTGATTTTAATGGATACAATTTGGTTGGCCACAATATTGCCCGACAAGTCTCTGACAACAGACTGATATTTAAAAGACTGCGGCGATTGAGCAACTATTGCCATTCCTGCGAATGCCATAAGAACAAAAAGAGAGAAAAACTTCTTCATAATTATTAATTATTTAGTGAAAGAATAAGTTTAAAATATAAAAATAAATTGCACAAAATTATATATTTAGTTTTGTTATTCCAAAACTTCTGAAAATTATTACCTAATACGAAGAAAGCAATTAATGGTTTTTAGATTATTGGCTTTTTTATAAACAGGAATTTATCCCGTCCTGATTCATGGTTTTTCAAATGAAATCGGAATCTGTATAGTACTGAGAACAAAGGTAAGATAAGATTCAAACAGATCCTTTATAGCCGAATAGTCTCCGTGTTTTTATCTGTTTCGATATGTATTGGGGAACCATTTCTTCCCATCCTTCCACTCCATCCTGAATCATTTTTAAAACCCTGTTTGAGTTAATATACAGCCATTCTCTTTTTACCTCGGTTAAATTGAGTATTTTTTTTTCGTGTATAAGATATCGGAACAAGAGATCAATGTCATAGGGCAAGGGAAGATTTTCGCATATTAGCAGATCTTCTCCTTTGGTTGGATCAATTATGGAAACGGAAGATATCGTAGGGTAGACATAGAGTTTCATATTTTCAGGGAACATTTTTCCAAGAGCTTCGAGAATTCCCCCTTTTAGTCCTCTATAATATTTTTTATCAAGCACATTCAGCAAGGTTGGTATTCCTATGACAATCCTGAGTTTCCTGATTTTAAAGCCGGAAAAAAAAGTCACAAGTTTATAATACTCCCTGAACACTGAAACCATAACATTTTGCCCCATTCCGTTTAGAATGTCAACCCTTGCCAGAAAATCCCTTTCGTCGAGCCGGCCTTCCTCTGTCAGGTTATTGATGGTCATTTCACAAAGGGCAAGGGTATTGTCTCTTTTATAATCCTCATCCCGTTTGAATAGAGCATAGCTCGATTTCAGCATATCGAATCCCACATAAGTGATGGGCCTGAAGCTTCCTCTGAATGCCAGGACATTCTTATGATAGAGCATATCTGCCGGTTCCTGCACATTACCATGCCTGTCGAAAATGACTGCACGGGTCATTTCATTTGTGACAAGCTGAACAGCAAGCAATCTGTTATCGACATAATTCAGGTCATTTCCTCTCATGCGGATCATTGTTATATCAACTCTGCCGGGTGATATATTATCCAGCAATGATTGCAGAAACGTGTTGGGGGTTTGATAGAAATAATAGCAGGCATAGATAAGGTTAACCCCCAAAATTCCCAAAGTAGCCTGCTGTAATAATGTGTCCTGGTCAAGTAATTTAACATGGAGGACGACCTCATTCGCCGGATTATCGGGCTTTAACTGAAACCTGACACCTAGCCAGCCATGTGCTTCATTATCCTTTTTGAAGTTTATAGTTTCCACCGTATTGGCGAAAGAAAAAAAACAGGTAGACTTGTGTCTTTTATCGCTGAGAATAGTGATAAGCTCTTCGAATTCAGTATCAAGCATTTTTAGAAGACGGTCTTCTGAAACATACCGGCCGGTATTTCCCGCATTATAAATCCTGTCGCTGAATTGCTTATCATAGGCGGAAATGGTTTTAGCAACGGTCCCTGAAGCGCCACCTGCCTGAAAAAAATTACGGGCAACCTCCTGCCCGCCGCCTATCTCGGCAATAGTGCCGTAAATGCCGTCATCAAGATTGATCTGAAGGGCTTTGATGTTAGTGCTGAGTATTTCCCTTGCCATATTGTTGAATATGAAGGACTATTGAGGATAATATCTTTCAGCAATGAAAATAGCTGGATAATTTGCAAGATCAGGAATTAACGATTCAAAATTATTTTTCCTTTTTTTCGTCGGACTGGTTTTCTTTTTTTGCAGAATCCCCACTCATTCCATCCTTGAATTCTCGTATCCCCTGACCGATCCCCTTCATAAGTTCAGGTATCTTTTTACCACCAAAAAGTAATAAAATCACAGCTACGATAAGGATGATTTGCCAGGGACCTACGACCCCGATAAGAATATTTGAAATCATAAAAAGAATATTAGAAGACAAAATTACTAATATTAACTTGAAGATCATGTTTTTTATTTTGTATAAATTCTTTCAAACCACAATTCCGGATTAATATTAATTTTGCCAGCTTAATTTTAAAGGGTATTAACAGTAATTATTCTGCCCGGATTTAGATGAAGATTTCAGCATCCATATATTCTTATAAAAATCAGAAACTGGACGACATAATTGCCGATCTGGATCAGCACCACATTGATATGTTTCATATCGATTGCAATGACGATCCTTCGGTTTTTGAAGATATCAGGAGGATAAGACAATTAAGCTCAACACCCATCGACCTTCACATCATATCATCCGGGCCTGAAAAATTTTTCGACCTGATCAATGAATTCAGGCTAGAATATGTCCAGTTCCAGTACGAAAACCTGAAACATCATATTTCTCCTCCCGGCAACGGCATAACCAAATATGGTTTAGGCATCATTTCAAGCACACCCTGCAGCGTCTTCGATCAATACAGGAATGATTTTTCATTTATCCTTTTCATGACGACTGTTCCGGGCGAGAGCGGCGGGCAGTTTCAGAAGGAAAATTTCAGACGTATCCGAAAATTTAGGAACCAATATCAGGATAAAGACCTGCATGTGGATGGCGGCATCAACGACGAGGTGTCCTTTATCCTCAGGAACATGGGGGTAAATTCGGTAGTTTCGGGTTCGTACATTGCCAATAATTATTCGGTAGGTTCAGCGCTGCTGGGTTTGAGGGTGAACAACGTAAATTCACATTATCGCATCGGTGATTTCATGATTGAATCAGAAGACCTGCCCATACTTGACATCACAAAAACAAACGTTAAAGAGGTACTCCTCAGCATTGAAAAGTACAAACTTGGGTTTGTATTCTATCACGATGAGAACGGCAAGTTTGCAGGCTTATCGAGTAATGCGGATGTCAGGAAAGGATTGCTCAGAAACCTCGACGACCTGAATGCGGTGAAATTAGTTGACATAGTGAATTCAAATCCTGTGAGCATTAGCGATGAAGCGACCATCACCGATATGCTCGACCTTATTAAAAGTAAAAATTTTATCATCTCTTTTCTGCCGGTGGTCAATAAGGAGAATGAGCCGGTCGGCGGTGTAACTTTCTTCAATATGATCCGCAGCGAAAAATAAGTTTTACATTATTATTTCCTGATTGTATTATGATTATCCATATAAACAAAAACACTTCAGAAAAAAAAGTCGAAGACCTGGCGATTAAATACGAGGCTGTCTATTACCCGGGTGATGAATATTACGTATTTGTCACCTCTTCTTCGATGAAGGTTATTCCTGATGATTTAAAAGAATCTGCCCTTGAGTATTTCGTCGCTGACAGCGATATTCAGCTTGCCAGCAGGAGCTACATGAAAGGAATACGAAAAGTAAGGATAGGGAATCAAACAATTGGCGGAGATACAAAGAATACGATCATTATTGCCGGTCCCTGTGCGATCGAATCCGAAGAACAGATCGGGCAAACGGTAAACCTGCTGAAAGAACTGAACATAATTGCTTTGCGGGCTGGGGCATACAAACCCAGAACTTCACCCTATACTTTCCAGGGATTGGGCAAGGCAGGGCTGGAATTACTCGACCGGATCGGAGAAGAGAATAACCTCCAAATCGTAACTGAAGTAAGGGATGCTTCACAGGTCGATGATGTTATTGAACATGCAGACATTATCCAGATCGGCGCCAAGTCAATGTACGACCACGGCATCCTCCGAAAATGTGCTAAGGCTCATAAACCTGTAATTTTAAAAAGAGCTTTCGGTGCCTCTTTGCAGGAATTTGTTCAGTGTGCCGAATTTATGCTTTCAGGAGGTAACGAACAGGTCATCCTTTGTGAGCGGGGAATAAGGACTTTCGAAACAAAAACCCGGTTTACCTTAGACCTATGTGGAGTAGCATACCTGAAAGAATATACTAACCTTCCGATCATTATCGACCCAAGCCATGCCATAGGCTGGTCTTATGGCGTTCCTGACCTGACAAGAGCTGCTATGGCTATGGGTGTGGATGGTCTGCTCATCGAGGTTCATCCAAATCCGAAAGTTGCCAAGTCTGACGCGTCGCAGCAATTGAACCATGAGCAGTTCAGGGCATTGTACAGAACCCTGAAACCAATTGCAGAAGCCATTGGTAAAAAAATCATTTAATCCAGATGAAAAATATAACGGAGAATATCAGGCTGATCGTTACCGATGTGGACGGCGTTTTAACAGATGGACATGTTTACATAACCGATTCGGGAGACCAAATGCGAAGCTTTTATGTGCGGGATGGACTGGCAATGAAAGCTCTTATGAAACATGGCTACAAGTTTGGTATCATCACTGCAGCTTTGACTGCCGGAGCCGTTGAAACACGAGCGAAAATGCTTGGCATCGACCTCCTGTATATCGGTCTGGAACAAAAATCCAACATTGTGGACCAGTGGCGAAAGAAACTGAAACTGAAATGGGAAAATATTGCCTATATTGGCGACGACCTGATAGATATAGAGGTAATGAAAAAAGCAGGTTTTTCAGTCTGCCCTGCTGATGCTGTAAATAAAGTAAAAAAAATCGCTTCGGTAACCCTCAAAACAAAAGGAGGATGCGGCTGTATCCGTGAATTTACCGAACGGTTCTTCGACGTGATTTAAACGCTACCTCCTTTTGCGATTCCTTTCCGAACAGTTTTAGTTCGGGACAGTAGAACTTAAATTAAGATTTTCATCCCATATATCATTCTTGTCGACATTATCGGATTGAGCATCGAGATCATTATCACTATTCAGGTAACCCCTTTTGCCAGCTTTACTGTTCCATTGTGTTTTGTCAGGATTATTGACATTTCCGTTAGCATCAGAATCACCTGCAATCATCCCAAACTCACCGTTTCCAAGTGATTTCTGACCATCAAGATAGGCTTTTCCAAGAGCATCAGTAAAATCATAGCTGTAATTCCCTTCCGCCGGTGATAAAGAACTTGCTGTCATAACAGACAGGTGATTACGATGCCAGATAACCACGTACAGGTTGTTGAATATCGGGCCTGTGTACTCAATCGGGCTTAAACCATCAGTTTTGGTGACCGAACCATCTGCCATCAGCAAAGCTGCTGTTCTGAAAAACCTTTTTTCTGAGGTTGCTGTAGATGCATCGCCATCAGTACTTCTGAATTCGACTAAAACCCAGTCAACTATACCTGATGAAGGCGCGGGTTGCAGGTTTTCATTTCCGCTGTAATTCCAGGGTAGAGTGTTATACGGTTGATCATAAGGAATAACATTGGCTTCATCGAGTTTGGTATTCATTCCTGTGCCGTTGAATGGTCCCTCAAGATTGACTGTCAGGTCAAAATAATGTGTTGGAATAACGCATTGATCACACTCGCTAAAGCAAACCAGGTCGAGAATAGTATTTTTCGTAGGAACAAAAAACTCACGGTTTCCACCTAATCCGGCACAATCGCCCGGAACAATTTCAGCGCCCGGCCAGTCGTTTCCGTTAATAAACTTATATTCATGGAATTCTCCTTCACCAATTTCAACAGTAACTTCATAAACGTTATTTCCAACATGTGTCATTGGTGTGGCATCGGGAGCCCAGCCCTGGAAAGAACCTGCGAGATGCACGCCAAGAGGTGAAACTTGTTGTAATGACATGTCAACCCTGAAGGTAATATTCCTCAGTATCGGATTGCAAACAAGGCAAGTGCTATAGCATACAGCCGTCAAAATCGTATTGTATCTGGGAACGGTAATATACCTGTTGCCGGTAGAACTATTAATGCAATACCATGGGATATTTTGCTCATCTTCACCCCAGGCATCACCATTTACGAATTTGTATTCATGATAGCTGCCTGATTGTAAGAGTAGTGGTATATGACCATATTCCATTGCCGATGATCAGTCATTAAAGTCCGCCAGGATTCCAGCCCTGAAATCCCCCTGCAATATGAACGCCTTCAGGAGCAACTGTTTGCTCCGACATATCTACTCTGAAGGTCACATCAACATAAGTAACGGTTACACATGGGTCGCAACTGCCAAAGCAAACAACTGGCAAGGGTTGTATTTTGGGATGGAACTGTAAGATACCTGTTTGAAAAACCACCCCATCCGCAAGCTGGAGGAACAGTTTCGTAAGTAGTTCCATTTAAGAATTTATATTCCTGAAATGAACCTGCTCCCATTTGAACTGTAATAGAGTAAACATCATTCCCAACAGGAGTCATTTGCTGGCCGCTCCAGGCCGGATTCTGAAAGGAACCCTGCACAAATACACCAAGCGGTGAAACAGTCTCGTTTGACATATCCACTTGAAGAGTGATATCTACCTGAGGTAAAACACAAGGAAGACAACTGGCAAAACAAACTACATCAAGAATGATGTCATTGGCCGGCACAGTCAGAAACCTGTTACCGTCGGAATTACACTGGCCAGGGACACTCTCATCTTCACCCCAGGTATCGCCGTTAATATATTTCTAATCAATGTGATTTCGCCTGAAGTAGCTGCATAGGTGTAAGTATAAATTGCACCTGTAGTAAGGGTCATAGCCGTTGATCCTGGATTCCATCCCTGAAAGTTTCCCGCAATATGAACACCTTCAGGTGGAACTGTCTGGTATTGCATATCAACCCTGAAAGTTACATTTACAGCTTCTGATTGTGTGCTGAAGAGCATTGCTATCAGGCAAATGCCTGAAAGTAAAAATAGTCTGATTTTTTTCATAGTTTTATAAAATTTATTTAAATTATTAAATTGAAAACTGAGGCCACAAAAATATTAAAAAATTCAATTCATGAGTTACTGGAACATTTTAAAAAAATACCAATTGACACAATAGAAAGTGTTAATTTTGCGACAGTTTATTTGAAACACAACTTTATGAAAAGAATAACTGCATTTTTACTTTCATTTATTTTGGGAATTTCAATTGCTTTCAGCAGTCAACTTAGCGGTAATGTAAATGCCTGGTCAATGGACGATTTTATCGGCTTTGATCCTGCCGGAGATGGACTTGGATTGACCGGAGATATTACCTCTGTTTTTGCCCGGATTGAAGCCAATAGCCTGATGATGAGAATTACATTTAACGATATGGTAACCAGAAGCTCAAACGAGATCATATCAGATAACTTTCAAAAAAATAATATTCATTTACAGATCATTCTTCAGAACAAAACTACCAGTCAAAAAGTTGTTGATTCGGGAATTGAAATAAATTCTATTTCCTTTAAATCCCATAGTTTGGAATATTTAAGAACCCCCGAAAGCAATCTTCTTGAAATCGCCTTTCCATGGAACAATGTAAACCTTACTAAGGAAGATCTTAACATTAAAATCATCGTCATGACTAATTCCCGGGTTGAGGATAGTTTTATAGGAAACGGGTCGGGTACAAAAGATGGCGGAAATTGTGCATTTGTTCATCATGGTAACCAGGGTTTGACTTACACTGATGTCTTTTACGGTAATGCTTATGGCATCAGCGGATTGGACGGAAGCGGCTACGATGAAGTGCTTCAGGCGCATATCGCAACCAGGATGTACCAGGCAATTTTCACATGTCGGGTACACTGATGCCGGCAGCCGAATGGCACAATCCTGAATTCAACGACTGGCTTGCAACACTTGCTTCACAGGGATTGATTTCGATGATGACCTCTGCGCTTGGTCAAAATATCATGCCTTTTGCAACGAATGAAATGAACGACTGGTCGGTTAACATTGAATCGCAAATGGTAAACCATTATTATAATTATGAGCCACATGTAGCATGGGTTCCGGAGAGGGTATGGCTCGCACAAGGCTATTATCCTGATGCAGGTGTCATTGACTGGATCGGTGACAACTGGACTCAACATGGTGTGTGGGGTGTTGTTCTTGATGACTGGCCTCACCTGAACGGTTACGATAACCGGAAAATCCACTGGATGAATAATGGCTCAGGGGTAAGCTTCAGGGTTATACCGATCAATAATTCTTTTGTCGGTAATATGCATTATGATGCCAATGCCGCAAAAAATCAGATCGCATCGATGGGGCAGTATAATATCTGTGTTTATGGAACCGACTGGGAAGTAGCCGCTGAAATGAACGAACATGACGGAACTTTTTTTCTCGATAATTATGAGAATGTTCTCTGGTACTGCCATGATAATTATCCTGCCATAAATGTATGGAAACTTGAAGATGCTATCACAAATCCCGATTTTAATGGAACGGGAGCCAATCTGACCCCTGGTACCTACGGACTGCTTGGCGGTACAGGCGGATATGGCGGGAGCAATAACAGCTGGTATATTAATTGGGCATCAACTCCTTCGCACTCCGATTTTCACGATCCCAAATGGAATTACGGGTATATCTGGTCAGAGGCATTTAACTTTCTGATGAGTGTAAATGATAATAAACTTGCCCAATTGGGCTGGTACACCCTGATGATTAACCTTCACGAAACCGGCTGGCATACAAGCGGCCAGATCGCAGACTGGGAGCACAGGTATTCCACACACATAAAAAATGCAAATGTTTATACACAGGCATCCCGATGGGCTGATGGGCAATACACCGTAACAACAGCCTGCTATTATGATGATATTGACCATGATGGCATGGATGAACTGGTAATGCACAATGATAAAGTATTCATGGTTTTTGAAAAAATAGGAGGAAAAGCCAACTGGGTGTTTTACAAAGATGGTCTTGGGAATGCTTATTCGGTAGTAAGTTCAGATATGGCTTACTGGTCAGAATCCGAAGGCGATTACAATGAAAGTTCCAACAATCATTTTGCTGCATTTCCGATGTTTCGCCCAATCAGCAAAACAGCGATTACAACATCATGATCAATAATTCATTCGGAGATACGGTGCAGGCAACACTGGATCAATGGGGCGTTCAAAAAGACTTTCAAACTTTACACCGGTGCTAATTATCTGGATGTTGAATACAATTTTTTCGACCAGACGGGTTATGTCAAATCTGGCTGGAGCCCTGACTTACTTGATATTTTATGGAGCGGCAAAGGTCATCTTCAAAGAATTTGGGGATAATAATGGATCTTATTGCGGTTACCGAAATTCTGCCTCCGGAGCAACGGCTGCACTCGTTCTTGGAAATGGTGGTGCTGCACAAAACAGCGAATTCGAAGGCACCCTTGTTAAGGGAGACCAGGTTTCGGGGTATGGTCAATTCAAAGTAAGGTTGTATGCAGGATATACTTCTCAGTCCAACCGGAACACAGGTTACTGAATTGACCAGCCTTGCGGCTCAAAATATGGATGTTTTTCCTCCGCGATTATATTCTCCGGCAGCCCAGAATTCAACCAATTCTGTGATGCTTACTTTTAGCGAAGCTGTGGAACTTACTTCTGCGCAAACGATCTCAAATTATTTCCTTCAGAATTTTTCAAATTGCTATACTCCATTGTCAATGCTCAAAGGCAAAGCGACTGGAGGAAAGTCAAACTGACAATTTCAGGCACATTTCTTCCGGGTGACCAGGGACAGGTTGTTGTGAATAATGTGAAAGATCTGAATGGGAATATTAATAGGAAAGATAATACGGCTATTCTGATGATCCCGAACGGGATAACACCGCACACCATTTTCATCGATGGAACGAATGATTTCATTTCACCCAGTGAAAGAATCGCCACCCAGGCACACAATCTATATATTACGTGGGATAATACAATCTTTACATTGGGTTTTTTTCATTCAACCTGGCCAACGGTGACTTTTTCGTTAATATTGATACAGATCAAACTCCTGGTAGCGGAGCTCCGTCCGACTCCTGGGGAAGGGTTGACTTTGCCGGAAACTATTTACCGGAATACCAGGTTGCCATAGAGGGTGGAGGAGAATCGATGCAGGTTAATCATTGGACATGGAACCAACTGGACTTATCCGGGCAATGGTGCAATAGGGTAATTCCTATGAAGGTTGGTCATCCAACGGATTAACTGAAATTGCAGTTCCCTGGTCAGCCCTTGGAGATCCTGACGGAATAGCACTTTCAGTTCACCTGACACAAGAAAACAATCAGATTGTAACAGAAGTTTTTCCGGGATTGAATCCAACCGGTAACCATCCGGTATTAACAAATTTTTATGCATTTTTTGAACCTTATATTAATGGATCAATGCCGTTGGCGGGAATGGAGCCTGTTCAGGTACACATTGTTCCAAATACCTCACCTGTAGATCACCAACTTTTCGCCGCTTTCGCTGAACCAGAATCTTGAACCCGGAAGCAGTATGCTTTTTTCTGTAACATGCAACAGATGCTGAAAATGATCCAATTTTATATAACTGGAAATTAGATGGAGTCCAGGTTGGTACCATAAGTTCTTATCTGTACCAGCCAAATCATGGCATCAATTGGAAATCATATTTTGCAAATAATCGTTAGCGATGATGTTCCCGGTAATGATTGGCGGACACTGTGAGATGGAATATAGTAGGTATCTGAAAATTCAGTCAGGGTAAGATTGAAAATATTTCTTGAAGGTCCATTTGATATCGATCAGATGAGCACAGTATTAAATGAAGAAAATTTGATCCCGTTAACTCAGCCTTATTCCATTGCTCCATGGAATTATCCGGGTACAGAACAAGTAACCGCGATTCCCGGAATACATGTCACCGATTGGGTTTTGATTGAATTAAGAGATGCAATTAATGCTGCTTCTGCTACAAACTCAACCATCATTTCCGGAAAAAGCCGCCTTTATTAAAAAATGATGGGACTAGTTATAGGTATTGATGGTTCCGATATTCTTTCGTTTGAAACTGAAATCAACCATCAGATTATTTGTGGTAGTTATCCACAGAGATCACATTGCAGTGATGTCGGCCTCTGCCCTGAATCAGTCTTCAGGTATTTATACTTACGATTTTACCGATGCCTTGACTAAGGCTTATGGCGGTGGTTCAGGATATAAGCAACTCACAGCCGGAATATTCGGAATGGTAGCCGGAGATGCCAATGCAGATGGAATTATTGGAATGGAAGATATGACTCTGAAATGGAAACAGCAGGCTGGAAAGAAAAATTACCTGAATGGTGACCTTAATCTCGATAGTCAGGCAGATAATAAGGATAAAAACATAAACTGGTACCCCAATTCCAATTGGCTACCAATCCCAGGTTCCTCAGTAATACATTGACTTGAACCCTATTTTTATAAAGATCATGAAATTTGTTCAAAAGATGAAATTGAGCGGAAACGGGAAATGGAAGGCCTTTTTAGGTTTTTGTTTGGTTTTATGCTTTTCCGGTAAAGCACTTTCTCAAAATATTGATAGGATTGAACCTCCTTTTTGGTGGACAGGGATGGCAAATCCTTCACTTCAATTGCTGGTTTATGGCGAAAATATTGCCATCAACTGAACCTGAAATATAATTTTCCGGGTGTTGAGGTGAAAAAAATTCACCGGACAGCAAATCCAAATTATCTGTTCATCGATTTGCAAATTAAACCGGATATTCCTCCTGGAACTTTTGAAATTTTTTTTAAAAAAGGCAAATCAAACATCCTCACCAGTACCTATGAACTCAGGCAGCGAAAATTTGACTCATCCGGCAGACGTGGATTCAATAATACTGATGTAATTTACCTTATAATGCCGGACAGATTCTCAAATGGAGATACTACGAATGATTCCAATGATGAAATGCTTGAAAAATCAGCCCGAACTGATCCTGATGGAAGGCATGGTGGAGATATAGCTGGAATTATTAAATATCTCGATTATATTGACGACATGGGTTTTACAGCCATTATGGTGCAATCCGCTTGTTGAAAACAATAATCCCTTCTATTCTTATCATGGATATGCCATAACTGATTTTTACAGAATTGATCCCCGGTTTGGAACAAACAAAGATTATATTAAGCTGGTAAACGAATGTCATAAACGGGAAATTAAGGTAATCATGGATGTTGTGTTCAACCATTGCAGCATCCATAATTGGTTAATGAAAGACTTACCTGAAACAAGCTGGATACATAGCCATGATGAATATACCCGATCAAATTTCAGGGCGTCAACCATTATGGATCCCTATGCTTCTGAATATGACAGGAAATTAATGCTTGAAGGCTGGTTCGACTCGCACATGGCCGATCTTGATCATAGCAACCCATATCTTGCAAATTATCTGATACAAAATCAATCTGGTGGATAGAATACAGTGGTATTGATGGTATCAGGCTCGATACCCAGCCTTACAGCGATAAAAAATTTGTTTCAAATGGGCAACGGCTATATTTAATGAATATCCAAGATTTAATATTGTTGGCGAAGCATGGCTCCAGCAGGAATCCATCACCTCTTATTTTCAAAAAAATGCGGGCAATCCTGATGGTTACAACTCAAATATTCCATCTGTCACTGACTTCCCGTTATACTATGCAATAAATAAAGCCTTCAATGAAAAAGATGGCTGGACGGAAGGACTCGTTAAGGTTATATAATGTCCTTGCACAGGATTTTCTGTATGCTATGCCCGATAACACCCTTGTTTTTGCAGATAATCATGATTTGACCCGTTTTTATACTTCCGTTGGATCAAACCTGAAAAAATGGAAAATGGGAATGGCCTTTCTGCTTACTACCACGAGGGATTCCGATGGTATATTACGGCACAGAAATCTTGATGACCGGAGAAGAAAATAAAGGTCATGGCGAAATAAGAAAAGATTTTCCGGGAGGATGGAAAGGTGATTCAAAAAATTGTTTTACAAGTGCCGGCAGATCATCGGAACAGAATGAAGCATTAAATTATCTCAGGACACTTTTACAATGGAGAAAATACAGCAAAGCAGCGACCCAGGGCAAATTGGTTCACTTTATTCCTGAGAATGAAATATACACTTATTTCAGATTTACAAACGAAGAATGTGTGATGGTTGTAATGAATAACAGCCCCAATGAAATGAAAGCATTGAAAACAGAGCGATTTGCAGAATGCATGAAAGGATATAGATATGCCGTAAATGTTATTACAGGTCAAAAGATTAATTATTTCGACACCATAACCCTGTCTGCCAAAAACAATAATGATTCTGGAATTGAAAAAATAGCTCAAATGAAAAATACTCTTGTTTTTATCATAGGTCTACTTTTATTAAATGCCTGTTTTGGACAACCAGAAGTGAGCAATCAATCCCAAAGCGCTTAAAAAATAAGATTCTCGTAGAGTCAGGAATATCATTTTAATGATTGGTGATGGCATGGGCGTGGCTCAGATATATGCCGGAATGACTGCAAATAAAGGACACCTGAATATTGAGCGATTTAAAAATATCGGCTTTTCGAAGACTTATCAGCAAGTGATTATATTACTGATTCAGGTGCAGGAGGTACCGCTCTTTCAACTGGCTATCAAAACATACAACGGAGCCATCGGAGTAGATCAGGATACAATTCCCCGAAGTACTATCCTGGAATATGCTGAAAAGAATAACAAATCAACCGGACTGGTTGCCACCTGTGCCATCACCCATGCTACTCCGGCATCATTTATCGCTCATCAGCCTTCCAGAAAAATGATGGAGGAAATTGCTTCAGATTTTTTAAAAACTGATATTGAGGTATTCTTTGGCGGAGGCCTTGATTATTTCAGGTATCGCAAAGATGGAATTGACCTAACAAAACGACTTGCTGGCAGAGGTTATCAAATGATTTATTCACCGGATAGTATTTCGTTTGCGAAAAGCCCGAAAGTGGCAGGATTGCTTTACAGGGAGCATCCTCCTAAATATTCTGACGGACGTGCTAAAATGTTGACAAATGCTTCCATGAAAGCCATTGAAATATTAAATCAAAATCCTAACGGGTTCTTCCTGATGATTGAAGGCTCTCAAATAGATTGGGGAGGGCATGATAATGATGCTGCTTATGTTATTAATGAAATAATTGATTTTGACAGGGTCATTGGCCAGGTACTCGAGTTTGCCAGGAAAGATGGAAATACCCTGGTGATTGTCACATCTGATCATGAAACCGGTGGGATGGGATTTAACAATGGTAACATAGAAAAAGGTGAAGTGAGCGCTAAATTCACAACCGGGGATCATACCGGTGTAATGGTACCCGTTTTTGCGTATGGACCAGGCTCAGATGATTTCCGGGGTATCTATGAGAACACCGAAATTTTTCTTAAAATGATGATTTCCTTTGGCTTCGAGTACAAATAGTAAATTAAAATATTTTTAAAACCTCCAATATGAGCCACTATCGATTTAAATTAAAACCGGAAGAAATTAAAAGAATGATTCCTGAAATGGGTTCCTGTATTGCTTCTGATAAAATTACAGTCCAGGGTTTGCCTGTAGGATTTATGTATCGTGAAGAACCTCAGGATGAAAATGATACAGGCTGGAGGTTTATTGCCGGCACAGAAAGTCAGGAATTTATTGATGACCCGCTAAACAGTATGGTGTTTGAGGTGAATGTAATTGCTAATTATGATCCTGCCATAATACCTTATATTAATCTGTCTGTCGGTTCGGAACTTGAGCGGGTAGAGGGAACTGACCAGTTTATCCTGCTTAGCACAAAAAAATAATAAAAAAAATAGAATTCAGGTGTTTGTCATTGATTCTCCTTTTGAGCAAACCACTGCTGTCACTGATTTATTGCTGGCAATTACTGCAATTATTAATGTAATTCTGATTTACAAAAGAGGAAATAAGACTGACCGGGAAAAAACAATAATCTGGGTTACTGCATTTTTATTTCTGGCTTTTTCCGCCATACTCGGAGCTTATGCCCATGGGATTAAAATGCCGGAATCATTGAATAAATTGATCTGGCAGCCCCTGAACCTCCTTTTAGGTTTGACCGTTGCCTTTTTTACAATTGGAGTGCTCTATGACCTGAGCGGATTTAAAAAAAGGAAGTTAGTCTTCATATTACTAATTATAACCAGCTTCTTATTTTACCTGATCACTCTTATCATCCCCGGACTTTTTTTAATATTCATCATCTATGAAGCTCTTGCAATGTTATTTGCATTTGGTGCCTATTTCTATCTTTTTTTAGTTAAAAAATTTCCCGGGGCACAATTCATGTTTTCAGGAATTTTAGTTTCAATCATAGCATCTGTAATTCAAACCGCTGAATCAGTACAATTTCATTTTATTTGGTTCTTCGACCACAATGGCCTGTTTCATATTTTACAGATTATGGGTTTAATCCTTTTGTGCAAAGGCATAATTCGTGAATTTAGTTCGCGGTCAGTTAAGTTGACATCCATTAATTAACTGCTTGCCACTCCATATAAATTTAATAAACTGGTTGGTTTTCCACTTTCAAATTCTGATTTGACCCATTTCCATATATAAAAGGTATAAATAAACTATTTCCAGATTACAATTATTCCCAATGGTCATAATTAACAACACTTATTTAATGATTATCATTAGCACACTCCTGGCGATTTAGATTGGCCTTGAACCAAAAAATATGAAGGTCGAAATTTGAATTTTAGGAACATTTTTTCTGGTCAAAAAAAATTGGTCATTGATATACCTCAAATAGAAATAATTTTCTGGCAGGGATGTTGCACTTTTAGGTATGTTATGATTATTTTAAAATAAAGAAAATCTGTGAAAGTGGCGTATTGGCTCAATAATAAAAAAATTATCGTGTTCTATTTTTGGAATACTCTCCAAAAATTGGAAAAAACGCCACATAAGCTTTTGAGTTCATGCAGCCTGCATTTAAGGAGAATATTTTATCCTTTGAAAACAAAAAATAGCATCCTCATCTTTTCATTGCTGCTACTATTTATTTTTATTTCCAAAGTATCAGTACCCCAAAAATACAGATATGGAAATTTAAGATTTCAG
This sequence comes from uncultured Bacteroidales bacterium, assembly GCA_963708435.1. Taxonomy (GTDB): domain Bacteria; phylum Bacteroidota; class Bacteroidia; order Bacteroidales; family JAADJA01; genus JAADJA01. The sequence continues at coordinate 164,266 of CAVPSZ010000002.1, forward strand.
AACGAAGTTTGGAAGATTTGGTCAATAGGCATGGATGGGGGAGTATTATCATTTTATGGTGATTTAAGTATTCATGATAACGATTATATTGATAAACTGAAATACGAAAGCGGACCCGGATTGAGCGTTAACCTTACAAAGCATTTTGACAGATTGTTTTCGCTTTCAGGGCAATTGCTTGCCGGAAAGTTGAAGGGCAGCAATTATGCTTCATCATTCAATGCTGATTTAATAGAGTACAACCTTAATGTCAGATTGAACATGTATAATCTTTTCTACCCCTATAATAAAGGTAAATTTGGTGTGACAATTATGGCAGGCGTAGGGCAATTCCTTTATTATTCCACTAAAACTTCTTACAATGAAGGAGGAAATTCTGTTACCAGCCACGATTCCCGTGTTCCTGAATTCGTATATTTTATTGGTGGAGGTGGTTTTATCAGACCCACTGAAAGATTCGGCATATCGATGGACATGGGTTTGCGTCAGTGCCAGACTGATTGGCTGGATGTTTTGCTAAAAAATGATGATTTTGATTATTATACCTATTGGAACTTAGGTATTGTCTATTATATTGATAATTTCATCCATAAGAAACCTGTAAGAAATAAAGCACGAATAGCTCATAGTAACGCAAAACTGAAACATCTTTAATAATCCTGAATCCTTCCGGTAATACAAGACAAAGCTTTGATTCCCTGCTAATACAATTCCCACATTTTTTTTGTTTTGTTGAAAGAGAGCTTATAAGCCTTCCCGGTGTTAATCTTTAGTACTTTGCTGTCCCCAATAATGTCTTGAAATTTCAAGTATACAGGTGTTTCATTTTCTAATCTATAGTGTCCAATACTATTTTCATTTAAGGCAAATTTTTTCCACTGACTTCCGTCAGGGCTTAATTGGAAATGCAATATCCTTTCTGATGAATTTTGGATGACAAGCAAATTTTTTTCCTCAAGTTCTTCAAGATTAACAGGAAGGCTTGAGGAAACGCGGGATTTATATGGTAAAACTGTCGGCGCAACTATTCTAAGGGGTTCAACCTCCCATCCATTTCTAAAATAATCCCCTTTTTCACCAAGCGATCTCGTGGCAGGTCCGGCTGTTTCAGCTAAAAGGAACTGTTTCCCATCATACCTTATAAAGGTATCACCGTCCTCAGCTTCATCTTTGATAGCCGAAAGTACGTGTTCGGGCTGGTTAAGGAAAACAAAGTCTTCGGCGGGTATTAAATAACTGATAATAGAGGCGAACAAAAGAGCCTTTGAATCACAATCCCCATAGCCACTGCACAAAACACCGGGCGGGGGGCTGACGCCTCCGAAATGTCGGTATGTATTGTCATAATCCGGAATGCCATAGGGAATATCCTGAACAAAACGCATCGCCATTTCAATCCTGTCGCGCCTAGTATCTCTTTCGTACTCCTCAAGCGATTGAATAATCAGTTCTGCAATAGGCTTGCAGAAGGTCTCAGCATAGTGCGCAATAACTGCACTTTTATCAACTTCAATCTTGTTCCCATCCATCATAAAAAGCCCACCAGTAATGGTTTTGTTTCTGACAAACCTATTATATTCAGAATCTTCATAAGGTTCAAACAACCGTTGAGGAATACCAAAAACAGCTATTTCATTTTTGGTAAAAATCAAGGGCAATCTCAGGATGTATTGCTGGAAATTATTATAATGATCTTTAAATGTATAATTGATAATATATTCATCACCTTCCTCAGTGACATTATAAGTCACATAGGGATTTTTTGAAAAATGTTTTTGTCCGTAAGTACTTAAAATTAATAATAAAGACAGGGATAATATTATAAATTGGAATCTAATTATTCGAATCATGATTTGGAAAACGAATTTCCAAACGGGTTATTTTATAGAAAATCAAACAGAAGATTACCTGTTGAGTATATCGGCGAGGAATTCTTTATTGCTGAACATATAGGTTATTCCAACTGAAAAGAACCAGTATTTGTCATTTTTATATTTTACCCTTCCATCAAGTTTATCGCTGTTGATAAACCTTGAAGATGCTTCGACCTCGAGATTGATTTTCGGACTTAATTTATAATTCAATCCCAAGCCCAAAGGTAACATGAGGTCGGTTTCCGGTTTATCTTTCTGCGGATTTTTTCCATTGTATTCTATATCTCCTTCTTTGATTTCATAACCGTATCCACCGGTTACAAAACCTTCCGGGTCTCGAAGCAAAACCCGGTAATTAATAAATCCTATTCCTGCAAAAGCATAAGGCCTTACTTTTTCGAATCGGAAGTTGCGGTCTATCCAGGTGTTCAGGATTACCTGGAAATTAATACTCCCTTCTTTATATTTGTTTTCAAAAGAATAGTTGTTTTTTGTCCCTTTTAGCTGTCCGAAGTTAAATTGACCCTTTATCCCTCCGTTTAAAATCCCTGTTGAAAGCACCTGCTTGTTCAAAGCTATGCCTATTTCCCCCGGAAAAGTGATCACCTTATCAACATCAAAATCGCCTCTGAAAAGAGATAATCCGATCTGTGCCGTAGCCGACCAATTATCCTTTATGCTCGAATGGTTAATGGAATAATAATGGCCGGTTCCCTTCGGTACCATGTCCTGCATTTTATATTCCATTTTCCAGACACTTGTTTCGTAAGCGAGCAATGAAAAAATTATGTTGTTCTGATCGTTATATTCTTTGATTACCACTTTTGCTGTTTCATCATCATTGATAAATTTATGTGTAGCAGCAATAACATGGTTATTGCCAATGGAATTATATTCATTGACTATGGTTGAAAATGCTTTTTTAACTGCTTCCGTAAACTGGGTTTCACCTTCCAGATAAATTACATTGCTCGCCCTCAGGGCTTTCAATTGCTTTTCAGTGAATTGTATTTTTTTAGGATTCAGATCATAATTACTCGAAAAGATCATTATCGTGACATCATAATTGTCATTGATTCTTTCCCTGTTTCTTAGTAAGAGCCTGAATGATCTCCTGTATAAATTCAGCCTTGAATTATCAAAGAACACATCAGCTGCATCAAAGAGAAGAACAATTTTATTCTTTGTTTTATCACTGAATAGTTCGGTTGTTTCATCCGGTATTTGTTCCTGGTCAGCCTCGGCCTTAATTGTCTGATCGTCAAAAGCAATTTCCGAAATGTTCTCATTAACCTCTTCTACCGGAACTATCGTTTCTTTTTTTCGCAAGGTATCTGCAAAAACAACAATTCCGGACCGTTCTGTTCCGATAAAGAGATTTGAGTTTTGGTAAGCCAAACATGTTATCTCATCATCAGGAAGTGAAGAATTTTGATAATTATAGCTGTTCCATTTCTCACCATCAAACACGTTAATGCCTCCGATATATGTTCCAATCCATTTACTACCTCGGTCATTGACCAATACAGGGCGTATATTATCATCACCGATTTTCGAGTTTTTGGAATTGAAACTTATCCAGTAAACATCGTTAAAAACAGCTACACCTCCTCCGCCCGTACCAACCCATTTATTGTTGTTTTCGTCTATGGCAATGGAGTATATATAATCACTGGGAAGTTTTGAATTTCTTTCAGTATAAATGGTCCATGAACTGCCATCGAATGAGCCCAAACCCCCTCCTTGTGTTCCAACCCAGAGTACATTACTTGTATCCTTTGCGATGGCAACTATTTTGTTTGACAGCAATGGGGAATTTTCATCATTAAATACTGTCCACTTTTCTCCGTCGAACCTGGCCAAACCTCCGAAATATGTACCCACCCAGATAATTCCATCATCATCACAGTATACTGACATTACTACGTTTGACGGAAGCCCGGATGTGGAGGTTTTAAAAACCTGCCATGTATTACCATCAAAGCGAGCCAGTCCACCGCCATCGGTTCCGATCCATTTAACATTGTTTTTGTCGATGGCAATCGAATTAATATAATTATGAGGAAGTTCTGAATTAGAAGTGTTATAAACATTCCAAATACTGTCTTTTTTTACTGCCAGACCACCCATGTAGGTTCCAATCCACATTGCATTTTCCGAATCGAACGCTATACATTTAATTGTTTCGTTGGGCAGAGGAGAATTACCGGAATTGATGATACCCCAGGGATTGTCCTGGGCATATATGATCCGGGTAATGATTGTAAAAAAGACCAGAATGTATTTATACATCTTTAATAATGCGTTGATAAAACTGTTGGTCTGATACGTTCGATTATGAAAATAAGTTTCCAAAATGGGAAAAAATTGAAATGAAAATTATTAATAAATTGAAATCAATGCATTTATTCTAACACCAAGGTGTAATTGTTTATCTGTGAAAGTATTAGTCAAACCCTGTTTTCCAAACCTGATCCAGCCATTTTACCTAAATACAATAGTTATTCTCATGACAAAAATTAAATAGCTGAACTTTTTTTTCTGATCTGACAACCTTTTACAGGATATTCAAATCTATATTAAATGTTAATTTAAATGTATATATTATAATTCCATAAAAGATGAAAAAGATATTATTTGTTTTTTCAGTGCTATTATTAATGCCCTTCATTTTAAAAGCAGATTGGGTATCAGTAGATAATAAATCACCCTATTCCCCTCCCGATGTTCAAATCATCAGCGATGATATAAATGGTACCATTATCAAAATCGATTTGTCAGGATTCGTTATAGAGGATTTATTAACAGGAAATAAAAATTATCAGGCAATTGATCTTTTAACCGAAATTTTTACTAATGAACCTGGGAATCCAGAATTACCCTATATTGCTAAAGTACTTGCAGTTCCTGATCGATCGGGCATTTCAATAGAAGTATTAGAAACCGGTGAAGTCCAGGTCTTTAAAAATATTGCTGTGCCTCCGGCCAGGATTAACTGGTTGGAAGGACAACCTGCCTCCCCATATGATGAAAATACTGAAACCTATTTATCAGAGGAGGTTTATCCTAAAGAACTTGTAAAAATTGAACCACCGGGAGTTTTCCGCGATTTTCGCATTGCACGGGTTTCCGTATTTCCAATCCGCTATGTTCCGGCTCGAAATGAGCTGCAGGTCATTAAGACTGTTACTTTGAAGGTGAGCTATGGCAAAGGTGAGGTTGTAAACCCCAAGACTACAGCAAAAAAAGCGATTTCCCCATCTTTTGGAAAATTGTACCGCAGTTTTATTTATAATTACCAGAGTGTCCTGGACAACTTTTATGAAGGTAAAGAGGAAGGTCATGAATTAATGTTATGTATCATGCCTGACGAATTTGTTGCAAGTTTTCAGATTTATGCAGACTGGAAACGTCAAAGCGGGACCGATATACATATAACTAAATTCAGTGATATTGGAGCCAATGCCTCAAATCCCGATATCATTAAAAATCATATATCAGATGCATACCACAACTGGGATGTTCCTCCCACATACGTCTTAATTATTGGTGACGACGGAATATTTCCAAAAAAAATAGTTGTCTATCCTGATTATTCCTTTCCGAATGAAGATTATTTTGTTGAAGTAGAAGGAAATGATTATTTTCCTGAAATGATGATCGGCCGTTTTACCAATCAGGGTGACTATCGTATGCAGGTAATGATCAATAAATTTATGATGTATGAAAAAACTCCATACACTGCAAATACCGATTGGTTTAAAAAAGCATTGGTTTGTGCGAATAATGAGTTTATTTCTCAGGTAGAAACCAAACGTTTTACTGCCAGCGTCATGCTTGAGGATGGCGGTTTTACATCCGTAGATACCCTGATGAGCGATGCCGACCCATGGGGAGGCGGCTGCACGGTTGAATTGGATGATGTAGTTAATGTGATAAACAATGGGCGAAGCTTTTTGAACTATCGGGGTGAAGGCTGGTATTATGGCTGGTATGCCAATTGTTATGATTTCTCTACTTCTGATGTGTCCAATTTAAACAATGGCCAGAAATTTACTTTTGTAACCAGTATAGGGTGCGGTGTAGCAATGTACGACTCTCCGGGAGGAAATTGCTTTGGTGAAGAGTGGGTTGAAATGGGTTCTCTGACAAGCGCCAGAGGAGGAATTGCATTTATCGGTCCAACTTCCAATACACATACTACTAACAACAATAAAATAGATAAGGGAATTTATGTGGGTATGTTTCAGGAAGGACTGGACACACCCGGTCAAGCACTATTGCGTGGGAAATTCTATATGTATACCATTTTCGGAAATGATTATTATGTCACTTACCATTATAAAGTTTATTGTATTTTGGGAGACCCAAGTATTCATATATGGAAAGATGTTCCGCAGAATGTTAATGTTAGTTATCCTTCCACCATTCCTATCGGGAATCATCAGGTTGATTTTAACATTACCTTTGCGTCAAGCGGCCAACCTGTTGCAAATGCCGAAGTATGTGTTACAGGGGAAGAATGTTTTTGCTACAGGCATTAGTGATGCAACAGGAAAAGCTACCCTCGATTTTATTCCAACTAGAACCGAAAATTTGACAGTTACGGTCCGTGGTGGTAATGTTATTCCTTACCAGGGTAACAATGAATGTTGTTCAAAATGATATTTTTATCCAGGCAGAAGGTGAACCCATTATCACTGATTTGGATGGTAATACCGATGGCTTGATAAATCCGAATGAAAATTGCAGTTTTACTTTAACTTTGAAAAACTGGGGAATACAAACTGCCAGCAATGTTCAGGCTACGCTATCCACAGAAAGCAATGATGTGGTAGAAATAACCAGCTGCCAGCGCTAATTTCGGAAATATTTCACCCGGCGGTACATATACAGGAAGTCCTTTTCAATTCTTTGTAAAACCTGAATGTCCTGTTGGAGAGATTGTTACACTGCAAGTGCACATAACCAGTGCCAGTAACTCCTGGGACTTTTATTATGATATTGAGATTATGGGCTGTGATATTGATTATGAACAATTCATAGTTCACGATGGAGGTGCAGGTAACATGAATTTCCGAATGGATCCGGGAGAAACTGCAGTTGTCGTCCTGTCTGTTAAAAATATTGGATATGATTTTGCGCCTGGTTTGATGGGTATTCTTAAGACCAGTAACCCCTATATCAGTATTGTGGATTCCATTGGTTATTTTGGTGATATTGCCATCAATGGTATATCGAATAACGTGAATAATGTTTACCTGATTCAGGTTGATCCAGCCTGCCCTGCAGGGTCCATGATTGATTACACATTAAGGGTCTATACCCAGAATGGAAATTATCCGCATGTTGAATATTTGGATTTGCAGATGCCTGTGTCTTTACCTATCCCTACTGATTACACAGGACCTGATTCATACGGTTATTATGCATATTCGAGCCATGATTCATTTTTTGAGCAAACGCCGGAATACGATTGGGTAGAACTTGACGGATTAGGTATCCAGTTAAATTTACCTGCCAATACTGATTATACCCAGACTGTGAATCTGCCTTTCACTTTTAAGTATTACGGGCAGGATTACAATCAAGTCAGAGTCAGTACCGATGGATGGATGGCTTTTGGTAGCGGTACACAAACTGCACCGACAAATTACTCTTTGCCTCACATGGACAACGTCAGCAGTATGGTGGCGGTTTTCTGGGACGATTTGTATGACAATGTTTTTTATATGGGTGAAATCATTTATTACAATGATATCCCAAATCACCGTTTTATTATTCAATGGGATAGCATTTCACAAAATAATGTTCTGGTTGAGATTGTTAAAGAAACCTTCCAGGTCATATTGCTGAATCCTCAGTATTATCCGACATCCTCCGGTAACGGTGAAATTATTATGCAATATAAATGGGTTGAGGCTCCTGAAACCAATACCATTGGAATAGAAAATTTCTCGCAGAATGTTGGTTTACAATATGTTTTTGATAACAACTATGATCCTACTGCCTCTGTTATGGTGGATGAAACGGCGATTAAATTCACTACAGAACCACCATTTACTACCATTATTACTTCTCTGGATTACCCTGACGCAAATAGTATCGCAGGATCTAACAACTTGAAGCAGAACAGGCCCAATCCTTTTATTTCAGGCACGTGGATAGATTATTCCTTACCTCAGGAAACCGATGTGACCCTTAATATTTATAATGTTGAGGGAGCTTTGATACGCGTCCTGAAGGACGGGAGGCAATCAGCAGGAAATTATTCTGTGGAGTGGAATGGATTGGACAACGAAGAAAATCTGGTTGGTCCCGGTATATATTTTTACAGGCTCCAGACCGAATACTCTTTGGAAACCATGAAAATGTTTATGCTGAAATAAACCGGTATTTATTACCCGAATGAGAAAGAAGGTTTTTTCAGGTTGGCAGAAACAAGGCTATTGCTTTCATAAATTAACTAAACTGTAAATACGGATGTATAGCTTTTACATCTTACTTGTAATTGTTATAATTGCTGGAATAGCAGGTTTAATAGAATATGCAGGTCATCAGAAAAGGATAAAATCCATCCCCATTCGAATCCATATCAATGGTACCAGGGGCAAATCGAGCGTTACCCGTTTAATTGGGGCAGGCCTGAGAGCAGGAGGAATTTCAAACATCACGAAAGTAACCGGGACATTTCCCCGCCTGATAATTGAGGATGGAACCGAAACAAGCATCCACAGGAAAGCAGGTGCAAATATCATCGAGCAATTAGCAATTGTCAGGTTTGCTGCTGCGAGAAAGGTCAAGGCACTTGTGATGGAATGCATGGCATTACAACCCCAATACCAGACTATAACCGAGCATCAAATGATCCATTCCAATATTAGTGTGATGACCAATATCCGGATAGATCATACAGATGTAATGGGGCATACACTGGAGGAAATAGCCGAAACGCTTGGCCGGACAATTCCAAAAAAAGAGCTCTTGTTTACCACCGAAAATGTAATTCCTCAGAAGCTTAAGGAAATGGCAGATAAACGGAATACAACAACGCATTTCATCACTGCTGATACAGTGACGCGCGAAGAAATGAAGGGATTCCGTTATATCGAACACCGTGAAAATGTCGCTTTGGCTTTAGCAATATGTGAACATCTTAAAATAGAAAGGGTGACGGCACTGAAGGGAATGTATGAGGCTATTCCTGATGCCGGGGTATTGATGTGCCACCGGGTTGAAACATACCAGAAGCATCTTGTTTTTTACAACGCCTTTGCTGCCAACGATCCGGATTCCACATTGCTGGTATGGCAAAAAATCAGAGACGAAATCGGATTTGAAGGCAAGAGGATTGTCCTTTTAAATACAAGGCAGGATAGACTTTATCGTGCACAGCAGCTGGCCGAAATGGTTGCAAAAAAAATCAATAACGATGTGGATTATCTGATGTTGATCGGCCAGTCGACCGATGTTGTTGAAAATATGGCTATTGGTTATGGGGTGCCTAAAAATAAACTTATTAGGGTGGGCTGGACCACACCATCTGAGGTATTTGAAAAAGTTTTATCTGTAACAGATAAAATGTCTACCATTGTTGCCATTGGAAATATGGGAGGCATGGGTGCCGATACCGTTGATTATTTTGAAAACAGAAGCATAACAAAATATGATTGAATTAGCCATTACGCTGGGTCTGATTTTCAGCCTGCTTTCTTATGAAGTCTTTGGACTGGCAGCCGGAGGTATTGTCGTCCCCGGTTACATTGCTTTACAATTGCAACACCCCGACAGGCTTGCCGGAGTGCTGGGCGTTAGCTTGCTTACCTTTTTAATTATAAAAGTTCTGGGGAATTATACATTCCTTTATGGCCGGCGGCAAATGGTACTGAGCCTGTTGATCGGTTGTCTGTTAGCCTATTTCTCGCGGCATTTTCTTACTTTTAATATTGCTGCCACAACATTAGAACTTCAGGCGGTGGGATGGGTAATTCCCGGACTGATTGCACATTGGTTCGGTAAACAGGGAATCTTCAAGACTATCAGTGTATTGTTTGTTTCTTCTGTTCTGGTCAGATTAATTATTATATTAATGTTTGCTGGTGCACTTCTACCGGAATAATTCTTAAGAGCAGGATGAATACAATAAGAGCGAAATCGAACATAGTTTTGGGACTTCTTTTTGTTTTTGCACTTTTAGCTCTAATAACGGTAGAGAACAGCAAAATAGAAGTAAAACAAAAATGGTACAATGAAAAGCTTCAGGCTTCTGAATTATCTCAACTGGCTTTCGAGTGCATCAAAGATTACCGGCTTGAAAAGGGAGTTTTTATTGATGCGGTAAATGATCCCAATCAAACCGCCCTGATCGGGCAGGAATATACCCTTATCACTACCGACAAGGGGTACATTGACTCTAAACTATCAACTACAAATCCCAATTTTGCCGGGGTAATAGTCCAATTTCTGAAAGATGCGGGGGTAAAAACCAACGATTGTGTTGCAGTTTCATTTACCGGATCATTTCCTGCACTGAACATTTCAGTTATAGCGGCTCTCGAAACCCTCAAAGCCAAACCTATCATCATTACATCAGTCGGAGGATCCAATTACGGAGCAAACGATCCTTATTTTACATGGCTCGATATGGAAAATGTACTATACAAATCAAATGTTTTTCATTTCAAATCAATTGCTGCATCTATCGGTGGTGGTTTTGATATCGGTCGCGGATTAAGTCCAGAAGGAAGGGATTTGATTGTTAAGGCCATTGAAAGAAACGGGGTTGAGTTTATCAATGAAAATCATCTTGAGAACAACATTTCCCGGAGAATGGAAATTTATAAAAAAGCCTGCCAGGGGCGCCCAATCAAAGCATATATAAATGTTGGAGGCGGGATTGCCAGTCTTGGTAATACGATAAACGGACAGCTAATTCCTCCCGGACTGACCCAGTACCTTCCAATGCGGAATTTCCCAGTCCGTGGGGTAATTATTCAGATGGGACAGGAAGGTATACCGATAATCCATCTGTTAAATATTGATCAACTGCTCCCTAAATATGGCCTTCCTAGTGCCCCTGTTCCACTTCCAGAGCCAGGTGAGGGTGGGATTTTTACTGAAAAGAAATACAATCTTATAGTTACTGGTATTGCAACTTTTTTACTTGCAGTGATAATTGTTTTAATTTATTTGAGTGAAAGGAAGCATCATCGCCTTGGAATGGATGTCGTTCAAATAGCAGCAAATAAAAATCCTGATAAAAGTGAAACAGAGGAAATACCATTACTTTAGTGCCGATTTTCAAAAATACGAATACTTTTGGAAATATTAAATTTATTACAAATGAAGAAGATTTTGCTTATTTTGTCGGTTATTGTTCTTTCTCTACCTTCATCCTGGGGACAAACTGCAAATAAATCCAGGTTGCTGAAACCTACCAACTATCAAAAAAGAATTACGACCATTGTGTCGGGTAAAACCCGCTATTATTATTCGTTGAGTATAGACAAGGCTGCCGTAATTTCCCTTCAAGGCCCGGGAAAATTGCAGATAATCACCCGTGGTCGGTTTACACCAGGGTCAACGGATAAAATAAATTACGGGATAAAGTATACCATCGATGGAGGCGAAACAAAGGATTTTACAGCTACTGCTGTTCAACGCTCGAAAACCGATACCTATCTTGACGGTACTTTGGGAATTCCCGGTATGTCAAAAGAATTTGCTATCGAACTTGGCAGAGGCGACCACACCATTGAGTTCAGGTTAAAGGATGACAAAACCCATATTGCTGCAAGGTATATCTTTACACCCACAAAAGAAAAAAAACTGGAATGGATCGCGTTTTCACCCCTTCGCCCCTCCGAACCGGTTGATTTGATTTCGAAAGAAGCAACTGTCAGTTATTACCGTTTTTCCAAAGAAAAGCCGCTGAAAGTTGAAGTCAATGGACCAACAGAACTTAAAGTAATGACCAGGATTGAGAATCACTATCAAATGAAGGGAAGAATTCATTACCGCATTCAGGTTAAAGAAAACAATATCGTCAAAAATACTTATCAGCACAGCAGTGATCGTTCGGAATCAGCGGTTTATAAGGATAACAAGGAACTGATACCGGGTAAAGCCTGTGAATTCGTAATTAATGTTCCGGTGGGTAAGCATATTTATGAAATAGTATTGCTGGCGGAAGATAAAAGCACAGTCTTAGGCCGCTTGCTGTTACCAAAAAAAGATGTAAAACTCGAAAATAATTAAAACATCTTATTTTTAGATTTGAAGTGACATCAAAAAATTTATTCATGAATTATTTAACTAGAAAATATTCTTCCTTGCCATATAAGATCTTGAGTATTATAATGATTTTTTCATTATTCTTTTCGTATGAAAATGCACTCGCACAGGAAAAATCTAAAAAAAAGAGCAAAACCAAGCGCTTCGAGGTGGCTGTGGGACTGGATGGCATTTATGATGACAATATACTGAAATATTCGGAAAAATATCTTGATCGGTTTATGAATGGAAGTGATTTCGGGCGGTTTCATATCGAAACCTACGACGATATCATTTTAAAACCTTCCTTAAAATTCGCATCTACCTTTAACTTCTTCAAAAAGCAGAAAACAAAATTCAGTTTTGATTACAGTTACAGCGCCTATATGGTAAACGACATCAAAAACTGGCAAGGTATCGGTATCAGTGCTATTCAGAGTTTTTTAAAACGGGCATCCTTCAGGATTTCGTATAATTACATTCCTGAGTTTTATGTCCGGCATTTCAGGGATGAAGACCTTGTGAATTATTATGAAGAAACAACCGGCTTTGGATATATTCCTGAGACTTTTGTTCCCTTTAGTTTCGCAAAAGATAATTTTGGATTTTGGATACAAAACACATTCTTTAAAAACACCCGGCTTAGGTTGGTTTTTGATTTTGCAAGGTACTTTCATAATGAGCATTATACCGAGTATGATTGCAAGAATCTGATGTATGGGTTTCTAATCAACCAGGCCATTACCAAAGAACTTAAAATCGATCTTGGTTACGAATTCACTAATTCGCGTGCCAAAGGATATGACGAACCAGGTGAAACCATTGAAACTTCAGATGATGCTGATGCCAATAACGTGGAAAATCAATTCCTTTTTGGACTCTCCTACCAACTGCCAAAGATTTTTAATCTTAAAAGCAGCCTCGATGCAGGTGTGGATTACGATCTGAAATACTATACCACCGACAATTATGTAGAGGTTGATCCGGAACATGCCGGCCGCGTTGACAATAGCCTGGCAATTTCAATTAATTATAGTGTTGAACTTAGCAAATCTTTTACAGTAGGCGCTTTCTATAAATGGAGCGGAAGAGATTCCTATACTTCCTCCGATTTCAACAGCGATTATGTTTCAAATGAGAAGGACTATAAACAGAACCAGTTAGGACTTGAACTTACCTATGGTTTAAAATTTTAACCGGATCAATCATTATTTCGAATAAAAAGATGGTATTAAATTTAAAAAATAAAATGAATATGAGCAGATTAATAATTATTTTTATTGTGAGTGTCGGATTGCTTTATAGCTGCGGTAAACCCAATGATCCTGAATCGTTGCTGATCGATGATGGGGGATATAAAGTTCTTACCAGTTTTAATACATCAGGTTATGCTCAGGATGTAATAAAAAAAGATACACTTCTTTATATCGTTCAGGGTGAAGGAGGGTTAATGATTGTCGATGTTTCCAATCCTGCATTGCCAGAAATCGTATCAATAACCAGTGACGATGTCAGGGGTTATTCTACCCGGATAATTATGAAAGATAGTGTGGTATATTTGGCTGCCGGTGGTTTTGGACTTAATGTAATTGATGTCAGTGATCCATGGTTTCCGGATGTTACAGCGACAAATGTAGGTATCAAACCTGCCACAAGCTTTGCATTGTTCGGTGATTTTTTACTTACTGCCATAAGCGAAAAGGGTGTTGGTATTGCTGAAATCACCTACCCCACTCAGCCTGATGTCAGGGGAGAATTTGCAATTTCAGGATATGCCAATGGTTTAGCTCCCCATGATACAACCTTATTGCTGGTTGCCTGTGGGGAAATGGGTATGTCGATTTACGATATTTCAGATTTTCAGCAGGGATACGGGACTTATCCTCATATAGGGTGGTGCGATACTCCCGGTTATGCAGAGGCAATCACAATTATCGAAGATAAATCTATTGCATTTTTAGCATGCGGGACTGCCGGACTTCAGATTATCGATTATTCCGACACAAGCAATGTTTTTATAGTAGGAAGATATGATGCAACCGGATATGCAAAAGACCTGGAATATCGAAATAATCGCATATTTTTGACAACCGAATTAGCCGGACTTCAGATAATCAATGTGGCTGATTTAGCTAATCCTTCACTCATAGGTGTTGTCGATACTGAGTATGCACTTGGGATTGAAGTTGATGATAAATACATTTATTTAGCTGATGATACGGGTGGTTTGGTCATTATTTCTATCCCTTAATATTATTTCAGAAAAAATACAGGTGTCGACTAAAAATAAGTCTGTAGGTTATTACTTTAGAGAATTCTTGCAATAATTCTATTAACTATAAACATACCATTTTGAGCAATCTGCATAAGGAAAAGCAACGCTTTGATTATATCGACCAGTTCCGCGGCCTTATTGTCGTGCTCATGCTTGTGGATCATTGCTCATATTACATTGATTCCATGTGGAAACACCTTGATCCGTTTGATCCTGTTTTTCCATCGTGGGCTCAATTTGCCGTTCGATACGTAAGCTATCTATGTGCTCCAGGCTTTTTAATCATCTCCGGAGCCATGATTTGGTGGTCCTACCGTAAAAAGATCGAAAAGGGAGTTTCTCGCATGGAAGGTCAGATGGTATCTTATTCAACGGGGATTATTTCTTGTTTTATTACAATTGACATGGGTAAATGCATCCTGGGGTGGATTTAAGGAATTTCAGCCCGGCCATTTTGGTATTATCGCCTGCATTGGCGCCTCAATGATCCTGCTCGCCCTTATCGTTCATTTTAAATGGTATGTTCAACTCCTTATCGCTATTGCAATTCTATCCATTCATCCCCTTTTACTTACTATTCCCTATAATGTTGAAAATACCTGGGAAAGAGTCATGATGCAAATGTTTATCGATGCAGGTGATTACAACAAATATCCTGTTTTGCCCTGGTTTGCTCAGGCGATTTTGGGATCCGTAATGGCCTCCGGTTGGCTTGGAGCATGGAAAACTGATAAAAAAAGAATCACCATGGGATTAACAATAGGGGCAGTGGCAATATTCTTGTCAATCCTGATCCGCCTGGGTAGGGGATATGGAAATATCTTTCCTTTCAGTGAAATAGGATCTTTTTCATTCTATTATGACCAGAAATATCCCCCGAGCCTTTATCACAGTCTGTATTTTTTCGGAATGGTAGCAATAGTTGTAAGCTGTTTCATCGCTGTCGGCAGGAGAGGTGATAAGCTTCTTTCTGTTTTAACTATTCCCGGTCGGGTAGCGCTGTTTTTCTATGCAATGCACATCGCAATATTGGGAGTATTTGTAAAACGTTTCGATTTTTATTACCGTGAGGGCGATGTGTTCGACTCCCTTATCGGAGTAGTTTTGATGATGGTAATTATGATCCCGCTATGCATGTGGTTTTATCGTGTAAAACAAAGAAGCACGAATTATTTTATTCGAATGATATAAAAATGGAATACAGAAGAACAAAGATGAAGATTCTGATCCCAATACTCTTTTTGTATGTTATTCTCCTGTTATCCGGATGTTCAAGTTTTACAAGTGAACCGGTAATCACAGCCGATTCGACTATCATGTACCCTTCGCGAGAAACCAATGATATTGCTGCGAATATCACTCTTTGTAAGAAGATCAGCAAAAAGTCCGGGAAACCGGTCGGAGAAGGTACAGTTTTCTCAATAGGGGAAAAACAGATGGTGCGCGCATTGGTCAAAATTGAAAACCGGCATTTACACAGTGATAGATTATTGATGTTTCATATCGATTGGATCGATCCGGAGGGTAATTCGTTTTACCTGAAGAGGATCGATCTTCTACCCGGTGATACAACATCATTCCTCTTTAGCTCAATTTCTATTGATTCTTCTGCCCGCCAGCCGGGAAAATACTTAGTACAGGTATACTATTTCCGTGAACTAGTTGCTGAGAAAAATTTTATACTCATATCTGGATCGAATGATACCATCCCTCTTGCCGAGAAAATGGCTGCGAAAATCACTCTTTTCGGAAAAATGGATAAGAAAACCGGAATAAGGTCAGAGGAAGATACGGCATTTATTTTGAAAAAAAAGGGATGGATTCATGCTTCGGTCGGGTTTGGAAATCCGCTTCAATTCGAGGAGGAGGAATTGAAGTTCAAACTTGAATGGATTGGACCAGATGACAGTGCTTTTTACAGGAAATTGATTACACTTACCCCAGCCGACACATTCCAAGTCCTGAATAATTCCGTTTCTATTTCTTCTGAAACCAGGAAGCCGGGAAATTATTTACTACGTGTAACGCTGCTGGGCGAAATAATTGCTGAAAAAAAATTCACTTTACTAAACGAATTGCCTGAAGTGAAAAAAACGAAAACTAAACTCTCTGCAATAATATCTTTCGGCAGAGATATTGATAAAAAAACCGGCGAACTTCAGAAAGAAGACACAGTATTTAAAATATCAGAAAAAGGGAAGGTGTATGCAACTGTTGAATTTAAACAGCCCTTCAAAATTCAGGAAAAAGAAATAAAATTTAAGCTCGATTGGATTGGCCCTGATGGAAAATCTTTTTTCCAGAAGCAGGTCGAATTTGTCTCCGGTGATTCTACTGATGTCATCAGCGGTTCTATCAGTATTTCACCAGAAAAGAGGCAACCGGGAATATATGTGTTAAAAGTATATCTTTTTAAAGAGGCTATTGCAGTCAGAAAATTTGAACTTGTCCCATAGCTACCTGTTGTATAATCAAGTCAATTAGTTTTTCTCAGCAACCTTTCCCAGGAAATGTCCTCCATTTTATCAACACCTTTCAATCCGCCATTAAACCATAACAAAATCTTTGTAATTTTGAAACCTCTCATTGTATTGAAAATCTTAAGCAAAGGATGGAGAATTTTATCGTATCGGCGCGCAAGTACAGGCCGCAAACTTTCAAGACGGTTGTAGGGCAGAAATCCATTACCAGCACCCTTAATAACGCCATAAGGAACCACACGCTTGCACAGGCTTTCCTATTTTGCGGTCCACGGGGTATTGGAAAAACCACTTGCGCACGGATCCTTGCGAAGACTATAAACTGCTCAAATCTATCAGAAAACCTCGAAGCCTGCGATAAATGTGAATCCTGTGTTTCATTTAACTCCTCAGCATCATTCAATATACATGAACTGGATGCCGCCTCAAATAATTCTGTTGATGATATTCGTAATCTCGTTGATCAGGTGAGGATTCCACCTCAGATAGGTAAATACAAAGTCTATATCATTGATGAAGTTCACATGCTGTCGGCTAATGCTTTTAATGCATTCCTTAAAACACTCGAGGAGCCTCCGACCTACGCTAAATTTATCCTTGCAACAACAGAAAAGCACAAGATCATCCCAACTATATTATCACGTTGTCAGATTTATGATTTTAAAAGGATCACGGTTGAGGACATCGCTCATCATCTGGCTTATGTAGCCAATGAGGAAGGAGTCACTGCCGAATCGGATGCCCTTCAGATCATTGCCCAGAAAGCTGACGGCGCCCTCCGTGACGCACTTTCTATCTTTGATCAGATTGTAAGCTTCGGTGGCAAAAACATCACTTATAAAAATGTAATTGAGAACCTGAATGTTCTTGATTATGATTACTTTTTCAGAATAGTTGAAGCCATCGTTCAGGGTAATATAAGGGAAACTCTTTTAATTATCAATGAGATCATCGACAATGGTTTTGACGGTCAGCATTTTATTATCGGTTTCGGGGAGCATTTGCGTAATTTGCTTGTGTGCAAGGATCCCGGAACTTTAAATTTGCTTGAAGTAGGAGGAAGTATCCGAAACCGTTACCAGGAACAATCAGGATTATGTACGGTCGACTTTTTACTAAGAGCACTTGACATAAATAACAAATGTGACATTGATTATAAAACAAGCAACAACAAAACCCTTCATCTTGAGCTTTCCCTGCTAAAGATGTGTACTATTGGAAAAGACCAGATTGCAGGCCCTTCGGCTTTAAAAAACCCCAAGTCTGAAAGTACATATAGAACTCAGGCTGCTGCTTCAAAGACAATAGCGAGAGAGCCTTCGGCGAAAACAGCGGAACCTAAACCCCAATTTAAAACCACCGGACTATCAGGTACGATTTCGATAAAAAAACAAGATTCACCACCGGAAGCAAATAAGCCACCTGAAACCGGTCAGAACCTTGACCAGCCTGCCGATGATTTCACTTCCGGACAGCTTGAGAATGCGCTGGAAAAAGGTGACCGAACAATATAATAATGACAAAAATCTTTTGATTACCCTTACAAAAAACAAACCCAATAAAAGGAGAAAAAGGAGAAATTGATTTTACTGTAGATAATAAAATTCAGAAAAAGGAAATTGAAGACCGGTTTACTGAATTTCTTCCAATGCTTCGTCAACAACTTAATAATTTTCAGCTTCGGTTGAATATTAAAGTCATGGAAAACACCTCAGGTCAGAAAGCTTATACACCCCAGGAAAAATTTGCTCAGATGGCTGAAAAAAATCCCGAACTGAAAGCGATGAAAGACCAGCTTGGGCTGGAAATAGATTTTTAACCTGCCTGATCATGTTGTATTTGATTTCAAAGCTTTTATTGAAACTGAGTGGCTGGACCCTTATTGGTGGCATTCCAAAGGATATAAAAAAATGTGTGGTAATCGTTGCTCCTCATACCAGCATGTGGGATTTTGTCTGGGGCAGGTTAGCTTTCTGGGTAATGCGGGTAAAAGTTAAATTCCTGATTAAGAAGGAATCATTTGATACTTTTTATGGCGGTTTACTGAAATGGGCGGGTGGTATCCCTGTCGACCGGAAAAACAGCACCAATATGGTAGAATCGATTGCAGCTTTATTTGACAAAAATAAATCACTGGTAATTACCATCACCCCGGAAGGTACACGCAAATATAATGCAAACTGGAAGAAAGGATTTTATTACATCGCCCTAAGAGCTAAAGTTCCGATTGCGCTTGGAATTCTTGATTATGCTAAAAAGGAAGGAGGTGTCGGTAAAGTTTTTATGCCTAGTGGTAATTTTGAAGAAGACTTTAAAATGATAGAAAACTTTTACAGGGGCAGAAAGGGAAAGCACCCTGAGAATTTCAATTTGTGATTTCAAAAAAACCTGAAAATAACCTCTGATTTTTACCTATATTCTTTAGCAACTGTTTCACCCCTGAGTATGCGTAATCCATTAAATGCAAGCGCTCTCATTTCATCCTCCCCAGGATAAATGTGGGTAGGAGCAATGTGTCCAACACGCTCAACAATAAGGCTCACAAACCACTTGCTATTTGCAACACCGCCTGTGATTAGAATTCCATCCACTTCTCCGCGCAAGACGGTCGACATGGCACCGACCTCCTTAGCGATCTGATATGCCATTGCCTGGAGAATGAGGCTTGCTCGTTCATCACCTTCGAAAGCAAGAGATTCAGCATCATAAGCACTGTTAGTGTTCAGGTAGGCAATAAGGCCACCTTTACCCACGATCATATTCAGAATTTCTTTCTCGGTATATTTACCGCTAAAGCAAAGTCTCACCAAATCGCCTACTGGCAATGTCCCGCTTCGTTCAGGTGAAAAAGGTCCCTCGCCGTCTAATCCCTGATTAACATCTATAACACGTCCTTTTCGGTGAGCTCCCACGGTAATTCCACCCCCAATGTGCACCACGATAAGATTCAGATCTTCATAAACCCGCAAAATTGATTTGGCATGCTGTCGTGCAACAGCTTTCTGATTCAATGCGTGAAAAATGGATTTTCGCTTAAACAGAGGATGTCCGGTAAAGCGGGCAATATCTTCCAGTTCATCGACTACCACCGGATTAGCAATATACGCCCTTGCAGAAGGAAGTGATTTAGCTATATCATCAGCAATTAAACCACCCAGATTACTTGCATGTGCCCCATAGGTGCAGTCTTTGAGATCCCTGATCATTTTTTCATTTATCGCAAAAACACCGGATTCAATGGGCTTCATCAACCCACCCCTGCCGACAATGACACTGATGGAAGCAAGTTCGATTTCGGCTTCTTCAAGCTGCTGTAATATCAGATTTTTTCTAAAGGAAAACTGGTCAGTAATTCTTTCAAATTCTTCAAGCTTATCCTGGGAGTGTTTGAGGTTCTTCAGGAAAACAGGTGTTTCACCCTCATAAACGGCAATTTTCGTTGAAGTTGATCCTGGATTGATGGCTAAAATTCGGGCGATTGTTTCCATGTCAATTTCAAAGAATGATCTGAATATTTAAATTATATGTATTACTTATGGGGCTCAAGTCACAAATTAATATTCCTCACAAAGATAGTCATGCAAAATAAAAAACAACTCAATTGATTAAACCATTACGTTAATGTTTTGGAAGTTGTTACCGTTAACTCTACTAATGTAAAATGTGCGCCAGACGCAAATGAAATTCTTTCCGAATCTTTAATTAACCAATTGCACAACCGAGTGCAATTGATAAAAATTTTGTTCTTTCCGAGTCGGCCCTGGACG
Source organism: uncultured Bacteroidales bacterium (assembly GCA_963708435.1). Taxonomy (GTDB): domain Bacteria; phylum Bacteroidota; class Bacteroidia; order Bacteroidales; family JAADJA01; genus JAADJA01. Next base: position 184,934 of record CAVPSZ010000002.1, read on the forward strand.
TCAGAACAATGGGTACTTTGGCGCCCATGATAACAGCTGCTGTTGAAGCTCCGCCTAAAAAATTCAATGCCTTATAAAGAAAGTTGGCACCGTTAATATCTGGTGCAATAATAATATCGGCGTTACCGGCAACATCACTTTCGATATTCTTTACCTGAGCGGCTTTTTTCGATACTGCATTGTCAAGGGCAAGTGGTCCGTCGATCAAACATCCTGTTATTTGACCGCGTTTGTTCATCATCGACAAAGTTGCAGCATGCATGGTCGATTCCATCCTCATATTTACCGTTTCAACCGCACCTACCACTGCTACTTTAGGATTGGGTTCACCAAGAAGATGGAATACTTCAACTGCATTATTGATAAGAGCGATTTTATCTTCAAATGTTGGCGCTACGTTCATTGCAGCATCTGTAATTCCTAACAGCTTATGGTAATAGGGGGATTCAAATATCGCAACATGGCTTATGATGTTCCCTTTCCTTAATCCGTTTTCTTTATCGAGAACAGCTTTAAGCAACTGACCTGTACTGACCATCCCTTTCATCAAAATATCAGCTCTTCCGTCCCTGATAAGTCTTGCTGCCACGACAGATGCTTCATACTTATCCCTAACATCAATCAACTCATATTTGCTGATATCATAACCAATTTCTTTCGCATATTGCTCGATCCTTGGTTGAATTCCAACGAGCACGGGTTCAATGATCCCTATTTTCTCAGCATTTTTTAATGCCTCCAGAACATCATAATCACCGGCTGCCGCCACAGCTATCCTCCTCTTTTTCTTGGCCTGGGCCATTTCAACAAGTTGTGATAATTTCTCAATCATAGCCAAATCTTAATTAATAAAATTGGTTGCAAAAGTAAAAATTGTTAAAAGATTCACAATTAAATTAAAGGAGGAAAACCGTGATTTAGTCTTCTTGAAGACTGCATTTGAAGCGGGTAACTAATTCATCCATTAAATAAATCAGGACTACTCTGAATAAAAAAGTATCATTTTCTTAATGGACATCCTGCAAACTTCACAAAACTCATCTGCTTTGAAGGAATTCATGAGGCAGTCAACAGCCGGACGGTAGACGCCTTTGGATACATAACCACCGCCTTCAAAAACTCCCGTCTTATTGAGATATTTCATTTCCGCTGGGGTTGGAACAAGCGTTTTGTTATCGAGAAGATTTTTCCATTTACTATTAAAATTGACCAGGGTAGTGAGGTTGGGTTCCCAGGGCTCAATATCCAAAGGATAAAACTCGCTGTATGCCACTTCTGAATCGTAATACTCATCCCCTAAACCAGCAAAACCGTGTCCGAATTCATGAATAAAAATTTTGGAGGCATACAGGTTGCTGTTCACACTAACGGAATAGTAATTGTAAATTGAACCACCGCCATACTTGGTTGTATTCACAAGGATGTAAATCTGGTCATAAGGGGCATTAGCCGCAAGGTCCCTGACACTTCTGTTATCGAAGGTCATACAGTACCTTTCACTGTTGAAAGTGTAAAATGTCGTATTTAATATTGTTTTTTGCCAGGAAGAATCAGCAGGAATATCACTTCCGGAATTTTCGGAGGAAGCCAGCACACCCCTTAAGTTGAATTTATCTTTATGCTCCTTGTAAGGCTCAAAAGAGAAAAGATGGTCGGCAAATTTTTCACAATCGCTTATAAAAATTCCCAATTCCGATTCTTTGTATCCTTCTGGAAGAATTAGGATATCCACTTTCTTTTCAGGAGGGCCGGAAATTAAAACATCGAATACCGGAAATGCAAGCCTTCGCTCCGTTGAAATAAAATAATTATCCGGATTAAAATGGTAGACAAAACGCTTTTCAAATATTCCCTTCTCATTGCGGCTTAAAATCACTACATCAGCATTGGTTTTTGGTAATGGAACAACTACCGTTTCGGCCAAAGCACGTCTTGTACGACTAGCTTCGGTGGTAGTTTGCCATTCACTGAAGAGTGTGCTGTAACCCCTCGAGTATAAGAGATTTCCTGAAGCAGAATCAATAACTTTTACAAAATTCTGACCGTAAAAAAATGTATCAATGAGATTTACCAGTGATCCTCCCCAAAAAGGTTCGATTTTCACTTCATCCAGAAAATATTCTTCAGATTGGTCATTACCAGCATGAATATAGTCGATCCGGAGCGATTTATTGATAAAAAAATCATTAAAATCGGCCAGTACGCTGACCGAAATCAATAAGTGAATGAAAGTTAAAGTCTGTTTCATTTAAAAAAGTAAATTTATCCGGTGTGAAAATAGATAAATTTAATTACATTTATGATGAATTATTGCCGGATTAAACCTAACCACAAGAAATTAAATGAAGGTCACTATTTAGAAAAATGTTTGCGAATATTTTGACCTTATTTTCCATTTCCGGAAAGTTTAATCCCGTTTTCATGAATTATCCGGTAATTTCAGTAATTATTGAATCGCTATATCTTACTCCATTACAGGTGTTTATTAAAAAAATACTTCATGGCACGAATCTTGGAAAGTGTTTTTCATAATTATTTTTCATTAGCGTAGAGGGTAAAGTCCGCCGGCAATTTGCCGGCGGACTTTCACTTAGTAAAAAATTTTTCATTGAAATTAACAAGATATAATACACTTGTTGCCCTTGTAACTGCCGTATATAGCCATCTGGAATATTCCTTGTTTATTTGCTCATCAGTCAGGTAGCCCTGGTCGATAAAAACCCTTTCCCACTGTCCACCCTGTGTTTTGTGACATGTTAATGCATAAGCGTACTTTACCTGAAGGGCATTGAAATAGGGATTGTTTTTAACCTTATCCATTCTGCTGCGCTTTGAAGGAATTTCATCATAATCTTTCATTATCTCATCAAACAATCTTCTGTTATCAGCTGAGGTCAAGGCAGGTCCATCTGAAGAAATTGTATCAAGCAAAATCTTCACAGTAAGGTCCTTTTCTTCGGGATAATCAGTAAGTCGCACCATTATATCTGCAAACCGGAAGCCGTAAAGCTCTTCATATTTCATGATCTTCATGATTTCAAGTATATCACCATTTGCTATAAATCCGGTGGGTGATTTCTTATCGATCCAGAAATAATTATTCCTGACAACCATAAGGTAATCACCTGTTGATATTTCTCCTTCGTGAAAGAGGATCCGGTTTCGTATTTCCCTGTTAAAAATATTGGCCCTTTTGTTCGACCTGGTGATTACGACAGTTTCACCGATACCCGACACCGAAAAGGCATTGTTCAGTTGGTCTTCCAGTTCAGTTCCATTAATCCTGATGATATCAGAAAATTGACCGGTCACGAGGTTAAACTCTACACTGTTTTTCTCAAGAGCCTGCCTGAGCAGGGTAGCATTTGTCAGTATTCCTGAATCGAGGGCCTGGCGGACAACTTCCCTGAGCTCAAAGGTTTCGATGTCAAGATGAAAAGAGTTCTTTAAATAATCGAGATTAAGCGCAGGACTTTCATCGATGCCTACCGGAGGCAATTGAGCTGTATCTCCAATGAGGATCAGCTTGCAGTTTTTTCCGCTGTAAACATAATTAATCAGGTCTTCAAGTAAATTTCTTGAGGAGAAAAAACTGGAATCATTGCTTCCTGAGCTATCCGGTATCATGGAGGCTTCATCAACAATAAAAATGCAATTCCTGTATTTATTAAATGCCAATGTCAGTTTCAAACTTCCGTCAATTCCGGTTGTAAGCATATAGATATGCTTATGAATGGTATATGCTTTAGTTCCTGAGTAAGATGTAAGTACCTTAGCTGCCCGGCCGGTAGGAGCCAATAATACAGCATTCCTTTCTACATGCCTTAGGTTCTTTACAAGTGATCCTACAACTGTTGTCTTACCTGTTCCTGCATAACCCTTCAAAATAAATAACTTTCTATCCCCGGGATCTAAAATGAAATGGCTGAGAGCAATAATCAGCGTTCGTTGAGAGTCCGTTACGGATATATGGAAAATCATTCAGTAAAAGCTGAGTAAAATTATTCGGATTCATATTCAATTTTGAGTTCACAGTAAGAGCCATACAAAAATCAATTGATCTTTAGAAAGGATAGCCGATCCCAAGATTGAACACAGGCTTGAACCAGCCGCTTTCCTTTCCTATTACCCACCGATCGCCCTGCGGATATGCCGGGTCTTTGATCCGTTGCGCCACATCTATCCTGAAAATAAAGTAATTAAAATCGAGTCTGACACCCACTCCGGCATCCATTGCAAATTCACCCGGAAATTCCTCGAAGCTGAGTTCTCCGCCAGGAAATGTCTCATTTTCCCTGAGATACCAGATATTTCCAATATCATAAAAAAATGCCCCTTTAAATATTTTGTAAATGGAAAACCGGTATTCGATATTTCCTTCAATCTGGAAATCACCAACCCGTTCAATCTCAGGATTCAGATTCTGATAAGCACCCGGGCCCAGATAACGTAATGGCCAGGCACGCATTCCGTTTGCTCCTCCGCCATAAAAACCTTTTTCGAAGGGTATGTCGATCGAGTTCCCGTAGGGTATTGCTATACCAAATGCCGCCCTGAAGGCAATATTGTGGTTTTTGCTTTTCATAATATAATAACGGAAATCATAATCGGTCTTGACATATTGTGAGTACCGTATTCCGAACAGCGTCCTGTATCCTTCAGCATTGGGGTCATTGCCTGCTATTTGTTCCGCCAGGGCAATTATATTACCGCTTGTTTCAATATTACCCCTGAAATAGAAAAAATTCCTGATTTTGTTCAATTGTTGGTTATTAAAAATATAACTGTATTTCAAACCCACAATCAGGTGGTCGGTATACTGGTTTTTATACCTTTCTGATTCCTGGCTGAGGAGGGAATCAAAATATGCGGTGGTATTTACTTTGACGAGATTGATGTCGGCAGGAAATAGGATATGGCTTTTTGTTCGGGTTTCCGACCACTCGTAACTGAAGGAAAAATTGGTGATTGTCCTTTCATAATCGAGATTATCCTGCCAGTTGTAACCGATATTTATATTTGTTTTAGGCCTGAAGTACCGCGAAAAAATATCCTGATTGATAGGTGCCAGAAATTTTGGTATCCTCAGGTTGGCTTCAATCCCGGCCTCGAAGTTGTTAAAAAACAACACCTTCTGGCTTTCCGTTTCTTCAGACGTCTGACCGCCTTCCTGCGCCTCAAGGGCTCCTTTAAGCCGGATATTGAATACTTCCGCCCCCCTGAAAAGATTTTTATTTTCGATAAACAAGAGAACCGCCTATTCCCAAATCACCTCCTGAGTTTGTTCCCTGTGCTTCTATTGAATAGGAGTGCACCGGCTGCCGGGTAATTCGAATGGAACAATCAAGATTGTTCATTCCCGGATTCTCTTCCGGTTGTTTAGATTCCCTGAAATCAAGCGAAACATGTTTATTTATCCTTAATTCACTCAGCTTTTTATAGGTTTGCTCAACATCAAGAGCATTGTACTTTTTGCCTTGTTCAATAAATATATTCCTGGTAAGAAATTTGGGTTTTATTTTCAAAGGTGGGGTATAAATAACATTATATGGACGAACATTACTATCTCCTTTCCTTTTCACGGCTTCAACCAGTGTGTCAGAAAGGTCCGGATCAGACTGAAATGCTTTAAAATTTGGTGAATATATAAACATTATCGATGTAGTAAACTTTATGGTTTTCCTCCGTGGTTTCTTGATCAGGGCTCTGCGATGGCACGACGATGTTTTTAATTACGATGGAAAGATCAGCTTTCCTGGCTTTCAATGTACTGTCAACCTCAAAAAAAATGTAATCCTGGGTAAAGGAATAATATCCGTTTTCATTTAAAACTTCAGTGATCCTTAACCTTTCTTTTTCAAGTTGAAAAGAATTCAGAATGTCATTTTCGCTTAATTAAAGATTCTGAGCTATAAGATAACACAAGATTTTTTACCGAATCATCACTGATCAAATAGGATATCTTGTTTATCCGGTAGGGGATTGAAAGCTCAACAAAATAAGTAACCTTTCTGGCTTTTTTCTTGCGATATTTGATTTCATGATGAACCTTTGAATTAAAATAACCTACCGATCCCAGGTAGAGCTTCATTTTTTCTTCCGATTCGCTGATCAGTGATTGGTCAAGAACAACAGGCGGCTCACCTTTTTTGGGAAAATACTGTTATACCAGAGTTTTATCGGCAGGATACCAAGAAACGGTTGTTGGGCCTTTGACTGATAAATCCCTGAAGTGTGCCGGATGAAAATTTTTTGCCGGGTTGAGAATCTCAACTGTTATTTTTTACCAATAAAACCTGGTCCTGCTTTAGTCTCCTCGTCGAGCTGCATGAGGCAAAAGCATGATCATTATTAAAAGACAGCTTAAGTTGAGTGCAGATTTCAATCGCTCGCTTATGAATTTATGATCAAATACAAAAATAGCAGGAAAGAAATATCATCTCGATCTAATATTTGGTTATTTGTTATCCGTTGCTTGTTAATATGTCATCTGATCAATTCCTGAATTTTCTAAATTAGTGTATTGATCAATTTTATGTTATTTTTGCCGCACAAATTCCTTCCCGATTTGGTTGACCCAAAGAATGACAGGATTTCAATGCTTGCTTAAACAAATTGTCTTTTTAATTGTTATCTTCGGATTCCAGCAAAATTTCATTTTATGCCATTAACAAAACTTAGAAACATAGGAATTGCTGCACATATTGATGCAGGAAAAACAACTGTTACCGAACGTATTCTTTTTTTTACCGGAACAACCCGCAAGATGGGAGAGGTTCACGACGGACAGGCCACCATGGACTTTATGAAACAGGAACAGGAACGCGGGATCACCATTGCATCAGCCGCCATCACCTGTGCCTGGAAGGGTTCGCAGATCAACATCATCGATACTCCCGGACACGTTGATTTTACGGTTGAAGTAGAGCGTTCGCTCCGGGTTATTGACGGGATGATTGCATTGTTTTGCGCAGTCGGTGGTGTTGAACCCCAAAGTGAAACTGTTTGGAACCAGGCCGACCGGTACAGGGTTCCGCGCATCGCCTTTATCAATAAAATGGACCGCACCGGCGCCGATTTTTCATGAGGTCGTCTTGCTCAGATGAACAAATACCTCGATGCCAATGCTCTTCCCTTCCAGATACCGATGGGTGCGGAAGAAGATTTTATCGGGGTCATCGATGTGATCGAACAGAAAAGCATATACTTTTGAAGAACTGGATAAGGTTGAAATTGAAATTCCGCAGGAATATAAAGCCAAGACTGGAAGAAGCCCGGAATTCGGTAATTGAAAAGCTGGCTGAATTCGACGACGAGATCATGGAAATCTATTTCCTTGAAGACAAGGAGGTTCCTGCTGAAATGCTGAAAAAAGCCGGCAGAAATGCTACCTTAAAACTCTTGATCACACCGGTTTTTGCGGCGCTGCTTACAAAAACAAAGGCGTTCAGCTGCTTGCTCGATGCCGTGATCGATTACCTCCCCTCCCCCATCGATGTTGGCGCAGTGGTTGGTATGGATATTGATGATCCTGAAAAAACCCATACCCGCCACCCTTCTGCCAAAGATCCTTTTTCTGCCCTGGCTTTCAAACTGATCCACGATCCTTTTGTGGGTCAGCAAACATTTATCCGGATCTTTTCCGGGTGCGCTGAAAAGCGGCATGCAGATCCTGAATTCAACCAAAGACAAACATGAACGTATCGGAAGGATTTACAAGATCCATGCAAAAGACCGGGAAGAAGTGAAGGAAGCCGGACCCGGCGATATTGTTGCCCTGATCGGTATGAAATTTACCAAAACCGGCGATACACTTTGCGAGCCGAGCCAACCGCTGTTACCTCGAAAACATCCATATTCCGCCCACCGTGATTGAACTGAAAATCAACCCCGGCCAACCGGAAAGATCAGGGTAAACTGGGCGAAGCTCTGCACAAACTGGCCAACGAAGATCCTTCGTTCAACGTGCGTTTTGATGATGAAACCGAAGAAACCATCATCTCAGGTATGGGCGAACTTCACCTCGAGATCATTGTCGACCGCCTGAAGCACGAATTCAGTGTGGAAGTGGAAGTGGGCGAACCGGCTGTGGCTTTCCGCGAAACCATTACCACCGAAATGGAATGCAATTACAAACATTCAAAACAAACCGGTGGAAAAGGACAGTATGCCCACACTGTTTTCCGCATCGAACCCAACGAAGGCAACGGTTACGAATTTGTGAACCAGATCAAGGGCGGCGCCATCCCCAACGAATACATTCCTTCGGTGAACAAAGGGATTGTCAAAACAATGGAACGGGGTGTTATTGCCGGATTCCCTGTGGTGGACGTAAAAGTCGTGCTGCTCGACGGAGGCTTTCACCCGGTCGATTCGTCCGATATGGCTTTCCAGACCTGTGCTTCCATCGGTTTTAAAAACGGCTTTATGAAAGCCACTCCTATTCTGCTTGAACCGGTGATGAAAGTGGAGGTCAACACACCCGACGAATATATCGGCGATATGGTGGGCGACCTCAACAAGCGCCGCGGCAAGATAGAATCGATGCGCCGCCACCGCAAAGGCTCTCAGAAAGTAAACGGCTTTGTTCCCCTGATGGAGATGTTCGGTTATGCCACCCCGCTGAGAAATATTTCGAGCGGAAGGGCAAATTATTCCATGGAATTTTACAAGTATATGCCGTTGACCAAATCGGTTCAGGAAGAAGTGCTGAAAAAGATAGAGGAAAAGAAAAAGGCAGGGAAATAATTTTTTAGGTTTCGGTTTTAATGTTCAAGGTTTCTGGTTCAAGGTTGCTACAGGAACAGTTCGGGATTTATGAGATTAGATGTATGGTTTATGAGGCTTGATTTGAAAAAGTTCTCAGTTCCCGGTGCTCTGAGGTCAGTTCACAGTAAGCCATTAGGCAGATATATTAGTTCCATTTAACGAAGCGATAATTGTACTGATACATATTTCCAATCGGTATCAGATTTCAGAACTTAGATTTAAGATTTTTTTCAAAGAAATACTTGCAGGAGGCCTTCGATAATAGTTTGTAATACTCATTTGCCTTTTTTCTTACCTGTTCTGATCATTTTCCTCCGGCGGTAGCAAATGATCTTTTGTTCGATGTTTGGATGCTTCAATTGAAAGCATTATCACTTTGCTTCGACCTATAAAAATTTGAAGCGAAATTGTGTCCAAGTGAAGCAAAATGTTGTCCGTCTTGTGCAAATACATGTTGAACTCAGGCAAAGATATTTCCGTCGAATGCAAATACTTGTTCAAGTGAAGCAAATTCATGTCCAGCATAAGATAATACTTGTCGAATTAAAGCTAATGAACGTTTCATAAGGGATAATGGTCGTCGAACAGAAGCAAAAGCATGCCGAACAGGTTCTTTTTATTGTTCAATAAGTATTTACAACTATTGCAGCGAAACCGTAACATTTATAACCAGCCGGCGTTAATCTTTTTAAACACAAAAATGCTATGGCGAAAAAACGCGAAATAGTCAGATATTACCGGTTTACCGACGCAAAGCTGATACAGGTTGCCGATGGGGTGATCCTGCTTATAGAGCGCGACAGCGAACAGATGAATGACCGGGGCGTTGACGATGAACGCAAAGCTGCACTGATTGAATTGCGAAATGAATTTTCCGATACCCTGCCCGACGAGTATTACCTGGGGCAGCAGGGCATTATGACCGAAGCAAAGGAAGCTGCACGGGCACGGCTCATCACCCTGCTCCGGTCGGTATTTGCCGCAGCCGAAAATGTGTACGGCGCACGGACGGTGCAATATAAGCAAATGGGCGATGCCCGCCTTACGAAACTATCCGACGATGCCCTGGTGCGCAATGCACGCCATACGGCGCAGATGGCCCTGCAACGCCTCGACGACCTGGGCAGCGAAGGCGTTACCGAAGCCAAAATAGCCGAAATAACGGCCCTTAATCAGGCATTCGACCAGGCGGTGGATAATCTGAAAACAGCCGAACGCGACCGCGAAATAGCCTCACAGGAGCGGGTTGAAAAGGGAAATGCACTGTACGCCGAAATGGTGAAAATCTGCAACACCGGGAAGGACATCTGGTACGAAACAAACGAAGCCAAATACAACGATTATATCCTTTACAACACCCCATCGGGTAAACCAGAGGACGAAAAGCAGGGTTGAAATACCTGAGTTATTCGCCTGATTAAGCGGAAGAGTGAGCTGACTGATGAGAAATACGGGGTTGCATGGATTATCCGACCACTTGTAATCTTAGGCTATCCCGAATGACTTAAACACCTGATAATACTTCAGAATAAAATATCAAATATCATTTTTTCAATCCTGAACGCAACGTAAACTATTACCGGTGCTCTTAGGGCATATACCACGGCCTAAAGGGAAGTTAGAGTAGATCAGTCCCCGCAACCACGCCTCAGGACTACCATACTCCGAAGAAGACCAAAATTCCG
>CAVPSZ010000003.1:0-216588 GCA_963708435.1 uncultured Bacteroidales bacterium
AAAAAATTAATTGTTAATAGACCATTTCCGCCATCCGTTTATAGCTTGCATAACGCCATTTTGCATTTTCCTCAGCAGCAGCAAATAATTCAGCGGCTTGCCGGGAATGATTTCTTCAGTGAAGTGTACCGGATTTCCCTTCCTAAAAAATCCGGAACTTGGTCCAGTCAGGATCTTTTGAGTCAAGGGTAAAGGGATTCTTACCTTCTTTTTCCAGCATAGGATTGTACCTGTACAAATGCCAGTAACCGGCCTCAACGGCAAGTTTTTCTTCTTCCTGTGTTTTGCTCATTCCATATTTCAAACCATGATTGATACAAGGTGAATAAGCAATGATCAGTGATGGTCCAGGGTATGCTTCGGCTTCGCGTATTGTTTTCAGTGTCTGTGATTGGTTAGCTCCCATTGCAACCTGGGCCACATAAACGTATCCATAGGTCATTGCCATGGCTCCAAGATCTTTCTTACTGATCTTTTTACCTGATGCAGCAAATTTGGCAACTGCTCCAACAGGTGTTGATTTGGATGCCTGGCCACCAGTGTTTGAATATACTTCGGTGTCAAATACCAAAACATTGATGTCGTCTCCTGAAGCCAGCACATGGTCTAATCCTCCGTAGCCTATATCATAAGCCCAGCCATCTCCTCCGAAAACCCATACAGATTTCTTCGAAAAGTATTGCTTCAATTTGAGCAATTCCTTCGCAATGGGATCCTTTTCTTTCTGAAGGACAGGAATGAGTTTAAGAGAAATATCATCCGATTTTTGCCCGTCGTTCATTGCATGCAACCCACTCATTGAACAATTCTTTTGTTTCAGGTTTTACATTACCGTTTGCGCTATTCATCATTAGTTGCAATCCTTCTCCTGAGCTTATTCACGCCAGTTGCCATTCCAAATCCATATTCAGCATTATCTTCAAACAATGAGTTTGCCCATGCAGGACCTCTCCGGTTTTTTTGCTTGGACAGTAAGGGGTTGAAGGTGCCGAACCACCATAGATAGAAGAACAGCCAGTTGCATTTGCGACCATCATGCGCTCACCAAATAGTTGAGTGACTAATTTTACATAAGGTGTTTCACCACAACCTGCACAAGCTCCGGAGAATTCAAACAATGGTTGTGCAAACTGACTGTTTTTAACCGATTTATCCTTTTCAACTATCGTATCCTTATAAGTTACATGTTGCATCCATATAAATCCAGTTGTCGGCCTCTTTCATCTGCGATGCCAAGAGGTCTCATCACTAAAGCTTTGTCCTTTGAAGGACAAACATCAGCACAATTACCGCAACCGGTGCAGTCAAGCGGACTTAACTGAATTCTGAACTGGTAACCGTCAAAAGTTTTGGGTATGGCTTTCAGTGTAGCCGTTCCTTTTTGTAAACCTTTTACTTCCTTTTCATCCAGCAGGAAAGGCCTGATACATGCGTGAGGACAAACATAGGAGCATTGGTTACATTGTATACAGTTATCCGAAATCCATTCAGGCACATTTACAGCAATCCCCCGTTTTTCATAAGCTGTGCTGCCTGGAGGGAATAGTGCCGTCTTCGCGTCCGGAAACGCACTTACAGGTAATGTCATCTCCTTTTAATTTGTTATCGGATCGAAAACGTTTTTGATAAAATCAGGTAATATCGCTCTCATCTTTGTTCTTGCTAATTTTAAGTTGAGCCCACCTTCAGGGTATTTCAACCTTAATGATTTCCCCGCCCTTGTCAATAGCGGCAATTGTTCATATTAACAATATCTTCTCCTTTTCTACCATAAGATTTATAGATTGCTTTTTTCATGTCGGCTTACAGCATCATTCATAAGGAATTACATCTGATACTTTGAAGAAAGCCGATTGCATAATCGTATTGGTCCTGTTTCCAAGTCCAATTTCTTCGGCTATCTCAGTGGCATTGATGATATAAAAATTGATTTCATTTTCGGCCAGGTATTTTTTCATGTGATCCGGGAATTGCTTTTTGGTTTCCTCAACATCCCATATACTGTTAAGAAGGAAAATTCCTCCTTTCTTCAGTCCTTTCAGCATATCGTATTTCTGAGATATGCAGGAACATGGCAGGCAACAAAGTCAGGAGTACTGACAAGATAAGGTCGAACTGATGGCTTATCCCCAAACCGAAGGTGAGATACTGTTATTCCCCCGGATTTTTTCGAATCATAGGCGAAATATGCCTGTGCATATTTATCGGTATTTCACCGATGATCTTAATGGAATTTTTATTTGCACCAACTGTTCCATCAGAACCAAGTCCGTAAAATTTAGCTTCAAAGGTGCCTTTTGGAGTTACGAGAACCGGCGGCAGTAATGGCAATGAAGAATGTTTAATATCATCAACGATACCAATGGTAAACTGTTCTTCGGTTCCTTAATTTTCAGGTTTTCGAATACTGAAATGATCATGTGCAGGGGTAGTATCCTTGGAGCTCAGCCCGTAACTTCCTCCGACGATAACGGGGGCTCTTTTCTGCCGTAAAAAAGATCACGAATATCAAGATAGAGGGGTTCTCCGTTGGCGCCAGGTTCTTTTGTGCGGTCAAGAACTGCTATTTTTTTGACTGTTTTTGGAATTACATTCAAGAAGTATTTCGCTGAAAAGGGCCTGTAAAGATGAACAGCGATCAATCCCACTTTTTCGCCTTTTCCCATCAGGTAATCAATCACCTCTTTGATGGTATTCGGTAACTGAACCCATTGCAACAATGATGTTTTCAGCATCTTTTGCTCCATAATAAGTAAAGGATGATACTCACGTCCCGTGATCTTTTTAATCTCCTGCATGTAATCTTCAACAATATCAGGAACTATTATCATAAAAAAGATTCGCGGCCTCACTTGCCTGGAAATAAATATCCGGGATTTTGCGCTGTTCCGCGAGTGACAGGATGCTCGGGATTCAGAGCATTTTCCCTGAATCCTTGCAGGGCTTCATAATCAAGAAGTTTGGCAAGGTCTTCCATTTGAATTTCTTCAACTTTCTGAATCTCATGAGAAGTCCTGAATCCATCGAAGAAATGAAGAAACGGAACTCGGGATTTTATTGCTGCGAGATGAGCAATACCTGCAATATCCATAATTTCCTGAACACTTGCCGGTTGCAAGCATGGCAAATCCTGTCTGGCGGGTACTCATTACATCGCTGTGGTCACCGAAAATTGAAAGCGCCTGAGCAGCAAGACTTCGTGCGCTGACATGGAAAACACCCGGAAGCAATTCTCCGGATATTTTATACATGTTCGGGATCATCAGCAGTAATCCCTGGGATGCGGTATAGGTGCTCGTTAAAGCTCCGGCCTGCAAAGAACCATGAACGGCTCCAGCGGCTCCTGCTTCAGATTGCATTTCCCTTACATCAACTATTTCACCAAAAATATTTTTCTTTCCGCCTGCAGCCCATTGATCAACATATTCGGCCATATCGGATGAAGGGGTTATAGGATAAATACATGCAACCTCACTGAACATATAAGCGATATGCGAAGTTGCATAATTTCCTTCGCAAGTAATGAATTTTTTCTCTTTAGTCATCGTAATCTATTTTTAAAATCTTAACTTATAATCACTTGTGGAAAAATGCTTTTTAAAGCGCTGGCGAAATTAGTAAATAATCATTACAACTATTTGATTACACCTTATTTAGAAATGTTTTAGATAACAACCCGATTTGAAAAACTGAAAAATTATTTTATACATTTGCCCGCCACTTGTAATGGTTTTTTTATTAATGAGTTGATAACAAAATATAAAACTAAATAAATAATTATGGTAAACCTCAAAACAAAATATATGGGAATTGAATTGAAAAATCCCATTATTGTTGGTGCATCCAACCTGGTTGTGCAAACGGAAAATCTGAAAAGAATGGAAGCTGCCGGAGCAGCTGCAATTGTTTATAAATCACTATTTGAAGAACAGATACAGCTTGAGAGTCTTCAGATTTCCGAGCAAATGCAGGAATTTGAAGAGCGGAATGCAGAAATGACCTCTATGTTTCCCGATATTGAACATGCCGGTCCGGAAGAATACCTCATGAATCTGGCCAAAGCAGTTAAGTCTGTCAGTATTCCGGTTTTCGGAAGCCTTAATGCCATCGATGAAGAAAATTGGGTTGACTATGCAAAAAAAATCGAAAATACTGGTGTTGCAGGAATCGAATTGAACTTTTATCACGTTCCTTCTGATTTTGAAATCGCCGGCAGAGCAATAATCAATGAGCAGATCGATATTGCCCGCGCAGTATGCAAATCAGTTAAAATCCCGGTGGCAGTAAAACTAAGTCCGTATTATACCAATCCTCTTTATGTGGTAAATGAAATGGATAAGGTTGGTGTTGATGGATTCGTGTTATTTAACAGGTTGTTTCAACCTTATATTGATGTTGAAAAAGAAGAGATGCACTTTCCTTATAATCTGAGTCAGCATGAAGACAGTCGTTTTCCATTAAGAGTTACGGGAGTCCTTTATGGCAATATTAAAGCCGATATCTGTAGCAGCAGGGGTATTTTTACCGGGCATGATGCGATTTCAATGATCCTTGCGGGAGCCAACTGTGTTCAGGTTGTAAGTACCTTGTATAAAAATAAAATAGAACAGATCACTACCATCCTGAATGATTTAGAGTCGTGGATGAATAAGAAGGGATATAAAAAGCTTGAAGATTTCAGAGGCAAAATGTCAAAGAAAAACATTCACGATCCCTTTGCTTATCGGCGTGCTCAATATGTCGATATCCTTATGAAATCGGAAGAGATTTTTAAAAAATACCCAACAATTTAAGTGATAAAAAAAGCGGCTTTTGCCGCTTTTTCGTTATTTTATAAGCACCAGTTTTTTATTAATGTAACCATTCTTTCCGGACAACCTTAAATAATAAACCCCCTCCTTCAGGTCTTGTAAATCAAGGCGAATATCGGATTCAGATGGATTAGCACCAGTCATATCAAAAACACTTCGACCGGTTATATCAACAATATTAATTTCTATTTCAGACCCAAACCTTGACCAATCTGCTGAACTCAGACTTATAAATCCTGAACTCGGATTTGGAAATATCGTAACAAGGTCAGGATCTTCAAATTCATTTATTCCCCATGTCCCTTTTTCAATCAATATTTCCAGCAAATAGGTTCCTGTTTGTCCCTGGTAATAGTTGGAAACAACAAAATAAACCGTTTGGCCCCCATCCAGCACAAAAAATCCGTCCAGAACATCGTCGTATACTTCAGTCCAGCTGCCTCCAGCGCCAAAAGCCCAAAGTACATCATCTGTATAGGTTATCCCATTGCCGCTATTCCAGCTGTCGTGTGCACGGGGAGTAATTTTATACATAAAGCCAGCCGGCAGCATGATTTTATAATAATCCATATCATTTCCAGTGTGAATGGTAGAGCCCGTGGTGTTAATTATAACTTGGTTGCCGGGAATATTTAAAGGAAGTGAATAAGCCTGTATTTCGGAATTGTTATCTTCATACTGATCACCCGGTATTTGAGGGGCTGCGATTGATACGGTAATAGGATTGGGATGGTCAGATGAGCCAACCAAGATCCCAGTTTTCACCATCCTCAGATTCCCAGATAGCCAGGATATAAGAACCTGCAGCAACATCCACTCCGGCGCAATTGAACTGGATGGCATTCCAATTCATCGAAGGCAGAAAAAATTCGGTAATCGCAAGTTCATCTAAATGATTCCCTTCGGAATCGTATAAATCAGCGGATATCCAACCATTAAAATCCTGGTTTCCGTAATTCCCAATGTTGAATTCAATCTGAAATGATTCATTACTAACTATATTAACGGGATTCAAAGAAATTGAAGAATACATTTCCATTTCATTAGGCGGGCCGACAATCTGAACTGATGCATAATTGGCATACTCACCTTCTCCTATAATTGCCCAGTCAGCCGAACCTGTTTTATAATATATACCGATATAATATAAACCAGGTGTGGCAAGCATTCCGTCAGTATGGAAAGTATAGGTATTATAATTTCCAATTAATAAACTAATACCGGAAAGCTGATCAATGAAATCCACAAAATCACCCTGTTCATTGAAAAGTACTGCGGCCAAACTGCCAGTGAAATTGGAATCATCGAAATTTTTAATGTCAATCATTACGTCAAATTCATTGGTAAAATTAATCGGTAGCGGATCAACATACATTGGTGAGTAGGCTCGAAGATCGAATTGTGTTCCACCTCCTCCACCTCCGCCGCTTCCTGGTTCAATTCCGATTAACGCCTGCTGACCAGAATTGAATGATCCGCTGCCTCCGCCGGCACCGCCAGTGCCCGGGCTGAGATTGTTGAGCGAATAATAACCATCATAAGTTCCACCCCAACCCCAGTTCATGTGGAAGAAATTATTATTATCGTAACCATCACAAACCCATGTATGACCTCCACCCTGGCCAAAACCGGCATACTGAACCGGTCGCCCGGCATCAAGATCGGTTTTCAGCATTTGAATCCAGGTAGCATCATTGTAACTTTCCCGAAAAAGTCCCTGAAGGGTATTCTTGTAACCAAAATAAGTTTTAAAAGCATATTCGCAACAATGGGTAATGGGTGACTGAGCTTCTATTACATAGCCACCACTGCCACCGGTTGCTGCTACTCCGTATTGCATCTCAACACTAACACCGCAATGGAACATTAATGTTGCTACCGGCATATTTGAAGAATTTAATTCATCGGGCATGCTACCCCAATTATAAGTTGTAGCTTCAAAATTGGCGGATAAGGTACCGTAGTTTTCTGTGTTATAACTATGGTACCCGGTGCCATTCTCAGGGAAATTATGATATTTCATGATTTGGGCCATGGCCGTTGCAGGACATCCTGTAACGGTTAATTGATTATAATTGTAATCAAACGGACAAAGTTCATTATAATAAGTTCCCTGGTCCCATGTCGTTGTCAATAGTTCATCAACTGCAGTGAAAGATTTGAAAATCACTGGAGCTTTATCATTTAATAAGTTGCTCCATACTCGTGAGACTTCAGACACAGCATTGGTTTGCGTGGAAATGATTTCATTTAATTCCAGTGCACGTCTTTCGAGCATGCCCTGAAGTCCATAAGGAAGATTATCGCCGCTAAAATTACCCTCAAGACTATAACCGATTATAGGATAGGCCATATCATCAGCAGTTACGATCACAAAACCATCGTTTTCATTTACATTAAAAACATACCATAAACTCAGGTCTTCTTTTTCATTTGTTTTAATATTAAAACTTTGATTAGTGTAGGTTAATGCCAGGTTGAAGGTATTAAAACCGGTTAAATGATGTCCGGCTTTTTCACACATCAACGAATAATGTCTTTGGGCGGCTTTTTTAGCTGTTGAAACCGAAACAGGATCGGCTTCCACATAGGACAGCAGAAAAAAGCCAATCGTTACAAAAAGTAAAAATCTTTTCATGATAAAATCTTTTAAGTTAATATTCTATTATAATTCAACAAATTAACCCGATGTTAATTTGGCCTGGATGAAATAATTATACCGCTATTGAACTTGATTGCAAATAATACAAAGATCTATCCTGCGGTATAACTGCTTCTAATAGAAAAACGTTTCACATTTTTTATAAGAGGCAGTATATTTTATCCAAAGCAACTACAAATGTAAATAAAAAACAAGACTAAAAGGTTAAGGAATATTGGAGAATAATTTTTCTCATTTCTTCGGCTTTTAATGGCCTAAGAGAATACCATTGGTTAAATACATTATCCAAAATGAGGGAAACTTTATGCTTCTCTTTGAATCGTTGACTGATCCTGAAATCAATGATATAATTACCATTATTGTGATTGTAAAAATAATCCATGTAGTCAATGGGTTGTATTGTTCCGCCGGTTTGTTTTGTAAAATCTTCGAGGTCCTGAATGGATTTATCGAGGTTCTCAATTTTGCTGAAATACTTAAAACTAATTCCGGAGGAAAAACTCCCAACTTCAATTTCAATATCTGCTTTAACGGTATTCAGAAACCGGTATTTAAGAATCTTATTGCTCGGATCCACACTGGTTGTGTTGTAACTGAATTCACTGTTGCTTCCCAGGCTGTAATCCTCTGCAAAAATATAATCAGGTTCTAAGAGTTTTTGGCATGATGTAATTGTAGCCGATCATTGTTTTTAACACAGAAGTCTTTCCCAATTGCGCTTTGCCCGTAATAGAAATATCAATTCCAGACACTCTCGATTTTCCGGTGTTTACAAAACGGAAACCATAAAATGGCCAGGTGAATGTGGAATCCCACTTTCCAAATAAATATTCAATGGTGTTTTCATAATCCTGCTGAAAATAGGCAACATCAATATAGCCAAAGTAATTGATGAATTTAAATCCTTGCTTTAAACCGATTTCGGCATTCAGGCTGCTTTCAGGGATCAAATCAATATTGTCGAATACACCAAAAGACCCGACATCCATGCGAATAAATTTTTCAGCGATGGTTGGATATCGGAATCCCTGGCCGATTGAAGCACGTAAATATGTTTCCTGCAATATTTTGAAAGACAACCCGCCCCTGAATAAGGGTTTTATTTCGCTGGTGTTACTATTTATACTATAGTATTCCAGCCTGGCACCTGCCGAAAAATTGACAACCTTGAAAATACTGAAATCAACTTCGGTATATCCGGACAAATTTAAAAGGTGATTATTCGGAGAACCAGATCCCGCATACATATTGGAATTCACATCATTGTATTGAAATGCGATCCCCCCAATAAAAGCCATTCCTTTAAAGAACTTGTATTTCCGTCCGAAATTATAATCACCGTAATAAACCGTTGATCGAATTTTTTGATCATTTGACTGATCCGTGTTATTATATAGAACCCTGGCTTTAAAGGAATGGGTGTCTCCATTTTTCGGAAAATAATTTACAAATGGATCAAGATAAAATGAGAACTGATCCTGCAATAAAACAGCTCCGGGATAAGCACGATAAAAACCGTCATCCAAACCGAGCCAGGCCAAAACCAAATTGCTTTGGTTGTACATCGTATTTCCATTGATGCCATAATTAAGTCCTTTTATTTTATCAGATCGGTGTCGAATATTAAAATTAAAACGGTAACGCCGTTTGGCCATTTGATCATCTGTAAAATCGTGAGCGTATCAGTTACCAGTGGTCCGGGACGCGGCGCTCCAATATATCCATGATCAAACAGCACATTGGCGCCAATGGTGAAATCTGTATTTTTGATCATCCGTGTGTAGAAATAATCCGCTCCGGTATGATAAGGGAAATCACTCCACCATTTCATATTGTTATTCTTTGGAGAAGAATATGCTCCTCCAAATACCTTAATCCTGGTCAGAGGTTCGAGTTTAGGCCGGGCGGTGCGAATATAAATAGCCCCACTTAAGGCACTGGATCCTGACAATACCGAAGCACAACCTTTCACTATTTCGATCTGGTCAATGTTCTCAGTAGGAATCATATCCCAGTAAGGCCGGGCTGCATCAGCTGAAAGCACTGGCATATCATCTATAAAAACAGCCACCTTGCTGCCAACGCCAAAAGTAAATCCACTTCCACCCCTTATCTGAGGTTCTCCGTCCAGAATATTCAAACCCGGCGTATAATCAAGGATGGAGGTTATGTTGGTTACATTTTTGCTCTGAATGATCTCCGGTTTGATGATCTCCATTGATGTGGTAATTTCTTCGATCGACCGTTCAAATCTTCCAACTTTGATTTCAACCCCCTGCAATTCATTTACATAAGGTTTTAATCGGATCTCTTTAACAGGGTTTCTCCTGATTTGAGATCAATTTCAATCGTAGCCGTTTGCATTCCGGTAAAGGAAACAACGAAGACATAATGTCCGGCCGGGAGCTTTATTTTATAATTGCCATTTATATCAGTAATAGCACCTATCGACAGATCACCTTTAAGTTTAATATGGGCGCCAATTAAAGTTTCTCCGGTATCATCCGCTTTAATTACCCCTTCAAGAAAACCATCGTTTTGAGCGATGGCCTGGAATGTAAATAAAGCGAATAGAATCAGAATAACTAAAATTGGATTTCATCTGAAGCGAAATATCGAATTTAACATTGGAATTCAGAATCATTTTAATTATCCAGATCTTTACATTCCCTGGGTTTTTATATAAATTTTCCGGCTAATAACATTGTCAGCAGAACTGATCTTTAAAAGGTAAATCCCGTCTAAATTAAGTGTTGGTTCAATCGCAATTTCATTTGAATGGATTTTACTATGCCATATGGGTCTTCCAACAAGATCAATAATTTCGAGGGTGGATTGCTTCATAATATCTTCCGAAAGATTTAGGATATGTAAGGTGTTATTTTCAAAATATACGCTTACCTGTTCCAATGGGTTTTCATGAATGGCCTGTCCGCTGATAATTTCAATATCATCATAAAAGGCATAACTTCCAACATTAGGGGTGGTTCCATTTCCTGAGGTTATGATGATTAAGAGATACTCAGGTGTTCGGTTATCATAATATTCAAAGGCAAGCGCAACACGTGTCCAATTTTCAATTGTCTCTCCAATATCCGCCCGGATATATGCAACCTGATTTGGCAGATTCTCAGGCTTCGGTGGCAAGGTTGCTTCATCCACATGCAATAGCGCCTGAAATTGTAATGTGTCATCATCGTCAGGAAACCACTTCACCCAAAAAGCAATGCTGTCAGGACGTGAAGTATAGGGTGTATTCCACCTCGGATCGGCAGTATTTGTGTAAACATATGCCAGTTCAGTATTAAGGTTTGGATGATATTGTCCATTACTCATCGTGCCTGAAACAGGAATTCCTAAAGTTGAGGTATTATGCAACCTTACAGAATATTGACCACTGTGTGCCTCGGTACTCCGTTCCCAGGTAATGGGTGCCAGGCCACTGATGGTTGGATCATCAGAGGTTTTTATTGTGCTCCAATTCAATGGGTTCGATAATTTCAGTTCCAAGGCCCACCTCTTCCCAGTCTTCAAAACCTCCGTTTTCGACTTGCTGGGAAAATGAAAAAGAAAATAATCAAACATATCCCTATTGATAAAAGTATTTTTTTCTTCATGCTTCAAAATTTAGTTATCGTAAAAATTGATGATTCACAAAAATAGGCAAATATCAATTCCTCCCTGAAGGAAGAGTTCTTCAAATAATTAACAATTGTAAACAGAGTTTCCGCTTATCTGCTGCCAAAAGAAATTGATTATTAATTGTTTAACAGGTTAACAATTTTCCTGATCCTTTCGGCATCAGTAATATTGATTGAGTACTCAGGAATTTCTTTTAATCCGCCCATGAAAATTCCCTGCTTTCTGAATTGCATTTTGCTTTCCACAGTTTTTTTACCGGTAAGATGAAATTCCATTGCACCAGATTTATCACGAATATCCTGAATGTTTTCTTCATTGATCCCACTTCCGGGCATAATGATGATGCGACCGGCTGCTTTTTTTATGAGTTGGCAAATGAGGTCTAATCCTTCAGGAACCGTGTTTTTGTGACCGGCAGTTAGAATGCGGTTTATCCCTAAACCGATAATTTCTTCCATGGCTTTAAATGGGTCAGGGCTCATATCAAATGCGCGATGAAAGGTTATGCTCAATGGTTTAGCAAGTTTACCAATTGCCTGGATCTTGCAACATCCACATTCCCATCGTTTAAGAGAATTCCAAACACAACTCCGTAAACACCCAGTTTCTTGCATATCCGGATATCCTCTTTCATTATTTCAAATTCATCATCCGAATAGCAAAAATCACTTCCCCTCGGACGGATCATCACATTGATATCGATGTTCAGTTTTTCTTTTGCCTTCTTAATGGTTGCATAACTTGGCGTAGTCCCACCTTCGTAAAGGTTATCGCAAAGCTCGATCCGTGACGCACCGCCTTCCTGGGCTTCAATGCCCGACTGGAGATGGGCGCAACAAACTTCGATCAGGTATTTGTTATCCATTTTATCAGGTTTTATTTTATTACAATTTCATCGGCAAAAATCCATGCCTTGTTTCCTGCTCCCCAATGCCATTCTGGGCAAGTACCCGTATTTTTGGCAACAACTTTTATATACCTGGCTTTTGTTGAAAACTTTGCTGTGAAATTTTTAATCTGAACCTCCGTATCTTTTTTATCAACATCATTTTTAACTGAAGCGATGGTCTGATAATTTTTACCATCGGTCGAAACGGCAAAGTCTACCTTTTCCGGAAGAAATATCCAGGCCCGATATCCTGCAGGAAACCAATTTCCATTTCTGAAATAAGTTGAATGGCTTCCCAGGTCAATAATGGCATCAATATTTTCGCCTTCGTATCCCTGCCATGCTCCTGTCCTGAAATTTAAAGGTCCCCTGATAAAGTCGATCAATGCCAGGTTTCCTCCGGCTGCATATTGGTTGGCATAAGTTGTATTGAGTACGATCTTTCTTCCGACCGGTATTTTATAAAATGTTGATTTGATAACCTTGCTCGCCGGATATCCTTCACTAATGGCCATTGCTTTAAGGGTGGTTGTTTCATTGATCACAAAAGGAGAACCATACTTAATTGCGTTTTCAGAAGGTTCAGAATCATCAATTGTATAATAAATTTCGGAACCTGGAATTATACTGCCTATAGAAATTTTCGTGGTGTCAATAAATGTTCTGGCACCCTGCTCAATAAATGGTACGGGCATGATCAGGTTTTCGGTAATAGCTGAAACCGGCGAATCTCCGGTATTGGTTCCCCAATTTTTATTTGGAGTGGGTCCCATTTCAAAGTTGAGTTCTCCACCATTTATTATATCACCATGTGAAAAGAAGGTCTTTGTGTAATCCTTTCCGCTGATTCTAGCCGATTGTATGTAAATATTCTCTCCCGAATTGTTATGTGCTTCAATGCAAAAGGTCTTTCCATTCTCAAGATAAATAGTGACTTTGTCAAATAAGGGACTACCGATTGCATAGTCGGAACTGCCCGGTGTAACAGGATAAAAGCCCATGGCGCTCAGAACGTACCATGCCGACATCTGACCGCAGTCTTCATTTCCACATAGCCCATCTGGCTTTTCATGGTAAAGTTCACCCATGATTTGCCGTGTCCGCTGCTGCGTTTTCCAGGGCTCATCAACATAATTATACAAATAGGCCATGTGATGACTGGGTTCGTTTCCATGGGCATATTGCCCAATGAGACCGGTAATGTCAGACTGCTCACGCCCGGTAGTTTCTGAACGCTCATTAAAAAGCTGGTCGAGTCGTTCAATGAACTTTTCTTTACCACCAATCATTTCAATCAGTCCATCAATGTCCTGTGGAACGAAAAAACTATACTGCCAGGAATTGGCTTCAGTGTAATTAAAATTAACTTCTCTTGGGATCAAAGGGTTCGAACCAGCGGCCATTCATCTTCGCCCTCATGAAACCCGTTGTTGGATCAAAGATGTTTTTATAGGATTGGGCACGTTCCATGTATTTTTTATAATCATCCATTTTCCCGAGTTCCTTTGCCATAATGGCGATGCACCAATCGTCGTAAGCATATTCAAGTGTTTTGGAAACCGATTCAGCCTCATCTTCTGCAGGAATGTATCCATATTCTTTATAGGATTTTAAGCCGAAATGATCCAGTTCAGCACTGTGCTTCATGGCTTCAAAAGCTTTTTCGGCATCAAAATCCCTGATACCTTTAATATATGCATCTGCAATCACCGGAATAGAATGGTATCCGATCATGCATTCGGTTTCATTGGCTGCCAGTTCCCAAACAGGCAACCTTCCACCTTGCTCATATTGGGCGATCATCGTTTTAATAAAATCCACTGTTCTTTTTTGCTGGGTAATGGTAAATAATGGATGTTCTCCCCTGAAGGTATCCCAGAGTGAAAAAACGGTGTAATAATCAAATCCTTCAGCTTTATAAATATTAAAATCTCTGCCGCGGTAATTACCATCAACATCCATAAACAGGTTGGGTACCAGGAAAGCATGATACAAGGCTGTGTAAAAAGTGGTGCGTTGTTCGGGTGTGCCTCCTTCGACTATGATTTTCCCAAGTTCCTCATTCCAGGCGTCTTTGGCCTGCTGTTTGATTCGGTTAAAATCCCAGTCCGGGATCTCTGAATCAAGATTTTTCCTTGCCCCGGAAACGCTGACCGAAGAAACTCCAACTTTAATAAGAACCTCCTCCTTCATGCTGGTTCCGAAACTTACAAATGCCTTTATGCTCTTGCCATTAGCTGATTTATCAGCGATGATTTGATTGTCGTTTTCAATCCCTGAATCATTAAAAGGTTTTGAAAACTTCGCTACAAAATAAATAATCTGGTTGTTTGCCCAGCCCGTCGAGCGACGAAATCCTTCAATTTCCTGTTCGTTTACTATTGTAATTTCTGACTCAATTACTTTGTCGCGGTGCGTAAGATCAATAACTACATTTGAGTTGTTACCCTCAGGAAAAATATATTTATGGAAGCCTGCTCTTTTGGTTGCCGTCAATTCTACTCCCACATTGTAATCTTCAAGAAAACAGGAATAAAACCCGGCAGTAGCGGTTTCTTTCTCATGTTTAAATTTTGAGGAATAACCTTTTCCATGTTCTTTGGCCTCATTGTTCAGTCCTACCTCTCCCGTTGTGGGCATAAACAAAATATCGCAATAATCAGGCACTCCTGTTCCACTCAGGTGTGTATGGCTGAAACCATACACAATTGAATCGGAATAATGATATCCGCCGCATCCATCCCAACCTTCGAGGCGGGTATCGGGACTCAACTGCACCATTCCAAAAGGCATACTCGCACCCGGAAAGGTATGTCCGTGTGCATCCGTTCCGATAAAAGGGTTGACGAATTGTGTTAAATCTTCTACCGGTTTAGCTTTGTTGTGATCAGACTGGGAGGAACACCCAGATAGAATGACCATAACTGAAAAAAACAGATACTTGATGTTCTTCATAGAATTCTTTATTAAGGATGAAAAAATGAACAAAACAAAGTTGCATTAATTTCAGGAAGAAAAATCGCTTAAATAATATTTTTTGAAAAAATTTTGCACAATAATAAATTTAGTTATTTTTGCACCCCCTTAAAATATCATTGGAAGTAATTTTTATAATAAATGGCGAATCATAAATCATCGTTAAAAAGGATAAGGCAAAACGAAACCCATAAATCCCGGAATCGTTATAATGCCAGAACAATGAGGAATTCATTAAGAGATTTCAGAAATTTAACGGACAATAAAGAAATGGTTGAGAATTTCCCCAAAATGGTTTCATCCATTGATAAACTGGTGAAAAGAAACATTATTCATAAGAATAAGGCAGCCAATCTCAAATCAAAATTAGCGAAACAGGTTAAAAATAAATAGAGAGTTTTTTCATGGCTTTTGGGTTTTGGGTCTCCATCGCAAGGTGGGGACCTTTTTTATTTCATGTTACTGAATTATGGGTTCAGTATAAATAGTTCTAATTGATGATTTCGTAAACCGGAAGGGATTCCTGACGCACAAAAGCCTCCGGATTTAATAATTCGGGTGCCGCTCCATGAAACAGCTCATAGTAATACCTGAAAATGTTAGGGTATTTTCCCGGAATATAACCCACATAATATCCATGTAAAAACCTGAAATCAGATTCTTTTTCGAGCACTTTAGTAAAACTGATGTAGGAAGAATTAGAGGCATATTGATCACCTGCATTTACGCCAAGCTGTGTATCAGCGCTCGAGAAAAGGGTGACGCCTTTGAGAATT
Source organism: uncultured Bacteroidales bacterium (assembly GCA_963708435.1). GTDB lineage: Bacteria > Bacteroidota > Bacteroidia > Bacteroidales > JAADJA01 > JAADJA01. The sequence continues at coordinate 15,757 of CAVPSZ010000003.1, forward strand.
ATATCTCTTGAATTAAGGTTTACATAAACCCTTTCCTGGAACCGGATTTTATCTAGCCAGACATGGTGTTCATTTTGGTTTACAGCAGCTGCATTGATAATAACATTTACAAATACAGGTTTATTCTTCCATGTTATCAGGCTGTCGCTAACCATGCTTTCAAGATAGTAATTTCCAAGGCTATGAAGGAAGAGGCTCAAGTTTCCATTAATGCGAGAATCCTGAAGATTTCGTATTGAATCAAGTTGTATGATAAACCGGACAAAACTATGCACACCGTTACGGATATTCTCTACCGAGTTTTTAAAATTCCTGATCCCGCCGAATTTGGGATCTTTTGAAGGCCAACTAAATACCAACACATTAACCCGGTATTCTTCCTGAATCTGAAATCCCCTTTCAAAGGCGAGTTCAGGAGTTTGGCTGTCACCATGAACATAAACCAGCCAGTCCTGCAGGGACTTATCAGAGGATTGAATTGAATTAATTGACTCTATTTTCTGAACCTGCCAATTTCCACTTTGATTCTTTACTTTCATGTAAGACAATTCATTGTCAGTGGATATTTTATTCGGAAAATATTCACCAGTAATGCTATCGAAAAGGAATGGACGATTTGTAACAACGGTTATGTGGGGACGTTCATCATTATTCTCCCCTGAGATCAATTCAATATTTCCGGCAAAAGAACCAAAGATGCTTAATATTAAAATTACCGTTGTAAGAATTGGCTTACTATCTATTTTATTGTTCAATATCATCTTCTAAAAATTTACCTTAATTAACAATAAAAAATCATTTTTGTTTAATAGATATCTAACCCCATTAAACAAGTTTTACTTCAATTTATATTTCGTCTGTTTTACATTCAAGTTATTCTTTTATGCGAGAATAAGTTATGTTGATATTTTTGAAATTATTATTTTCGTATAAATTTGTTTGTCAATGGAACCTTCAAAGCAATTTTATCCGATCAGAGAATGGGCTGAAAGTGACCGCCCGAGAGAAAAACTATTGTTGAAAGGCAAAAACGCACTCAGTGACGCTGAATTGCTTGCTATTCTTATGGGATCAGGATCAAAAAATGAATCTGCTGTAGATCTTGCCAAGAGGATGCTGAAACAATATGGCGACAATCTGATTGAACTCTCCAAACTTGGAGTAAAGGAATTAGTCAAGTTCAAAGGGGTGGGTGAAGCCAAAGCCATTTCTATAATTGCAGCCATGGAACTTGGCAAACGCAGAAGAGGAGCTGAAGCTATCGAAAAGAAAAAAATTTCGAGCAGTAAGGATGTTTTTGAGTTCTTCAACAGCATATATGGTGATCAAACCTATGAGGCATTTTATATACTCCTGCTCAACAGGGCAAACAGAATAATCAGGGAAGTTCTGATAAGCGAAGGAGGTTTTTCGGGTACTGTTGCCGATCCCAAGAAAATATTCAAAATCGCTCTTGAATATAATTCCTCCTCATTGATTCTGAGTCACAATCATCCTTCCGGAAATATTCAACCAAGTGATGCTGACATTAAACTGACCCATAAGTTAAAAGGCGCAGGAGAAATGCTTGATTTGCCTGTTATCGATCATATCATTCTGGGGGAGGAAAAATATTATAGCTTTGCAGATGAAGGACAGATGTAGATTTTAGACATTAGATTTTAGATATTAGACTTAAGATAATGGACGTTAGACGTGAGATTTTAGATTTGGGATGGAATGATTAAACTGCTTACAATTATTGGAGCCCGACCGCAAATCATAAAAGCTGCAGCATTGAGCCGCACTATCCGGGGTCAGTTTGCCGGTAAAATTCAGGAAATTATTGTACACACCGGACAGCATTATGATGATAATATGTCGAAGGTGTTTTTTGATGAAATGAATGTTCCTGATCCTGACTATAACCTTGAGGTAGGATCGGATAGTCATGGAAAACAAACGGCATTGATGATAGAAAAACTGGAGGAAGTAATAATCAGAGAACATCCAGATTTTGTTGTGCTATATGGTGATACCAATTCAACCCTTGCAGGTTCGGTGGCAGCATCAAAACTCCATTTTCCTGTCATCCATATCGAAGCCGGATTACGATCGTTCAACAAATCAATGCCGGAGGAGATTAACCGGATTGTTTGCGACCACACCTCCACCATGTTGTTCATTCCTACCAAAACCGCATTGAATAACCTGGCAAGAGAAGGATTCAACACCGCATCCAAACCACCTTATTCTCCTGACAACCCGGGTATATTTCATTGCGGCGATATTATGCTCGACAATAGCCTTTATTTTGCTGATATTGCTGAATCCAAATCCAGGATCCTTGAACAGAACAGGCTCCAAAAAGGACAGTTTATCCTTGCAACCATTCACCGGGAAAGCAATACCGATACGCCGGAAAGGCTGACTTCCATTTTTCGGGCCATCCATGAAATTGTTGCTGTAGAAAATGTAGATTTTATTTTACCCCTTCATCCAAGGACAACCAAAGTCCTCAGGCAAAACCATACAGACAAGCTATTCAGGACGATAACAGATAATCCGAAAATTAAGATCATACCTCCCGCCTCATTTTTCGATACGCTTGTTCTCGAAAAAAATTGCCGGATGGTGATGACCGATTCGGGTGGTGTTCAGAAAGAAGCTTACTTTTTTAAGAAGCCGGTAATTATTCTTCGCGCTGAAACAGAATGGGTGGAAATTGTAGAGCATGGAGCCGGGATTTGCACAGATGCCGGCATTGAAAATATAGTAAAAGCATACCGGCATTTTACTTCGTACGAACCCTTATTCCCGCAGGTCTTCGGCGATGGCAGGGCAGCGGAATTTATTTGCAGGCAGATACTTAAGTAAAATCTTGTAGCCGGAATGAATAATACCAACCTAAGGGAAGTGGCAAAATATAGAAGACCGGTATAGTGTTAATAGAAATAAATAACTTTTTAGAGACTAATTTTCTAAGTGATTATTCATAAAATTTAAGTAACTTGCAGCCTTTTTTAGCTAGTAATGGTAGAAATGAGTAAAATAAATGATATTGTAGAAAGGATTGCTACTAAATTCGATCCAGATAAAATTATTCTATTCGGATCATATGCTGCCGGGAATGCAACAACGGACAGTGATTTAGATTTTTTAATTATCAAGGATACTGATCTTCCAAGGCATAAGCGAAGTTTTGATATTCAAAAATCTCTGATCGGATTAAAAATACCATTGGATATATTAGTATATACAAACCGGGAATTTGAAAGTGAAAAGAATGAGAGTTTTTCTTTTATAAATGCTGCTATAAAAACCTCAAAATTGTTGTATGAGAGGAAATGACGAGATAGTTAAAGAATGGATCAATAAGGCAGACCATGATTTAGATTCAGCAAAATTAATATACCTGCATTTTCCTGATTATTTTGATACTATTGCTTTTCATTGCCAACAGGCAGTTGAGAAATATCTCAAAGCCATGCTTGTTTTTTTTGATATTGAATTTCAAAGGACACATAACCTTGTATATTTGTTGGATTTATTATCAACCAAATTGGAAATTCAGGAAGATCACTACGACAAAACGTTGCTTTTAAATGGATTAGGGATTCAAATAAGGTATCCGGATAAAACCATTTTTCTTACCAAAGAAGAATTAGAAACTGCAATAAAAATTTCACAAGACTTTAGAGATTTTGCCTTAACAACTACAGGAAAAATAATCTGAACAAATTTACATTTATCAAGACCAGGCCGTGCTAAACTGATGCCCGGGAATTTACACTGTTCCTGTTTTGTTTTTATGAAACAGGTCGGCGGATTTTATTCCAAAACAGCTCATGTTTTCGAAATATGATCGCCGTAGCATTCGAGTATAACGGTAAGTAAAATATGGACATGAGAAATTCTGGCTTTTCCTGCCGGTTTAAAAAAAAGCCCCCTGTTTTGAAGGAGGCTTTTGAATGATAATAACCATTTGTTTTTATACATATCCCTGTGCCAGCATAGCTTCGGCAACTTTTACAAATCCACCGATATTAGCACCTTTTACATAATCGACATATCCGCTTTCATCTTTTCCCCATTTAACGCAATTAGCATGGATATTGATCATGATATTGTGTAACCGGGTATCAACCTCTTCGCGTGTCCAGCTTAAGCGCAATGAATTTTGCGACATTTCGAGGCCTGAAGTTGCTACACCACCGGCGTTGGCAGCCTTGCCAGGTCCGTAAAGGATCTTGGCCTTCTGATAAACCTCAATAGCGTCCGGTGTTGAAGGCATATTTGCACCCTCTGATACGACCTTGCAGCCATTTGAAATCAAGTGTTTTTGCATCTTCACCATTCACTTCGTTCTGAGTTGCAGATGGCAATGCAATGTCGCATTTGATTCCCCACGGACGTTTGCCTTCATGATATTCAGCCTTATATTTGTCTTTATATTCACTTATCCTTCCGCGTTTTACGTTTTTAAGCCACATGATGTAAGCAAGTTTTTCTTTATCAATTCCTGCGGGATCGTAAATAAATCCGTTTGAATCAGAACATGTAACAACTTTGGCGCCAAGCTGGGTAGCTTTTTCTGTTGCATACTGAGCAACATTTCCTGATCCTGATACAGTACAGATCTTACCTTTCAACGAATCGCCTTTAGCTTTCAGCATTTCTTCTGCAAAATAAACCTGTCCGTAACCTGTTGCTTCCGGACGAATTAAACTGCCGCCCCAATCAATTCCTTTTCCTGTAAGAACGCCGGTAAATTCATTTCTGATTCTTTTATACTGACCAAACATGAAACCGATTTCACGACCACCAACTCCGATATCACCAGCAGGTACGTCAGTATCCGGCCCAATATGGCGTGACAGTTCAGTCATGAAACTTTGGCAAAATCGCATTACTTCATTATCTGATTTACCCTTGGGATCAAAATTGGAACCGCCTTTTCCTCCACCCATAGGCAAAGTCGTTAAACTGTTTTTCAAAACCTGCTCAAATGCAAGGAATTTTAATATACCCAGGTTCACGGTCGGGTGAAAGCGGAGGCCACCTTTGTAAGGACCGATAGCGCTGTTCATCTCAATGCGGTAACCCTTGTTGATCTGAAGTTCACCTTTGTCGTCCACCCAGGGTACCCGAAAAAGAATTACCCTTTCAGGCTCTGCTATTCTTTCCAGGACCTTGGCAGATTTATACTTTGGATTTTCTTCAATAAATGGAAGCAATGACTCAGCTACTTCCTGAACTGCCTGGTGAAATTCGACTTCACCTGGATTCTTGGCAATAATTTCAGCCATGAATTTCTTTACTAATTGATCGTTTGCCATAATGTAACTATCTTTAATTTAATTATTTAAAATAAGAACGTACTATAATCAGGCACAATATTAGAGAAAAAAAACAATTCAAAATAAAAAAATCATTTCTTTTTTATTTATAACCGATCCTATTGTTCGAGTATTTTTGTGAGGAAATAAATACTATGCGATTTTATGGAAATTGAAAATAAAACACAAACCGGTTTTGAGCAATTGCGTTCAGAAACAATTGAACGACTGAAGGAACTTTCGACAATCAATCGAACAACGGCTATCATGAAAGAGGGGAAATCGGAATATGAAACCCTGCAACAGATTGCTTATATTTTACCCGATGGCTGGCAATATCCCGAATTTACCAAAGCAAGAATTATCTACGAAAGCCATGAATTTCGCTCGATTGACTTTTTTAAAACCCAATGGGGGCAGAAACAGTCCTTCATGACCATCGACAACAAAACAGGATCCATAGAAATTTATTACACAAAAAGTTTTCCTGATGCCGTGGAAGGACCTTTTCTGAAGGAAGAACGCGATTTGATAAACAACCTGGCTAACATTATTACCGGCTACCTAAATAGTATTAAGGGAAAAGCGGTAATGAAAAGATTCGGTTATAAAACGGAAGAAGAATCAATTATCGAAAAAAAGGAGGAATGCTCTATTTCCAATTTGCAGCTATTGCAACGCTTCTTAAACAAAAACAACTATGACCGGGATATTTACCATGACCTTATGCCTTTTAAAGTCAAGGAACTGCTTATCATAGCCAATTTATATGACGCCTATTGTATTGAAAATGAAGGACGATTTACCGAACACCTTATAGGTGATTATTCCCGTCTTAATCTGACCTCGATGCCCAGAATTACGGGAGTCTCGGCACGAGGAGGAAGCAATCGAACAGTTGCATTCCAAGCATTATGACATTGTCATCATTATGGTTGGAGTGGATAAAAAGATGCCGCTTGAATTATCAGAGAGAATAAAAAAATCATTTCCCTATATACCTGTTTTTTTATTGCTTAACAACAACAGTGATATCAGATATTTTGAAGCCGAAAGAAAACCCCTTTCATTTGACCGGATTTTCGTTTGGAACGGTGAATCGAGGATATTTTTTACGATGATCAAGCATGTTGAGGATAAAATCAACCTTGAAAATGATACAAAAATAGCTTTGGTTCGCTTTATCCTTGTGGTTGAAGACTCTCCAATGTATTATTCACGATACCTTCCCTTGCTGTACCAGGCAGTCTTGGAGCAAACCACACGGATTATCGATGATGTCAGTACGGATGACCTTTACAAAGTTCTTAAATTGAGAGCGCGCCCTAAAATTCTTCTTGCTACAAACTATGATGAAGCGATTGATATTTTTCACCGTTACAGCGATTATTTGTTTTGTTTGATAACCGATGTGAAATTTAATAAAGGTGGAGTCGTCTCGGAAACTGCAGGATTTGATCTGGTGAAATTTCTGAGAAGTAAAAAAACTGAAATTCCGGTCATCATTCAGTCTTCAAATGCAGAACATGCAATTGAGGCGCACAATCTCAAAGCAACTTTTATTGATAAAAATTCTGAGAACCTGGTTCAGGAGATCAAGAGTTTCATCATGCACTACCTTGGATTCGGGAATTTCATTTACAGAGATAACACAGGCAAAAAACTTGTTGAAGTAAAATCATTAAAGGAATTTGAAAAACATCTCAGGACCATTCCAAAGGAATCCATACTTTACCATGCTCAGAAAGATCATTTTTCAATGTGGCTTATGGCACGCGGAGAAATCCAGGCTGCTAAAATTCTCCACCCGAGAAAAGCATTTGAATTTAATGATGCCGAATCGATACGTGAATACCTTATCAGTGTTATCCAGCGGTTCAGAAATGAGCAAAACAAAGGGAAAGTTATTCCTTATGAAGAATCTGCAATTCTGGATGAAACAAATATCGTTACATTGATTGAAGGAGCGATGGGAGGAAAGGGCAGGGGCCTTGCATTTGTAAATACCCTGATTTATAATTTCGATTTTTCACAATATGTTTCTCAGATAAATATCAGGACACCTCGTACTGCTTTCATTGGAACTGATGAATTTGAATACTTTCTCGATCATAACAATTTACATGAAGCGATTGCCGAAAATATTCCCTATGATCAATTAAAAGAAAAATTCCTGGAAGGAAGTCTCACTCCGACCCTTTCGAAAAGATTAAAAGAAATGCTCAGATTGATCACTAAGCCTATTGCAGTTAGGTCATCAGGATTATTTGAGGATAGCCAGATGCAGCCTTTCGCCGGAATTTTTGAAACCTATCTGCTCCCCAACATTCATCCGGATATCAATGTCAGATTGCGCCAGTTGATGGATGCAATCAAACTGGTTTATGCCTCCGTTTATTCGAAAGTAGCAAGAGGGTATATCAAAGCAGTAAATTACAGGATCGAAGAAGAAAAAATGGCTGTTGTTATTCAGGAAGTAGTAGGTAATCAGTATGATAATATGTTTTATCCACATATAAGCGGAGTAGCCCAGTCATATAATTATTATCCCTTTGCACATATGAAACCCGAGGAAGGGTTTGCAGTTGCAGCTTTCGGTCTTGGTAAATATGTGGTTGAAGGCGAAAAAGCTTACAGGTTTTCACCAAAATATGCTGACACCGAAATTCTCACCCCCCGAGATCAGGTTAAGGGATCTCAAACAGATTTCTATGCTGTTGACCTTAATAAAAAAGAAATAAACCTTCTTGAAGGCGACACGGCCGGATTGATCAAGGCTGATATTTACGAAGCAGAGATGCACGGTACTTTAAAACACTGCGCTTCAGTTTTCGATTCTAACAACAATACCATATCGGCAGGTCTCGATAAGCCAGGTCCTCGGGTAATAAATTTTGCAAATATTTTGAAGTATAAATATATTCCTCTTGATGAAACCATCAGCATTGTTCTCGATATTGTAAAGGAAGCACTGGGTTGTCCTGTGGAAATTGAATTTGCTGTTGACCTTAATAAAGATGAAAATTATAAAAGCTCTTTTTATTTGCTGCAGATAAAACCCATGATCGGAAGTGTTCAGGATTATGATGTTGATATGAAGCAGATAAAAAAAGAAGATATTATTCTTTATGCTGAGAAAGGAATGGGAAACGGTTTGATAAAAGATATATGCGATGTTATTTACATTGATAACAGTCTTTTTGATAAATCAAAAACGGAAGAAATGGCTGAAGAAATTGATGAGCTGAACAGGCAATTTATCAAATCGGATCGACAATATATCCTGATCGGACCGGGACGCTGGGGTACAAGGGATCGCTGGATTGGAATTCCAGTCGACTGGCCAATGATTTCAAATGCAAAAGTTATCGTTGAGACTAGCCTTGAAGGTTATCCCCTTGACGCCTCTTCGGGATCCCATTTTTTCCACAATGTTACTTCGGCAAATGTTGGCTATTTTTCCGTGTTGCCTGAAAGGTCAGGTAGCTTCATCAATTATAGCAAGTTAGACAATCAGGAACTAATTCAAAAAACCAAGTACTTCAAGCATGTAAGGTTCAAAGAACCGGTTAAAGTCAGAATGGATGGCAAGAAAAGAATTTCGGTTATTACGATTTCATGACATTTACTATTACAAGACAAAACTGTCTTCGAGGGCATGCAATTTTCTTTTATGAACAATTTGATTCCGGATTATTTGGGTTTCACTTCCCATCCATAGTCAAAGTATTCCCAGGTAAAATTATTTCCTTTAACTTTTACTATTACAAATCCCTCTTCCAGTCCGTGTTCTTTTCCATTCCACCATCTTGAACTCACGGCACCACCGGTAATAAAATGTATTCCCTGAGTATAAATATCCTCCAAAAAATGCATGTGACCCTGGAGAACAAGTTTGAGGTTGTGTTCTTTAAACAGTTCAATCACATCTTTTGAATTCACTACTATCTCATTCGCATCATTCGGTTTCAGGGCTCCATATAAAACCTGCATATAAGCAGTAATTAAAGGTATATGAATACTGATGACGATTGGTGTTTCAGGTTTTACTGCTAACAAATCTCTTTTTATCCAAAGCATCTGGATACTGTCGATTTTACCAATGTAAGCATTCTTCCCGGTATCTTCAATTCCATCAAGAATGATAAAATGCCAGCCCTTATGGTCAAATGAATAATATCTTTTACCGAGTCTTTTCTCATACATTTTTTCACCATACTCAGGATGGTTATTTTCAATGCCGCTCTCATCATAAATGCCAAAAATTTCATGATTACCCATAGTGTTGTAAACCGGCATCCTAAAATTCTTGAGGCAATCCTGATATAGATTGTAGAGTTGGTCAGCTCTCTCAAAACTCTGACCCAGCGCATCCATGATCAAATCACCTCCGGTTATTACAAAATCGGGATTAATACGATTTACCGAATCAATGGCCTGAAGGAATCCTTGTGTTGCCTTTAATTCTGGCTGCACATGAATATCGGTCATAAAAACAAAAGTAAATTCATCGGTTTTTTTATCTGATGATTGATGCTTTTCCTCACAACCCCAGATTATGAGGGAAAGAAAAACTCCTGAAAGCAATAGTTTTTTCATTATTTAAAGGGATAACAAGATGTGCAAATGTATCAAATAGTTTTTCAACATAGGTGACGCCTAGATATAAATAGGTTCATTTCAGGAATTTTCTAAAAAAAATTTTTCAAATGAAATAATTTCTACATTTGCGCAGGGTTAAAAATTTTATACCATGTCAAATAACATTATTAAAATTGTATTGATTGTTGTAGTGCTGGTTTTGGCTTATCTGGTTTATGAAAGTATAATGACACCAGTTCGGTTTAACAATGAAGTTAATTCGAGGAGCAAAGAAGTTGTTCAGAATTTGATGGACATCAGGATGGCTCAATTAACATACAAAACGATCAATGGTAAGTTTACTGCAAGTTTTGATACCCTCATTGCCTTTCTGAAAAAAGGTGAAATCCCTGTTGTTAAAATTATTCCCGATCCTACAGATACTACGTTTACGCGAACTATACGGGACACTTTGGGATATGTCCCAGTCATTGATTCTTTGTTTAAAAACAGACCGGGATATAAGGTTGATGAAATTCGCTATATTCCTTTTACCGATAATAAATTATTCGCTATGGATGCCGGAGTAATTGATAAGGGTGGGGTTAAAGTCAATGTTTTTGAAGCGTCAGCACTATATGAACTTTTTTTAAAAGGGCTTGATAAACAAAGTGTAGTTAATTTAATTGCGACCAAAGAACAATTGGAAAGATTCCCCGGTTTGAAAGTAGGATCGATGACAGAAGCTTCCACCGACGGGAATTGGGAATAAGTCAGCTTATGCAATGCATGACGAGATTGATCCGGTTGTAAAAAAATACGACAAGGCCTTAAACCAGGCCAATCCTGATAAAAATAAGTTGTTTATTCAACTTTCCCCTGAGGGTATTGTATTTTGCATATTTAATTCAGAATTAAATAAATTCCTTTCGATAGAATCCCTAAAATTTGAATACGGAAGCCGTATTTCCGAGGTTTCTTTACAATTAAAGGATTTATATTCCCGGCACAATTGGCTAAGTCAGCCATTTCAATCTGTTAAATTACTTCTTGAAAACAATAAGTCGACATTAATTCCCAGTCCGCTGTTTGATGAAACAGAAACATCGGCTTTCTCGAAATTTAACTTTACATTGACAGACGATGAAATCTTATTGTTTCACAAGCTCAATAACCTTGATGCTTATATTTTATATCCCTTTTCAAGTATTTTGTCAGAAACTGTTAACGAACTTTTTCCCACCCATTCAAAATTTAGTCTTTCGGGAGTATTTATTGAGGCGCTATTAATCATTAATAAGAATATTAATTCTCTGAAAAGAATTTATGTCAATTCAAGGATCAATTACCTGGATATTGCCATTCTTGATGGCCGAAAATTGCTGTATTATAACACATTTGGTTATCGGACGAAAGAGGATTTCATATATTATGTAATATTTGTTATTGAACAATTGCGATTAAATCCAGAGGAAATAGAACTCATTCTTTCGGGGAATGTAGATAAGAACTCCAGAATATTTGAAATTGTATACAAGTACATACGTAATGTTAGTTTTCAGCGAAAAACAGAATCATTTAATTACAGTTATGTTATTAATGAAATACCGCCTCATCACTATTTCAATCTGATTAATCTCGAATTGTGCGAATTATAAGCGGACGGAATAAAGGAAGAAGAATTATTGCGCCGGTTAGCCTGCCGGTTCGTCCAACGACTGATTTTGCAAAAGAAGCCCTGTTCAATGTATTGGGTAACATTATTGATTTTGAAGAAATTGAAGTATTGGATCTTTTTGCCGGAACAGGAAATATTTCTTACGAATTTATTTCACGTAATGTTATAAAAGCCTTTGCTGTCGACAATAACCCGGATTGTGTCAGGTTTATTCAAAAGACTGTAAAAAAACTAAATTATAGTAACCTTTTTGTTGTTCATGCTGATTATAAAAGCTTCGTAAAGAAAACAGAAATGAGGTGGAATCTCATTTTTGCTGACCCTCCTTATGAAACGATGGAAATAACTGAATTACTTTCAATTATTTTTGATAAGAATTTGTTGAAGCCAGGTGGACTTTTTATACTGGAACATAAGAGATCTCTTGATTTCAGCGATCATCCGGGCTTCTATGAACGCAGAACTTATGGAAATGTCAACTTCAGTTTTTTTATGAATAAAAGTTTTTTAGAAAAATAGCAGCCGAAACGTTGCATAATTAATTAAAAGGACTACTTTTGCCCTCCTTTTTTAAGACTTTTATAAATAATAATTAAACATTTAAATTATGTTAAATCAGTACGAAACCGTTTTCATTATGACTCCCGTTTTATCTGAAGAACAGATGAAGGAAACGGTAAAAAAGTTTAAAGACTATTTAATTAATAAGGGAGCTGAAATAGTTCTCGAGGACAACTGGGGTATGCGGAAATTGTCCTACTCGATCCAGAAAAAATCCACCGGTTTTTACAACCTGTTTGAGTACAGGGCTGACCCCTCGGTTATCAAAGATTTTGAAGTTACTTTTAAACGTGACGAGCGAATCCTTAGATTCCTGACTGTAGAACTTGATAAGCATGCTATTGCTTACAATGAAAAAAAGCGTAAGAAAGCAAAAGAAGAAACATTAGCTTAGTTATTAATTTAATATTTAAACAAAATGACACAGGTAAATTCAGATATTAAGTATTTGACTCCAATTGCGGTTGATACCAAACGGAAAAAATACTGCCGTTTCCTAAAAAGCCGGATAAAATACATCGATTATAAAGATGCGAATTTCTTATTGAAGTTTGTAAATGAGCAGGGTAAAATTCTGCCCCGCAGAATTACCGGAACATCTACGAAATATCAGAAAAAGGTTGCACAGGCAATTAAAAGAGCAAGGCATATCGCTATTATGCCTTATGTTGGTGATTTATTAAAATAAGGAGGCTGATATGGAAATTATATTAAAACAAGATATTCCTACGCTGGGATATACAAACGATGTTGTTAAAGTAAAAGCAGGATATGCAAGGAATTTTTTAATTCCAAAAGGGCTCGCTATCCCTGCAACCGAAACAAACAGGAAGGTTTTATCGGAAAATCTAAAACAAAAAGCTTTTAAAGCGGATAAAATCAGGAAGGAAGCAGAAACTCTGGCCAAAGCACTAAACGGAATCACCGTGAAAATCGGTGCGAAGGCTGCTGAAACCGGAAAGATATACGGCTCAGTCAACAACATTCAGATCGCTGAAGCTATTAAAAAACAATACAATTACGAAATCGACAGGAAAAAAATATTTGTTGATGGCGAACATATAAAGGAATTAGGGACGTACGTTGCAGATATTTATTTGCATAAAGATTTTAAGGTTTCTGTTAATTTTGAAGTTTTTGCCGAATAAGGTTTCCCGTAAAATGTAAAAACAAAACCCGGATGGTATCCGGGTTTTGTTTTTCAGGTCGATTTAAGGCAGGATGTCCCGGAAAGATAATCTCTCCGTAGGTAATTGGCTCGTATATTATTCAATTCTGTCATTTTTCAGGATAATTTTCTTTCTCAGTTGTATTAATTTCAGTATTGTTGTTTAACGAAATTACTTTATCAGATAATCTTGTAAAAAGAAGAAGAAGCATTATCAGTATGAGTGTAAAAGTCATTATTTGAATTATTGTTTTGAAAGAAAATTTTTCGTTTTGAGCATATCCGTTCATAATAATTATTCTTTAAGTCAAAGTCTTCTGTAATCCAAAATTTAATGTTTTAAAATTAATATCAATTTGTCATTAAAATATCACGGAAAACCACTGAAAAAAAAAATGGCAGAAAACCGTAATATGGAATTTCTTATGCTTTGATTATTTGACAATTAGGTTTTATATTACAGGGCATTTTACTGAATACGCTGTAATAAATGGCTTTTAGTATTAGCTTCCTGGAATAAAACTTAGTTAATTAAATTATTTTCAAGAGCCCATCTTACCAATCCTGCCTGGTTCTTTAATCCTGTTTTTTCAAGCAGATTGGTTCTGTGCTTTTCAACGGTATTTTCTGTAATTGATAATTTATGTGCAATCTCCGCAGTTGAATACTCATAGCTGATCAATGTGATAATCTCGATTTCTCGTGTAGTAAGTTTAGGAAAATCAACTGTTTTCGATGGCTCTGAGGATTTTGGCTCCGAAAATGATATTTGAACGTTGTCACTGAAATATTTTTCTCCACTATTTACAAGCCTGATAGCATTAATTAGTTCTTTTTTGTCGGCATCTTTGAGCAAATAACCTGATGCCCCGTTTTTAATCATTCTTTTAACGAATCGGGGTTCACCAAACTGAGATAAAGCGATCACCCTGGAATGGGGAAATTTTTCAGTTACCCTTTTTGTGCATTCAAGACCGTCAAGGTGGGGCATATTAATATCCATCAGGATAATATCAACGCTTTTCGTTTCAAGTTCTTTCAATACTTCCAAACCATGATTTGCTTCAGCAACAATTTCTATATCAGGCACATCGGCCAGTGTGGTTTTAATGCCGTCAATTATCAGATTATGATCATCAGCTATCAAAACTCTTATCATAGGTAGATGCTTGTAATATTGAAAATAAAGAAATCAAAAATAAGGAAAATTTTGAACCAATACCGATTGGAAATTTATAATAGCCTATTATCGCTTAACACAATTATACTAGATATATTGATCCTTCGGCATTTGAGGCTGTCTCAAAAAGGATAAAATTCAGTTTTCCCCCGCCTGCCTATGCCTGTTTCAGATATGTGCGGGCAGGCGAAGACCGCATCCGTCAGCTGACCAAAACAAAAAACGCAAAGCGTTTGTTATCAAAAATTTAATCTTTGCGATACTGGTATATGTCTTAGCGTGTTTTGAGTGAAATAATACTTTTGAGACAGCCTTATAACAAAAACCCCGTTAATATAAAGGTATTGAAAATTCAAAGAATCCATTGCTTTGTCTTCTTCCTGAATATCTCATACAACACTATAAAATAATATAATGCTGTAATAAATTATTTTTCAAGTTATTAAAATCGTTCTGTTTGGGTGACAAATCCGGGAGAAAAACTTCTTTCGCAAGTTGATCATTAATTAATTTCAGGATTCAGGAAATCATTTTCGACAGCCCATCTCACAAGGCCTGCAGTGTTTTTAGCACCAGCTTTTGCAAGAAGATTTGCACGATGTCCCTCAACAGTATGAAAACTGACGAACAGTTTATCGGCAATTTCGTGGGTTGAATATTCTTTGCAAATCAGATTTAATATTTCGATTTCCCGACTGGTCAGTTTAGGGAATAGTGATTTTGTGTTTTCCGATTTAAGCTCCTGGCTAACAAGTGAAATGGATAACCGGTCGCAAAAGTATTTCTCACCGGAATGGACTTTCCGGATAGCAGTTTCAAGGATGTCCTTGTCCGCATCCTTCAACAGGTATCCGAAAGCACCGTTTTTAACCATTTGCTTAACAAAACGTTTTTCTCCGAATTGTGATAATGCAATTACTCTGGAATGCGGGAATTGTTTCGTTACAATCTTTGTACAATCCAGGCCATCCATTTTCGGCATACTGATGTCCATTAAAATAATATCGACCTCAATACCTGATTCTAAGGTTTTGATTACCTGATATCCATCAGATGCATCAGCCACGATTTTAAAATCAGCAATATCTTTTAGGGTTGTCCTAATTCCATCAATCATAAGATGATGGTCGTCGGCAATTAAAATATTTATCATGGAATTAAATTTTAATTTGTCATCTTGCAAATATAGCCAAATTTCATCCTCCAGGCAAGTATTTTTTTAATTGTATAACATTCCGTTTATTGTGGTCTGTAACTAACGGGTATTTGAATTATGTATTTAGAGCCCTTTCCGGGTTCAGATTCTATGCTTATGGTTCCATTTATAAACTTCACTCGTGAAACAATACTGTTCAGCCCGATTGTTTTTGCTTCCATAATTTCCTGAACATTAAATCCCTTTCCGTCATCCGCATATTGAAGGTGTAAATGGTGGCCTGTATGAGTAAGGATCAACGAAATGTTTTGTGCATTAGCGTGCTTAAGTGTATTGTTAACCATTTCCTGAACCACCCGATACAGCATAATTTCAAGATTTTCTGTCAGCCGGGTTAACTCTCCTTCGATTTTTATAACAGCTCTGGGTCCTTTGGCATCATTGATCTGGTCAAATAAATCTTCTGTAGCCTCAAAGAAACCGAATTTTGTGAGCAACCCAGGCATCATATTGTGGGATATTTTCCGCACATCACCGGAGGCTTGTTCAAGAAGTTTATGAGCCTTTTCGATCAATGGCTTGTTTTCGGGGCTTTTATCTTTAATGGCACTGAACTGCATTTTTGCAGTAGCCAATAAAACCCCAAGTCCATCATGCAGCTCTTTGGCTAAACGCTTTCGCTCTTCCTCCTGTCCTTCCACGATCGCTCTTGCGGCAAGCAACTTTTTTTCCTCTTCCAGTTGCTTAATCTTCTGCTGGGCGATGATCTTGTCTTTTTTGGCTTTGAACCGGTAAAAGATAAAAAGAAACAGGACGATACAAATTACCCCAAGCGCTGCAAACAGAAATATATTTTTTTCATTTGTTCGTCGTTTCAAATCAAGATCTTTGGCCAGGTTTTCGTTTTCCAGGGTTAAGATTAGCGCCTGGTCCTTTTCTTTTTCATATTTCAAGGTGAGGTCAGCAATGGCTTTGGCTTTATCAATATTAAAAATACTATCCTTGATTTCATAGTATTTATCCTGGTAATCTAAAGCCATTTTATGATCTCCGGTTTGCCGGTAAATAGCTAAAATATTTTTGTAAATGGTTTTTTGTGATTTCAAATCCCCTCTGGCCTTCGCCAACAGCAGACAGGTGTCATTCATGGACAATGCTGCATTATAATTACCTCCTTTTTCGTAAATGACAGCAATATTCATCAGATTGATCAGCATTCCGTCCTTATGACCTATCTCCCTGAAAAGGGATAACGCCTTCTGGTAATATTCCAGGGCTTTGTTGTAATCTTTCTTCTGCTCAAAATAGATGTTGCCAATGTTATTATATAGGTTGGCAACACCGGGCAGGTCGCGGAGTTGCTCACTTATTTCAAGGGACTGGTTATAATATTCGAGTGCACGGTTAAAATCCATTTCGTCAAAGGCGACCATCCCGAGATTGACCAAAGCGAGGGCATAATGTTGTAGGTTACCGTATCTTTTACTGTAATCAATGCTTTCCAAAAAATACTTTTTTGAATTCCCGAGATCGCCGGTAATATGATAAACTTTACCCAGGTTGATCAGTGCAGCGCTCATCCCTTTTTGGTCTCCGGAATTCTTGCATATCCGTATCGAATGGTGATAATAATATATGGCAGAATCGTACAGGCTCCTTTTCTCGTAGATGATTCCCATCCTGTTGCAAGCCTGGACTATCCCGGACGAATCTCCATTACCCATGTAAATGTTTAATCCCTTTTTATAGTACTGAAAGGCTTTTTCATTTTCACCCTTGAGCCTGAGGGAGCTGCCATAGCAAAGGTAACTGTCAGCAAGGCGCTTTGGATCGTTCACTGAATCACAGAACTGAATTGCTTTTTCACCGAAAAAAGCCGAAGAATCGATATTCCCTTTCATACGGTAGATGTTCGACTTTTCAATAAGGGCATCGGCTGTACCTTCCTTAAATCCAAGCTGCCCAGAAAGCGATAATACGGTGTCGAGCCAGGCATTTGCTGCCGAAAGATCGGAATTTTTATACTCCCGTGCGATGAGTATCAGGTTGTTTATCCTGCCGGTATTGTTTTCATGGGTTTTTATAAGATTTTTCAGACTGTCAACATCATAGCCCCGGCTTCCGATGCAGATACCGGAGGACATAAAAGCTAGGATGCCGAGAAGGAAGTATAGCGTCGACTTGAAAATAAAGTGTGACATAGCGTTATCAATGTTTAAAGTCAATAGCCAATATTGAAATAGTATTCAATAACTACTTCACTTTTTAATCTGATCTTCCTCAAGAAAATCTATCCTTAAACAGGATCACCTGTTCTGACAATCCTGTTTATAATTTATTCAGCGTTGTCAGAGTTGTTTGTTACAGTTCCCTTGATATTACCACCTGAATCTTTAACCACGATAGTAATAAGAAGATGATCTGCAAAGTCTACAACATTAACATCGGTAAAATCATAGACAGAACGGTCTGATGTATCAACATCAATGTAATATTGAAAGGTTACACGACCTGTAGTCTCAACTTTCCTGCCGTAACGTAAGGTCTCATTTTTATTCAACAAGACATAAAAAGTTGAATTGATCTCAGTGTTGTTGTTGACTTTTCTTAAATGCTGCATGGGTTTGTAGTAATCCATAACTTTAAATTTTAAAGGTTAAACAATAAATTTACTTCAGAACTATTTTATCTACCAAACTTAATAAAAATCTGTCAGTATTAGAGGCAGTTCATTCAATCAATCATCTGGGCAAAGGCACCCGAATCTCATACCTCACCCCCTCACCCGGTGATGAGCTTACCTGCATCTCACCCCCGATGAACTTCACCCTCGACTGGATGCTCGTCAATCCGATCGATCTGGATTCCAGCTTTTCTTCAACATTAAATCCCTTCCCGTCATCTTTATAGATCATAATGAGCTGGTTGGCCTGAACCTCAAGGGTTTGTTTAATGTTTTTTGCACTTGCATGCTTCATTGTATTGTTCACCATTTCCTGGACAATACGGTAGAGCATGATCTCTATGTTTTCAGGCAACCTTCTTGTTTCCCCGTCGACTGAATATTCAGCCGTCAATCCTTCGGTGTCGTTGAGGTTTTCAAAAAGATCTTCAACGGCGTCAAAAAATCCAAATTTGGTTAATAATCCGGGCATCATATTATGCGAAATTTTCCTCACATCACTGGTCGCCTGCTCAAGTAATTTGGCAGCCTTTTCAATTAAAGGCTTATTTTCCGGACTTTTATCTTTGATCGAAGAGAATTGCATCTTTGCCGTCGAAAGCAGAACACCCAAACCATCATGAAGTTCTTTGGCAATTCTTTTCCTTTCCTCTTCCTGTCCTTCAACGATAGCCCTGGCAGCAAGCAGTTTTTTCTCTTCCTCAAGCTGGTGAATTTTCTGATCAGCAATTATTTTATCCTTAACTGCCCTGTGACGATAAAAAATAAAGATAAATGAAACAATTAGCAATAAACCTGAACCTGTGTACAAATACCCATTCCTTTGGTTGGTTCGTTTGCGCAATGCAAGACTTTTTGATAGATTTTCATTTCCCAGTGCAAGGATGCGCGCCTGGTCTTTCTCCTTTTCATACATGACTTGAAGAATCTTGATTTGATTATCTTTCTTCTGATTGAAAATAGAGTCTTTTATTGCTATCTGCTCCGTTTGTAATTTATAAGCTTTATCAAAATCACCGGTCAACTCATAAGTTTTGTGCATATTATACATTATTTCATTTTGCCTGACTAATAATCCTGATGTTTTTGCCATTAGTAATAAGGAATCATAAACCTTCAATGCTTTTGAGTAATTTCCCTGATGCTCATAAATAAGGGCAATATTTTTATAAGCAGCAATGAATCCGTCAATGTAGCCCATCTTATTGTATAAGTCTTTTGCAATTGTATAATATTCCAAAGCCTTAACATGATCATCTGTCATTTCAAAAACATTCCCGATATTGTTTTTAGCTGTTGCCACTCCAACCATATATCCGGCTTTTTCACACTGTTCGAGGCTGCGGAAATAATAAAATAATGCTTCATCCGGATTGTTCTTTTCTTTTGCTATATTTCCAAGATTATTGTTAGCAAGGCTAAGGAACCTCAGCTGATTATATTTTTCATTCACTTTGATGCTTTCATTGAGGTAATATTCAGCATTTTTATAATCTTTAAGCTCGCGATAACAAATTCCAAGATTTACATATCCTTTGCCCAGTCCTTCCTCTTGCTTCAATTTTTCTGACAGCTTTATATATTCTAAAAAATAGAATACGGCAGAATCATATTCCGCCATCCATCTGTACATAACGCCCAGGTTGTTCAGTGAATTTAAATAACCGGAAGTATCTGCTATTTTTTTATAAATATTGAAACTTCTAATATAATAGTCCCAGGTTGTATCGACCGGTCCATTCATACGCAATAAAACACTGGCAACCTGGGTGTAGCTATTGGCAAGCTTCTTTTGATCATTAATTTTAAAGCTTAGCTGAAGAGCTTGTTTAGAAAAAAATTGAGCCGAATCGAAATTACCGGTTGAAGTATATATATCGCTTTTCCTTATACAGGCATCTATCAGGCCAGGGGTATAATTTAGTTTCGTTGCCAGGTCAATACACTGATTAATATAATCTTTAGCCTTGCTAAGATCGTTTTTAGAATATTCCTTGCTGATTTGTAACAGGATATTTACTTTAGATGTATCTTCTTTTTGAATATCAAGCTGAAGAACTAAAGAGTCTGTTTTGCTAATGGTCTGACAATAGTCTCTCTTATTTGATAAAATTAAAAGAAAAAAAATTATTAATAAAAATTGATATTTAATCATTCGCATAAACAGATTTATTGCAATAAAAAATTTACGCTGACCATATTAAGGTCATACTTCATCCTATTATTAGTATAAATTTGTACTAATATTTTTCTCCAATAAATTTGGAGAACTAATATTTTAGTAAACCTTATAAGGCCTCTCCACTTACTATTGAGGACTCTCCTCCAGAACCAGGTGGAGGCAAGATTTCAACAATACATAAGTGGGATTTCCTTAAATGTATCAGAATCATCTTCAATGTGTTGGAATAAAACGGATGGGTACTTTAGGGTTGAAATAAGCTTGATATTTTAAAATCCTTGTGCTTCCCTTAATATTAGTTTTTACTCCATCATCATCAAATTCAAAAGGGTAGTATATATTATCAACCCGTTGTAATTTTTGCATAGCTGGTGTAAGTACTTCAAGAAAGTAGTCTAATGCAGTAGGATTTTTAAGGAAATTTGGAATCAAATCTAATCTTCTGACAGTGTAAGATCCTTGTTTTATTATTTTCATAACATTTAACTTTTAGAGGTTAATGAATAATGTTAAATTTAAAATATCTACTAAATTACAATAACTGTTATTTAAAAAGCAAGTTTTTAATCAATTATTTTATTGCAATAACTCGATATCCGAGTTCTCTGCTGCATTAATTTTAACCCCTTTAACCCAATCAGGAAGACTTTTAACCCTGAAAACCACTTCTACATCAAGCTCAACATTGGTCATTTCCTCACCCGTACTATCCAGAACAAAATCGAGTTCATAAATACCGTCGTCAGGTATTGTCTTGTATTCACGGGGTACTAAAACCGGTGTGATGAGCTTTTTCAGTTCTGCAATACCCTTGGCTTTTATCGCCATTAAATCCGGTTCGGCATCTTCCTTTATGATCCGGATGTCTTTAACAAATCTTATTTTTCCATTCATGCAGCAATATTAAGTTGTGTTTAATTCTTATTTATGGCGGAAAACCACTGAAAAAAAAAACAGTAGAAAACCGGTATATGGATTTTTCCAGCGGGTAATGATTAATTTTGCCGCAAAATATTATTCTGAATGCTGTCTAAAAGCCGGATACAATTCATAAGCTCGCTGAAAACCGGTAAATATCGCGGGATCAATCAGAGGTTTATCGCCGAAGGCCCTAAGTTGGTTTATGAACTTTTGCAAAGTGAATATGTCATTGATTCATTATACGCTACTCAGGAATGGATCAATGAAAACGGATCTGAAATACTTAGCAAGGTGTCAATAATACCTATCTCTCTAAAAGAACTCGAGAGGATCAGTGCACTAAAAACACCAAACCAGGTATTGGCGGTTGTTTGTATTCCCCGGCAGATGGATGAACTTCCCGACCAGGCCGGTCAGCTCGTTCTTGCCCTCGATAATATCAGTGATCCCGGGAATACAGGAACCATAATCAGAACGGCTGAGTGGTTTGGTATCCGGAATATAATCTGCTCGGAAAACTGCGCCGATATTTATAATCCTAAAGTTGTACAGGCTTCGATGGGATCGATCTTCAGGGTAAACATTTTCTATAAAAACCTTAAGCAATATCTGTGGGCCCTGCCTGAAAAGATCCCTGTTTATGGAGCTTTACTTAACGGAAAGGATATTTATAAAACCGATTTGACTGCCCATGGGATAATCATAATCGGGAACGAATCCCACGGGATATCTTCGGAGCTTTTACCACTGATAAAAACCAAAATTAAGATACCGGATTATTCAGGAGGGGGTTCAATATCCGCTGAATCGCTGAATGCTTCTATAGCGGCTGCCATTGTACTGAGTGAATTTAAAAGAAGGTCCTCTTCATCAAAGTCTTGTCAGGGGATTTAAACAAAATCGGTAATTTTGTGTTCTAAATGAACTTGAATAATTAAACATGCTCACCATTCTGTTATTTGCAGTTATTCTAATCGGTTTAGCCATTGGAGGCATAGCTATCAAAATGCTGCTTCAGAAAGGAGGCGGTTTTTCTAAAAGCTGCAGCTCAGTTGATGCAGGAACAGGCGAAAAGCTGGACTGTGTGTGTGGTGAAGGTGATCCAGGGAATTGTGTGAACTATAATAAACACCATCAGCCTGAGGAAGATTAAAAAGATCCGACTCTACAGATCCACGACGGCTTTTTTATTCTTCTACCAAAATTTTTAAAAATCCATTGGTAAAAAAGACATTTAAATCTCCGTTTTCAGCGGTGTATATAAAATAACCCTCGAGTTCATTTTGTTCAGCGAGAAAAGACTTTGCTTTTTCAAGACCCATCACCATAAAAACGGTTGCCCAAGCATCTGCAGTAGCGCAATCGCCGGCCAATACAGAAGCGCTTAATAAAGTGTGTTTTACAGGGTATCCTGTAGCAGGGTCAATAGTGTGTGAATAGCGTACGCCATTTTCCTCGTAAAATTTCCGGTAATTACCGGAGGTTGCAAGTGCCCTGTCTTCCAGTTGAACGATAGCCTGCAGACCTTCGCCATATCCTGCATTGTCCTTGGGTTTTTCAATGCCGACCTTCCAGTATTCCCCGTTTGTTTTACGGCCTTTGGAAAGTACCTCTCCGCCAATATCGATCAAGAAATTTTTAATCCCTTTATCGTCAAAAAGCTGAGCAATCAGATCGACAGCATACCCCTGGGCAATGGCATTAAAATCTAACTGAATACGAGGATCAGATTTGTAAACAGCGTCGTTTTCAAGTCTTACGTTATTAAAATCCACTAAGGGTAACAAGCTATCAACTACGTGCTGATCGACTTTCATCCTGTCGGAAAATCCAAACCCCCAGGCGTTAACCAAAGGTCCGACAGTAGGATCGAATGCTCCGTCTGATTTATTAAAAACAACTGTGGATTTTTTAAAAAGTTCCGTAAAAACAGGATCAGGTTGTATACCCGTTTTATTCCTGTTGATTGCTGTAATTAAGGAACCGGTATCCCATAAAGAAACCGAATGATCAAATTCTTGTAAAAGGGAATCAACTTGTGGCTGGAAATTTCGGGCATCAACATCAAAATAAGTAATGGCATAGTAAGTTCCCTGTGCTTCTCCCATAAATTTGACCAACACGGGCTCTTTGGGAGATTTGCAAGAAGATATAATTATTGAAGAAATTACAAGATATAAAAGATGTCGCATTTTGGCTGTTAAATATTCAGAGCTTAAAACCGATATCCCATTGTAAATGTAAAATATACAGTCGATTGCACTCCACTGTCAGGTGAGTTATCAAGATCATAGTACCTGATTCCGACACCCAAAACCGAAGTCAGTTTTAAATTTGGTACAGGGCAGAAAGCCACACCATTATTGATATACAACCGGCCATAAAAGAATTCTTTTTCTTCATAATAACTCATGTAGCTGTAATCATAATAGTCATAATAAATTTGATCCTGACCCAGCCCAAACTGGATTTCTGGTCCCATAAAGTAGGAGGCCATTCGCTGCCCCATAACATAAACATTCATGCCAAGCCCTGTATATGCCAGGTTTTTATAATTATAAGGACCACTTTCTCCGTCGTCGTTATTGAACCCAACCGCAAAGGGAATCTTAAAACCTATTTTCCCGTTCTTTATAATATGTTCGTAAGAAAAAGTGAAATCTCTGTACGCAAGGTCGAACAAATGAAAGGATATTGCGTTTCGCCCATAAGGAATGATCCTCTTTTCTTGTACAAATTGCTTTTGTTCACCATTTTTAAAGATTATCCGGTCAATGGCCGATTTCTTAACAACAAAGTCAGGACCGGAAGGATTGGAATACTCTTTAAACCGGATATCATTATCGCTGATTTCGTTGACAATTGAAATTATTTTTTCTTTGTTAACCAGGTAGATCGTATCCTGTGACACGGATGTAAAATACATTAAACCAAATATACCTGCGAGGAAAGATGCTTTCAGAAAAGTTTTCATAACAGATTTAGAAATTTAAAAATCAATGTTTAGACAGATAAACCTGCTTTTCAATGAAATATTATTACAAAAGATATTGATTAAAATAAGGTTAAACTATCCTCCAAAATCATCAAATGCAATCATTTCCTGCGGAACGCCAAGTTCGTCCAGCATTTTCTGAGCAGCATCATTCATCATGGGTGGTCCACAGAGATAATACTCAATTTCTTCCGGTTCAGGATGATTTTTCAGGTAGTTATCATAAATCACCTGGTGGATGAATCCGATGTGCCCCTTCCAGTTATCTTGCGGCAATGGTTCTGATAATCCAACATGAAATTTAAAATTTGGATTTTCCTTTTCAATGGCTTCAAATTGCTCTGTATAAAACAATTCGCGCAGTGAGCGGCCACCATACCAGAATGTCGCTTTACGGTCTGTTTTCTTTGTATGGAACAAATCGAAAATGTGTGAGCGCATTGGCGCCATTCCTGCACCACCACCAATAAACATCATTTCACGCTTGGTTTCTTTAATGAAGAATTCACCATAAGGTCCTGAAACCATAACTTTATCTCCCGGTTTTCTGGAGAAAATATAAGAAGAACAAATACCCGGATTCACATTCATAAAAGCATTTTTTGAACGATCCCATGGTGGCGTAGCGATACGGATATTCAGCATCACAATGTTTCCTTCAGCCGGATGATTAGCCATAGAATAAGCACGGAAAATGGGTTCTGAATTCTTCATTTTCAGGTTCCACATTTTAAATTTATCCCATTCGCCACGGTATTCTTCTTCCACAAAAATATCTTTACTGAAATCAACCTCACATTTCGGAACATCTATCTGAATATATCCACCAGATCTGAAATCAAGCCTTTCGCCTTCAGGCAATTTAACAACAAACTCTTTGATAAAGGTGGCGACATTTCTATTTGAAATAACTTCGCACTCCCATTTTTTAATCCCGAAAATTTCGTGAGGCACTTCAATTTTCATGTTTTCACGAACCTTTACCTGGCAGCCCAGACGCCAGTTGGTCAATTGTTCCTTGCGGGTAAAATAACCCGTTTCTGTTGGAAGAATAGAGCCGCCACCTTCAAGTACACGGCATTTGCACATGGCACAGGTTCCGCCACCACCGCAGGCCGAAGGCAGGAATATCTTTTCATTTGCCAGAGTGGAAAGCAGGCTGGATCCGCCATTGACAGTTATATCCTTATCTCCGTTGATGTTGATCGTAACGGGTCCTGATGGTAGCAAGTTTGGCTTTCGCGACAAGCAACATGACTACCAACAATAAAATCACCAGGAGGAAAATTCCGGTGGCGATTAATATCAGGTTAAAAATTCCCATATCTTAATTCTTTACAATTTTCATGAATTAAATTTTAATTCCCATAAAACTCATAAAAGCAATTGCCATTAATCCGGTGAGGATAAAAGAAATCCCTAAACCGCGAAGGGGAGCAGGAATATGCGAATAACGGATTTTTTCCTTGATGGCTGCAATAGCTGTAATGGCAAGAAACCATCCTATCCCTGAACCTGCTGAATAAGCCATAACTTCTCCAATGGTATGATATTCACGTTCCTGAACAAAAAGCGCTACTCCAAGAATGGCACAATTTACAGCGATCAGCGGAAGGAAGATGCCCAATGCATTGTAAAGGGGAGGGGAGAATTTTTCGACGAACATTTCGACCAGCTGGACCATTGCTGCTATTACTCCAATGAAAATAAGAAAACTGAGATAGCTCAGATCAAGATCAGAAAGGGCCGGAGACAGCCATTGTAACGCACCTGCCTTCAAAACATAGGTATCTATCAACCAGTTGAGCGGGGCTGTCATGAGTAGTACAAAGGTTACTGCTATTCCCAATCCTACAGAGGTTTTTACAGTTTTTGAAACTGCAAGATAGGAACACATGCCTAAAAAGTAGGCAAAGATCATGTTGTCGATAAAAATTGACCTTACAAATAAATTAAAAAGATTATCCATTTCTTATCCTCCTGCCTGATTAAGATTTATCTATCAATACTCTGTTTTTGCTTCGCTGCAGCCAAATGATCACCCCGATTATGATCAGAGCCATAGGGGGTAAAATCATCAAGCCATTATTAACATAACCAGCTTTAAAAGCGGCCTCGGGAACTATAGTAAACCCATATATTTTTCCTGAACCAAAAAGTTCCCTAACAAATCCCATGGCCACGAGAATAGCACCGTATCCTAAACCATTCCCGATTCCGTCGAGAAATGATGGCCAGGGTTTCTGTGCCATAGCGAAAGCCTCAAGCCGACCCATCAGAATGCAATTGGTAATAATTAATCCGACGAAGACTGAAAGCTTTTTGCTGACATCATAAATATAGGCTTTTAAGATCTGGTCGACGATAATTACAAGCGCTGCCACAACGACCAATTGCACAATGATTCGAATCCGCGAAGGGATTGTATTTCTGACTGCCGATATGATCAGGTTTGAAAATGCAGTTACGATAGTTACTGATAATGCCATTACGATAGCGGGCTTTAACTGAACTGTAACAGCCAATGCTGAACAAATTCCTAATACCTGAACCGATATTGGGTTATCGAGATTGATCGGATTTTTTAACAGCTTGATGTTTTTAGCCGAGAACATTGGTTCCCGATCTTTTATCTTGTTATTACTCATATCGTTCCCTTATTTTTAAAGTAAACCTCATAACTTGCTAAACAATCTTTCAGCATTTCTTCTAATCCTTTGCTGGTAATGGTACCTCCGGAAATGGCATCCACAGCATGAATATCATCGGGAACAGCCCCGCCTTTCATTACATTCACCGAAGTAAAATTACCCTGCTGGTCAAAAATTTGTTTTCCCTGGAAAGGATTTTCAAACCAATCCAAATTTATTTCGGCACCCAGACCAGGTGTTTCACCTTTATGATCGAACGTCACGCCATAGATGGTGTTAAAATCATCGGTGAAGGCAATATAACCCCATATCGGACCCCACAATCCCTTACCGCGAACCGGAACAATTGAATAATTTTTACCATCATCCAGTGCTGCAATAAACACAGGAAGATATTGCTGTTCGGCAGGTTTTTTTAATTCGAGTGCCATATCCACCGTAAATCCATCAACTCCGTCAACTTTTTTCCCATCCTTATTGATTACTATTACCTCTGTAATATACTTCTGGTAAGTAGCAATGGCTTCTTTTGGAGGAACGACTATCCTGACAGAAGAAAGGATATTCTGCATTTTCTCTATCCGGATGTTATCCTCCTGCATAGGTTTTAAACCTACAGCCACAAAGGTGAGGGAAACCGCCACCAGCACCACCATGATGGATGAATAGACCAGTATATATTTGTTGCTGTGCATGTGAGTGATATTTATTTATTCTTTACTGCAAGTTTCATTCTTTTCATTCTTTTGCTGATATGTCCCTGGATCACATAATAATCGATCAGCGGCGCAAAAGTGTTCATCAGCAGGATGGCAAGCATCATGCCTTCAGGATAAGCCGGATTAAACACCCTGATCATAATGGCAAAAATTCCAACCAGGAGACCGTAAATCCATTTGCCGCGGTTGGTTTGGGCTGAAGTTACGGGATCAGTGGCCATAAAAACCGCTCCGAATAAAAATCCTCCCATCATGACCTGCGTAAGTGGATCAATCTTCATGTATTCATTGGCTGCCACTAGGTTAAAAATCAGTGTCATCACAACACCCCCGGCAATGGTTGAGAACATTATTCTCCAGCTTCCGATTCCGGTAATCAGTAAAATAATCGCTCCAATGATGATAGCTATTTTTGAAGTTTCGCCAATGGAACCGGGAATAATTCCGATGATCATATCCTGTAACGGAGGAATCTTGTCGTAAAATCCTAAAGCCGCCTGACCAAGCGGAGTTTCACCCGAAAATCCATCCACCGTATCCAATCCTTTTGGTAATCCGGAAACCCACACTTTAGCACCGGTCAGGTTAGCCGGGTAGGCAAAAAACAAAAAAGCCCTTGTTAATAATGCCGGATTGAAAATATTCATCCCCGTACCTCCAAATGCTTCTTTACCGATAGTGACTGAAAAAGCTGTAGCAACGGCCAGCATCCAAAGGGGAATTGTAACCGGAACGATCAGCGGGATCAGCATACCGGTGACAAGAAATCCTTCATTTACTTCGTGTCCGCGGTATTGGGCAAATATAAACTCCACAGCAAGTCCGGAAACATAAGAGACAATAATAATAGGCAACACCTTCAGGAACCCGAACCAAAAATTATGCAATATGCTAACTTGCTCTCCAATTGCAAGGTGGTACTGGTAACCCACGTTCCACATTCCGAAAAGCAAAGCGGGCATCATGGCAATGATCATCGCCGTCATCGTTCTTTTCATATCCATGGCATCGCGGATATGGCTGCCTTTGAAAGTGACTTTGTCCGGCACGAACAGAAAAGTTTCAAAGGCGTCGAAAGTAGAGTGCAGCTTTTCAAACTTCCCTCCCTTTTCGAACTGGGGTTTAATTTTATCTATGTACTTTCTGATAGACTTCATTTATTTTAGTTCAAAGTTTCAAGTTCAATGTTTAAGGTTCAAAAACAATTATGCCATTTCGGTTCGGATGTAATCAAGTCCTTCGCGGATGATTGCCTGCATTTCGGTCTTGGATGGATCAATGAATTCGCATAAAGCAAAATCTTCCTCATCCACTTCATAAATGCCAAGGTTTTCCATCAGATCAATATCCTTAATCAGACAAGCCTTTAATAACTGCATAGGGTAAATGTCCATGGGAAGTACCTTTTCATATTCGCCGGTAAGAACAAAAGCCCTGTGGCCACCGTTTATATTGGTATCCAATACGAATTTCTTTTTTGGGGTCAGCCACGAAAAGAAGGTTTTCGATAAGCTGAATTTGTTCAGCCTTGGCAACGCCCATCCAAAGAATTCATGGTGATTTCCTTCTGGGATAACAGTTACCTGGTGATCATAAAAACCTAGGTAACCCTCGCGGTTAATTGTGGCGCCCTTCAGCACATTTCCGCTGATAAACCTGACATTTTGGCGATTTCAGATTATCTTTCACCAAGAGGTCAATTGAGCACCCGGCTATAACTTTATAGTACTCCGGTTGCTTTATTTCCGAACCGGTAAAGCAATGATCTTCGAAGCATCATATCTTCCTTTATTAAAGAGCCTGCCGATGATTACAACAGCATCAGGGCTTAGGTACCATACAATGTCTCCCTTATTGATCGGATCGACATGATGGATCTGAATCCCAACATTCCCGGCCGGATGTGGTCCTGCGAAACGGTTGATCTGAACACCCTGAGCATTCAAGGAACACCTGCGAACGGGTCACGCCTTCTTTTATATTCAGATGAATCTTCCCGTCGGTGAGCTTTTTCAGGACTTCAATGCCCGACTGAAATGCTGTGCCTTCCTTTTCTATGATAAAATCAAAGTCCGGTGCTAACGGAGCCGAATCAAATGCCGAGATAAAGATTGCCTTTGGCGTTTGTTCAGGATTGGCGATGATGGAATAGGGCCGCTGACGAATGGTTGGCCAAACCCCGCTCTTGAGAAGTCTTTCAACAATCTGTTCGCGACTGAGTGATTTTGGATCAGCGGCGCCAAACGATTCAAATTCATTTTTCCCGTCTGCCAGTATCCTCACTTCAAGGATCTTTCTCTTATCGCCGCGATGAATCTCTTTTATTTTTCCGCTAACGGGTGAAGTAAAAATGAGATTTTCCCTGTACTTATCATGAAACAGGGGGCTTCCGGCTTTCACTTCATCGCCTTCTTTGACAAACAGTTTTGGAAAAACACCGATAAAATCGGTGGGCTTAATTGCAAAACTATTGCTGGCGACTTCGGCGATCTTTTTTTCGGCTTCACCCGCAAGCCTGATATCCAGTCCCCGTTTGATCTTTATTACTTCTGACATGATCTTTTCATTAAGATTTTCCGATCTTTATTTATAGAGGGGGCAAAATTAAAAAATACTTGCAATTGTTCATATATAAAGAATTAAATATTTGAAGAAACAGAAAGGTAGTATTTATAAGGAATCCGGGAATACCCCAATACTCTTCTAAAATATTTTACTTTCCGACCCCTATAAAGTTAGCGAGGCCATTTCACCATCCGAAACTGACTTCTCCAAAAATGAACTACCCAGTAGCACAGCAGGGTAACACGTCTCGAAAAATCTTGTCAGATATTGGGAAGTTACTTTTCATGCTCAGATGCGTAAAAACTTCTGAAAGGTTCACATTTGCCTCGAACCGTGACATGACTTCAGCCTGCAACCACATAGAATAATTTAAAAATGGATTTAATTACGCTGGATTTCAGCGGCTAGAAATATGAAGTTTTGTGTTGTACTTGTATTCGATGAACTTAAAATACCAGTAAAGCTTATATTCAAGTTCAAGGCCATATTCGGTTTGCGGATCATAGTCAATCGTTTCGGTAAAAGGATGACCCATATCGGTATGTAAAACCCTGTAATTGAATTCTGTCTGATAAAGGATATTCCAGGTGCGATAATATTCCTTTTCGTGGTACCATATTGGCTTGCTGTTGGTCGCAACCCAGGAATCGAAGCCCTGTTCGTCAATAATGAGTTCATATTGAACGGAATCACCGAAGGAGGACTGATCTTCAATCTTCACAACGGTTTTTTTCACGGAGCATGCTCCCAAAATTAAAATAGCCGATAGGATCAGAATGATATGCCTCATAACATGGTGAAAACGGAATTCTCAATTGATCTATTGCAGAATTCCGTGATGATATTTCAATCAGGGAATAGTGAACCCATAATTGTCTTTAAGTTCTTTGGCTGTATATAGCTCGATATCCAGATTTTTCATATAAACATCGCTTAATGGCCTGTCATTGTCATCAACCGGCACCTGCGATATGCTGAATACTGCGTCCATCCCTGAAAATACATATCCAAAAACCGTATAAAGCGTGTCGAGATAAGGTTCTCCCTGAGGATCGGAAACTATGTAAAACTGAGAACCATTAGATTTTCTTTCGGGATTATAAAAATCGGACTGACGTGCAGCGCCAACAGATCCATAACGATGATGCATGGTATCAATGATTTCGGCAGGTATCTCGTAGCCGGGGCCTCCATATCCTGTTCCTTCAGGGTCGCCACCCTGGATGACAAAATCATATACAACCCTATGAAAGAGAAGACTATCGTAAAAATCCTGATCGGTGAGATTTAAAAAATTGTTTTTATGCAATGGTGTTTCTTTATAAAGCCATATTCTGAAATTGCCAAAATCAGTTTCAACGTTGATGGTCTTATACTGAACCTGAATCGTTATGGTGTCAGAACCCTTTGCTTCACCCATTTGAACAGAAACCCAAAATTTGCCATCGGCATTTATAGAAATGGTTTGCGTAGTAGCGCCTGTTGACCAAAGGTAATTTGCACCAGGATTATCTGCATTGAGGACGATGGAAGTCCCTTCGACAATTGAGGTGTCATTCCCAAGATCTACAGTCAGAACCTGTTGAGGTGGATCAGGTTCTTCATTTTCTTTTTTGCAGGAATAAGTAACGATCAATATCCCGGCAATTATTAAAAGGAGTTTTGTAAATGTTTTCATCACCATCATTTATCTTTTTAAAAATCCAGTTGTAAAATTAAACCAATTTTGTGGTTCTTTCTTCAGCATTTTAAACATTAAACCCGTGAAAAAAATAGGATATGCCCTGAACAACCTGAAAATAGCTCCTGATTCTATGGGGTACCTGGCATCGAGAGTATTTCTTATCCTGAAAAGCTCTTCGGATGAAAGATGCCGGGTTTTTACGTTGGAGGCGTAATGATTGTATTTTGAATAATCATGGATATTTGTTATCAGCCCTTCTTTCAATAATTCTTCCCGCAATTCTGTTTTAAGGTGAGGGGTAAGGATATTGAAAAGCTGCATGTCGATTCCAATTTTTTTTGCATATCTGAAGTTTTCCAGCAGCGTTTCCTTAGTATCCTCAGGCTGACCAAATATGAATCCCCCGATGACAATGATC
The DNA here is from genome assembly GCA_963708435.1 of uncultured Bacteroidales bacterium. Classification (GTDB taxonomy): domain Bacteria; phylum Bacteroidota; class Bacteroidia; order Bacteroidales; family JAADJA01; genus JAADJA01. The sequence goes on from CAVPSZ010000003.1 coordinate 48,217, forward strand.
TTGTGTTTTTTTAATTCTTTAACCACAAGGGCGGTATCAGAGCTTTTTAACTGGTTGCTTTTATGCATGAATTCAAGGGCGTTGTCGGAGGCATTCTCAATACCAAGGAAAACGAATTTTGTTCCCGCCCTTGCCATTGATTCTACAAGGCCAGGTGTTTTTTTAATTCCTTTCACGCTGGCCTGCACGGCAAGCATGAAATTAAACTTTGAATCGACTATTGCCTGATTCAGTTCCAGATATCTTTTACCATCGATGGTGATGTTGTCGTCGGTGATGAAAATGCGTTTTGCGCCATGCCGCTTTGCGTCTTCAAGGTCGGTCATGATGCGGTCGATGGAGAACTTGCGGAACGATTTTCCATACATGTTGCGGATGCTGCAGAAGTTGCAGTCGTAAACACAACCTCTCGAAGTTTCAATTGCATCTCCGGGCTTACCGAGCATGTTAAACCCTTTTTTGAAAATCCGTGCACTCCGATCGGGAATCTTAATTTCTTCGGGCGGCAGTAGAGCAGGCCGGTGGAGTGATTACCGGTTTTCCATTTTTAAGGAAGGCAATACCCGGAACTTTTTCAAAATCATGGCCATTGGCAAGGGCTTTTACCAACTCACGAAAAGGGACTTCGCCTTCGCCATCAATAAGGAAGTCGATGTAATTCATATCGTCGCTGGCGAGAATGTTTTCCTTGTCGGCCGTAACGTGATAACCTCCAACGAGGGTAATGATATTCGGGGAGTGTTTCCTTGTGGCTTTGATGAGGCCGAGGGCGGTATTGTACTGAAAGCTCATGGCGGTGAAGCCTGCGACATCGGGTTTGAATTGGTTTAATACCTCAAGTAATGCTTTTTGGGGATCTTTGTCTTTAACCACAAGATCGGCAATTTTAACTTCGCAGAGATTTTTATCAACATTGGCAGCAAGTGAAGCGAGATTGAGGCTTGGAACCTTAGTGAGGCGATTGAAGCCCATAACAGTGCGCGGATTTCCGACGAGAAGAATTTTCACGAGTTGTAAATTTTTGCGAAAATAGTAAAAATGAAGCTAATGCCGGGATGTTGTCCTTTGATGTTTTATTGAGGAAAATGAAAGGTTTGGCAAGGAGGGTCAGGGACAGCAATGATGATGACAACAAAGCAGACTGTAGGATGCTTTTCGAACCAATACGTTGAATTATCCTTCTTCATAATTACATTTCTCTTATCACTCTATTCCTCAATTTCTCTAATAGTATTTGACTTTAAAATTTTAGCATTTTTAGAAGTTACTATTTTTTTGCCTGTTTTAGCCTCAATTGCTTTTCGGGTATTTCCGGCAATAGTTCCACCTTGCTTTGCGATCTTTTTATTTTTAATAAACGTATCAGGTTTCTTTTCTTTTGAGATTTCAGTGGTTGTCGCTTCAGCTAACATATTAAGCACAAGCTCAAGATTGGTCATGTTGTCCCTTAGATTTTCATTTTTCAGGTTTTTCAAATGCTTATAACTTTTAACTGTAAGCCCAGACCATGCTTTGGTAATCTCATCAGTTAGTATAGCGTATTCCAAACCTTTTTTTACACCACGATCGTCCCATTCGTCAGTTAGTTCCTTTCGAACCTCAATACTTTTAAGTCTCTGATTGATCCATTCCTTTGAATATCCCTTTCGTAAGTATGTTTCCATTAACCTGTCAATTCCTTTTTCAGGATCTTCAATCTCGTCAATACGTTCAGTGCCTACCCTTGCAAGCCAGAGTTTGAAAGGTTCAGCTTTGGGGGATGGAATGGATTGGATCAACCGTAAAAGCTGTTCGGTGTCAGCAACATCCGTCATACGCATTTTGCCATCCGGAGCAACCATTTTCAAACCGTTACAATTTGTAACGGTTTGGTTACCCTCCTCCAAAAGTCTCTTCTTCAACACCCTCCAGTATACCTGGGGATTGTTACTTTCAGTAAGTATGGCCACCACATCTACAATTGAAAAATACCATTTCTCATACTCATCATCCCAATGCACGCGCACCTTTTTGCTGTTAAATAATTTAATCGCATTTTGCTTTTCCATAAAAATCCTTTTATACCTTTTCAAATTCTTTCAGCTATGATAGCTCCAAAAATAAAGAAAATGATTATTGAGAGAAAAAATGAATGAAATAAATGGAAATAGATTGAAATAGATTATTTCAGGAGTCATTTTGATATTTCTGTCGTATCTGATCCCACGATTTGAATTCACTCTTTCCCTGGTAAATCTTTTCAAGCCGTTCATTCAATATTAACTTTTGATCCGATGGGAGAACCTCATATTCCCGATCTCTGGCAATATCTTCCCAAAAAGGCTGTACAATATATAAACCTGAAACTGTAAAATTAAATGGTACAATTCATGATTGCACACTTGCTATATCAGAAAGACTTGAACCAGCATGGAAATTTTATAAAAAGACCCCGCTGATAATTGGCGGGGTCGTTACTTTTGCAATGGGTAATCATTTAATAACTAAGGCATTTATATTTCATAATTCTACTGACCTTTAATCTCTATATCATCAACCTCCCAATCAGCCGAGTTAGTTGTGTTGGAGGTATATTTAAAAGCAACACGTACAGCTGTACCAGTAAATCCTGAAATATTAATCTCACCCGAATGGGTCCAAATCCAACTGCCCGATGACTTAGTAAATGGTAGATTCACCCATTCAGTGGTGCATGGATTTCCAGTGTAGATATTTGAAATCATTAATTCTAGATCAGGGCCTGTATAGTTCTTTGCATTCATGAATGATAGGGTTTCATTGATGTAAATGTTTAAGTTGAGTGGGGGAGATACAAGCCAGTCTTCATTAAGATAAAATTGTCCTGAATAACCATCTATTTGCGCACAAGGAGTATTATTGACACCCCACGTGTTATTTCTACTCCAAACCTGCGCTCCTACACATGAAACAGTGGTCCAGTTTTCCCAATCTGTATCAAAATTTGCAGATTCTATTGTTGTGATTGAGCAAATATTGCAACTCGAAAAACAAACAAGTGGAAGAACAATATCCTGGCTTGGTAAAATGACATATCGGTCTCCATAGGTACCAACCCCACATGGCGCAGGTAAATTAGACTCCCAAGCGGTTCCATTTTTAAACTTATATGCATAATTGCCATAGGCGCTAAGTGCCTGATCAATCTGGTAAATATTGTTTCCAATGTTTGTCATTGGGGCGGCTGTTGCACTCCAACCATTAAATGAACCAGCCAGATAAACATTGCCAGTAACTGTTACATTGCTCATATCAACCCGGAAAGTGACATTTATCAAATTAGATTCTGGGATTGATACTTGAGTTCCTTTACCAGCATTTGGGAGCCAATAGTTATTTTTATCTGTTGCATCAACTGTTCCATTCATATTGAAATCCCCTTTTCGATAACCAGCCAAGCTGTTTTGAATTAACCAGACTTCATCTTTATCGATGTTATTAATATTTCCGTTTCCATTGCCATCTCCGCTAATCATACCCCAAACTCCTGTTGAAAGTTGTTTGCAATTCAAGGTTCCTCCATATATTTTTGTCGATGAAGTAGTATAATCATAGGTATGGTTTCCATTAACATTAGTAACGGCGGATGAAGACATGATTCCAAGATGGTTTCTGTGGAAGACTGCTACATACAGATTTTGGGCAATTGGAACTGTAAAGTTTAATATACTGCTTCCATTCAAACCTACTATGGTTCCATTCTTCTTGATGAAGGCAGCTTGCCGGTCAACCATTTTATAATGTTTTGCTGTTGTTGCATCTCCGTTGGTCTCTCGTAGTTCAATTAATACCCAATCCACAATATCTGCATTTGGAATGGAAGCCACACTTTCCGTACCGGCATAATTCCAGGGGAGTTGATTAAAGGGTTGTGATAATGGGATGTAACCACTGCTGTTCAAATTAGCATTCATCTGGGTTCCGCTGTAAGGTCCTTCGAGAAATGTTTTAAGGGTCAGGGTATGGGGTACTGTTATGGTTATTTTATCAGTTCCAAAACAACCATTGACATCAGTTACTTTTAAATTATAGGTCGTTGTATTTAAAGGGCTAGCAGTAGGATTCTCAATGGTTGGGTCATCAAGGCCTGTGGTTGGATACCAGTTGTACGTATAAGGATAAGTCCCTCCCATAATAGTTGGAAACAGCATTTCGGAATTTCCATAAGTCAATGTAAAATCAGGGCCTAAGTCAACGGATACATTTAAATTACATTCTAAAAAAACATCATCAATATACCAACCTGAACTTTCATCATTACCACTAGCGCCATCTTGTGAAACCAAACGAAATGCTATTTGAATTGATTGACCAGAATAAGCCGTCAAATCAGCATAACCAAATGACCAATTATTGCTATTATTAGTAAATTGACCTGTTATATCAACCCAATTCGCATTACCTAATTGTTTAATTTGCACTATTCCAAAATCTGCTACGGAAAAACTGAACCAATGCCAAAAACGCAATCTTGGATTTTGAGAAGCAGCAGGGGCAGTAAATACAGGACTTATTAATCTCGTTTCCACAGTAATATCATAATTACCGGCCAAATTAGTAGCTGCACAATTTTGTCCGGAATGAGCGCTGTTAGGTCCGCTAGTCGGTACACCAACCCCCCATGTTCCACCATCAACATACCAATCACCAAAGCCATCTTCAAAACTTTCAGGATTATTGAATATATAAGGGCCCGTTATAAGAGAGGCATCATCAATATACCACCCTGAACTTTGATCATAACCGCTTGCACCATCCACCGCCACGAAACGCAAAAGCAATCTGAACGGCTTGGCCGGAATATGCAGATAAGTCAATTGAGTGATAAGACCAGGTATTGCTTGAAGTATAGTTGATTTGTACTAGATATATTAACCCAATTAGGAGCTACCAACGGATTTGATTTGCACTATTCCGTAGTCGGCAACTAGACAAAATTAAACCAGTACCAGAAACGAAAACGTGGATTTAAAGAGGCAGCAGGTACGGTAAATATTGGACTAATCAATCTCGAATCGACCTAGGTATCATAATCACCCGCTAAATTTGTGCTGACACATTTTTGTCCGGAATGAGCGCTGTTAGGTCCGCTAGTCGGTACACCAACCCCCCATGTTCCACCATCAACATACCAATCACCAAAGCCATCTTCAAAACTTTCAGGATTATTGAATATATAAGGGCCCGTTATAAGAGAGGCATCATCAATATACCACCCTGAACTTTGATCATAACCGCTTGCACCATCCACCGCCACGAAACGCAAAGCAATCTGAACGGCTTGGCCGGAATATGCAGATAAGTCTATTGAGTGATAAGACCAGGTATTGCTTGAAGTATAGTTGATTTGTGCAGATATATTAACCCAATTAGAGCTACCAACGGATTTGATTTGCACTATTCCGTAGTCGGCAACTGCAAAACTAAACCAGTACCAAAAACGAAAACGAGGATTTAAAGAGGCTGCAGGTACGGTAAATATTGGACTAATCAATCTCGAATCGACCCAGGTATCATAATCACCCGCTAAATTTGTGCTGACACATTTTTGTCCGGAATGAGCGCTGTTAGGTCCGCTAGTCGGTACACCAACCCCCCATGTTCCACCATCAACATACCAATCACCAAAGCCATCTTCAAAACTTTCAGGATTATTGAATATATAAGGGCCCGTTATAAGAGAGGCATCATCAATATACCACCCTGAACTTTGATCATAACCGCTTGCACCATCCACCGCCACGAAACGCAAAGCAATCTGAACGGCTTGGCCGGAATATGCAGATAAGTCTACTGAGTGATAAGACCAGGTATTACTTGAAGTATAGTTGATTTGAGCAGATATATTAAGCCAATTAGCGCTACCAACAGGTTTGATTTGCACTATTCCGTAGTCGGCAACTGCAAAACTAAACCAGTACCAAAAACGAAAACGAGGATTTTGTGATGCATCTGGTACAACGAAAGAAGGGATCCTCTCTAGTCTTGTGTCAGCCCAAACGGGATAGTCGCCATTTAAAACCGTTGCAGCACATTTAGTTCCGCTATGTGCTACCATCGGACCACTCGACGGAACGCCCACTTCCCAAACACCATTGCTAGCAGCCCAATCTCCTCCTCCTGATTCAAAGTCATCATTCCAAACAACATTCTTCTCTTGCGAAAAAGCATTAAATGTTAATAATCCGCAAAAAATAACAATAAAAAAATGTAAATCTTTTTCATAATCTTGTTTTTTAGTTAATTAATCAAAAAAATATTAGAACATTAATAATTATAATCCAGAAAGCAAAGAACCTGAAAAATGGAGTATGCCGAGATTTAATAAGCGTATGATGCAGTTGTAAATTTTGTACGCTCAAAATTAAGAAATAATATTTGAACATGCAAGAAAAAAATAATAAAATTTTAAATGATGAATTTTGAATGATGAATGAAGTGAAGAAATTGGCGCTTCGAGACGTCCTGAAAAAGGACTCCTCAGCGTGACCGGGAAATGAAAATCGCCACAGATTCACTGATTTCTGAAAACAGTGTGCTTTAAAAGTCAATCTCCAAAACTACCGGGCAGTGATCGGAATGTTTTGCCTGGGGAAGGATAAGCGCTCGCCTAAGTTTTTTTTCGAGGGACTCGCTGACCATGATATAATCGATCCTCCAGCCTAAATTCCTTGCACGGGCATTCATCCTGAAACTCCACCAGGTGTAATTGTGCGGTTGCCGGTTGAAATAACGGAAGGTGTCAATAAAGCCGCTTTCAATAAAACCTGACATCCATTCCCGCTCTTCGGGTAAAAATCCGGAATTCCTCGCATTGCCAGCAGGATCATGAATATCGATGGGCTTATGGCAGATATTGTAATCGCCCGTAAGGATAAGGTTTGGCTTTGTCTTTTTCAATTCATGAATATACCTTTTGAAATCTTCCAGCCATACCATTTTGAATGCCTGCCTTTCATCACCGCTCGTGCCTGATGGATGATAGATGCTCATTACTGAAACATCGCCATAATCGGCGCGGATCATTCGTCCTTCCTGATCGTACTTGTCGATGCCCATACCGTATTCCACATGATCGGGCTCAGCTTTGGAAAAAATGGCAACACCGCTGTATCCTTTTTTCTTTGCCGAATAATTAAAAGAACGATAGCCCATTTCGGTGAACTCAAATACCGGAATCTGCTCCGGCTGCGCTTTGGTTTCCTGCACACATAATATGTCGGGATCGGCGGCTCTGACCCAACCGAGCAATCCTTTCTGAACAGCCGCCCTGATACCGTTTACGTTGTATGTTATGATCCTCATCATTCACAAACAAATTTCGGCTAAAATAAAAATTAATCCAGGTGCGGCAAATTCAGAAAACATTCGCGCATTCGCGGATAATTTAATTTAACACTCAAAATCCAATAACTGAAATTATTACAGCGAAGCCATTTGAAATGTGACAACAATAAAAACAATCTGCTACATTTGTAATCCAATAAATGCATTGAACTTGAGAATTCCGAGATTGATTTTTCAGTTTGTAGCCTGGAAAAACCAGCATATTAAAAATAGTCAGTTTATCCTCATCCTGAGTTTCGTGATCGGTGTGTTGAGCGGGCTGGCGGCAGTACTGCTGAAAAATACGGTGCATTACGCTTTTTTCCTTATATCAAGGGGATTCAGATTTGAACAGCAGAACTTTCTTTACCTTGCACTTCCATTGATAGGAATTATCCTGACCGTTGTTTATGTCAGGCTAATATTGAAAAAGAACATCCATCACGGTGTGAGCCGCATTCTTTACGCCATTTCGAAGCGCAAAGGCGTTCTTGACGGGCATCATACTTATTCCTCAATGATCAGCAGTACACTGACGGTTGCATTCGGAGGCTCTGTAGGACTCGAGGCGCCCATTGTACTGACAGGTTCGGCCATCGGATCGAACCTCGGGCGGCTTTTCCGGCTGAACCATAAAACCCTGATCATCCTGATCGGTTGCGGCGCCGCAGGAGCCATAGCCGGGATTTTCAAATCACCCATTGCTGCGGTTATTTTTGCTATTGAAGTCCTGATGGTAGATTTAACACTGACTGCGGTTATTCCTTTGCTGATCTCAGCTGTTACCGGAGCCACCGTTGCATTTTTCCTGAGCGGTAAGAGCGTGCTTTTCTTTTTCAACCTTACCGATCCGTTCCTGTTGAAAGATATTCCCCTGTTCATTTTACTCGGTGTCTTTACAGGCCTCGTTTCTGTGTATTTTTCCCGGACCAATGAATTTATAGAAGGCAGGTTCAAAAAGATCGGCAATATCTATGGGAAGATTCTTATCGGGGGTATCTCCCTGGGTTTATTGATTTTTGTTTTTCCATCGCTCTATGGCGAAGGGTACCCTATTTTACAGGAAATCCTGAAGGGAAAAAGCTATGAGCTGATCAATGAAGGATTATTTTCGGACTGGAAGTCTGCCATTTGGTTTTTACCCCTCATCATGTTTTCGATCCTGATTTTTAAAGCCATAGCCACAGCCGTAACAACCGGAAGCGGAGGTGTTGGAGGCATTTTTGCACCTTCTCTTTTCATGGGAGGTATTGCAGGGCTCTTTATCGCAAAGATGCTGAATACCTTTACATCTATGGAAGTTTCGGAGAGCAATTTTGCCCTGGTTGGTATGGCAGGTATGATGTCGGGAGTGATGCATGCCCCGCTGACCGGGATATTTCTTATCGCTGAAATTACAGGAGGTTATGAACTGCTCACACCCTTGATCATAACCTCGACCATTTCCTTTATCACCATCAATTACTTTGAGCCCCATTCGCTTTATGCAAAAAAACTGGCTCTTCGGGGAGAACTTTTTACCCATGATAAAGATAAAGCGATGCTTTCGCTGATGAAAGTTAAAACCCTTCTTGAAACAAATTTCCAGACGATACACCTTGATGCCACCCTCGGTGACTTTGTGAAGGTTGTTCCGAATTCCCAGCGCAATGTATTTCCGGTCATTGATGAAAATAACACCTTTTATGGAGTAATTTTTATCAATGAGATCAGGAATATAATTTTTGAACGTGACCTCTATGATAAAACCTACATCAGAGATTTGATGTTCATGCCGGAACCGCTTGTCGATCCTGATGAATCGATGGAAGATATCGCCCGGAAATTCAGCGAATCGGAACATTATAACCTGCCGGTTATCAAGAATGGGAAATACATGGGGTTTGTGTCGAGGGCAAATGTTTTTTCCTCATACAGAAAGCTGCTGAAAGAGTTTTCGGAAGAGTAATACTGAAGTAAAATGTCCTAAATCCTGTTCAGTTATGAATGAATCAGGTAATGAACAAAATCAATCGGAAGGATGTTTTCAATAATGATGATTTGAGTTTTTTTAACGATAGCGCCATCATGATTTTTAATAATTTTGCCGATGCTTGTTTTAAGTTGAAAGTCTGAATTATGAAAAATCTATTTTTTAGTTGTTTTTATATCGATCACCATTGGGCTTTATGGTTACGGACAGCAACAACCTGAAAACCCGGGATTTGAATTGTGGGAAGAATATGGCTTTGGTCCTGATACCCTGGAGCCCGTGAACTGGAATTCGTTGAAGTCTTCGGATGGAGGAAATTTCATCAATAAGGTTATTCCTGTTACCCTGGAACGGAGTACCGATGCCCATTCAGGAGACTATTCAGTTAAACTCCGAAATGATACGATACTGATCTTTGTAGCCCCTGGAACAATGACCAATGGCAGGGTTCATGCTACCCTTCCACCCTCTGATGCTTATGTTTTTACCATTGACTCATTGCCGGAGTTTAATACACCCTTCACCGATAAGCCTGACAGCTTAACGGCATGGATAAAATTTTTCCCTCAGGAAAACGATATTGCGCACGTGATGGCCATTTTACACTCTGATACAGCGAAAATTGCCGATTCATTGCAAACAAACTGGATTGCTATGGCCAGCATCGATGTTCCCGTTCAGGTGGATGAATGGACCCAATTTTCTGCACCATTCCAGTATCTGAATAACAATACGCCAGAATATATTTTATTTGCCATTTATGCCGGAGATGCTCAAAATTCGAAACCCTTCAGCATCATGTATCTCGATGATATCGAATTGATTTATCACGAAACCGGAATTCATGCCAACCAGGAGGATATTCTTAAGCTTGGCGTTTCAGGCAATAATCTCACAGTTTATTTACCTGGAAAATATAATGGCCAGTTTGTCAACCTGGAAATAACTGACTTATCCGGCAGGAGAATTGTTACTCAAAACTTCTTTTGCCATCCATCAAACAGTTTTACTCTTGATCTTCCCCAGGGGATTTATGTTTGCCGGGTTCAAGGAACAAATTTCAGCTTGGAAGAAAAATTTATCAAACATTAAATAAAAGCAAATTCTTATGAAGAAAACAATATTGATTAGTATTATTACTGCTGCTTTATCGGTTTCGGTCTATAGTCAGCAACAACCTCAGAATCCAGGCTTTGAAAACTGGGAAAACATTTCAGGTCTCACTACCCAGGAACCCGTTGACTGGAGTTCAATAAAAACTTCTGATGGCGGGGGTATTATTAACGGCCTTGCACCTTATGTTTGGGATAAGAGCACCGATGCACATACAGGTAATTATTCCGTGAAACTTTTTAACGTAACTGCTCCTGTTGGAGGCATCGTTGTATCTGGTATAGTTACCAATGGCAGGGTTCATGCTGAGCTTAGCGGTAACGGCTGGGTTTTTACTGATACCGGAAATGAACAATGGCGAACAGCATTAACACAAAAACCTGACAGTGTTGTGATCTGGGCTAAGTATACCCCGGTAAGCGGAGATGCCGCACAGGTAAAAGCGCTCCTCCATACTGGGTCTGCAAAAATACCGGATGCAGCGCAAACAAATTGGATTTCTCTTGCGGAAATCAATATTCCCAATACAGTTTCAACCTGGACAAGATTTTCTGCGCCTTTTAATTACTTTAACAGCAATACACCACAATATATTCTATTTGTTGTCAGTTCAGCGGGGATTTCCGCACATGTCGGTTCAACCGCTTATTTTGATGATATTGAATTAATCTATAATGAGCCTGAACTTGACCTCACTGCTTTTTTACAAGGACCTTATGCTGGAAGCAATACCATGTCGGCAGCATTAAATCCGGAATTTTTACCATTAAATCAACCCTATAATATTTCTCCATGGAATTACAACGGAACGGAATCTGTCGCTTCAATACCCAACAACCAGGTTGTTGACTGGGTTTTGGTGGATATGAGGGATGCCTCTTCAGCCGCTGCTGCAACACCAGGTACATCGGTCAGGAAGAGGGCCGCTTTTTTATTGAGCGATGGCTCTGTGGTTGGAATGGATGGCATAAAAAAACTGACAACACCACTCACCATAAGCCAAAATCTGTATGTGGTAATCTGGCATCGCAACCATCTGGGAATACTTTCAAATAATGCACTAATTAATACCAATGATGTGTATACTTACGATTTTTCCGCTACCTGGTAATATTTATGGCAGTAGTTTGGGTTACGCCGAATTAGAACCAGGAGTTTTAGGCATGGCCGGCGGAGATGGCAATGCTGATGGGATTGTGAATGACAACGACAAAAATAACTTTTGGTCAATTCTGGTTGGCAAGAGAGGTTATTTAGCAGGTGATTATAATTTGAATGGACATATCAACAATCCGGATAAAAATGATATCTGGCTGAATAACGTAAATAAGGAGAGTCAGGTCCCGGATTGAAATCTTTCAATACTGCAATTTTCATTTTTACCAAACCATTTTTGCCTGTTTCTGGCGATCATGTCATAAACCAGGTCGGCTATTTTTTTTGGGACTAATTTGAAGATGTTCATTAGTTTAAACCAGCCACCCAGTTGGCTGGCAATCCTGAAAAACGCTTCCGATTTGATATAAGCACGGCCATTCTCAATAAAGATCACAGAATCAATACCGGGCTGGTCAAACTGCACTGTCTTCAGTATTTCTTTTGCCTGACTGGATTGTAAAGGCAGGTAATGAAACATTTTCAGCTTATCCCGCTTAAGAATGAATTGAAGGGTGTAATTGCATAAATTGCATTTACCATCATAAAGGATCAAATTTTCCATTTTTTCTTTGGCAAGATGGTTTTACATTATATTCATTATTCGGTATTGCTTTCCTTCATTTTTTCATACATTTCCTTTATTTCTTCTCTTAATGTAGTGGAATCCCAGGCGCCATCACTTTCATAGCTCGACTGATCCTGTTCGGCCAGAAGGAGGTTTTCGAGCTGTTCTGAAAACTTTCTTGCTTCTGTGATGTACTTCTTGTCATCTTTGCCCCAAAGCTGGTAAAGCTCCTTCATCACCATCTCATCGTGATACCTGAATATCCGTGCTGAGCGGTGCGCCTGAAATTTTGTAAAGCCCAGTTCAGATAATGCTTTTGTGCCTAAAGCCAGTGATGCATCGTATGTTTCCCTGCGCTGGCCGGTCACTGCAAGGTCAGTAAGCTCAAATGAATGGCTCACATCCAAAGCCCTGGCAAAAATTTTCAGGCTGGGATAGGTCTTCCTGACATGCTCAACCAGATTATTGATTTCTTCCCTTGCATCCATTGCAACAATCAACACTTTTGCATTTGCAGCTCCGGCAGTATGCAATAAATCGTGACGCGTTGCATCGCCATAATAAACCTTAAATCCGAATTTTCTCAATACCTGTATGTTATTGGGATTGTTATCCAGAATGGTGGATTTAATTCTGTTTGCTTTTAAAAACCGTCCAAGTACTACACCAAACCTGCCAAAGCCGGCAATGATGACAGGGTTGTCTTTCTCATCAATGTTCATCAGCTTCCGGTTTGTTTTCGGCCTTTACAAAAGCCGGCTGAACCAACTTTTCATTTATGATTAAAAGAAGCGGTGTAATCAGCATTGAAAGTGCAACCAGGATCAATAATATCCCTGAAACCTCGCTGTCAAATATGGCATTCTGGCTTGAGAAGGAAATCAGCACAAATGCAAATTCACCTGCCTGGGCAAGGGCGAAAGAAAACAGGAATTCCTGCCCTGATCGCAGCCGAAAGATACGGCCCAGGAAATAAAGCACAATCAATTTAACGATTACCAATATGGCAAGCAGGGCGATAATTAGTCCCGGCCGTTCAATCAAAATATTAAAATCGATACTGGCTCCAACTGCGATAAAAAACAGACCCAGAAGCAAGCCTTTAAACGGCTCTATGTCCGATTCCAATTCATGCCTGTATTCACTGTCAGCCAATACCACACCAGCAAGAAAAGTTCCCAGTGCGGGAGATAATCCTACGGCGTCCATTCCCAGTGCAATTCCAACCACAAGCAATAAGGCAGCAGCAGTAAAAATCTCCCTTAATCCGGAACCCGCAATAAACCTGAAAAGATAGCGCATCAGATAGCGACCCGCCGCAATAATGCCAATCACCACACCAAAGATGATTAACACCTGCTGCCATCCCGGTAAAGCGGCTACCAGGCTCTCATGGCCTGCACCAGCCTGATCAGTAGATAAAACAATGCTTTGTTCAACCTGGTTTGCCAGCAACGGAAGAATAGCAAGGATAGGAATTACAGCAATATCCTGAAAAAGGAGAACCGAAAAGCTGCTTTGGCCGGCTTCTCCCTTTAATAATCCTTTTTCAGAAAGGGATTGCAATACAATAGCGGTTGAGCTTAGCGTCAGGATTAAGCCGATGGTGAGCGACTGGGGAATGTTCAACCTGAAAAGCAGGGCGACACCACCGATTATTATAGTTGTTAACACCAGTTGCAGTCCTCCCATACCGAAAATGGACCTCCGCATTTTCCAGAGCAATGAAGGTTTGAGTTCAAGTCCGATCAGGAACAGCATCATGACGACTCCGAATTCGGCAAAGTGCATGACATCAGTTCCTTCGGAACCAACCAGTGAAAGCAAATAAGGGCCCGATAATAATTCCGGCTAAAAGATATCCTAAAACCGAACCGAGCCCCATCCTTTTTGCAATCGGCACAGAAATTACCGCAGCAGACAAATAAATTACTGCCTGGAAAAAGAAAGATTGTTCGTGCATTGCATTATGATTTTTTGTTTATGACCAGCAGATCGTTCAGGTACATGCAATTCATCATATCCTGCTGATCAAATATATCGTCGCGCAGTGAAATCAATATTTTCCGGTAATCCCGGGCAGCAGAATTCATTTCATCCTCTGTGAGCAGATGCGATCCATGCACGACAAACGGAGGCAAATAATTCATATTGCAAAGGGTAACGGTCCTTTCGAAGGGCACAAGAAACTGACGCATGGTGTATTGGTTAAATCCGTCCGTCTGATAGGCCTCTTTCCTGCCACCTGCAGTGATGACCGATAATACCTGTTTGTTTTTCAGTGCAGTGCCCATTCTTCCATAAGCAAATCCATGCTGAAGCACCAGGTCAATCCACTCTTTTAAAATTGCCGGAGCACTGTACCAGTAGAAAGGGTGGTGCCAGATGATGATATCATGATTCAAAAGCAGGTCTTGCTCTTTTTTTATATCAATCTGAAAATCCGGATATTCCTCATACAGGTTGTTAAATGTTATACCCACAATATCATATATCTCACCGATCATTTTTTTATTCACCCTTGATTTATGAAAAGCAGGATGGGCAAAAAGGACCAGGATTCGTTTTTTAATCATAAATGCAAAAATAATTCAGTTTGTTAAGTTTTTTTTTCTTTTATGTAAACATTTAATATGGCGTGAATGTTCAGGAAGGGTTTCTCTTCTTTTCAATTATGCTTTGAAGAATTTTTGCCCTTTAAATGTGGTATATATAAGGGTAAATTTCAGTTCAAATGAATCTTTTAGTCCAAATTATTGTATTACCCTTGAATATTTTTTAATAACTTTCGCCACTTTTTGAAAATGTATGGAAGATCCCGGTAGTTGTCCGAATATTAAATCATGCAAGTTGGTTATAACCCCCGGATTTACGGGCGATGAGGAGCAACGAAACATTTACATGCAAAAGTATTGCTGGTCCGGCCACAAGGAATGGGATAATTGTAAGCGGTGGATCGTGAAGAATAAACTGAACTTTTGTCCTGATTTTGTTTTACCCGATACAGCGCTTACTCCGGATGAAATAATAGATAAGTTTGATAATGAAAATATAAATTGACTCTAATATGCCAACAATTGAAATTGAAAACAGGACTTTTGAAGTGGATGGTGATGGGTTTCTGGCCAATCCCGGAATCTGGGATAAGGAGGTAGCACGCCTTTTTGCAAAATACGATGGTATCGAAGACATGAATGATAAACACTGGGCAGTGGTTAACATTATCCGAAGAAACTTTGAGGAAAAAGGTGTTGCCCCTATGATTAGGGTGATTTGCCAGGAAACAGGCTTACGGTTGCGCGAAATTTATGAACTGTTCCCCCTTGGACCTGCGAGAGGTGCTTGTCGTGTTGCTGGCTTACCCAAACCGGATGGTTGTGTATAAATAATGAAGGATCATGAATTCTTACATGTGGTTTTCTTTATTTGCATTTACTGTATGCCTTGTTAGCTGTCTTTATCACTTTATCAGGCTGATACGATTGGGTAAACCTCAGGATTTTTCCAAACCCCTCGGTGAAGTTGGTCCCGCAGTAAAATATGCTTATACCAAAGCAATGAATCCGCGAAAAAAGGAATCCGCCTTTCTGCATTTGCCCACATACACAGCTGGAATTCTTTATCACCTCGGAACCTTCTTATCTTTATTTCTCTTTGTTTTATTTATGTTTAAAATTGAACCTCATGGAGTCCCGAGGTGGGTAATCATTGGCTTTTTACTTTTATCAGGTATCAGCGGCCTTGCCATTTTAGTTAAAAGGATAATTAAACAGGAACTAAAAACTTTGTCGAACCCGGATGATTATATTTCAAACATTCTGGTGACCGCTGTTCAATTGATGACAGCAATTTCTTTGTATAATCCCAGGTTTTTTCCATGGTATTTCATCCTGGTAAGTTTATTATTCCTTTACCTACCCCTTGGTAAACTTAGGCATACGGTATACTTTTTTGCTGCCCGCTATCATCTGGGGTTTTTTTATGGCTGGCGTGGGGTTTGGCCTCCCAAATAATGTGAAGGAAAATGGAAGAACTGACAAAAGAAAAAATTGAACAGGGCCTTGAGGTTTTAAATGGTGGTAACGACGGAAAGCTCTTAACCCATTTAAACAGTTGCGTTCATTGTGGTCTTTGCGCTGAAAGCTGTGTTTATTATCTTGCCGATCCCCAGTCAAAATACATTCCTGCAGTCAAAGTTGATATTGTTTCATCCATTTATCGCAGGTATCATACCCTGACTGGAAAACTCATGCCGGGTCTCGTTGGTGCAAGAAAATTAGATGACCAAACCGTGCAAGAAATGGTGGATTTACTTTTTGGGTCTTGTACCATGTGCGGACGCTGTGTGGCTCACTGTTCCATCGGAGTTGACATAAGCTATGTGGTTCGGAAAGGCAGGGAAATGCTTTCCAATATGGGCTATGTTCCTCAGAGCCTTCAGGCAACGATTGATACTGCAATTGAGACGGGAAACAACATGGGGATCAGTAAGCAGGATTTTATTGAAACATTAAAATGGCTCGAGGAAGATTTGCAGTTTGAGGTAAAGGATAGTTCGGCAACCATTCCTTTAAATGAAAAAGGCAAAGATGTTCTTTATACCCTAAATCCAAGAGAACCCAAGTTTTTCCCGCTTTCCATTTCCGCTATGGCAAAAGTATTCTGGGCGGCCAAAGAAAGCTGGACCTTATCTGCTCAAATGTATGATGTTACTAATTATGCTTACTATTCAGGAAATAATAATGAAGCCAGGATTATTGTAAAACGCATGTATGATGAGATTTATCGTCGGAGGCAAAAACTTGTGTGCTTTGTGAATGTGGTCATGGTTCGAGAGCTTTCAGATGGGAGGGACCCAATTATCTTAAGCAACAATATCCTTTTGAAGTAATAACTTCTATTGAATTAATGGCGCAATACCTTCGCGATGGCAGGATCAAGGTTGATCCTGGAAAGATCAGGGATGTCGTTACGCTTCATGACCCCTGCAATATGGCCAGAACAGGAGGAATCTGGAAAGAGCAGCGCTACATTCTTGCCAATTGTGTTACAAACTTTGTGGAAATGACCCCTCATGGAACCGATAACTTATGCTGTGGTGGGGGCGGAGGCCAGTTATCAATGAGCGAATATAACGACCGAAGGATGAAGATAGGGAAGCTAAAGGCAGAACAAATTAGAAGCCTCCGGGGCTAAAATCGTTGCCACCTCCTGCCATAATTGTGCAGACCAGTTGACCCAGTTAAACGCGACTTATAAACTGGGTATCCAGATTAAAACAATGGCTGAAATAGTTGCAGATGCCCTAATAATAGAATAGATTTAGAAAACACTGGAGTAATAAATAATAGTTTATAATGAGTAAATTAATTTACCTCGATAATTCGGCAACAACTTTTCCAAAGCCGGAAGAAGTTTACAGGTTCATGGATTCGTTTTACAGGAAAAACGGGGTCAATCCCGGGCGTTCAGGATTTGATGCTGCCCTCGAAACGGAAGAAGTCGTTCACAATACACGTAAGCTATTGACGGAACTTTTTAATGGTGATGACCCCAACCACTTAACATTCAGTTATAATGCCAGTGATTCACTGAATATGATTCTGCAGGGCCTGGCACAAAAGGGAGATCATATAATCACAACTTTTCTTGAACACAATTCTGTTCTCCGTCCGCTTCACCATCTTGAAAAGGATGGTATCATTGAGGTTACCCATGTGATGTTTGATGCTAAGGGTTTTATTGATCCGGATGACATCAGGAAGGCATTCAAAAAAAATACCCGAATGGTGGTGGTGAATCACAGTTCAAATGTGATAGGTACCATACAACCAATCGCTGAAATTGGAAAAATCTGTAAGGAAAATGGCGCGTATTTCATCGTGGATGCAAGCCAGAGCGCCGGAGCTGTTCCTATTGACATGAAGGCCATGAACATTGACGTGCTTTGCTTTACCGGTCATAAATGCCTGATGGGTCCGACAGGAATCGGGGGTTCGTATGTGATGGATAATGTCCCGGTCCGGCATACGCGATATGGCGGAACCGGAGTACGTTCAGCGGTAAAAACCCACCTTGAGGAATTTCCTTACAGGCTTGAATGCGGAACGCTTAATATCATCGGGGTTGCCGGATTATATGCTGGTGTAAAATGGATTAACGAGTCAAGGCATAGAGAACCTCCACAAGAAGGAAATGGCACTTTGGAACACATTGAGAAATGGACTTAAGGAGATTGAAGGGGTAATTTTATATTGTGCAAATGGCACCGAAAACCAAAATCCGGTATTAAGCTTTAATGTTAAAGGATTTGATTCGGGCGATGTGGGAACCATGCTCGATGTAGACTATAATATTGCATGTCGTACTGGTCTTCAATGCGCTCCAAAGGTTCATGAAGGTATAGGAACTTTTGATATTCATGGAACTGTCCGGTTGAGCATTGGGCCTTTCAATACCGAAGAACATATTCATACGGCTATCGAAGCCGTGAAAGAAATTGCCGCGATCAGGAATAAATAAAATTCATCCGATCACCTAACATGATCGGATGAATAGTTTTCACTACATGTTGTAAACAGCCTTAAAGGTATGTGCAAATTCCTCCAGTGTGGTTGGGGTCGTATTCGATGAATTTCTTTTTGTTTCCTCCATCACTTTCCCCTCATTCATTGCCTTGATAAATTCCATCATCCTGCTCACAACACTTTCTCCCATACCCATCTGTATCATTGCCTTGGTTCCTTCTTCGTGGGTTACAGCGTAATATTTCAAATCAGGCTTACCAATTGCTTTACCCATAACCGTGGCAATTTCATTATAAGTTACTTCCCTTTGTCCCAAAACATAATTTACATTTTTACCCGTGAAGTCAAGGTTTACTAAATACTTTAACCCCATATCTGCAATGTCTTTGGTTGCAACAATCGGAAATGCCATGTCAGCCCTTACTGGTGAACCCATGGCTCCCATTGCTTTTATTGCGCCAATTTGTCCCAGTGTATTCTCCATGAAATAGGTTGCCCGTAAATGCATAACATTCAAACCCGGAATGGCATTGAAAGCTTCTTCCATTTTCTGAAGCCCCTGAACAACACCAGCTCCCGACTTCAGGTGCGCCCCGACACTGCTCAGGGTAACAGCATATTTAACACCGGTAGCTTTCAAAGCCTCAGCCATGGCATTCACATGCGTCAACTGAAAAGCAAAATAATCAGGTGCTGCCGGATTAAATGGTACCATAGCATAAACAGCATCTGCACCCTGGAAAGCTTTTTTTAGTAGTTCTGTATTTGAGGAATCGCCTTCAAAAATTTCAGCAAGATTAGCCGAAGAGTTAGGTGAGGCGCTATTTACCAAAGCCTTTGCTTTAGCAAAGCTCCTGCTGATGATTCTGACCTTTTGACCTTTTTCCAGCAATCCAAGTGTAATGGGCTTTCCGGTATTTCCGGTTGCCCCGATAATCACATAAGTTTTCATTTTAAATAGTTTAAGAGTTAGTAAATTACTTTTTTAATAGTTTAAAGGCATGGGTCCATTCATTTTTAATAAATCCCGGAATACACCATAGCATACACAATGGTTCTATCGCCCTGGCGGCTTCCACTTTTCCCATGTCTTCAGTTTCCCAGCCAAACTGGTCAAGAATATGCCTGACTTCATTTTTCGCATTTTCATTATTTCCGCAAATGAACATGGTCGGTTTGATCCCTTTATAATCCGGGTTTACCATCATGGGATTGCCGACACTATTAAATGCTTTCACAAAATTTGCCTCTGGAAAAGTCCTTTGCAATTTTTCCATCAGGGAGTCATCGAAATCGGTAAAAAACCTTAAAACGCCATTTTCCGGGGGTCTGCTATCAATCGGGTTAGTCGCATCGATGATGGTTTTTCCATTCAGATTGCTTTCGCCGGCAAGTTTCAGCGCTTGCGATACTGCTGTACCCTTTACTGCCAGAACAATGATTTCGCCGAAGGAAGCTGCTTCCGCAAAGCTGCCTGTGCTTCCCTTTTTGCCTGCTTTATTTTTCCATTCATTTAGTTTTGAAGTATCCCGTGAACCGATCTTTACCTCGTATCCATGCTTGAGGAATCCATCAGCCAGGACCTGGCTGACAACTCCTGATCCAATAATTCCAATTTTAGTTTTCATAAATATTAATTTGCTTAGGACTAAATAACAATGAAGAACAGAACTTGTTTATTCCGGGAGAGGTAAATTGGAATATTCTTTAAAAAAATAATTATTCTGATTCATAAGGAATAGGGTATTCTCTAAGCCCCAATATTCTCAACTGACAATCAGCCTCATTGCATCCTCAACTGTTTCAACCGGCATCTGGCAGCCATTTTCAGAGCAAACATAAATCAGCGTCTTACCCTTTAAAAACCGGTTATGAAAAATGGGCAGATCTGATTCGACAATACTTGCAGCCAGCATAGTGCCAGGGAGGTAATGCTGATGAAATTGCCGGGCTAACTTCAATGCCTGATCGCCGCAAATTACGATGGTATAGAATGGGTAAACCAGGTTCATCGCATGGATACCCCAGTTTGAAAATGCCGATGGATATTTTTTCAGGTTTTCACTGACCAACCCAAGCATTTTCTTTGATTTTTCCAAATAAACCGTATTCCCGAAATATAGTCCGAGTTTGAAAAGTGATATGGCTATTGATGAATTGGAGGCGGGTATTACATTGTCAGTCAGTTCAGGTTTCCTTGCAAAAAGATCAGTGCTTTCATCAGAGGTAAAGTAGAAAAGATCTGATTTTTCATCGCTGAAATGCCGGATCGCATAATCCATTAATACTTTTGCCTCGTTCAGCCATATTTCATTAAAAGTAGCCTGGTAAAGCGAAATGAAAGCTTCGATGACAAAAGCATAATCCTCCAGAAATCCATTAATGGTGGATTTTCCGTTTTTGTAATTATGATGCAAACTTCCGTCAGGTTTCTTTACCTTGTCGAGCAAGAAGGCTCCATTTCTAATAGCTGTATCAAGATAATCAGTATTTCCAATAGACTTAAAAGCATCAACATAACCTTTAATCATCATCCCATTCCAGGAAGTCAGGATTTTATCATCCAGCCCCGGACGAATCCTTTCCGATCTTTTCAGGAGCAAATTGTGTTTACAATCTGAAATGATTTTCTCAATTTCATCCGGAGGATTATGGTACTTTAATGCCAATTCAGAAATTGAAACCGCTTTAATTAGCACATTCCTGGAATCTTCCCAAAGTGCCTCCTTATTAATTCCAAAATAGTCGGTAACTATTTCAGTATGATTACCTGCCACAGATTCTATTTCTTCCTTGGACCAGACATAAAATTTGCCTTCTTCTCCTTCGCTGTCAGCATCCAGCGATGAATAAAAACCACCCGCTGAATCAGTCAATTCACGTTTTATGAAGTCGAGAGTTTCGACAATCACCTGTTTGTAAAAATCATTTCCGGTCAATTGGTAAGCTTCGGAATAAAGAGAGACAAGCTGAGCATTGTCGTAAAGCATTTTTTCGAAATGCGGGACATGCCAGTGGTCATCAACTGAATATCGGGCAAAGCCGCCACCCACCTGATCGAAAATTCCGCCTGAAGCCATTTTTTGTAAAGTTAATTCAACATGGGTGAGAATTTCTGGCTTTTTCGTCTGGGCATAATACCTTAACAAAAACAGGTAATTGTTTGGCATCGGAAACTTGGGTGCTCCTTTGGTGCCGCCATTATGGATATCAAAACGGGTGGAAAAAAGATCAACCATTTCATCAGGCAATTCATTGTTTAAAGGAGTGGAAATAGTTGGATGGGAAAATTCATTTCTGTTAACACCTGCTGCAATGTCAGAAGCCTGCGCTTCAAGTTTGTCAGATTGGGTTTTGAATAGCTCCCGGATTTGTAAAAGCACATTGATCCACTGATCCTTCGGAAAATAGGTTCCTCCCCAGAACGGTCGTCCATCAGGCAATGCAAAGCAGTTCAATGGCCATCCACCCCTGCCGCCGATCAGATGAACAGCATCCATATAAACCTGGTCGACATCGGGTCGTTCCTCACGATCGACTTTGATGCAAATGAAATTTTCGTTCATGACTTTAGCCACTTCTTCATCCTCAAAGGATTCATGCTCCATCACATGGCACCAATGGCAGGCTGAGTAACCTATGGAAACAATGATCAGTTTGTTTTCGTTTTTCGCTTTTTGAAGAGTGTTTTCATTCCAGGCATACCAGTTGACAGGATTGTGGGCATGTTGCAATAGGTAAGGGCTGGATTCGTTGATCAATTGGTTAATAATTTCTTTCTTTTCATATTGCAACGTAACAAGTGGAATAAATAATAGTTCAGGTGATAGTATATCCCTTAATCATAATCACTTTGTTAAATTACTTTTAATAATTCCAAGAAAGTACGATTTACTTGTCATAGTCCAGGGTTTATCAATTCCAGGTTAATGGTTGATATAGAAAGAATTGCTTTAATGTTACTTGTTAAAACACACAATTCATCAGACTTGAAATGTGTGAATTATGTAACCAAATTATAAAATTATGTAACACTTGAATTGATAAAGCGAATTAAGTTTGAAAAATATTTTAAAATCATTTTTTTGCAATCCTATTGATTATTGCTTTATATCTCATCAATAATCTAATGAATATTCATGCAATAGTATGCAAGATAGCACAGCGAAGGACGATTCATTATGCGTGAATTATTTTGTTCAAATCTTTTTTTAATTGTGTAAAGTAATATCTTTGTATCTATATATTTAAATATGTATATCATGAAAACACGAATTACCTTATTAATGCTTTTATTCACGACAATCCTTTTGTTTGAATCCTTTAAAAATCCTGAAGGTGATAGTACAAAAACTGAGGAATATATCATTGTTGGTTGGAACGACCTCGGGATGCATTGTGCAAACCAGGATTTCAGTAAAATGGCAGTTTTGCCACCCTACAACAATCTCAAGTCACAGATCATTAAAAGAGGGACGGCATCCACTCTTCCGGAAGTCGTTACCACAGGATATACCGTAACCTATGAGATACCCGGTAACACTTACTCTGTAGGAAAGACGAATTTCTGGAATTATGAATTTCTGCTTTTCGGAGTAAACCTCCCTGACAATATTGGATTGACCGGTGTGGGACTGTCAGGTAATATGGTTGCAGCTGATAATCACTTCGGGGTTGAAGGAGTTCCAATAACTCCTTATACCGATAACAACCTTGTGACTGAAGATCCCTATCAACTTGCACTCCTTAAAGCATATGATTCTCAAAACAATTTCCTGGCCTCCACACAACCTGTAATTCCTGTTTCTAATGAGATAAACTGTGTAAGTTCAGGTTGCCATTCAAGCGAAACGAACATTTTAAACCAACATTCAGATGAAGGAGGTTTTGACCCAAACAATACTCCCATTTTATGTGCTTCATGTCATTCCTCAAATGCATTGGGTACTCCCGGTCAGCCCGGAATTGCATCTTTCTCTCTAGCCATCCACGAAAAGCATAAGGATAAAACAAATGATTGCTACAAATGTCATCCGGGACCAAACACACAATGTCACCGTGATGTAATGCACGTTGCAGGTATGGTTTGCCAGGATTGTCATGGCAGCATGGCACAAGTAGCACAATCTATAGAAAATGGCCGTGAACCCTGGTTAGAAGAACCTTCTTGTGGTTCGGTAAATTGTCATGGAGCCAATTATGCAGAGGAGCCCGGAAAACTTTTCCGCAATTCTAAAGGTCATGGAGGCTTATATTGCAGTTCCTGTCATGGATCACCTCATGCAATCCTCCCAACTGTTAATGCGAGGGATAATGTCCAGAATATAGCTTTACAAGGCTTTGAAGGCACATTAAGAAGGTGTGAGCTATGTCATGGAGTTGTCCCAACAGCTCCTGGCCCACATGGAATTATGCCACCTTCACCCGTAACAAAAACTGAATTAAAAGTATTCCTTGAAGGCCCATTCAATGGGACTCAAATGAACAATACTCTTGCAACAAATTCTCAATTACCACTTTCCCAACCTTATAATGATCAGCCCTGGAATTATTCGGGTTCGGAAAATGTATCTTCACTACCTAGTCAGAATATTGTTGAATGGGTATTGATTGAATTAAGAGAAACAAATGGTGATGCCTTTACAGCCACTGAAGATAAAATTATTGCACAGCGGGCAGGTTTCTTGATGAGAAATGGAACGATCAGGGATTTGGATGGTACCAGCCTTCTCGAATTTCCTGTTCCATCCTATACCAATCTGTTTGCTGTTGTTCGGCAAAGGAACCACCTTGCTGTAATGTCAGCAACACCACTTCCTAAAATCACCAACTATTATGCTTATGATTTTTCGACTGGTGCTGATAAGGTGGTTGGAGGAACGGCTGGCTACAAACAACTATCGGGTGGGGTTTTTGGTATGGTAAGCGGAGATGGAAATGCAAATGGAATTATTGAAACCGCAGATAGATTAAACGTTTGGTTACAAACAGCAGGGAACTCTGGATATCTTATGGGGGATTTCAGTTTAAATGGTCAGGTAGCAAACCAGGATAAAAATTCCTTTTGGTCACCGAATTTGGGAAAGGGTTCAATGATCCCATAGTTCTAATGGTTTTCTAAAGCTGTTAGTAACGATTTCAATAATTGAATTAGGAAATTCTTAAGTTTTGATTTATCTTTGAATCGTCAATATTAAAAAAATTTGAATTAAAATAATCTTTCAAAAACATTTTTTCTAAAAATCTTTAAAACAACAGGTTATGAAAACTAAAATCGGACTTATCCTGACAGTAGTATTTTCAGTTTTTCTTTTTGGACAGTTCAGTGATCCGGAGGATCAAAATGCAAAGGATGATGAATATATCATTATTGGATGGAATGATCTCGGTATGCATTGCGCAAACAAAGATTTCAGTAAAATGGCGGTCTTGCCGCCATACAACAACCTAAAGGCTCACATCATCAAAAGAGGTACTGCTTCTACTTCCCCTGAACTTGTAACAACCGGTTATAGTGTTACCTATGAGGTACCCGGAAACACATATTCCGTTGGAAAGACAAATTTCTGGGATTACGAATTTGAACTATTTGGAGTGAATCTTCCTGATAATATTGGATTGACAGGTGTTGGACTTACAGGCAATATGGTTTCTGTCGATAATCATTTTGGTGTTGACGGGATACCAATAACACCTTATACTGATAACAATCTTAACACGGAAGATCCTTATCAACTATCGCTTCTGAAAGCATACGATGCTCAAAACAATTTACTTGCTACCACACAACCTGTAATTCCTGTTTCGAACGAGATAAGCTGTGTAAGTTCAGGTTGTCATTCAAGTGAAATGGACATTCTGTATGAGCATGAAGAAGAAGGCGGTTTTGATCCAAATAATACTCCTATTTTATGTGCAGAATGTCATTCATCAAATGCTCTTGGAACACCTGGCACTCCCGGTCTGGAATCATTTTCAGAGGTTATTCATTCCAAGCATGGCGGCGAAACCAATAATTGTTATAAATGCCATCCGGGACCAAATACACAATGCCACCGGGATATCATGAAAACGCTCGGTATGATTTGCCAGGATTGTCATGGCAGTGTTTCTAACGTTGGCCAATCTATTGCCCAGGGGCGTGAGCCTTGGCTTGAGGAGCCTCGTTGCGGAGCAGCTACATGTCATGGAGCAGATTACGCTGAAGAACCCGGATTGCTTTTCAGGCAATCAAAAGGTCACAGCGGCTTGTATTGCAGCACCTGCCATGGATCACCTCATGCAATTCTGCCTTCGGAAAATGAAAGGGATAATGTTCAAAATATAGCATTACAAGGTTATGCCGGAACTTTAAATAAATGTATTGTATGTCATGGTGTTAATCCAACCGGAGCTGGCCCTCACGGAATATTCGCAACTGATATTAAAGAAATTAGTTCTGATATTGTAAACACAACAGGTTTTAATCAGGTTTATCCAAATCCGGCAACAGATATTATTCATATCTCTTTTTCCATAGGGATTCCGGCCAAAGTTGATATTAATATCTTTTCAGTTTCTGGAAAGAAAATTCAATCTGTGGTTAAACAAAGATTAAATAATGGTCAATACCTGGTTGATTTTAATGTTAGTGAATTAACTTCCGGAATATACTTTGTGGTTCTATCTTCAAAGGCAGGCAAGGATCAAATGAAATTAGTTATCTCGAGATAACCGAAAATATCAGGAACTTACAGCTACAAAAGTAAAATACCTGATTTACATTAGTTTTTCTTTAAGCCCTCAGCTATCTGTTAAACCACAGGGCAGGTGAAAAAATTTTTCAGCGTTAATAGGTAAACACCTGATTAAACTTACTTCTGTCAGTTTGAGGGTAATCCTTACAAATTTTTTGGTTTGACAAAACATGGATCAGCCCCTTGCTGAATGTATGAGAAATAGATTCTACTAAAAATGTTTAATAAAGAACAAAATACCTTATTTCATTGTTCGATCTAAAAGGTAAAATGTTTTTTCAGTCCTTCGACAATCTCATATACGGCAGGGCAGATAAAGATGTTTTTTTGAGTAAGGCTGAACCTTTGCTGAAATTTACTGCGGCTGGTATGGGGGTAATCTGCACACGCTTTGGGTCGCACATCGTAAACCGAACAAGAATTATCCTCCAAAAGAAGAGGACATGGCATCGAATGGAAAATATAATCCCCCTCCTCATCTTTCTTTAAATACTTTTTGACAAATTCATTTTTTTTGATGTTAAGGTATTTGGAAATGGCTGCAATATCCTTGTCGTTTATCCTGGGCCCAAGTGTTTTACAGCAATTGGCGCATTCAAGGCAACTGATTTTCTCAAAGACTTCCCGGTGCAGGTTATGTACTGTCGAATCCAGATCTTTCGGCAACCTGTCCCTCAGGCGCATGAAGAACTTTCTGTTATGATTTTCCTTTTGTTTAGCTATCTCTTTTAGTCGGTCGATCTCTATCATTTAATGTTATTTTTTTTTATTTTTTTATCCTGAAATCTATCAGTTTCCGCAACAGGCAGGAGCCGTTAAGTTTCAGTTACGCCGCCAAAATAGTCAATTTATTTTAAAAACCTTTTTCCGGCGGTATGATCACCACATCTGCAGTCACCGGTAAATGATCCGAAGGACATTTTCCCCGTGTACAGTTTTCAATGATTTCAGAACTGATAACCCTGATGTTTTCGGAAACAAAGATATGATCAATAATATTTCCGGGCTGACCCTTAAAATCCGAACCAACAAATGTATAATCTGGACCCTCTGTTTTTCTTGAGGAAGAATAACGGCAATCCTTCAGTTTTATACCATTTTCCGGCTTTATCAGCAGGTTATAGGGCTCCGAATCTTTAAGGCAATTAAAATCACCGGTTAGGAAAACGGGATCATCTTTGGCTATCTCATTGATTTTTTTCAGGAGCAACCTGGCGCTCTCTGTCCTTGCAGTATCTCCGGCATGGTCAAAATGGGTATTGAAAACGAAAATCTGCCGGTCCGACTTCTTTACTTGCAGCTTAGCCCAGGTGACGATCCTTACGCATTGAGCATCCCAACCCATTGAACCCGCTGTATCAGGAGTTTCAGACAACCAGAAATGTCCTGATTGCTTCAGTTCTAAACGCTTTGAATTGAAAAAAACCGGAGCAAATTCTCCTTGCTTTTTTCCGTCATCTCTGCCCGCACCAACCCATTGGTAATTCGGAAGAAAATTTTGAAGGTCAGTTAGCTGACGGAGCAAAACCTCCTGCACGCCAACTATATCGGCTTTTTCTATTAAGAATGATCTGAGCGACCCCTTCCCGGCGGTTTTCCCATATATTTTCCCCGGCAGCAGGATTGGCATACCAGATGTTGTAGGACATAATTTTCATTTTTGATTCTTGCCCAAAACAAAAATCCATGAAGTAAAGACAAAAAACCACCCCCAGTGTAACTGTTCTCATTTGTAAATATTTTGCAGACAGGTAATTTTCAGGTTCTGATTAAACTTTGCGGGCTCAAGAGACGTTCGGCATGTAATGGTGCGAATTTCACCGGGGAGGAGATCAAAATAATTATCACTGAAAAATCCATCTCCATTTAAGGAAAGGAAAACATTCTTCGCCAGCCTATCGCTGGTCAGCCTGATAATGTATCCATCCTCAAAGCTTTCTATTTCTTGCGTAATTTTCACTTCAGGTAATTTCAATTCCTTAGCCGGAAGAAAATAATACAGGTTCCCGGCGATGACTGAATCTGCCACCATCACCCTTGCAACAATAAGATGATCGGTTTTGGAGATTTTTGTAACTTCAGCCTCTCCATATATTTTCGATGTGCCTCCGCTAACCATTATACTGTCGTTCGTTTGCCATTTTAACGTTACCTTCAAAGTCCATAATCTGCAAAGATAGTCGTGCCTTAAAATCTTCCCGTTTGTCGGAAACAATAAAAACATTAACCTGATCGCCTCTTTCCTCAAAAGAAACCAGGATATCTTTGTAAGCCTCCCTTACAAAATAATGCAGCGCTTTCCAGCGGTTATAATAATCCACACTGCTCCATGAGATCACCGGCCAGCAATCGTTCAGTTGCCAGTAAAGCGTTCCCATGCAGCGCGGCATCGCCCGGCGGTGTGCTTCAATGGCTTTTTTAATTCCATAAGCCTGAACCAGCTGGCTGACATAAGCATAGTCTTCAAATTTCGCAGGAACTTTGTATTCTCGTCCATATAGGTTCTGATCAGTTCCATGCCGCGAGGATGCTTCTGATGATTCAACAATGCCGGCGACAAAAGGTTTCTGTCCTCAGGCAGCAGGCATGAATCCAGAGTTTTTAAATCAGGAAATCCCTGGAAACCGATATTCACTCATGAACCGCCCGACCTTTTCCTCATAAATTTCAAAAGGTTCAGCACCCCACCAGACGCCCCAGTAATGCATGTCACCCTCGGTCATGGCTTCCTTATGTCCCCAGCCGATTTTGCGGGGAAGAGGGGATATAGGGGGTATAAGGGGAATAGAGGGATACTGCCTCCGGTAGAATTTTTTCAAAGATCTTCAGATAATTATTCCAAATCTCTGTGGAATCGGAAACAGAATAACTCAGCGCCTTTTGCCAGCCCCAGTTGTGCCAGCCTTCATCCACTTCGTTGTTGCCACACCACAATGCAATTGAAGGATGGTTTCGTAAACGCTTTACCTGGTGAATAGCTTCCTGCCGGACATTTTCAATAAAAGCTGTATCTCCTGGATACATTGTACACGCGAACATAAAATCCTGCCAGACGAGAATCCCCGCATTATCGCACAGATCATAAAAAATGTCATTCTCGTAAATGCCCCCGCCCCAAACCCGGAGCATGTTCATGTTGGCATCAACGGCAGATTGAATCGTTTGCCTGTACTTTTCATCTGTAACCCTTGCAGGGAAGTTGTCCTGAGGTATGTAATTGGCTCCTTTCATGAAAACAGGTTGACCATTTACCCGGAAAAAGAAACTTTCACCGATGGAATCTTTTTCTGTAATCAGTTCGATGGTCCGTAAACCAATTTGTTCATTAATTGAATCGATGGAATTACCGGTCTTAATGCTAAAACTCAGATTGTAAAGGTTCTGTTCTCCTGATCCGTTCGGCCACCATAACAAAGGATTGGGAATGATAAAATCCAAAGGAATTATAGTGAACCCTTTGGTTAAATGAATCCTGGTTTCAATGAGGAGATTTTTTTCATTTTTTATTTCGAGTTTGCAATGCTGATCCTGTAAAGATTCGATTTCAAATTTTGCAGTCAGGAAAGCGGAATCTGTGCCAATTTTGTTTTGAACCACATGCAAGCCTGAAAGCCTTGCATTATTCCATGCCCTGATATAAACCGGTTTCCAAATGCCGGAGGTTACAAACCTTGGCCCCCAATCCCATCCATACTGGTAAGGCGCTTTGCGCGAAAACGCTCTCTTGTCGGGTAACTGATAACTTAATTTTGCAGCATTGATCGAATCTATAACAACCGGAGAAGTAAACCTGACCAGCAATTTGTTTTCACCTGCTATCAGGTATGGCTTGCAATTTATTGTCCACTCCCTGAACATGTTATCTGCCAAAAGCAGCAGGGAATCATTCAAATAGACTTTTGCATGGGTATCCAAACCTTCAAAAACCAGATTCGATCCGCTGGTTCTTTAAAATATTTTCATCCAAATTGAAGGAGGACAAATATTCCCAATTCTCCTTTTCGATCCATTGAAGTTTTTGCTCATTATTCCCAAAGTAAGGATCATCAATTTTCCCATTGTTCAGCAGATCGGTATGCACACAACCCGGAACCGTTGCAAGAAGCCAGTCTGAATCTCCGGATTTTCCGAAATTGCCAGTCAGCAATAGGTTTTATCAGTATACCACCTTCTTTTTTACAACAAAGTAAACTGATCGAAAGCAGGATGAAGAGAAAATATCGGTACAATCGAATCATAACAAAGAAATAAGATACGAAAATAGTAATTCCGTCAAACCACTGACGGAAATAAGCCAAATTCCGTCAAACATTTGACGGAAATCATAGAGATTCCGTCAATTGATGATATAAGCACGAATGATAAGTCTTTATGAAGGCATCGCAAAGTTTGATTAAAACAGGAATTGTCGAAAGTTGCTTATTTGACTATATCTTATTATACCGCTACTAAATGAGTTTGCAAATCCATCAGAGATTGAAGCCGCTTACGTGAATTATTCAACATAATAATTATCAAAAGAGTAAACTCTCTCTGGCTGCAAAATCAAAAATCTAGGCTTATTTCCTTATATCTAACCTTATTTACCGGATAAATATCTTTTTATTTAGGGCATTTTCTGAAGTCACTAATTTTACGATTATCTCTGCATTTGAGATGTTCATCGGGAATGACTCATGTCCGCCCGAAAGGTTGAACACTTCGAGAAGTTGTCCCTGAATGTTATAAACAAAAGCTTTGCCCGGAGTATTGACAGGCAGATCGAAGTAAAGTATTTTTTTCCAGGCATATATGTTTACGAAAGTAGCAAACTGATCGTCCACCCCGAGTGCATCCCTGAACCATATCTCGAAGCGGTCCGCCTTATCCAGCACCTCTGCGCTGAATGTATAGGTAGGATTTGTCCGCAGGTTCATGAATTCTTCCTCTTTCAAATCCTTCAGGTAAATTGGAAGGTCGGGGGAAATGTCTCAGTCCCTGAGAAAGCCAGCGAAAACAAACCGCTGCTATGGGTTTCAAATGCAACAGGAATAACCGGGTTCTCCTCCCATGAATTGAGAATGTTGACCGCATATTGGGTTGAATGAACGTGAGAATAAATGTTAATGGTTGATGTCCCGGCCATATAGTATCCATCCAACTCGGTATCGAAGTTTGCAGAAGCCGCTGGCATAAAGGCGATCACATTATCAACACTCATAGCATTGCCGGAAACGGTAAAGCGGAGCATGTTTTCCTCTGTATTCTTGAAGAAAGCCGTGGTATCGCTGTGCAAACGCTGTGAAGCGGGCATGGTCAAAGAAGCGCCTGTGTTGTTCGCATGTACCCAGAAACCCTGGGTGGCAGGTATATAGCCATTGTATTTCCCGTTGGTGCCGATGCCGGTGTTATAATTCCATGTGGCATACTGTCCGATGCCGCCGGAGATGGTTTTCCAGAAATAGGCTGTGGCATCAACATTCACACGGTTCCAGTCGGTATTGCTGTTCCAGTCAATGGCGCAGGGAAAAGGATTGCCGATGACATTCCATCCTGTATCAACATTAGGAGTTGTATAGTCAAGGTTAAAAGGGACATCAATGCGGTTCAATGTTCCTGCAAAAACGGCAGAATCTGCGGAAGCAGGGTATGGCGGAATGGAAGTGTAAGGCCAGAGATTGTATCCTTCGCCGGGATTCATAGGGATGGTAATGGGTTGGCTCAGGTTATTCCATGAACTGGTCGGCTCATCCCACCGGTAAAGGTACATCCAGATGTAAGTCCCTATCTGTCCATCGCTCAGGGGGGAAGAGACCAGAGACCACTGATCGGCTTTAACATATTGCTCAACATGGGCTTTTCCTGCTGTACCTGAGAAAACCAGATTACCCCTGTCGAGGAAAGAGGGAGAGGATGATAGGTTGTCGTGCAACAGCAGATCGCCGTTGTTGATCGTCACGATAGTTCCCGGTTGAACGGTTATGTTTGTTGCAACGCCAACATCCATGCCCTGCCCGTTCACCTCTGATAGGAATAGGAGTAAAATTGAAATCAGACAATAAATAGTTGTTTTCATATTTTGCTTACTTATTTAAAAGTTTTTCCAAATTTGCAATACGCATCTGCAGGTTTTCATTCTCTGCTTTAAGTTCCTGCATGGCTTTTACCATTGGCGCCAGCAAATCATTATAACGCACGCCATACATTCCTTCGCTATATTGCGAGATCATGCCGTTGTCGCTTGCTCCTGCTTCGTTTAATGTTGCTGATAATTCCTGTGCTATGAAACCATATTCGCGCTTTTGGCTTTCATCGTTGGTGCGAAAATAGGATACCGGTTTTAACTTACAGATAAAATCCAAACCAAGGTTTGAGGACTGAATATCCGAATTCCAGCCCTTATCAGATGGAATTGACCAGGCTACCTGTACAGCCTGCATAAGTAATGTTTGTATTTCCTATTCTTATTTGATTACTGCTAGTTCCAACAGGCACATTGGCATTATATCCAATGGCAATATTATTGGAACCGGTAGTAATGTTATTGCCGGCATAATATCCAATTGCAGTATTATTAAAACCTGTAGTGTTGGAATAAAGGGATTAATATCCGCTTGCAGTATTATTATAACCTGTATTGTTGGAAAAGAGGGATTGATATCCGCTTGCAGTATTGTTGGGTCCTGTTGTGTTGAGACGAAGTGCTGCTGATCCGATTGCAGTATTATAAGCACCAGTAGTGTTGGCATAAAGGGCAGCAACTCCGCTTGCGGTATTGTTAACACCTGTTGTGTTGGAATAAAGGACCTCAACTCCGCTTGCAGTATTAGAGGCACCTGTAGTGTTGGAGCGAAGGGCAGAAACTCCGCTTGCAGTATTAAATGAACCCGTAGTGTTGGAATAAAGGGTAAAATTTCCTGTGGCAGTATTCCAATAACCATTGGTTGTTGATGTCGGCTGATTGGAATAAAGCGCCTCACAGCCGATCGCAACATTATTACTTTCCCAGGTTGCATCGCTATTTATTATACGATTGAGTGTATAAAGCGGAGCTACCTATTGCAATGTTTTGACCTGCTGTTGTGTTGGATTTAAGTGCATTTTCTCCGTTTGCAGTATTTCTAATACCTTTAGTGTTGGCATAAAGGGCTCCATATCCGCTGGCAGTATTATAATCACCTGTTGTGTTGGATTGAAGAGCGGCAGATCCGATGGCAGTATTGCTATGACCTGATAAGTTGAATCGAAGGGAAGTATATGCCGATTGCAGTGTTATGATAAGCTGTGGTGTTGGCTTTAAGGGCACCAGCTCCGATTGCGGTATTGAAATAACCTATTGTGTTGGCGCGGAGAGCTTCACTTCCGGCAGCAGTATTGTAAGAACCTGTAGTGTTGAAATGAAGGGAAGAATCTCCACTTGCAGTATTATATTCACCTGTTGTGTTGGAATAACCTGACCGATAACCAATAAATATATTTCGATTAAAACTTAAATCATCGCTGTTGCCTGCACCTTGTCCTATAAATACCGAATTACCTGTATTATAGGTTTCAATTTGCCCTTTGGTGGTAATACGAGTTCTTATTATACCATTAGTGCGGAAATCCAATGCTTGATTATCGGTAGTGCCGAGGAAATCCGTACCGGCGACCGTACCTGTCATTTCCTGACAGGCTCCAGCTATTAGTACTTATAGTAGCTGGTGCTTTTCATGATCTGACCATTTGAAGCCACATAAACATTGGGTGCGTTTGACGTTAGTAGCAGAATAAGCACCCTGACAGAAAAACGATGTAACCTGATCATTGCCAAGGCGAACCTGGTTGCTTGCAGTTAGCAATTGCACCAAAGCCAATGGCTGTGGCATTGCCTAAGTTGTTCGCAGATCAAATCAGCATCATAACCAATACAGGTATTATAATTCCTTGTAGTTATGGTATTTCCTGCCTGATAACCGAGTGCAGTATTGTTAATACCTGTTGTGTTGTTTTAAAGGGCATCATTTCCTATTGCAGTATTCTTAAGACCATTGAATGGGTTTGTTGGTTGATTTGAATAAAGCGCCTTATTACCGATGGCTAAATTATTACTATTCCAGGGTGTTGCAATGCTAATATGAAACGATTGCGTAAATAAAGCGCTATCACCCACTGCAATATTTCTACTTGCTGTGGTATTGGCTTTAAGGGCAAAATTTCCTATTGCAATATTGTTAATACCTTTTGTGTTGGATAAAAGGGCATTATATCCGTTTGCAGTATTACCAGAACCTGTTGTGTTGGAATAAAGGGCATTACTTCCGGTTGCAGTATTGAAAGCTCCTGAAGTGTTGTTTTGAAGGGCGCCAAATCCGCTCGCAGTATTATATTGACCTTCTGTGTTGGAATAAAGGGCAGCAACCCCGCTTGCAGTATTATTAAAACCCGTTGTGTTGGATAAAGGGCACGCAGCTCCACTTGCAGTATTATTATAACCTGTTGTGTTGGAATAACCTGCCAGATAACCAATAAATACATTTTGATTATCACTTAAATCATCGCTGTTGCCAGCACCTTCTCCAATAAATACAGAATAACCAGTATTATAGGTTTCAATTTGTCCTTTGGTGGTGATACGCAGTTTTTCGGTGCTATTGGTTCTTATTGATAAATAAAAATCATTGACGGTGCCGAGAAAATACGCGGGATTCGTAAATGTATTGCCTGTGAGGCTCCAGCTATAACTACTCGCAGGGCTAGTGCTTCTCGATAATCTGCCCGTTATTAGCCACATAAACATTGGGCGCATTTGATGTGGGTGCAGCTAAGCGCCCTGACAGTAAAACGACGAAATTTGGGGATTTCCGAGGCGAACCTGGTTGGGGGCATCAGCAATTGCTGCCATTTCCTATGGCTGTGGAATTATTAAAGTTAAATGGACTCAAATTAGCATTAAAACCAATACAGGTGTATTATAATCTGGATTGAATTGCCTTGGTTTTTTTATTACTAATTCCATTTTTTAGTGTCTTCCTGCATGATAACCAATAAATACATTTTGATTACTATTTTAAAATAACGTTTTCGCCTGCACCTTCTCCTATAAATACCCCCTGGCCTGTATTATGGGTTTCAATCTGCCCTTTGGTGGTGATACGTAGTTTTTCCTGTCCGTAAGTTTTTATTGACAAATATTGATTATTGGTAGTTCCGAGGAATTGCGCACCTTGCGTAATTGAATTGCCCGCCGTGCTCCAAAAATTCCCACTTGGCATTGCAAATTGCGCCCATGCCCCTCCGTTCCATAGAAAGTAATTATTATAATCTTCATCGTAAACAGTAAGCCCTTCTTCTGCCGCGGTCAATCCCAATATACCTGTTCTTTGCGCAGCTGTCAACCGAGGAATTAACAGTCCTTTGTTGTTGGTTGAGCAGTCCAGATCGAGGACAGAAAAATTATTTGGCGGGTTTCCGGTGTCGTTTATACTCACGTTTTGCGCCATAATTTTGTTTAACCCAAAGGGTAACAAAATGATCAGAATGAATACAATTTTTTTTCATGTGATTATTTTTTTTAATGTCCACACAACTTGTCCCGTCGCAGCGGGAGAATGCCCTTAAATAAAAAATTTCTTCCTGCCTGCTTGCTTTGTTCCGCTGAAGCTATGCGAAAGCGAAGCAGGCGGAGTTCCTTTATGAAGATTGTCTTTATGGGCATTTCATAAGTGCAGACTAATATAATTTGTTAAAAATGAATTTATAAAAGGTTTATCCTGGTTATATTGCCCTGTTGCAGCCAACAGGGCATCAAATGCTGCCACCGGTCAGGCAGTGGCTTGAGGATAGTCGCTGAGAAGTCACTGTCCGCAAATCCTGAAAGCTAACTTCTTTTTTTAATACCCCTGGTTGTGATGGGTTTATTGTTAAAAATGAGAATTTTCCTGCACTAATACTGAAATACGGGTAATCTGGAAAGTTGGTGGAAGGGAATAATGATGGACTAGTTATACTTTTAACTTTGGATCCAAAGCTTCCCAACTTATTAAGTACAGAACTTATCCGGTTATGCTGGAAGCTTTTCTTCATTTCTGTCCAATTGTTTAAATTGATGGTGTAGATCGTCAGATCATAATTGATGACACAATAATACAAAATATTTCCTTTCAACACAACGGTTAAAAATATTTTTTTCTGTAATTTCTATCCGGAAAATTTAACAAATGATTTAATAGAGGCTTCCTCAAAAAAAAGATCACATTGAGACTTCGGTGTGAGCTCAGTCGAACGCTTGTCGGAAAATGTGTATCATCCTGCACATCAACCATGTTTCGACAGGCTCAACATGACCGTTGAGGTAACAAATTTACTTTTGAGACAGCCTCAATATGGATATCAGGATTCCTTATCCACAGGCCTTAAGGCTGGGGTAATGTAATGACGACTCATGCCGAGTATAAGCCCATATCTTGAATAATCGAGGCTATGTGTTTTAGAGACTGTTTAAAATTAAATAAATATTTAACGGTCATATTTTGCCACTAAGCCTGAACACTAAGAAAACACAAAGGGCAGTGTATGAATGGTTTTACTTGGTGAAACTTAGAGAATTAGTGTCTTTGTGGCGTTGAAAATTGCAATTTATATCATTTTGAAACAGACCTTAATTGAAAAGCGAAAATTGAATAAAAATTAACTTTGCACCATGATTTACCCCCGAAATTTTGAGGAAAAGGTCGGCTTCGACCGCATCAGGGAGATGCTGCGTGATCTTTGCCAGAGCCCGATGGGTGAATTGTACGTCGATAAAATCAGATTCTACATCAAATCCCGAACTGATCACTAAATTGCTCAATCAAACTGAAGAGTTCCGGCAGCTTCTGATGAAAGAAGGGGGTTTCCCTGCGGGTGATTATTTTGACTTGGCGCCTGAGCTGAAAAGAATTTCAATTGAGGGGACATACATAGAACAGGAAAAACTTTTCAATTTAAAATCTTCGCTCGAAACGATAAATGCCTCTGTCGCTTTTATTGCAAAACAGGAAGCCGCAAAGTTCCCTGAACTGAACTCCCTTATCAGCCCGGTTGAAATCGATCCTGAAATCACAAGAAAGGTTGACCATATTATTGATAACACCGGAAATATCAGGGACAATGCTTCTGCTGACTTAGCGGAGATCAGGCGAAAACTGATATCGAAGCGATCTTCCATTGACAGGAAGATTAATTCCACCTTACAACTGGCAAAAAAATCGGGCTGGGTTGCCAATGATGCTGAGATCACCATCCGGAACGGCCGGCTTGTAATCCCGGTCCCGGCTTCCTATAAGCGCCAAATGAAAGGCTTTATCCACGACCAGTCGGCAACAGGACAAACCATATACATCGAACCGGAGGAAGTTTTCGAAACCAATAATGAAATCAGGGAAATTGAAGGAGAAGAACGAAGGGAGATCATCCGCATCCTGAAAGAGATCAGCAGTTTCATTCGTCCCCATATTCCTTCATTACTGGATGCTTACCGTTTTCTCGGGATGATTGATTTTATTAAAGCCAAAGCGGGATTTGCCTTAAAAATCAATGCCCTTAAACCGGAAATGGATGGCCTGCCTGAACTGTCCTGGAACATGGCAGTGCACCCCCTGTTGTTTTTATCTCATCAAAAACAAAAAAGAAGCGTTGTCCCGTTAGATATTAAACTGAATCATGAACAGCGTATCCTGGTTATTTCAGGCCCGAATGCAGGCGGTAAATCGGTGTGCCTGAAAACCATCGGATTGCTTCAATATATGCTTCAGTGCGGGCTGCTGATACCGGTAAAAGAGGATTCACGAGCCGGGATTTTTACCGGTATTTTTATCGACATCGGAGATGAGCAGTCTCTTGAAAATGACCTGAGCACTTATAGCTCACACCTTACCAATATGAAGCATTTTGTTCTGAATGCAACTCCATCCTCATTGTTTCTGATCGATGAATTCGGAAGCGGAACGGAACCTCAGCTCGGCGGCGCCATAGCACAGTCGGTGCTTGAAAAGCTGAATGAAAAAAAGG
The DNA here is from genome assembly GCA_963708435.1 of uncultured Bacteroidales bacterium. Classification (GTDB taxonomy): domain Bacteria; phylum Bacteroidota; class Bacteroidia; order Bacteroidales; family JAADJA01; genus JAADJA01. Next base: position 86,641 of record CAVPSZ010000003.1, read on the forward strand.
CATTCGGAGTGGTAACCACGCACTATTCCAGCCTGAAACTGATGGCAGGAAAAGGAAACGGCATCATCAACGGCGCCATGCTCTTCGATACCAAAGCCATGCAGCCGCTTTACCAGTTAAGCATCGGAAAGCCGGGTAGTTCTTTTGCATTTGAAATAGCAAGGAAAATAGGTTTTCCCAAGCAAATCCTCAAACAGGCTGAAACCCGTGTGGGAGTGAAGCAATTGAGTTTCGAGGAGCAGTTGCAGCAGCTTGAAATTGACAGGAAGGAACTGGAAAAAGACCAGCAAAAAGTAAACGCTGCCGGTGAAGAGCTAAAAGGACTTGTTGACAAATATAAAGACCTGATTCAAAATATTGAATCCCGAAAGTCAGACATCATTCTTAAGGCAAAGAAGGAGGCTGAGGAATTGATAGATTCATCGAACCGGATCATTGAAAAAACAATAAAGGAAATCAGGGAGGCGCAGGCTGATAAGGAAAAGACCAAATTTCTAAGGGAGAAGATCAAAGCCAAAGAAAAGAAAATCAAAGCGATTGGTTCTGATGTTAATAAGCAAGGTGAAGTAAAGATTAAGGCTAAGGCTGAGGCTAAGGCTGAAGGGGAGAATGGGGATACTGGAAAAATAAAACCAGGTGATCTTGTTAAAATCTCGGAGCAGGATGTTACCGGAGAAGTAATTGAAATTGCGGATGACGAAGTAGTCGTCGGATTCAATTCTGTCAGGTTTAAAACACAATTGAGTAAAATTGAGAAAATCCAAAACGGGGATTCTGAAAAAATATCCATTCCTAAAAGGTCAGTTAAATCTTCTGTATTTAATGACCTGAATGACAAACTGGCCGGTTTTAATCACCAGCTTGATGTCAGGGGCAAAAGGGGTGAGGAGGCTGTTGAGTTGGTGAGGCAATACATTGACGATGCCATACTATTAAATATTCGTGAAGTGAGAATCCTTCATGGAAAAGGATTTGGCATCCTCAGAACTATGATCCATGAGTTTTTAAGAACCATCCCGGAGGTTGATCAATTCCATGATGAACACATTGAAAGAGGCGGACATGGAATAACGGTAGTGATACTTAAGTGATATAGTGGCATCATATTTGATATACCTGAAACCAAAAATAGTTTTATGGTAGATGCTTCGAAACCCATACATTTGAATTACCCGAACTTCGACAAAGTTATTGCCAATACTACAATTCTTGTTGATTTCTGGGCATCATGGTGTTCGCCTTGTAAGGTACAGGACCCCATCCTGGAGGAAGTGGCCAAAGAACTCAAAGGCAGAGCTCTCATTGGAAAAGTAAATGTAGATGACAATCGTACAATTGCTTCAAAATATGGCATTACCAGCATTCCAACTATGATCCTGTTTAAAAACGGACAAAGAATCCATCAGTTTGTGGGTGTGCAACCGAAAGATAAAATTTTAAATACCATCTTAAAAAATACAGTGAATGATTGAAGCAGCAAATACAAGTAGTATCATTACTTACATCATTGCCGGAGGGGTGCTGGGTTTTATAATTTACACCTTTATAAAAAACAGGAACAGGATGAGTAAACCACCTTCAGTCAATGTTAAAATTCTGACCGATGATAATTTTTCGTCAACCATAAAAAGCGGTGTATCGCTGGTAGATTTCTGGGCAGCCTGGTGCGGTCCCTGCCGTGTTCAGGGTCCGATAGTCGATGAAATTGCAGACGAAATCGGGGATAAAGCCAAAATTTGCAAGCTCAATATTGACCAGCATAAGAAAACCGCCGGACAACTTGGAATTCAAAGCATACCGACCATTCTCATTTTTAAAGATGGGAAAATGGTTCAGAAGTTTGTTGGTGTTAAACCAAAAACGACATTGATAAAAGCGATTGAGACACACCTTTAACCGTCTTTTTTATATGGAAAATCAAAATAATCAACAATCGAAATTAAGGACGCTTTTTAAAAAGATCCCCAAAATTGCCCTTGCCGGTTTGATTATCGGAGCAATCGGAGGTTATATTTACTATGCCAGGGTAGGATGCGTTTCAGGAACCTGTGCAATAACTTCCAATCCATGGTTGAGCACTGCATGGGGCGGTGCATTTGGATACCTGTTGTTTGATATGTTGAAGGGTCTCAGGAAAAAAGAAAAAAGCAGCGTTTCTAATACGAGTCAAGGGTCAGATTTGTAATTCATTGATTTTTTGCCACTAAGACACGAAGACTCAAAGTTACACTAAAAAATTCGTTGATTATATATTGTTGAACTTAGTGAATCTTAGTGCTTTAGAGACTTTGTGGCAAGTAAGTTTTTAACTCTTGATTCGCATTTCTAACTAAAGTTATCCCGATCGAATTATCCCAACCCAAGTATTGCTTTGTCTTTTTTGGGCAGTGAATTGGCCACAAGACTGTATGAATCATCGATCCAGGCCTGTAGTTGTTCATCACTCAGGGTGCCGTCGATAAATATGGTATTCCAGTGTTTCTTATTCATGTGGTAACCGGGTTGAACAGAAGGATATCTTTCTCTTAGTTCGATCGCTTTTTCCGGATCGCATTTGAGGTTAACGCTGAATTCGTCTTCAGTATCGGTAAGTGCAAAAATTTTACCCATAACTTTAAAAACAAGCGTTGTTTCATCGAATGGAAAACTTTCAGTAACAGCCTTTTTTGCAAGGCAATAAAACCTGAGTTCTTCAATATTCATAAATGTAAATTTTATCAAAAATAAAAAAAACCTGTTCAAAATGGTTCGCCTGATCTAATTATTATTTTCTATCTTTGCCAACCTTTAATTAAATTGGGTTTAATAAATCAAGCTATTAATACCATAGTTTGAAAACAATCGAAATATTGATTGTAGATTTTGTTCATAAGAATTTTGAATCAGATTAATATATTTGTTTTTTGCCGGCAGTGGTTGTTTCAGGTTGATAGATCCGGCAGAAGATGCAGTACAAAGTATTTTTCGGAATAAAATAACCAAACTTTAAGTTATGGGCTTAAAACAAAAAACAGCCGATCTCAAAAAGCGAATGCGTGAGGCGATCAAAGGAGGAGGATCAGAAGCTATTGAGAAACAAAAAGCCATTGGTAAAAAAACCGCCCGTGAACGTATTTTATCCATTCTTGATGCCAAGTCATTTCATGAATACGACCTTTTTGTTGAACATGCCGGAAGGGATTTTGACATGGACAAGAAATATCTGCCGGGTGACGGAGTCGTAACCGGAACCGGAACCATCAGCGGTTATCCTGTTTGTATATATGCACAGGATTTCACAGTTGCAGGAGGTTCACTGGGTTGGGCGCATGCCAGGAAAGATCATTAAGATCATGGATCATGCCATGAAATTGAAAATTCCGATCATCGGGATCAACGACTCCGGAGGTGCCCGTATCCAGGAAGGGGTGAATGCACTGGCAGGATATGGTGAAATATTTTACCGGAATACCCAGGCGTCAGGGGTTATTCCCCAGATTTCTGTTATTCTCGGGCCTTGTGCCGGTGGTGCAGTATATTCGCCTGCACTTACAGATTTTGTTTTTGTCGTTGAGAAAATTTCGAAAATGTTCATTACCGGTCCGGAAGTGATAAAAACAGTGCTGGGAGAAGAAATTTCAATGGAAGAACTTGGAGGTGCCAGGGTTCATGCTGAAATAACCGGAAATGCGCATTTTTATTGCACAGAGTGAAGAAGAGTGTTTTGAGCCAGATAAAACAATTGATCAGCTATATCCCCTGGAATAATGATAAAAAAGCAGATCCGTTTCCCAAAAAGCCTCCAAAGGCCCGGCAATTTAACCTTGATGAGATTATTCCTAGCCGATCCCCGACAGCCTTATGATGTCAGAGATGTTATTAAATCTATTGTTGATGACTCGGATTTTCTTGAAATTCAGGAACTTTTTGCAGCAAATATTGTCATAGGATTTGCCAGAATTGCAGGACAAACGGTGGGCTTTGTGGCCAATCAGCCACTTGGTGCTTGCAGGCGTTCTCGATGTGGATTCTATCGATAAGGCGGCCAGGTTTATCCGCTATTGCGATGCCTTCAATATTCCATTGGTTACTCTGGTTGATCTTCCCGGTTACCTGCCGGGCATTGACCAGGAACATGCCGGTGTGATCCGGCATGGTGCAAAAGTACTTTATGCATACAGCGAGGCAACAGTTCCAAAAATAACCGTAATCATGCGAAAAGCTTATGGAGGAGGATACATTGCCATGTGCTCCCGCCATTTGCGTGCCGACTTTGTTTTTGCATGGCCTACTGCTGAAATTGCTGTGATGGGACCCGAAGGAGCTGCCAATATTATTTTCAGGAATGAAATTAAAAATGCTGAAAATCCGGAAGAAATGCGAAAAATAAAAATTAAGGAATACAAAAATAAATTTGCAAATCCCTATGTTGCTGCAGCTTATGGTTATGTTGATGCAGTGATCGAACCGAAGGAAACCAGGAATTTCATCGTTCATGCTCTTCCATGTGTCATCGTTAAAAAAGGAAGTGGGACCCGCAAAGAAACATGGCATACCCCCATTTTAATCATTACCCGATGTTCGTTTCAGTTATTTTGTATTTTTCAATGTAAAACCAATCATTAATGCCTGAAATAAAAGATATACAAATAGAACAGCAAAAAGGGAATTTTAAAGCACTTCTGATAGAAAACATTAAATACAGGACGCTGCTTACAAAAAAATACCAGGAAAAAAAACCTTACCTGCCTAAGGATATAAAAAAAATCACTGCATTTATTCCGGGTACTATTGCAAAAATTTATACAAAACCCAAAAGCAAGGTTAAAATCGGAGAGAAACTACTCATGCTCGAAGCGATGAAAATGAGAAATGATATCATTAGCCCGGTAAACGGAACGGTTAAGGAGATTTTTGTGGTCGAGGGAGAGAAGGTCAACAAAGAAAAAATCCTGATTGAATTAACTTAGCCTCAGGACCGAATTATTTTATATGTTAATTTTAATTCATTTCATCAGGCTGATGCAAATTTGTATTTGTTAATACCTTTGCCATGTTTGTTAAATCTTAAGGTATGAAGAATTTAATAATTGCATTTTTATTCTCTTTACTAGCTGCATCTAATGTTTTTTCGCAAACAAACGTAGAAAATCAAAGCCAAAATTCATTAACAGAAATTATGACCGGCAAGTGCACGAGGAACGAACTTCAAAACAGTTCTTTTTCTGCTCACTTTTATGAATCGTATGCGGTTTATAAAACTAAGGCGGACATCATTGAAAAGATCAGGCAGTCAATCTTTGATAAAAGAATTACCATAGTTTTAGGAACCTGGTGTGAAGATAGCCAGCAACAAGTGCCCCGTTTTATTAAAATCCTCGATCAGATCGACTATAATTCCAGCATGGTCGATTTTTTTTGTGTTGACAGGAATAAGACGGTCGGGCAAACAGATATCTCAGCGCTGAATATCGCAAAGGTTCCTACCTTTATTGTTTATGACCAACATGGTGAAATGGGCAGAATTATTGAAACGCCTGAACTTTCGCTGGAAGAGGATTTATTGACAATCCTGCAGAATCTTTAAATGGTGTTGTTTTTTGATCTTAACCGAAAAATGAAAATTTTAGAAACGATCGACGAAACTGTTAATTACCTGAATACCATAAGGAATTCAAAAATCAAAATTGGATTCGTCCCGACTATGGGCGCCCTTCATGAGGGTCATCTTTCGCTTGTGAGGCAGGCAAAAAAAGAAACTGGTTTTGTTGCCTGCAGTATTTTTGTAAACCCTATACAGTTTACAAATAAGGCCGATCTCGTAAAATATCCGAGAAATATCGAAAAAGATATCGAATTACTGCGTTCTGCTGGATGCGATTTTCTGTTTCACCCTTCTGAAATGGAAATGTATCCTGTTCCCTCAACTGAAACATTCGATTTCGGGGGTCTTGACAAAGTTATGGAAGGCAAATTTCGACCGGGACACTTTAATGGGGTTGCTACTGTTGTTAAAAAACTATTTGAAATAATTGGTCCTTACTATGCTTATTTCGGACTAAAAGATTATCAGCAGATTGTTATAATTAATAAAATGGTTAATGATTTTCACCTGCCCGTGGAGATCATTCCCTGTTCGACTGTAAGGGAAAAAGACGGACTGGCAATGAGTTCAAGAAATCAACTACTCGATAAATCCATGCGGAGGAAAGCACCCATGATTTATGAAGCTTTAAAAATAGTGAAAATACAATCTGGTTATTCTACAGTGAATGAACTTAAGGATTATATCGACCACCGTTTCAATAAAATCAGGAATGTCAGGTTGGAATATTTTGAGATTGTGGACATGAAAACCCTGCAACCTTTAAAAGCCTGGGTAGAGAGCCGGAACATTATTGCTTGTATCGCTGTATATTTTGGAAATATCCGCTTAATCGATAATATGATTTTATTTTCTTAATTTTGCCGCGTTATGCAAATAGAAGTACTGAAATCGAAAATTCACAGGGCGACCATTACCGGATCCGAATTACACTATATCGGCAGTATTGCAATTGATGAGAACCTGATTGAAGCTGCAAATTTGATAGAAAATGAAAAAGTACATATCTATAACATCAATAATGGTGAAAGGCTGGAAACCTATGTTATAAAAGCCCCAAGAGGTTCAGGGATCATTTCACTCAACGGCGCAGCGGCCCGGAAGGTTGCCGTGGGAGATAAGGTTATTATCGTTTCATACGCTTCCCTTGATTTTGAAAAGGCAAAACAATTCAAGCCAACCATAATATTTCCTGACGATAACAATAAACTGAAATAATTCGTTTGAAAAAAGCATTTCTCAATGTTTTAAAAATTGTTTTTTTTCTTGGACTGGGGTTGTTTTTTATTTGGCTTTTCATGCACAACCTTACGAAAGAAGAAAAAAAGGAAATTTATGACTCTTTTATAAATGCCAATTATTTCTGGATCGCTGTTTCATTCGTCTTTGCTCTTTTAAGCCACATCAGTCGTACAATTCGCTGGATGATTTTACTTGAGCCTATGGGGTATCATCCAAGAAAGAAAAACACATTTCTTGCGCTAATGATAGGTTATTTTGCTAACCTTGCCTTACCGCGCCTTGGTGAAATCACCCGATGCGGAATCCTCCTGAAATATGAAAAAATTCCGATTCAGAAGTCCTTTGGAACAGTTGTAGCTGAGAGAGCGCTTGATTTAATTATGCTGGGATTAATATTCATCCTTGCTCTTTTTATTCACTTGGATAAATTGAAAGGCTTTCGGGAATCCAACCTTTACCATAACATTTCGGATAAATACAGCAATATTGAAAATCCGAATTTATTGTTTTTTTCAATTGCTTTCTCTTTTGTTATAATTCTGATTCTCTTTTATAAATTCAGGCATAAAATCTCTCATTTTAAGTTATATGTCAAAATTAAAAATATCTTTTTTGGTTTTCTGGAAGGTTTGAAATCCCTGCTTACCATTAAAAAGCCATTTTGGTTTATTTTTCATACTTTATTTATCTGGTTCATGTATTTGTCCATGACGTGGATCATATTTTTTTGCCTTCCTGAAACCAGCCATTTAAACCTTGGGGTAGGACTCGCTGTTTTAGTCTTCGGATCAATAGCCATTGTCCTGGTTCAGGGTGGCATAGGTATTTATCCCTGGATCGTTGCAGAAATACTCGTTTTGTTTGCCATACCCTCAACAACAGGATATGCTATGGGATGGCTTTTATGGACCGGACAAACAGTGATGGTCATACTGACTGGTTTGATTTCTTTGACAATACTTCCTGTCATTAACAACACATCTAATGCAAAACCTTGAAATAATCAGATCGAAAATTCTGGATTTGCAGACATTGAAAAGACAACTGGCAACCTGGCGGTTTTTTCAGAAAAAGATTGTTTTCACAAACGGCTGCTTTGATATAATCCATCTTGGGCATATCGATTATCTTTCCCGGGCGAAAAATCTTGGTGATAAATTACTTATCGGGTTGAATACTGATGAATCGGTCCGGCAAATCAAAGGTCTTCACCGCCCTGTGGCTGACCAGGATTCACGTGCTGTGTTCCTGGCATCTTTAAGATTTATCGATGGTGTTGTACTGTTTAATGAAACCACACCTTACAACTTGATCCGGGAAATAATTCCTGACATTCTTGTAAAAGGCAGCGACTATCGGATTGAAAATATAGTTGGAGCAGATATCGTTTCTGAAAACGGAGGAAGGATTGTGACTATTCAATTTCTGGAGGGGTATTCTACTACTGGAGTTATTGAAAAAATAAAGAAAATCTGATTAGTAAAGATTGGAGTTATGGCAAAACCGGGTAGTACTTTCTTTTGTCAGAATTGTGGCGCTCAGTCTGCTAAATGGATCGGACGATGTCCTTCATGCAATGAATGGAATACTTATGTGGAAGAAATCATTCATCGTGAAAAATCAAAGAAAAATATCCTTTTTAATACCCAGGTTGAACTGGCACGGCCTCAGAAAATAAATGAAATTCAAAGTGGCAAAGAAATACGGATCAGTACCTCCGATAAGGAATTAGACCGGGTATTGGGAGGAGGCCTTGTGCATGGTTCTTTGGTACTTGTTGGCGGTGAACCCGGGATTGGAAAATCAACCCTGATGTTGCAAATAGCATTGAACATAAGCGAAATAAAAGTACTTTATGTAACTGGTGAAGAAAGTGATCATCAGATCAAAATGAGAGCTGAACGAATTGGAAAGCTAAATGATAAATGTTATGTATTAGCAGAAACCCATGCTCAGAGCATCTTTCACCACATTGAACAATTGCAGCCGGGTTTGATTATTGTGGATTCTGTCCAAACCCTCCACACTGATTTTATTGATTCCTCTGCAGGAAGCATTTCACAAATAAGGGAATGTGCCTCAGAATTTCAGAAATTTTCGAAAATGACGAATGTTCCGGTCATACTGATTGGACATATTACTAAAGATGGCTCACTGGCTGGTCCTAAGATATTAGAGCACATGGTCGACACAGTCCTCCAATTTGAAGGAGAGCGAAACTATGGATATCGCATTTTAAGGTGCATCAAAAACAGGTTTGGTTCCGCTTCTGAAATAGGGATTTATGAAATGCAGAATTCCGGCCTCCGGGAGGTTGAAAATCCGTCCGAAATTTTACTTTCGCACCGGGATGATAATTTAAGCGGAATAGCAATTTCAGCCATGATAGAGGGCTTGCGTCCCATGATGATCGAAACGCAAGCGTTGGTCAGTTCAGCTGCTTATGGAACTCCGCAGCGATCATCCACCGGTTTTGATGCCCGAAGGTTAAATATGCTGCTGGCAGTGCTGGAAAAACGAAGCGGTTTTAAACTTGGAATGAAGGATGTGTTTTTAAATATCGCCGGTGGTTTAAAAGTTGATGATACTGCAATCGATCTTGCGGTAATCAGTTCTGTCCTTTCATCCAGCGAGGATATTGCCATCGATCAGAATATTTGTTTTGCAGCTGAGGTAGGACTCTCGGGTGAAATCAGGTCAGTGAACAGGATAGAACAACGTATTGCAGAAGCCGATAAATTGGGTTTCGAAAAGATCTTTATTTCCAAATACAATCTCAAAGGGATAAATCAAAACAAATTCAAGGTTAAGGTTGTATCCGTAGCAAAAATAGAAGAAGTCATCAAACATTTATTCGGCTGATAGGTTTTTACCCTGTAGATATACAATGCAATCATAAAAAAAGCGAATGAAGCCGAAACTCCATTCGCTTTCTTTTTCTGCAATTGAATTTTTAAAAACTCAATTCTAATCCATAAGCCTATTTCTGGTGCTCAGAACTTTCCTTATCCCATAAGCAAAGCCGAAAATAAGCATTACAAACAATCCTCCGCCGATGGGTGAGCCTCCACCAACCGGGGGATCACCACCACCAGGCCCACCGCCCGGATCAGGTGGTTGATCAGCATAAACATTGCTTATTAGTGCAGGAAGACAAACCAGAACAGTTACAATAACAATATATCTGAGAATTCTTTTCATTATTTATAGGTTTAATTAACCTGGTACTATAACCTTTTTAATCAATGATTATTAATGCTTTAATAAAAACGTGTTACAATAACAAGTACTATCAATTTTGCAAAAGTAAACGATATTTATAAAATTAACAAACTGTTTGAGAAATTTTTTTTAATCAGCGCCAATATTTTTTTATTGTTCTTCAACAATTGGCCGATAAAAAACAGTAAAAATTATTTAAAAATTTTATAGTTAAATCCTATCGCCAATAACTCTTTTAATTGAGTGCGGGGCCCTGTTTTCCCATCCTTATCCGTGATAGGAGTATTATCGTCATAAAGCAACTGTATCCCAAAACTTGTCGTGATCCACTCGTTTATCTTCATGTTTATCATGGTATCCCAGTTTACGTCAACATTTTGAGGATTTTCAAGATAGTCGGAGAACGCTTCAAGTTTAGTGCTGACATTTACATTTTTAATAATGTCTTTAATGAAAAGAAACCGGAAATAGGCTCCCAATTCGAATCTTGACCTTTCACCCGGCACCACAATAGGATTACCCTGTGCATCAAATATATCAGCTTTTTTCTCTACTCCAAAAGCTCCTGCGTCAGCTAAATCCTGATCATTAACAATAATCCATCTTGCAGTAGCCGGAGAAACATAAAACGACATATAACTATAGGGTCGGTATTCCATCCCCAAACCCAATGAAATAAAAGCAGGTGCTAAAAAATTTGAGATTTTAATCGAGGAATCAGGTGTTATGTCATCAAAGTATTTAAAGCCTTCAGTAAACTGTGATCTGAAGTTGAAGTTTGCTGAGTAATACCATTTATCACTTGCTTTTATCCCGTAATTGGAAAGAAAATCAATTTTATCTTCACTTTTTCTAAAATCACGGTTACCAGTTTTATTTAAACCATAGGCAAGGCCAAGTAAGTTTTCCCACTTGTGCATACCTTTAATATACCCTGCATAAAAATTAAAAAAACCACTTAAACTGATATTATTTTCCCCTCCGGATGCCCAATTGGTAAACGAAGCCTGAGAAAACAACAAAGCAACATCACTTTTAAATTTCCAGGAAGTATCGGCTTTGTCCTGAGCCGTAACCATAATACTAATTAAAATAGCCCCAAATAATAAAATAAATTTTTTCATATCTGATTAATTTAATTTGACATTTAATAAGTTAACTCTAATATAGAAATTTATTCAAGCCAAACGGCGATGCAAAAATAATTTTTTTAGCAAATGAAAATATAAAACCAGTCGAGATGTTTTTCCTTAATTATTTAAGGAAGTTAAAATAGATCAGTATCAATTATCTTTGTTGAATGGTTGAACGGTTTAAGAATTTCATCAGTGAAAATAACCTGATTCCGGCTGGAAGCACTGTGCTTTTATCGGTAAGCGGTGGTATAGATTCGATGGTGATGGCAGAACTTTTCAGAGCTGGCGGTTATAAATTTGCAATTGCTCATTGCAATTTTCATTTAAGAGAGGAAGAGTCGGATGACGATTCTCTTTTTGTTGCAGAATACGCAAAACAAAATAATCTCACATTCCATCTTGAAGAATTCAAGACCAATGATTATGCTGCACATCATAAAATTTCAGTTCAGATGGCTGCCCGTGAACTACGAATTGCCTGGCTTGAAAAAATTGTTGAAAAATATGGATATCAGTGCTATGCTACAGCCCATCATCAGGACGATCAGATTGAAACGCTGTTGATAAATCTTTTACGGGGCTGTGGAATCTCCGGGCTACACGGCATTTTGCCGAAAAAGGGAAGGCTTGTCCACCCATTGCTTTTTACAAACAGGAAGGAAATTGAAGAATATGCTATGAAAAATAATATTTCCTTTCGTGAAGATAGCTCAAATATCAGGCGGGATTATCTGCGCAATAAGATCAGACATATTTTGGTTCCTGCCCTTCATGAGATTGAACCCAGTTACAGGCAGGTTTTTCAGGAAAATATTGAACGGTTCCGCCAAGTAGAATCGATTTACAAAAAGTCCATTCAATCAGTTACATCTTCTATGATCTCAGAAAAAGGAGAACAGGTTAAAATCTCTTTAAAATCTATTACTACATTAGACCCGGCAGAAAGCTACCTGTTTGAAATACTATCATCTTATGGTTTTAACTTTTCTGACGTAAAAAGTATACTTAAATCACTTAATAAACAATCCGGCAAAACATTCCTGTCAGGCACGCACCGGTTAGTTAAAGACCGCGATTATCTTATTATTGAGAAAAGAAATGACAAAGTGTTTAATGCTCAGGAATTACTGATTGAAAAAGACCTTAAAATAGTATATGATCCGATCAGATTGGAATTTGACCATCTGACACAAGGGGAGGAAATGCCCGTTAATATTGATAAAAATCTGGCATTTATTGATAATGATAAATTATCATATCCTTTGATTCTTAGGAAGTGGAAAAAGGGAGATCATTTTTACCCACTGGGGATGAGAGGAAAAAAACTAATTAGCGATTTTATGATTGATAAAAAGTTGACTGTCTTCGAGAAGGAAAAATTGTGGCTTCTTCTTTCCGGCAATCAAATTGTGTGGATCGTTGGTCATAGAATTGACAATCGTTTTAAGGTTACCGGCAAAACAAAAGACATTATTTGCATTAAAGCAATATGCTGAAATATTCTTGATTTCAGCTCGGACGATTGTTAAAAAACATTAAGCGATTTCATACTGATTGGATGAAATATTTACATTTGTCCGCTTTAACAACTTATCGAATTAGTAAATTGTCTTTCTTTTCATCGGTTTATTGCAATAAAATAATTTGAAATGAAGAAGTTAATCATATTGACAATCTTTCTTTTATTGGCTGCTTCCTGGATTCAAGCCCAAATATTTGATCCGGTTAAATGGAGTTTTAGCAGTAAAGATTTAGGCAATAATGAATACGAACTCATATTCAAAGCCTCCATTGAAAAAAAATGGCATCTTTATTCGCAGTTTGTGCCTGATGGAGAAGGAATGCCGGTTAAAACGACTTTCTATTTCTATGACATAAAAGGAGTTGAATTTTTAGGACCGGAAGTCAAAATTAAAGAAGAAGCCTCCTACGAAATTGAAAATGATATTGACTACATGGTTACCTTTATTGAACCAAAAGGTCATGAAGAGGCCGATCCTATGTTCAATAATGCCATAATTAAATATTTTGAAGGAGAGGTTATCTTTTCAAGAAAAATAAAAATTACCACTAAAGATCCGCTTCATTTATCAGGATACGTTTATTTTATGTGCTGTGATGATGAGAAATGCCTGCCTCCGAATGATCAATACAAATTTGAATTTTCTTTTAATAAAGGATCTGAACAGTCATCAGCAGAGCCAGTTGTTTCCAAACCTGATTCATCAAAAAAAATTCCCTTAGTTGAAGTTACAGAGCTGAATCTCGGATCAGAAAAAAAAGTGGAGCTGAAACCCGGAGAATACAAGAGAACATATGAAATGCTTAAGGACAAATCTGTTCTTGACCGGGCCGATGTTGATGATTTTTCAAATAAATCGCTGTGGGAGCTTTTTATTTTTTCGATTTTGGCAGGCCTTGCCGCAATTCTTACTCCATGTGTTTTCCCGATGATCCCAATGACTGTAAGCTTTTTCATGAAGGAACAAAAAGGAAAAGCGAAAATCCAGGCTATTGTTTTTGGTGTTTCAATAATTCTGATTTATACTATTGTCGGTACCTTAATTGCAGTAACCCTTGGTGTTAATTTTGCGAACTGGCTAAGTACACACTGGTTGCCCAATATTGTATTCTTCCTGATTTTTGTAGTATTTGCCGCCTCCTTTTTTGGCATGTTCGAAATAACTTTGCCCAGCTGGCTCATCAATAAATCGGATTCAAAGGCTGATAAGGGTGGTTTTACTGGTGCTTTTTTTATGGCATTTACCCTTGTACTGGTTTCATTCTCATGTACCGGTCCTCTCGTCGGAGCCATTCTGGTGAAGGCTGCAACTGGTGCCTGGCTTGAACCGATTGTGGGTATGTTAGGCTTTTCGGTTGCTTTTGCCCTGCCCTTTGCCCTTTTTGCCTTCTTCCCTTCATGGATGAACAAACTCCCGAAATCAGGCGGATGGCTGAACAGTGTTAAAGTTATACTTGGCTTCATTGAATTGGCTTTGGGATTAAAATTCCTGAGCGTTGCCGACCAAACCTATCATTGGGGCATTCTCGACAGGGAGATTTATCTGGCATTCTGGATCATAATATTCGCATTAATGGGGTTTTATCTGTTGGGTAAAATCAAATTTGTGCACGACAGTGAGGTAAAATTCATAAGTGTTCCAAGGTTAACCCTGGTTATTATCACCTTTACTTTCGTTATCTATCTTATTCCCGGAATGTTCGGTGCTCCGCTGAAAGCATTATCAGGATATTTGCCCCCGATGACGACCCATGATTTTGATCTGGATAAAATTATCAGGCAGAACACTTCTGTCCGCTCAGAAAGCAAGGAAGGTTCAACTATATGTGAAACACCAAAATACCATGAATTTCTGCACCTGCCGCATGGCATTGAAGGATATTACGATTATGAGCAAGGGCTGGCTTGCGCAAAAAAATTGGGTAAACCCATTTATGTTGATTTTACCGGACATGGCTGTGTTAATTGTCGTGAAATGGAAGCCAATGTTTGGTCTGATCCGGGGGTTTTGAAAAGACTGAAAGAACAATATGTTGTAATCAGCCTTTATGTGGATGATAAAACACCATTGCCTGAATCGGAATGGGTGATGTCCTCAGCGGATGGTAAACTTAAAAAGTCAATTGGAAAAGTTTATGCTGATCTTCAGATCTATAATTTTAATGTTAATGCTCAACCATACTACGTTTTGCTTGATCATGGCGGTAATTTGCTTGCCAAACCAAGAGCCTACGATTTGGACGTTGATGCTTTTATAGCATTTTTAGAAACCGGAATTGAAAATTTCAATTCGGGAAAACACTTATAGCCAACTCTGCTTTCATTTAAAATTTTAGTTACCTTTGCACACTTTTTTTTGATCAGGGGAACCATTGTAATTTGAACCCGAAAAACCGCCTGAGAAAAATAGCATAGATAATAGAATAGTATCGTAAAAATAAGTAATATGAACAAAATAAGATTAGGATTAAAAGGATTCGGTGAAATTCCAAGGCATGTCTACCGGATGTGCATGGAAGATGACCGACTAGAAGTTGTAGTGATTTCAGACCTTGGAAAACCGGAAATATTAAGTTATCTGGTTGGCGCTGAAACAAAAGGAAAAGCCAAAGTGAAAATGGAAGGTAATTTTCTGGTATCGAGCAATGGCCGGGCGAGATTCATCAGCGGCAATGAACCGGGAAAAATTCCGTGGGATATGTTTGATGTGGATGTAGTGGTTGACGGAACCGCTCATTTCCGAACCAAAGGTGATATGCAGAAACACATGGAGGCCGGCGCTAAAAGAGTTATATTAACCTCTTTGCCGACTGATATGATTGACCGTGTTGTGGTAATCGGTGTTAATGATCATACGATTAAGGCTGCCGATAAGCTTATCTCTGCCGGCTCCGCCACTACTTATGCAGCAGCGCTTATGCTGAAAATACTTGATGAGAATTTCGGTCTGGAATACGGCATTTTCACCACTATTCATTCCTATACCTCGGATCAGCCTTTGAGAGATAAAGTTGGTAGCGACTTTCGCAGAAGCCGCTCAGCTGCAGAGAATATTATTCCTTTTGATACACTTGTTCCAAGATGGATCGAAAAGATAATGCCCGAACTGAATGGTAAAATTGATGGTGGTGCTATTAACGTGCCTATACCAAATGGTTCTTTGCTTGATTTAAATACCCGTCTTAAAAGCAAGGTAAAGGTTGAGGACATCAATAAGGTAATGGAAAAAGCAGCTAAAGGTTTGCCCCATATCATTCAGGTGGTTGATGACCCGATCGTTTCTACTGATGTAATTGATAATTCCCATTCCCTTGTTTTTGACAAACAAGCAACCATGCTTTCACCAGGTAAGATGGTGAAAAACCTGATTTGGTATCATGGTGCTTTTGCCATGGCATCAAGAATAAAAGAATTGATTTTAGCGTATGATAAAGCAGATAAGAAAGGAGGTGCAAAATGAGAGTAGCAATTAACGGATTTGGCAGAATAGGAAGATCGGTTTTCAGAATATTAAATGACAGAAAAGATATTGATGTTATTGCAATCAATGACCTTTTTGATAATGAGGTATTGGCCTATTTGTTGAAATATGATTCCGTCATGAAAGGTTTTGGACAGGATATTTCTCTTAAAGGAGATGAACTCATTACACCTTACGAAAAAGTTAAAATGCTCGCGGTCAAAGATCCAAAGATTCTTCCATGGAAAGATCTCGGGATAGATGTTGTTGTGGAAGCCACAGGTATTTTCCGATCAAGGGAATCATTACAACCCCACATCGACGCAGGTGCAAAAAGGGTCATCCTGACTGTTCCGTCGAAAGATGAAATCGATTATACGGTAGTTATCGGTGTCAATGAGGATGGTTTAAAACCGGAACATAAAATAATTTCAAATGCAAGTTGTACAACCAACTGCCTGGCGCCTATGGCCAAAGTGCTTCATGATAACTTTGGAATAGTTGAAGGGATGATGACTACGACCCATGCCTACACTAACGATCAGCGCCTTGCTGATGTTCCTCATAAGGATTGGCGGCGTGGTCGTGCTGCCGCAGAAAATATTATTCCAACTACTACGGGTGCAGCAAAAGCCGTTGGGAAAGTTATTCCTGAATTAAAAGGTAAACTTGATGGCTGGCCTGCCGTGTCCCGGTTCCAGATGGTTCTATTGTTGACCTGGTTGTAGAAGTTGAAAAAGACGTTACAGTTGAAGAAATCAATGCTGCAGTTAGGATGGCAGCCAAAACGGAAAGAATGAGAAATGTTCTTTATTATTCCGAAGAGAAACTGGTATCATCCGACATCGTCGGTAATTCATATTCTTCCATTTATGATGCGGAATTTACAAGGGTAGTTGGTAAACGCATTATTAAGACCCTTAACTGGTACGACAATGAGTGGGGTTATTCAAACCGTGTTGTCGACCTGATAGGTATATTTATGAAATTTGATAAAAAATAAGGAACTCTGTTAAACTGAAAGAGGCCGTATCAAAAGCCCTTTGTGTTACTTTGTTCATTTCTTAGTGCAACTTTGTGGTTAAGATAAAACAGTGAACCACAAAGAATCACAAAGTTCACACGAAGGTGCGCAAGGTTAAAAAATATCGAAAATTTAACTTTTGATACAGCTTTTTTTTATCTCAATAATGTAACGGAACCTCTGACTTTTTTATCCACCGGGCCCTTTAATGTAAAAAGAGAGATCAGTCCTTCATAAAAATAAACACCCGGACTGCATTCTTTGTTGTTGGATTGATCTTTGCCATCCCATTTAAAAAATGGATCTTCGGTTTCATATACCACAGTTCCCCAGCGGTTAAAAATCGTTAAACGAAATTGCTTGATAGAATTTACTGAATCAGCCTGAAAATAGTTATTCCATTTATCATCGTTTGGAGTAAATACAATTGGAAACCAAATGTTTCCGCATTCATCAATATCAATACAAACCACATTACTGAAAAGGCTTTCGTTATGCATTGTATCGAGAGCAGTAATTGCAAAACAGCCAACGACCGAAGGCGGATCTGAGATAAAAAGGTGGTTGTAAATATCAGGTTCGGTCGTCTTTATAACCGAAAAGTCTGCATCATTTGATGAAGCATAGTATATCCTGAAATAAATCGAATCTTCCTGGCAAGTATCAGGATAAGGCCACCATGAAAGATAATTCTCCAAATTTTCACAATTGGTACTAACCGTCAAAACCGGGGGACAAGGCGGTACCTTGTCAATAGGGGAACTGCATTTTTCCTGGGAATAATTAATGATGGGTTTAATGATTCCGGGAGCGGAATATCTGCCAATAGATTTTACTTTATAGCAATATGTTTTTCCGTTAATCAATCCGCCATCGTTATACTTTGGTTCCGTTGATATGCCAATCAGCTCAAATTGGGAGGACAGGTCGGGAATTTGCCTGTAGATTTCAAAAGTATCATTTATCCAGGGAACATTGTTGTTCCATGTTAATTGAA
This sequence comes from uncultured Bacteroidales bacterium, assembly GCA_963708435.1. Lineage (GTDB taxonomy): Bacteria > Bacteroidota > Bacteroidia > Bacteroidales > JAADJA01 > JAADJA01. The sequence goes on from CAVPSZ010000003.1 coordinate 104,828, forward strand.
GTGTTTTATCAGAAGGTTCGATGGACAGATAGATTGAAGGCGCCACCGTTGTCGATCCGATAAAGAAAGGATTCTCCGGATTTACAGTTAATAAATCCACCCGGTATCTGAACTGTAATTCCTTCGTGTTTATCTGGCTATCCGTGTAAGTAGTATCATTAAGTGAATAAAAAGTTTTTATCTGAATAAAATCAGACCCCGAATTGTTATCTGCCCTGTAAAGTTTATATTCATAAGGCCCTGGAATTTGGATAGTATCCAACTCAGTTGGCTTTGACCAGGCCACATAGGTTATTCCGCTGGTTTCATCAGTGAAGTCAACACTAACATTTGTAATCACTGGTAAATCCCTTTTTAAAATAGCACATACTTCTTCGGTTACATAACTTTCACCGCCGTCGGGAAAAACAGCAGTTATCATGTAGCAGTATTGAATTCCGTGAATCAGTCCGTATCCATTTTCATTATCCGTGAAGCTCAGATTATTTATACCGTTGATTTCTGCGATTTTAGTATATCCTGTGTATTCAGGAACACCAACCTCACAATGGCCAGGGAAAAAGCCGAAGTAAGAGTTTTTGCGGTAGATATAATATCCTTTAACATTGTCACAATTGTTCTTTTCCCAGCTTAGAATAATTGTATTTCCTAAAGGAACGGCAACAGGATTTTCAGGTGCGGGTCCAACAACTTTTATATTTAGGGTTTTATAGCTGCTTAAAGTTACCTCAGGATCATCATCGATAGCTTTAAAATATACCGGGTGCGGATTTTTTAATACATGGGAGCAAGCTGTTTTCCAATGAAATTGGGCAATGGCATTCACCTGTCCAGTAGCTGGATTGGGTTCCATTACTGCTGGAGATTCAGCTTGCAGAAAAGGACTTCCGGTGCCTGATAATGTCACCTCATCCCCATCGGGATCGGTGGCTGTAACCTGGAAATTGAGAGAATCGCCGGCATTGACACAAGTATCTGCTATCAAAAAAATCTCAGGAGGATTATTGGAACAGGCAACAACCTGTATTTGTAAATCCCTTGTTACATAACCAATTCTTTGACCGAAACGCCATTCCTCTATGATGAATGCAACATTATATTCTCCCTGCAAAGTGGGGCTGTCCCATATCAAATCTCCGTTAATTGGATCGATATTGAAACTACCCGGATTTCCCTGGTCAACTTCGTTGGGATATACATAACCCGGAACGGGTAATCCTCCTGCACCTTTACAAATAGTTAATTTATATGATATACTGTCACCATCAGGATCATAAGCGCCTGGGTTATGAATATACAGCCGATTGACACATCCAAAATCCAACGGGGGATTCAATAACACTACTGAGTTGTTATTTCCGATAAAGGGGTTGATGATCAATTCCGTTTCAATGTAAAAAGGAATATTAACGGAATTGGGAATATTTGCTATTCCATAATTACGATTTGGGTCTTCCATTGCAAGCTTGAAAATTCCCGGAGCAGCATAAGTATGTTCCCCGACATAAACATTTCGCTGAATGATTTCGGTTATTGGAGTTTTTTCAATTCTTGGAAGCACCGATGAAGTCGCATCACCCCAGAACAGGGTCAGTTCAGGGCGGTCAGCCGGGCTCGGAGAATAAGTATAGGTAATGATAGTAGCTTTGTATTTAAGACCATCAATGTGCTCATAAATTATCTCACCCGCTCTTTCATGAGTTGCATGAACAAGAGCCCGGACCAATAACAAAATAATCAGGAGATAAAAACCCTTCATTTTAACATTCGACTTCCACATGGGGATGAGCGATCAAAAATACATATAATTTCATTTCACCATAACGGGAAGGTTTACCGATTATTTATTGCTAACCTTTATTTATTTAAAATTTCAAATGCATAACATTTCACTCTTTCGTTTAATTTTGCGTTGGTTCAATTTTATAATTAGAATGTTTGTCCCGGATACAATTCAGGAAAATAGGGCGATCGCCATGCGATACAGAAATCTGCTCAGGGAATGGTGCCCTGAAAAGCCTGAAGATAAAAAACTGCTCAGGCAGGCTTTTGATGTTGCCGTTGATGCACATAAAGATATGCGGAGGAGAACAGGTGAACCCTATGTCTATCATTGCATCGAAGTTGCCCGGATTGTCGCCGGAGAAATTGGTTTGGGCTTAACCTCGGTAATTTGTGCATTACTTCATGATGTTGTGGAAGATACTGAATACACGCTCGGAGATATTGAAAAAATGTTTGGCCCGACGGTTTCACGGATAATTGACGGACTGACCAAAATTAAAGGAATATTTGATACCAATCCTGCTTCAATGCAGGCGGAGAACTTTAAAAAAATGTTATTAACCCTCTCAGATGATGTTAGGGTTATTCTGATAAAAATTGCTGACCGCCTTCATAATATGCGAACCCTTGATGCCATGCCTCCGGAAAAGCAACTTAAAATTGCCTCAGAAACAACTTTTCTGTATGCACCTCTTGCCCACCGATTTGGTTTGTATGCTATCAAGACTGAGCTTGAAGATTTATCAATGAAATACACTGAGCCTGAAATCTATGTTTCAATTAATGAAAAGCTCCGTGACACATTAAAAGAGAGGAAAAGGTTCATTAATAAATTTGTTTATCCGATTAAAAAAGTACTTAGCCGGCAGCAATTCAGTTATGAAATCATTTCACGGGATAAATCAATTTATTCTATCTGGAATAAAATGAGAAAGAAAGAAGTTCCGCTCGAAGAAATTTATGATTTGTTTGCCATTAGAATAATCATTGACACTCCCCGTGATACAGAAAAAGTCGATTGCTGGAGGGTCTACTCGATTATTACAGATCATTACCGCCCGAATATTGACAGGTTAAGGGATTGGATATCAATCCCCAAAGCGAATGGATATGAAGCCCTGCATACAACCGTAATGAGCAATGAGGGAAAATGGGTTGAGGTGCAGATCCGAACTAAAAGAATGGACGAAATTGCTGAAAAAGGTTATGCTGCTCACTGGAGATATAAAGATGGATCGGGAAATGTTTCGGAGGCAAATATTAATAATTGGCTGGGCCGTATCAGGGAAATGCTCCAAAGTAATGACTCAAGTGCCCTCGGATTTCTCGATGATTTTCAGGGATTCCTGTTTACCGATGAAATATATTTATTTACACCACAGGGTGAACTTAGAAATTTACCGGTAAATTCTTCAGTTCTTGATTTTGCTTATGCCATCCATTCTGAGATTGGCAATACATGTATTGGTGCTAAGGTCAACCACAAGCTGGTTCCAATGAACTATAAATTAAAAAGTGGTGACCAGGTTGAAATAATAACTTCAAAAAAGCAGGTGCCGTCCAATGAATGGTTCAATTATGTGGTGACTGCTCGAGCACGAACCCAGATAAAAATGGCCATCAGAGAGCACAAAAAAAAGTATGTCGAAGAAGGCAAATCCAAACTCCAGGAATATTCCAGGCAGCTTAATATTGAGTTGAATAGCCATAATTTAAAGCACCTGCAGCAAAAGTATAATTATAGTAGTACAATAGATTTGTATTATGATGTTGCCAAAGATCTAATTGGTTTAAAGGAGCTGAAGGAATGTTGTGGAATATCCGATAAAGAAAGTTGGTTCAGTAAAGTGATGAAATTGCCCTTTGGGAAATCAAAATCATTGGATCATAAAACCTTAACAGAAACAATCCTTGATACCCTTAGCGAAAAAGATGAAGGACTTACGGACCAAAAGGAAATCCATAAAATCAGTTATGAAATTGCCAGTTGCTGCAATCCAATTCCGGGGGATGATATTGTGGGATTTATTAAAACAGACGATGCTATTTTAATTCACCGCGCCAATTGCCTGAAGGCTATAGGTCAGTTATCAAAATTCGGCAATAAGATCATTCGCACAAAATGGAATGATAAGGAATCGATCGGTTTTTTAACCGGCATTAAGCTAACCGGAATTGATAAAAAAGGATTCATCAATGATATTATAAAAATCATTACGGAAAATTTCAATCTTAATATTAAGTCTTTTCATCTTGAAAGCCAGGGTGGAATGATTGAAGCTACGATATTGCTTTATGTATACAGTACCGAGAACCTGAGCGTTATTATCAAACACATTAAGGAACTGCCTGAAATAACAAAAATAGACCGGATCAATACACTTTAATTCCTGCCAGTCATTAGATTTTGTTGGCGGCATGATCTCTGTTTTTTAATAATTGTCGGAAATTATTTTTATTTGTTCCAAATTAATTAAAAAATTATTTAATTTTAGCGGTTTGAATTTTCAGTGTTGCTATCTCGAAAAAGAAGTATCTGTTGAAAGTTCAATTATAAGAAATTTGCAAATAGTTGTTTGAGATAATTGAGAAAAAGAGACGTACCTATGAAAACCTCAAATAAAGATACATTCGAAACAGTAAAAAAAATTTTCACAGACTATCTTGAAAGCAAGGGCAACCGTAAAACACCCGAACGGTATACCATTCTTGAAGAAATATTTTCTACTGACGGGCACTTTGATATCGAAACCCTTTATGAAAATATGAAAAGTAATAAGTACAGGGTAAGCAGAGCTACCTTATACAATACCATTGAACTATTGCTTGATTGTAATCTTGTTACCAAACATCAGTTCGGTAATAATTGCGCTGAATATGAAAAGTCTTTCCATTTCAAGCAGCATGATCATTTCATTAATCTTGATTCGGGCGAAGTACTCGAATTTTCTGATCCCCGTATCGAACAAATTAAAGAGACAATCGGAAAAAAACTTGGTGTAAATATTACCCACCATTCATTGATATTTTACGGAAACACAAAATAAGATTTGAACAACTTTCCTTTTTTTTAAGTTCAGTTTTTTATTTTGATTAATTTAGCCACCTATCAAGAGTTAAAGTGTTTCTTTTTGATAAAAATTATCATATTTATTATTCCATTATTCTTCAATTCTAATATTCTGAAATAATGAAAGCAGATGTATTATTAGGACTGCAATGGGGCGATGAGGGAAAGGGTAAAATCGTTGATGTTCTCTCACCACAGTATAAAATTATTACCAGGTTCCAGGGAGGACCTAATGCCGGTCACACAATTGAATTCGATAAAAAAAAGTTCATACTCCATACTATTCCTTCAGGAATTTTTAATCCTGATACAATTAATGTCGTAGGCAATGGCGTAATCATTGATCCTTTTATTTTCAACAGGGAATTGGAAAATCTTCGTAACCACAATGTCAATATAAACGGAAACCTGTTGATTTCGAGAAAGGCTCATCTGATCCTTCCTACCCACAGGCTTTTGGATGCTGTTTATGAAAGTGCAAAAGGCGATGCAAAAATAGGGTCAACCCTTAAAGGCATTGGACCAACTTACACCGATAAGACAGCCCGGCTTGGAATCAGGGTCGGTAATACGGAAGGGAAAAATTTTTATAATAATTATAATGAATTAAAAAAGTTTCATTTATCCCTAATAAAAGCAAGCGGCTTTGATCATTCTTCTTTTAAAATTGAAGGCTTCTCTCTTGCAGACTATGAAGAAAAATGGTTCAGCTCGATCAAAGCAATACAATCGATTCGGAAAATTGACAGCGAATATTTTATAAACCAATGTCTTGATGATAATAAACCCGTTTTAGCGGAAGGTGCACAGGGAACAATGCTTGACGTTGATTTTGGATCATATCCGTTCGTCACTTCCTCAAATACCATAACCGCAGGAGTATGCGCAGGATTGGGAATATCACCTTCCAGGATAGGTGATGTTTTTGGAATCGTTAAAGCCTATGCTACAAGAGTTGGCAGCGGCCCTTTTCCTACTGAACAGGAAAATGATACAGGTCAGTTGCTAAGGGAGTTCGGTCATGAATACGGCTCAACAACAGGACGGCCCAGGAGGTGTGGATGGATTGATTTAGTGGCACTTCGGTATGCCATAATGCTGAACGGAGTAACTAAATTAATAATGACCAAGGCAGATGTCTTAAATACTTTCAAATTGATAAAGGTAGGGATGAACTATAATTTCCAGGAACAAATTATTAATTATATACCTTTTGATGCTTCTTATGAAAATCTTGAACCTGTTTATCGGGAATTTAAAGGCTGGCAATCCGAAATTTCTGATTTTAAAAAGCGTCAGGAAATGCCTTTTGAACTATCAGAGTATATTTCCTTCATTGAAAAAGAAGTTAATGTTAAATTTTCCATGATTTCAGTTGGTCCCGACAGGAACCAGACAATTATTTTATAGTAAAATTTTCTTTTGAAAATTGTATTTTAAATAAAATCTGCTGCCTCAGAATCATTTCATTTAGTGGAATTCAATTGAATATCATCGGTGTGGGATGATTTTTTCAGGATTAAAAATAAATTTTCTTAAACTTTATTAAAAAAAAGCAGTATAAATCCCGATAATATCAAATACAAAATGAATATATTTATGGTAAAGCATAAACCGGATGCAATAAAAAAATTTATTATTAGTACTTGTATTTCACTAATGGTATTTTCGGCGTTTGCCCAAATGTCAAATAATAAAGAGATCCCTGATGCTGTTCAGAAAAATTTTGTAAAGAGGTTTCCCAGAGCAGAAAATGTTTCCTGGGATAAAGTCGATAACAACTACAAGGCAGATTGCTTCTTTCGGGGAAGAGGTACTTATGCCGAATTCACTCCCGAGGGGGAATGGGTACAAACAGTTACCGAAATGGATGTTAAAGCACTTTATCCGCCTGTTGAAAAATATTTGAGCGAAAACTATAAAAAAGATAAAATAGTTCTTGCTGAACAATCCATCAGGGCCGATAAGAAAAATTACTATTATGTTCAGTTGTCGCGAAAAGAAAAAGATCGGAAAGAACCTTATATTTTCGAACTTTTTTTTGACAAGACAGGAAAAATAGAACAGATAAAGACCCCTGAAGGTGTCCAGCAAATGACCGTTGTGGGTATCGACAATCCGAATAACGAAACCCCTTCGGCTGTGATAGACTCATGGCAAAAACGCTTTCCAAAGGCCGAGCAAATTGTATGGACAAAGAATAAAGTAAACATCGATTCAATAAACTATACTGCAACTTTTATTTTTAAAGAAAATTTGACAAAAGCACTATTTCAGCCCAACGGCACCTGGATTGAAACCCGAATCCAATTCGAGGAGAAATCTTTAAGTGAAGCAATCATTAAATATATTGAAGAAAATCATTGGGATGATGATCTGGTCATTGCTGAAAAAGTTTCCAGCCAGGGAAAACCAGATTGCTTTTATGTGAAACTCGAACGGTTTCAAAAAGGCCAATTCAAGCCTTTTGTTTTTGAGTTGTTTTTCGATAAAACGGGCAAATTGATACAGGCCAACAGGAGTGAAGAATTGAAAAATCAGTTTCTGCTTACTGTCGATATTCCTGCCGAAGTTGCCAAGAAATTCAATGGTCGCTTTACCAATGCCGGAAATGTTAAATGGGAAAGCAAAGAGGGAAATTGGGTTTCATACTTTACCTACAGGGGATTACCCACATCCGCTGAATTTTCAGATTCTGCCGAATGGGTAATGACAGTGGTTCAAATTGATACCAAAAACCTTTATGCTCCGATCCAAAGATACATCGATAATGAATATTCTGATTACAATGTAATATATGCTGAAAAAGCGACCCGGGCTGACCGTAATGATTATTATTATATCGAATTGATCAGCAAAAAGAAAAAAGAAGAAGGTCAGAAAGTTGGACTAACTTTTGACAAAACGGGAAAGATAAAAGAAAAAAAATAGAACTAATACCTATGGGCGGATTTGTCTTCTGATTTGGCCACTTTTTTCTGGAAATTAAATTTAGGAGAGTTCTTTTACCGGATCCCAAAATACTTTTTTAAAATCTACTATTTGATCATTGATGATTTTATGTCCTTCATTTTCGAGCAATTGTTTCATAAGCTCGTGTCCTCCAAAATGATGTTTTCCGGTCAGAATACCATTTCGGTTAACAACCCGATGCGCCGGAATTGAGTTGAGTGACATGTGTGAAGCATTCATCGCCCAGCCCACCATTCGTGCCGAACCTTTCGATCCAAGGAATTCCCCAATCGCCCCATATGAAGTGACTCTGCCTGATGGTATCTGTTGTACCACCCAATAAACCCTCTGAAAAAAATTCTCGTTTTCCACCATAACTATCAATTGCCTGTATTCAGGGTAAATACAATATATTTAATGGTCAATCCCTTCTCCCTGAATTTCGTTTCATAAAATGTTTGAATATCACTGGCATCATTTCTAACTTCTGAATTATAAAGATCTTCAGTTTGAATTAATACCTGGTGATTAACTTCCCTGATTTTAGCAAGTGTAAACCTGTAGAAATCCATATTATCTGTTTTAAGGTGGACTTTGCCATCAGGAGTAAGAATTGAAGCGTACAAATTAAGAAAATAAGGCGCGGTGAGTCGGCTGTTGCTCTTTTTATTTTTTATCTGCGGATCAGGAAAAGTAATCCATATTTCACTGATTTCCTGTTTTCCGAAGCACTGGCCCAGGAAGTCGATTCTGGTTCTCAGGAAGGCGACATTGGGTAAACTTTCTTCGACTGCGGTTTTCATTCCCCGCCACATGCGTGCACCTTTCCGATCAATTCCAATAAAATTTTTATCTGGATACTTCCGGGCTAAACCTACTGTATATTCCCCTTTTCCGCAGGCAAGTTCAATGATGATTGGATGGTTATTTCCAAACAATTGACTTGACCAGTTGTTCTGGAGATGATATCCCGACTTTACTTCTTCGATGGAGGGTTGGATGAACATGGGAAAAGTTTCATTCTCGGCAAAATGTTTTAACTTATTCTTTCCCATCTTTTTTTAATTATATATAGATGAATATATGCATTTCCCGGTACTTTTATTCAGCACTAGCTTGGAAATGAATGAAGGCAGACTGTTTATTTTTTTAACAACCAGGCTGAGGGGTTTTTATCCCGGCGAATTATTCCAAGGTTGGCCAAAGCTTCCGGTTTCTTTTGCGAAGAAAAATAGCTTACCATGAATAATCCTGCAGCATTTTGGCCTGCATCCTCGGCTGCATAACCTTCATTTTTCAGATTGGAGAGCAATTTATCTGCATTATCTCTGCTTCTAAAAGCTCCTCCGATGATGTAATATCTATAAACAGACATCTTCGGATTATTCTTTTTCAGGGTCATGATTTCATCCGGAGTTGATTTTCGCTCCTCTAATGGAAGGGTGTTTTTCTGGATAGTATCTTTTGGTGAAGATAGCAATTTTGGTGAAGCCTCAGGTTCAATATTAACCTTATCTTCACTCATATTATCTGCTAATGAAACCATGCTTGATTGCTGAGAATTCCAGGATGACATTTCAGGCGCAAAAATAATCCAGCCGATGAGCAATAAAACAGGAACCAACACCACAGATGAATAATATATTTTTTTATTTCTCAATTCTCCGGCAGGTCTGGGCTTCCTGTCATTGAACTTTCTTTCCATACGTTTGTGCACTGGCGTTCTTAAGACAGGGGGGGAAATAAAAGTGGTAAGACCGAAAGATTCAACAAGAAAATTAACCAAAGCATCCTGTTCAAACAGATACCTGCCGTCCTGCTCTCTCATAAGGGTTCCTATTTTCTCTAACTTGACTGACTGACCGTTATTCAACTCATGATGACAATCATGCACAAAATCATCTACACTATTCTTTGCTTCTTCATAAGTAATTCCCTCGCCAACCGAAATGGAATGTAAAAGCAATCCGTCATCAGTTGTTAGTTTTGAATTAAATAAAACACTTTTTGAAGGAGGATAAAAAGTATGATTAACCGGATGAATTTTGGCCGGTGAATAATTCGTAACAAAACCGCCAAAACCCGGCACGATTACACATTCGTTGGAGAAAAGCAATTCGTGAATATATTGGGCAACTTTCATGCTTGATTTATAAAACTGTTGCGCTAAATTAGTTATTTCTTAGTAAGATCAGATAGTTTGTTTAAAATTTTTACTAAGTCATCAGGTGTATCAACTGCTATGCTTTCGAGGTTGGTGATTTCAACATGAATTTTATATCCGTTTTCAAGCCAGCGCAGTTGTTCCAACGATTCAGCCTCTTCCAGCGAAGATGTTTTCAGAAGGGTTATTTGATGCAATATTTCCGCCCTGAATGCATAAATGCCGATGTGCTTAAAATACCGATGCTTGTGTACCCAGTCTTTTTTCTCATAATTCCTTAAAAAAGGAACAGGATTCCGGCTAAAGTAAAGAGCTTTTTTGTTGACATCAAAAACCACTCTAATGATGTTGGGATTGAATAATTCTTCCTCTGATTTAAGTTCAATGGCAAGTGTAGCAATGTCAACCATAGGATCTTTGAAACATGAGGCAAGCATGTTGATTTGTTCTGGATGAATAAATGGTTCATCTCCCTGAATATTGATGACCACATCAAAGTTTTTACCCTGTTTTTCCAGGATGCTCAATGCTTCCAAACAACGGTCTGTGCCACTTCTGTTTTGATCGGAGGTCATCATTACCTTTCCACCGAAATTAAAAACAGTTTCTTCAATTCGTCTATCGTCAGTTGCAACATATACCTCTGTCAGGGAATCTGATTTAACCGAGCGCTCAAAAACATGCTGAATCATTGGTTTGTCACGAATGATAGCCAAAGGTTTCCCAGGAAACCTTGAACTTGCATACCGGGCAGGGATAATACCTAAAACTTTCATTTAAGAATGGGTTGTACCAATACCTTTTGCTCTGAGGTGCTCACTTCCTCAGTACCGGTTTTATTATCAATAATGGTTAAAATATACTTCAGATTTTTTTCTCCGGGTTCTTCCAACTTGATTTCCCAATCATATTTGGGTTTATTGATAAATACCTCGAGGTATTTTTTCCTGTCTGTTACATTCTTGTCATCTTCAATTGTAAACCTGGATTTGCAGCCCGGAGGAATAGCTGCTTCGATAAATCCGTATAAAATTCCCGTACTGTCTAACCTGGTTTGATCGGTTTTTATCTGAATCATTCCAATACCATCCACCCTTAGGACATTCCCGTTGTCGTCATATTTCCTGAAATACCTCATTACTCCGCTTGAATCATAGTATTCATAGGTTATGGGATGCCCGTTTGCGAAATGAAATTTCCACTCCCCAACCATCATGTTGTTCTTTCGAAAACCTTCAAAACCAGCTACTCCGTTTGAGTAAACAGCTTTGTGAATACCTTCTAAACTTCCATGCCTGTAATTCTCAGTATGAAGCAGTTCGGTTTTTGATTCATAGAATTTTCGTGTGCCTTCCAATGTATCATTGATAAATCTGGCTGAATCGACGAGGTTACCTTTTTTATTGTATTTGATTTGCAAATAATCGTTCTGAACTCCCTGATAAAATATTTTAATTGATTTAATGCGGTTTTTCCCAAACCATTCTTTAATTATTTTATTTCCTGATGTATCGGTTTCTTCGGTTATTTTGTTTTTACAACCAGTAAACAGAGCCAATATGATAACCAAAAAGCCGGAAAAACAAAAATGGATTTTCTTCATGGGTGAAAAAGTTAATGAAGACAAATCTGCCATCTCATTTAATTAAAACAAACCATGCAGTTCAGCATTTACTTTTTCAATGATCATGGCAAGGTCTGCCGGATTTTCCTCGATATTAAAATCATCCACTTCAAAGATCAGCAATTTGCCAAGACGATAATTGGATATCCAACCCTCATACCTCTCGTTTAATTTTTTTAGGTAGTCAAGTCTGATGGCTTCTTCATACTCTCTTCCTCTTTTCTGAATCTGATTAACGAGTGTTGGCACGGAGGCTCTGAGATAAATCAATAAATCAGGCGCCTGGATAAAGGAACTCATCAATTCAAAAAGTGAAATATAATTTTCGAAATCGCGGGTCGTCATCAGGTTCATGTAATGCAGGTTGGGTGCAAAAATATATGCATCCTCGTAAATAGTTCTGTCCTGAACCACTGTTTTGCCACTTTCCCTTATCTGAACGATTTGTCTGAACCTGCTGTTGAGAAAATAAACCTGCAGGTTGAAGGACCAGCGTTGCATATCTTCATAAAAACTGTGCAGATAGGGATTAGTATCGACATCTTCAAAGTGTGGCTCCCATCCAAAATGTTTTGATAACAAGCGCGTTAAAGTGGTTTTCCCGGAGCCTATGTTTCCGGCAATTGCTATGTGCATAATGTGTAAATTAATGATCGGATAAAAATACTATTTTTTAATAGTGCGATTCGAAATCGCAGGGTTTTTTAATTAACCATTTTAAGGATTTCATCAACATAAATCCTGTTATTGGCCAGTTTAGGCACTTTGTATTGCCCTCCAAGTTTGTTTTTTCGTTTCAGCCAGTTGTAAAAAGTTTTTTCCGGTAGTTGCCTGACAATAGGAGGGCGGAGTATCATATTATGATACCTTTTAGCTTCGTAATCAGAGTTAAGTGACTTAAGTGCATTATCCAAAGTCTCAGCAAAATATTCAATATTTTCAGGCGCCTTTTCAAATTCAATCAGCCATTCGTGAGCAGCGTTATTATCTGAAGAAAAATAAACCGGGGCAGCTGTGAAATCGGAATATACCGCATTGCATTTATTACAGGCAACCGTGAGTGCTTTTATTGCGTTGTCAATTATAACTTCTTCTCCTACAGCATTAATGAAATTTTTTGTTCGCCCTGTAATTTTAAATCTGAAGGGATTTAAAGAGGTGAATGTAAGGGTATCTCCGATCATATATCTCCATAATCCCGCATTTGTTGAGATTATCAGAGCATAGTTCGTGTCCGGTTCAACTTCACTCAGGGTCAATGTTAAAGGATGCTCAGAATGGAGCTGATCTAATGGCATGAATTCATAATAAATTCCATAGTCGAGCATTAGCAGCAATTCATCTGAGTCTTTCAAATCCTGCAAGCCAAAAAATCCTTCTGAGGCATTGTATGTCTCCATATAATGCATTTTGTCTGAAGGTATAAGCTCGCGGAATTGCCGGATATAGGGCTCAAAATTAACACCTCCGTGAAAAAATACCTCAAGGTTTGGCCAAATCTCCAGGAGGTTATTACAACCTTTGATCTCCAGTATCCGGCGGATAAGCAATAATGTCCAGGAAGGCACTCCCAGAATATTTGTTACATTATGATTGATTGTTGCAAGGGCAATTTTTTCGATTTTACTTTCCCATTCATCCATTAAAGCAACCGACCTTTTTGGTACACGGATAAATTCAGCCCAGGAGGGAAGGTTCTGGACAATTAAAGCGGAAAGATCGCCGTCATAGTAAATTTCATTGTTTATTTCGGTGATACGGTGACTGCCACCCATCGATAGTCCTTTTCCATCGAACAAAAGGGTATCGGGATAATTATTGCAATATATCGAAAGCATATCTTTCCCTCCCTTATAATGACATTCCTCAAGTGCTTCCTGACTTACAGGAATATATTTGCTTTTATCGGATGTGGTTCCTGAAGATTTTGCGAATAATTTAATTTCTGAGTTCCATAATATGTTCTGTTCTCCCTTTCTCAGTCTGTTGATGTATGGCTTGAGGCTTTCGTAATCATTCACCGGTACGCGGTTTTTATAGATATTATAACTGCTGATCGATTTATAATCGTATTTTTTTCCCCATTCAGTTTCTTTGGCATTGGTAATTAATTTTTTAAACCATTCTTCCTGAACTTCATAAGGATATTTCCTGAACAGCTCTATCTGATGAAACCGTTTCTTCATCAACCATGACAATACGGAATTAATAAGTGCCATAATATAACCTGTAAAAGTTGTGGAACAGGTTTTCAAAATTACAATTAATTTAGCATTCTATTTATTAATGAAGCATTATGGTTGATTTTCCTAATGGTAAGATAAATATAGGTCTTTCGGTAACCGGCAAAAGAAAAGATGGCTATCATGATATTGAAACAATTATGTATCCTGTCAAACTTCATGATATCCTTGAAATCACAGCAACTCCAGGTAAAGATTTCAAATTCAGTTCTTCTGGAATAAAAATCCCAGGGAGCAATAATGGTAACCTTGTTTGTAAGACCTATGACCTGATGAAAAGAAAATATGACCTTCCATCAGTAAATATCTACCTGCACAAGATCATTCCCCCCGGATCTGGGCTGGGTGGAGGTTCTGCAGATGCCGCGTTCACTATTAAAATGCTCAATAAGCTTTTCTCACTTGGCTTAACCTCTGGTGAAATGGCTGATCAAGCGAAATTGTTGGGAAGTGATTGTGCATTTTTCATTAATAATAAACCGGCGCTGGCTTTCGGAAAAGGAGATCAATTTAAACCCATCGAAATCGAAATTGAAAAATATTTTCTGGTAATTATAAAACCTGAAATTCACATCAGCACTGCTGATGCATATTCATGGGTCAAATCTTCAAAAAAGGAAATGCCCCTGTTTGAACTGATTAAAGTGCCTCCCGGTCAATGGAAAAAATTTATCGTCAACGACTTTGAGGTTGAGGTAACAAGCAGGTATCCTCTGATTAATGATATTATTAAGAAACTTTATAGACTGGGATCTGTTTTTGCATCTCTGACAGGAAGTGGCGCTGCTGTTTTTGGAATCTTCGATAGTGAAATTGAAATTTCAGGAGAATTTCACAATTGTTTTATCTGGACCAGTAATCAGAACCCTTATTAATTGACCGGAATTATGAAATTCAAAATATAGGACCGGGTTATTTCTGAGCAAAAAGAACAAGAAAAACACCTACAACTCCAAAAATAAAATTGGGAATCCAAACTGAAAGCCATGCCGGTAGATTCCCATGCGTGGCAAAAACTGTTGTAATTTGGAGGAATAGAATGAAAGTAAACGTTATTGCGATGCCAAGCCCCAGGTGCATCCCGATTCCACCCCTGACTTTACGGCTTGAAATGGAAACACCTATCAGCGTTAAAATAATGGTTGCGAAGGGGAATGCAATTCGTTTATGCTTCTCAACAAGATATTCTTTGACTACTGTTGTTCCTTTGAGTTTTTCCTTTTCGATAAAAGTCCTTAGCTCATAGTAATTCAGGGTTTTAATCTCACTAACCATTACATTAAAATCCCTGGGATGGATATTGATTAGAGTATCCAAAACTGAACCCTTGATCAGGATTTCTTTATCGGCATTGAATTTCCTGATAAAATAATTCTTCACCTTCCATTGACCGGTTAAGCTATCCCAAATAATCTGGTCTGCATTCAATTTATAAACAAGCCTGTTGTCATCAAAATCCTCGAGTGAAAATTTATAACCCGTGTTGTTTTTATTATTATAGCTTTCCATATATATAAAGGTACCGGGCTGAATCTGCAGATGCACATCCTTTTCCCGGTATTGATAAGGATTCTTTATATAAATCTTCTCAAAAGCCATCATTTTTTTATTGGTGTAGGGAATAAGAAAATTAGCAAGATAAAATGACATCAACACCTAAAAAAACTGCCGAAAGAAAATATGGCCACAACATCCTCCAATAGCTGATCCCGCTACTCAATATTGCAATAATTTCACTTCCGGATGCCATTTTGGAGGTGAAAAAAATAACAGCAATAAATGTAAACAGGTAGCTGAAGAGGTTTACGAAATAGGGAATGAAGTTGAGGTAGTAAGAAAACAATATCTCTTTCAGGGGTGCTTGTTTTTCGATGAAATCATCAATTTTTTCGGAAATATCGAAGATTACGACAATGATGATGAGCAGAGAAATTGCAAAGAAGAATGTCCCCAGGAATTTTTTTATAATATATATGTCGATTTTTTTCAAGAAAGAGTTTTATTGCGCAAAAATATTACAATCTTTGAGCCAATTGTCTAACCATTTGATCCTTCCACTTTGCAAATGATCCAAGCATTATCTGTTTCCTTGCCTCTTCAACAAGCCGGAGGTAAAAGCCAAGATTGTGAAGACTGGCTATCATTCCGCCAAGTACCTCCTGCGACTGAATCAAATGGCGAAGGTAAGCCCTGGAATACTGACGGTCGACAAATGAAGTACCGTTTTCGTCCAGCGGTGAAAAGTCGAACTTCCATTTTTCATTTTTGATATTGATAATACCTTCAGTTGTATAGAGCAGGCCGTGCCTGGCATTCCGCGTTGGTATCACACAGTCGAACATATCCACTCCGAGTGCAATACATTCAAGAATGTTTGCGGGAGTTCCGACGCCCATCAGATAGCGCGGTTTATCTGCTGGAAGCAGGCCACAAACAAGCTCGGTCATTTCATACATCATTTCTGCTGGCTCACCAACTGAAAGTCCTCCGATAGCATTTCCATCAGCATTACAGGAGGCAATGGTTTCTGCTGATTCTTTTCTTAAATCGGTGATATATGCTGCCCTGCACAATAGGGAACAATGCCTGGGATTTTCCGTACAGTGGTTCAGTGTTTGTAAAATGATCCAAGCATTGTTTTAACCATTGATGGGTGATACCAAGAGACTTCTTAGCATAGTCGTATTTGCAGGGATAGGGAGTACACTCATCAAAAGCCATGATGATATCGGCGCCGATGATCCTTTGAATGTCAATTACTTTCTCAGGAGTAAAAGTATGCCGTGAACCATCGATGTGAGAATTAAAGATCACCCCTTCAGGAGTCAGTTTCCGGGTATTGGCAAGAGAATAAACCTGGTAACCACCGCTGTCGGTCAGTATGTGGTTTGTCCCAGCCGTTGAATCTGTGCAAGTCCGCCGGCCGCTTTTAATCACTTCAAGACCCGGACGTAAATAAAGGTGATAGGTATTTCCGAGAATGATTTGAGCCTTAATATCCTTTTCAAGATCGGGTATATGAATCGCTTTGACAGTTCCTGCAGTACCAACAGGCATAAATATTGGGGTTTGGATGATACCGCTGTCGGTCACCATCTCACCTGCCCTTGCTTTGCTTTGATTGTCTTTACCCCTGATACTAAATTTCATATTTCTGAAAAATGAAATATTATTTAAAATGCCGTAAAGATATTGGTTATTCGTATTTATTATTAAAGGTAATACAACCATTTTTAATCCTCCGGTTGTTCAAATTCTTTTAATAAGTTTTTAAATCAGCATAGGTCATCTACTATTTAGTTAAATAAATTTGTGGGCTGATTAAAAATGATTTCAATATTTTGGGATTTGATCTAAATATCGTTTTTCCTGTTCTCTTTTATTCTTTTTGTGCGGTAACACTGTTGCAACTGGTTTATTTTTGGGGAATCTTTGCCCGGTTTGCATTTTACCGGAAGCAGCTTAAACAAAGTGAATTATTACCGGTTTCCGTTGTTATCTGCGCTAAAAATGAATACCACAATCTTAAGAGCAATCTTCCTGCTATTTTACATCAGGACTATCCTGATTTTGAAGTCGTGGTGGTAAATGATGCATCGGATGACGAGACTATTTTTCTACTTCAGGACCTGGAACGGGAATATAAAAAACTCAAGGTGGTAAATATCACACAGGACTTGAACTTTTTTAAGGGAAAAAAATTTCCTTTGTCCCTGGGGATCAAATCCGCCAAAAATGAATTATTGCTATTGACCGATGCCGATTGCATTCCCTCGGGCCCAAACTGGATAAGGGAGATGGCCGGAAATTATGATAATAAAACGGAAATCGTACTTGGCTACGGCCCATATGAAAAGAAAAATAACCTGCTGAACATGATCATCAGATATGAAACCATCATGACTGCAATTCAGTATTTTTCATTTGCACTCTTGGGTATGCCATATATGGGAGTAGGCCGCAATCTGTCTTACCGCAAATCGTTGTTTATCAATCATAAAGGTTTTATTTCGCACTATACCATAAAGTCGGGAGACGACGATCTCTTCATCAATAAGGCATCGACTTCAAAAAATACAAGAATTGAAATTCATCCTGACAGTTTTATGGTTTCGGCTGCGAAGAATATTTTCAGGGATTGGTGGTACCAGAAGCGCCGTCACTTGTCAACCGGAAGGTATTATAAGGCGAAACACAGGATTATGCTCGGGTTATATTCCATGAGCCTGTTTCTGCTTTATTTGTTTTTTGCAGTACTGCTGTTTTTCAGGTTTCAGGTTTTCATCGTCCTAGGGATTTTTGCCCTAAGGTTGATCAGCCAATTGGTTGTCTTTAAAAAATCGATGCAGCGGTTACATGAAAAAAAATTATTGTTAATTTCGCCGCTGTTTGAATTGTTTTTATTAGGATTTTTTCCCCTGGTTGTTTTGGCAAATCTGGTCATTAAGGAAAATAAATGGAAGTAACTACGCATCTAACTGATAAAGCTGTACGGGATTTTAAACTGGTTCAGAGGGCGATCGACCAGGGGGATCAGAAGGCATATGCCGAACTGATGAAAAACTACCGTGACTCGCTCTATTTCATGCTCCTGAAAATGACCAACAATCCTCATGATGCCGAGGACCTGACCATTGAAGCCTTTGGTAAAGCCTTTAAAAAGCTTCATCAGTACACGCCGGATTATGCTTTCAGCACCTGGTTGTTTAAGATTGCTTCCAACAATTGCATTGATTTTATCCGAAAAAAGAAAAAATATACTTTTTCTATCGATCAGGGTATTGATGACGAGCTTGGAACTGAACTTGCCAATCGTATTCCTGCCGAAGAACTGGATCCCGAAGAAGAGCTGGTCAAAAAGCAAAAAATAAAGCTGATGCGCGAGGTAGTGGAGAAACTCAAACCTCATTACCGTACCCTTATCGAGCTTCGCTATTTCAGCGAATTTTCGTATGAAGAAATTGCTGAGGAACTTAATCTTCCGCTTGGAACGGTAAAAGCGCAACTCTTCCGTGCGAGGGATTTCCTCTACCAGATATTAAAGAATTCGAGAGAAAAAATATAAATCTCTTATTCTTTTCTGAAGATTATTCTTTTAACCCTTTCAGTTTTTCCGAATTTTCCGGAAATAAAATAGATGCCCTCCGGATGATGTGAAATGTCCAGATTCATTTGCAACTGGCCATGACTAAAGGCTTTGTTAATGATTTCCTGGCCAAGTAGATTAAAAATCCTTATTGAAAAGACTTCTTCGGAATTTCTGTAAATGGTGAATTTCCCATTTGTCGGGTTAGGAGATATTATCCATTGTTTATCATCCTGAAGCTGATTGATAACGAGACCCTCTAAAACCATAATGTAATTTTCTCTGGTTAAAGTTTTATTCATTACACCGTTTGAAATGTTAAGTGTAACATCAAATATCCCTGGTTCATTGTAAACAATGGTGGGGTTTTCCAGATTTGAAAATGAAGGTGTTCCACCTTCAAAAGTCCATGAAAAACTGACAGGTTCAGGAATTCCATTCGAGAGGTTTTGAAAAGTAATAGAATTCCCTTCATTTATAACAGTGTCGGATGCTGTGAAATCAACAGACAGATATTGCAGAAGAGGGCTGGCTGTTAATTCAGAAAAAACTATAGAGTTATCGGTATAATTGGCTTGTCCATAACCAACAATCCCTGGTAGTGTAATCATAAGAATATAAATAACTTAACTTATCCCCTATAATGCTCGCAGATGCTGAGGGATAAATACACTCATCAAATGAATGTATTAAATCTGCATTTAAATTATAAAAATCCCCCCAGTGATTTCCACCATCAGGGGAAGCCCTTGCCCATAAATGGCGGTAATCCTGCGTCCCGATATTTTCAGTTACTGTATTGAAGATCACATAAATTTCATTCTGATCACTGATCACGATCTGAGGCATAATAATCAGTCCGGGAGTAGGATAGGTGGCAAAATTGCCTGTAATATCTTGCAGCCAGGCTATCAGGTTATAATCCTGAATCAATTCCGATTCAGGATGGTTGTATGGATTTAATGCGTTTACATTATTTGAAAACGGCTGCATACCTTCATGCCAGTATGCAAGGCCTCCTGCCTCCGGAAAATACCATACAGGCGATGGTTCGTCATGTGAGATCACCTTTGATATTCCAAAGGCAATATGTGCATTATTATCATTGTCAAGAGCAACCGAGATACCCCCGTTGTTGCAATAAAATGTATCGGTATTCATAGCAAAAAACTCAAGGAAAGAATATGGATGTTCCCAAACTATTGTCTTTTCCCAGTTTAAGCCTCCATCATTTGATTTCATCAAAATGAGATCCGTTAAAAAGTCTCCAGCAACCATTGCAAGCGACATTACCTCTTGGTTCAGCCCAGCAATAGGCAGCCATTGTAAAACCAAGATAGAAATCAGGACCTAACCCGGGCATGGGAATGCTATTCCAGGTTTGTCCGTTATCCTGCGAGGATGTATACCAGATTTCACCCCGGACAGGCTGAGGTTCAGTCGGTATAAAATCCGGATCAGACTCAAGGTAAAGCAGATGAAATATGTCATTGGAGGCACCCGCAGTCACTATCACCGGATGTTTTAATAAATTTCCCGCTAAATTAAACTCTTGCCACGGACCCTGGCCTTTAATTTCCCTGGTACAGATATATAGACCGTTTTGTCCCTGTGAAACACACAATTCACCGTTTTCGCCATAATCAGTATAGGAGGGATTTATTGCCCATCCGGAGGTGATCGGAAAATTTGATCCGGCTCCCCAGTTATATCCGTCAAAATAATTGTATCCAATACCCAAATTGTTGGGAACCGGAAAGAAATTATCCATATTCCAAACCGCACCAATGGATCCGTCATTGAAGCGGAATATCCTGTTTTGCATAGCCCGCAGGGTTTGAAGATCATAAAGAGTGCTGCCTATCTGTGTTTCTTCCTGGGTCATGGTTTGTTGCACTGACAAACTCAAGATCAGAATTCCGAGAAGGAAACGTAAATAATTTTTTTTCATGTGGTTTATTATTTAATTGATGAATGTAAAAGTATAAAAAATCCCGGAAAAAGCAAAAAGCTTTTATCCGGGATCGGTATTCGCTCCTCCTGGGTTTTACTGAGGAAAAAGCAGAATTTTTCATTACTTTATGGTTAAGATTAACTGATAAATAAGCTTCTCAACCCCATTTCATGGTTCATAAAGGTGATTGGTTAGATCGAATTCGCAATAAAAGTACAACCGGAATTTGCATTTGTCAACCTCAAATCAGTTTAAGGTAAGAGTAAATCAGTTTAAGGAAGAATTTATTCCGGACATACGGTTTCTTTTTCTTCCGGGGTTATTTTAATCAATAATTTTGCAGGATAAAATATCTGAAGATGACACAAGCCGAATTTAAGAAATCCATAAAGGAGGGTATTCCTGCCATATTGCCTCCTTTAAGGCCCTATAACAAAAATATCAATCATGCTCCGAAAAGAAAAGACATCCTGAACAGGGAGGAGAAAAAGCTTGCGATCAGGAATGCTTTGCGGTATTTCGATAAAAAGCATCATCCTGTTCTTGCTCCGGAATTTAAAGATGAGCTGGAGAACTTCGGAAGAATATACATGTACAGGTTCAGACCGGAATATAAAATTTTTGCACGTTCCATCGATGAATTTCCGCACAAATCAAAACAGGCGGCAGCCATTATGCTCATGTTATCGAACAACCTCGATGATGATGTTGCCCAGCATCCCCGTGAGCTGATCACCTACGGCGGGAATGGTGCTGTTTTTCAGAACTGGGCACAATACCGTCTCACTATGAAATACCTTTCCGATATGACAGATGAGCAAACCCTTGTACTGTATTCAGGTCACCCCATGGGATTATTTCCTTCCCACATGGAAGCCCCCAGGGTTGTTGTTACAAATGGAATGGTAATCCCCAATTATTCTTCACCCGATCACTGGGAAAAGTTTAATGCACTGGGCGTTTCGCAATACGGCCAGATGACTGCAGGATCCTTTATGTACATTGGGCCGCAGGGGATAGTTCATGGTACGACCATTACCGTCATGAATGCCGCAAGAAAAGTTGATCCGGAGCAGAAAAAGAAAAAATGTCTTCTATTTGTAACTTCCGGATTGGGTGGAATGAGCGGTGCTCAGCCAAAGGCAGCGACCATTGCCGGAGTCGTAAGCATTACTGCCGAAATAAATCCTAAAGCTGCTCATAAAAGACACAGTCAGGGCTGGGTAGACCATATTACAGATAATATTGACGAGGCAATTGACCTTGCAATCGAAAAGCAAAAAGCGATTCAGCCATTCTCAGTTGCTTTTCTCGGCAATATTGTCGACCTGTGGGAAAGACTTGCTGCAAGAAATATTCTGGTGGACCTTGGCTCCGACCAGACATCACTGCATAATCCCTGGGCAGGAGGATATTACCCTGCCGGCCTTACATTCGAAGAATCAAAACAATTGATGGCCAGTGATCCCGTTGCCTTTAAAAAGAAAGTTCACGAATCACTGAAACGTCAGGTGGCGGCTATAAACAAGCTTGCCGGGCAGGGGATGTATTTCTTTGATTATGGCAATGCCTTTCTTCTTGAGTCGGGGAGGGCAGGAGCAGATATTTTTAAAACAGATGGGACCTTCAAATACTCCAGTTATGTTCAGGATATCATGGGTCCAATGTGTTTCGACTACGGTTTTGGACCTTTCCGCTGGGTATGCTCATCTTCGAAACCTGAAGACCTTGATATAACAGATGATTTGGCAATAAAAGCATTGGAAGAATTAGCCATAGTAGCACCTCCAGAAATCAGGCAGCAAATGACCGACAATATACGATGGATCAGAGAAGCCAAGCTAAACAATCTTATTGTAGGGTCACAAGCCAGGATCCTTTACGCTGATTGCAATGGCAGAATAAAAATTGCCTCTGCATTTAATCAGGCGATCAAGGAAGGCAAGATTTCAGCACCTGTCATTCTGGGCCGCGACCATCATGATGTTTCAGGCACTGACTCTCCGTTCAGGGAAACCTCAAATATCTATGACGGATCGCAGTTCACTGCCGACATGGCTATTCATAATGTTATTGGGGATGCTTTCAGAGGAGCAACCTGGGTTTCCATTCATAATGGAGGTGGTGTTGGCTGGGGCGAGGTGATCAACGGAGGATTCGGAATGGTACTCGATGGATCTAAAGAGGCGGAAAAAAGACTGAAGATGATGCTGCACTGGGATGTAAACAATGGCATTGCAAGAAGAAGCTGGGCCAGAAATGAAGGAGCTGTTTTTTCGATCAAAAAGGCAATGGAACTTGAACCAGGGTTAAAGATAACTCTGCCAAACCTGGCCGAGGATAAATTAATTGATGGTCTCTTTAATGAAAAATAAATGGATTTTCTGACGGCTAATAATTATTGGTTTTGAAAAACATCGAATGAACTACTTTCTTTTATGATAACCAATGAATCCAGGCACCAATCCTTTCTGAGGGAGCTTACTTTGTTCAAAAATCTAAATGACAGTGAACTGCAATTAATGATTCACCACCTTACAATGAAGGAGGTGCCTGAAGATGGAATTGTTTTTGAAAAGTACAGTAAGGAACAGGTTTTATACATTGTCCGTTTTGGACGACTAAAGATTGAACCGATTGGTAATGATATAATATTCCTGGAAAAGGGAGATTTTTTCGGAGAGATCGGACTGCTCAATACCAATTACCGGACAGGAACAGTCACTGCCATGGAGCCTTCAATGCTCTTTTGTCTGAACGGTTTGGACCTTGTAAGTGAGTTAAAAATCCCTGCCCGGACTGCACTGAAGATAATTATCGAACTGGGCAGAAAAATAACATCTTATTTCATAACTTCGCTCAACACTTCAACCCAGAGCCTTATCGAGGGGGGAGAAACCGAAACTGTCGAATTCAAATCGACCCTCCGGTTCAATTTATTTTCTAAAAAATTTGATAAAGAGATTGAACATGCTTCCCTCAAAACCATTGCAGCTTTTTTAAATTCTTCGGGGGGAACTTTGCTGATAGGAATAGATGATAAAAAAAATGTTTTAGGACTTGATGCGGATAATTTCAGAAATGAGGATCACATGTTCCTTCATCTTACTAAACTGATCGAGGAAAATATCGGCATGATCCATACACAATTTATCAGCATGGCTATCGATAAGGCGGAGGAAGGTAAAGTGCTGAGAGTGGATGTAAAACCCTCTCCCAGTCCTGCCTATATAAATCATAAAGACGACGAAGTGTTTTATATCAGATCAGGGCCATCAACATCTCAGCTGAGGGTTAGCGAGTTGTATCACTACCTGAGCAATCGTTTTTATGGTAATACCAAATAAAAAAACGGCGATTAAAATACCGCCGTTTTCATATCTGTTATAAGTTTTATCACTGTTTCACCAATACCTTTTTGGAAAGAACTTTTTCTCCAAAAGAAAGCTGCAGGTGATAAATACCATCAATTAAATTTTCATTATCAAATCGAATGGTGTGGTTTCCTGCCGTGTACATCTGCTCTGTTGTTTCAAAGACCAATGCACCGGTCGAGTTATATAACTTCATACGAACTGGATCAGCTTCTTTCAGGTAAAATGAAACTTCCGCACGGTCACGGACCGGATTGGGTATTACGATGAAGTCATTAGAAAGATTAATATCATTTACATCTGTCAATCCGATTCCGAATTGAACCTGTTCTTCAAATCCTATATCATTGCCCTGAGCAAAAATGGTTGAGCCGTTATAAGCAAGTTTATACATTCCTGTACCGGTAAGGCCATCACCACCCGCATCGTATATTATAAAACTGAAACAATCATTGTTTGACAACTCAAACAATTGAAAGATGACCTGATTGGGCTGGGAATAGGGGCCTCCTGAATATAAAGCGATGCCATCGGAACTGAGCAATTCCCAGGTTGTTTCACCCGGATTATTATCGAGTTTCAATGCCATACCAACAGGTGAAGTCACATTCAAGGCTTCCTCGATCGAAACCGTCTGCGTATTATTTGGAGTATACTGATCCGGTTGACCATTTGGATTCATGCAGGTAACAGTAAAGGTGTTTGTGGATAAGATTGAGAAGCTGATACCGGGAAGTTCAATGATTTCCGATTGTAAAAATGGGAGGTTTCCCGTCCAGTTATAAGTTATCGGTTGCTCATTGTTCATGTGCATTTCAATTTCAAGACTGGTAAGATTATCCAGCCCGTAATTGGCAATTTTAACTTTCGGTACAAAAGAATCCTTGCACACTGCTGTCGGAGCAACTATGGTCAAAACCGAAGCATCATAGTTGTTGCTTGTGGGAAAATCAGACAGGCTTGCTATTGTTGCCTGTAAGATCTCTTTGTTTGACAGGTCTTGGATAAATACAATAACTTCTGAATTTGCAACCTCCCAATCAGGATTCATTATAAAGGTCTTTGTAAGTTGAATAGTATTGGTGGTTGAAAAATCAACAGGTGTTCCGGATTGGTTTGGAACCATAAGTCTTTCCACATGATTTAGCTCGGTCATCCCCTGCCAGCTTTGTGGAATATCAGATTCAGTGACAACAAGGTGCATCACCATATTTGTGGATGAAACTGAAGCGACCTTGTTAAGGGTAATATTTAACTCGTATTCTACCATCCCTGAATTGGAACCTTCAATTTCTATTGTAAACGATGATTGAACGGCAATTCGCTGGTTATATTTAGGCAGATATGATCCATACATACTGGTAGAGGCATTACCGCCGCCAACTACTGTAAGTATTCCATCAAATTTAGCTGTTGGAGTACCTGATATTCCATAATAGGACAACCGTGCATTGGAAAAAGAGTTTGCATAAGTATCTCCAGTATGATAATCAATAACGGCAACTTGTTTGCCGTTTGCGATCAGGTCTGCTGCCCCGTTTGCAGCGCCCGGACAATATTGTCACCACGTTCCTGTGCCGATTTCAACAACAACTTTTTCCCTGGGCACCTGTGCGAAAACCGCAGGAATAATCAGCATTAAAAATCCAAAAAGTTTTACTTTATTCATAAGATAAACATTTAATCTTTTAAACATAATTCCCGGGAGCAAAAATACAACTTAATATTTAGGAATTTGCATATTTGTTGATCATCGTACCCATATTGTTTGATAATTTGGACAATACCAAAAAGGAATAGAGGAAGCAAGAAAGTCTGAAAAATTAACAATTAAGAAATATAACCAATTGTCTCTTATTAGCAAGGTATTGATTCTTTCAACTTCATAATATATATCAAATACACAAAATCACTGACAATTTTTCGAAGGCTCCAGAAAGATTTCTTAAGCGATTTGCCAAATTTAAGAAACAGAATTTATCAGTGCTTCACAATTAGCTTTTTGGAAAGAACTTTTTCTCCAAAAGAAAGCTGAAGGTAATAGATACCATCAATTAAATTTTCATTTTCAAATTGAAGGGTGTGTTTGCCTGCCTGATACAACTGCTCTGCTGTTTCAAAGACCATTGCACCAGTCGAATTATATACTTTCAGACGAACGGGATCAGCTTCTGATAGGTAAAATGAGATTTCTGCACGAACCCCGATAGGATTCGGTGTTATAAGAAAATCAGAAAATTGACTAACTTCATTAATTTCAGTAAGTCCGATACCAAACTGAACCTGCTCTTCAAATCCAAAATCCTTACCCTGGAAAAATATCGTTGAGCCGTTATGGGCAAGCTTGTATGTCCCAAGGCCTGTGAGCCCGTCTCCTCCTGAATCGTAAATGATAAAGGTATAGCAGTCGTTTTCATTCAAATCGAAGTTCTCGATGATAAATTGATTAGGCTGTGTATAGGGTCCGCCAGAATAAAGGACCGTTCCGCCTGAATTTATTACTGACCAGGTTGTCTGACCCGGATTTGCATCTAATTTTAATGCGAGTGAAACAGGAGAGCTTACATCCGGTGCGTCTTCCATGGGGATAATTTTGAAGTCATTTGACGGGTATTGATCTGCCTGACCATTCGGATTATCAAGGTCGATGGTGAAATTATTTTCATTCACAATTGTAAATATGATCTCAGGCAGTTCAATAATTTCGGTTTCAGTGAAGGCCAGATTCCCTGTCCAGTTGAAAGTGAGTGCAGGTTCATTATTTACATTCAGGATAATATCAATACTTGTAAGATTATCAGTCCCGTAATTTCCCAATTTCAGTTTCGGGATGAAGTTTTCCTTACAGACTGTGCGGGGAACAATTGTTTTAACTACAGCAGCATCGGTATTATTGGTAAAATCAAACTCCGATAATTCTCTAAGGATTCCCTGGTAAATCTCTTTTGTAGCTGAATTCTGAACGAAAGCGATTACCTGGCAGTTGGCAATTACCCAACTAGGCTGCATTGTGAAGGTAAGATAAACCTGTTGTGTATTTGTTGAAGTGAAATTGAGTGGGGTGCCTGACTGACCAGGAGCCATCAACCTTTCAACATTGTTCAATTCGGTCATACCCTGCCAGTTCTGTGCAATATCTGACTGAGTGACGGCAAAATGCAATTTAAGGTTATCATAGGCAGTGGCATCAACTTTATCGACAGTAATTGTCACCTGATAACTGCTGGTTCCTATTCTGGAGCCAATCATACCAATGGTAAAGGAAGAAGGTATGTTTATGCATTGATTATACTTAGGAAGATAATAAGAATACATACTGTTGGAATGGTCTCCGCCCACAACAGCATTTCCTCCATCAAACCAGGCAGTGGGGGTTCCGTTTAATCCATAGTAGGTTAAGCGGGCAGCTCCATAAGGATTCTCATAAGTATCGCCAGTGTGATACTCAATAACGGCAACCTGTTTGCCGTTTGCGATCAGGTCTTCTGCTCCCATTGCAGAGCCCGGGCAGAAATATCACCACGTACCTGTGCCAATCTCAACCACTACTTTTTCTTTAGGTACCTGCTGACTGTAAGCCATTGAAGCAAACAAAATAAATATTCCAATCAATTTCAGCGTTTTCATAAGTTATAATTTTAGTTGTTTTATATAAAATTACCTATACAAAGGTACGATCATTTTATTAATTAAGATTTCGGAAAAAAATAAATTAAAGCCAAATATTACCTAAAAAAAATCCTTTTACTGACTTGTAATTATTTAATTTTAAATGCCGCTTTTACTTTGCTGACATAATCCAGCTTTTCCCATGCAAAAAATTCAACTTTCTTAAGGTAAACTGGTTTGCCATTACTGTTGGTTCCTTTTGATTTTGCTCCCTTAACATTGTAAAATACTTCAACTTCTTTAGCAAAAGGATCTCTTCCAAAATGTCCATAAGATGCTGTTGGAAGGAAAACCGGATTTTTAAGTCCGAATCGCTCGATGATAGCATAAGGCCGCATATCGAAAATCTTGTTGATCTTTTCTGCAATCTCCCCATCAGTTAATTTTTTACCTTTTGCGTCCTTAACTTTGGCCGTACCATAAGTGTTCACAAATAATCCAACTGGCTGCGCAACTCCAATGGCGTAAGCCACCTGGATCAAAGCCTGATCGCATACTCCTGCTGCAACCATGTTTTTGGCAATGTGGCGGGCAGCATAAGCCGCAGAGCGGTCAACTTTTGACGGGTCTTTACCGGAAAATGCACCGCCACCATGTGCACCATGACCGCCATAAGTGTCAACGATAATTTTTCTGCCTGTTAATCCTGTGTCGCCGTGAGGCCCGCCAATTACAAATTTACCCGTCGGATTGACATATAATTTATAATCCCCTTTGAAAAGTTTTTGCAGCCTTGCGGGTAAAGTTTTCTTCACCCTTGGGATCAGAATTTTCTGAACGTCAGAAAAGATTTTATCGTGCATGGCTTTGTCAGCGGATTCCTGGGCTTTTGGTGTTTTGTTTTTTGGCTGAACAAATTCATCATGCTGGGTGCTGACCACAATGGCATCGATACGAAGCGGTTGTCCGTTGTCGGAATACTCAATGGTTACCTGCGACTTGCTGTCGGGGCGAAGGTATTTCATGACTTTGTTTTCTCTTCTGATGGCTGCAAGTTCCTGAAGAAGGATATGAGCCAGTTCAGAGGAAAGTGGCATGAAATTGTCCATTTCGCGGGTAGGCATAGCCGAACATCATTCCCTGGTCGCCGGCGCCCTGGTCTTCTTTCTTCGCACGAACAACACCCTGGTTAATATCTGATGATTGCTCATGGATGGTTGAAATCACTCCGCAAGAATCGGAATCAAACCTGTATTCGGCTTTTGTGTAACCGATATTGCGGATGACATTGCGGGCAGTTTCCTGCACGTCAACCCATCCCGTGGTTCTTACTTCTCCACCACAAACTACGAGGCCGGTGGTAACAAAAGTTTCGCAAGCTACTTTGGACTCCGGGTCCCAGCGCATGAATTCGTCTAATAATGCATCTGAAATTTGATCGGCAACTTTATCCGGGTGCCCTTCGGAAACTGATTCGGAGGTGAATAAATATCCCATAACTAAATGATTTATAAATTTTAAGTTAAACAATATATTTCTTTACTGATCTGGAATATTCCAGAATCCTCAATGAACATGTTTAGTGAAATTTGATTGAGTTGGTTGGAAAACATTGTTTTAGCATTTTTTTCCGTGGTTGCAATCAATCAAATTTGTCCACAAGAGCGTGCAAAGATAAAAAGGAAAATACTATTACCAAATTATTTTAAGAAAACCCCTGAGCACATTATTTGTTCATTTGCATCAATTGACTTGTATGGACAGGGACATAGGATAAGTCAAAACAGTAAATACTAAATTGTGAATATCACAAATTAATAAATCTCCTGATCTAACTATTTTTAGTTATCTTTTTTCTGGCAAATGAAAAGAAATTGTAATTTCTACTCACCTTTCCTTGTCAACTGCTGAAATATCTCTTCCAGCCCTTTTTCTGATTTCTGCATGGATAAAACGGAAAGGTTGTTATCTACTGCAAATTTAAAGATCAGCTCGCGGACATCGGTTTTGTCGGATTCGATCTCATAGGTGTTATTTTGCAGCATGTTCACTTTCAACACACCCTGAATGGCCTCGATCTTCTTTTTGTCAGCTGGTTTATTGAATTCGACAAGAGTGATATGGAGTCCCGATGCACTGAGCGAAAGCCTGGATGTGGCATCATCAGCCACGATCCTGCCTTTATCGATGATGATGGCGCGGCTGCAAACAGCTTCTACTTCCTGCATGATATGGGTTGAGAGCATGACTGTTTTTTCTTTGCCGATTTCTTTGATCAGGTTGCGGATTTCAAGCAACTGGTTCGGATCGAGGCCGGAGGTGGGCTCATCGAGGATCAATACTTCAGGGTCGTGGATCAGGGCTTGCGCCAAACCCACCCGCTGACGGTAACCTTTGGAAAGCGCACCGATCTTTTTTTTCTGCTCAATGGCAAGGCCTGTCAGGCTGATCATCTCTTCCACCTTTTGCTTTGCATCTTTCAGCTTATAAATCCCGGCTACAAAGCGGAGGTATTCCTTTACATACATGTCGGTGTACAGCGGATTATTTTCAGGGAGATAGCCGACCCTTTTCCTGACTTCAATGGATTGTTCGAAAATGTCGAAACCGCTCACGGAAACCTTTCCGGAGGTAGGCGGGATGAAACAGGTGATGATCTTCATCATGGTGGATTTGCCGGCACCGTTAGGTCCGAGCAGGCCAACCACCTCACCCGGTTCGATTTTAAATGAAACCTCATCGAGGGCTTTTTGCTGCCCGTAGAGTTTGGTAATGTTTTCGACTATGATGGACATGTTTTATAAAGTCAAAATATCAAATATACTCCTTCTTATAAAAAAAGTGAAGCATTTTGCTATTAGAAGCAGTTATACCGCTCGATATAGCTCTATGTTTTTTGCAATCCCATTTAGTAGAGGTATAACAAAGGACAAAGTGAAAAGTAACTTTTATAAGGCTGACTTCAAACTTCGAACTCCGAACCCTGAACTTCTCATTCCTTTCCGTGGCAATTCTTAAACTTCTTACCGCTTCCGCATGGACAAGGATCATTCCTGCCGGTTTTCTTTTCGCGGACAACAGGCTGTGTAACCCTGTTTTGCTGCGTGTTGCTGTGAGCCTGAGACAACAAATCAGAGCGCTCTTCCTTGAACCTCGACATGTCGGTCCTTCTAGGCATCTGAGCCTGACGCACATTCGCCTGCTGACCCGGCAGACGGCATTTCACGAGGAACGAATCGATCTCTTTATTGGTTTTCTGAACCATGCTTTTAAACAGCTCAAACGATTCGAATTTATAGATCAGTAAAGGATCCTTTTGCTCATAGGTAGCGGTCTGAACCGACTGCTTCAGGTCGTCGAGCTCGCGCAGGTGCTCTTTCCAGGCATTGTCGATGTGGCTGAGGGTTACCCCTTTTTCGACCGCAAGGATAACCTCCTGCCCATTATTCTCATAAGCTCTTTTCAGATTGGCCACAACCTGCATCTCTTTGTGACCATCAGTAACCGGGATGGCGATGTTCTCGTATTGCGAATTTCCTTCGAAAACCTCTTTGATCACCGGCATGGCCCTTTCCCTGATCTCATTATTTTTTCGGTGATAGGATTCATAAACTTTATCGAAAATCCGGTTGGTAACCTCGTCTTTGTTCAGTGCAAGAAAATCTTTTTCATCGACAGGTGAATCCACTGCGAACACTTTAATAAGATCAAGTTTGAAGGCTTCGAAATTTCTTGATTCCTGATGATCCATCACTATTTGCTCGATGGCATCGAACATCATGTTCGAAATGTCGATAGAAAGACGGTCGCCGAAAAGGGCATGCTTACGCTTCTTATAAATGACCTCGCGCTGGGCGTTCATTACATCGTCGTATTCGAGCAGTCGTTTTCGGATGCCGAAGTTGTTTTCCTCCACTTTTTTCTGCGCCCGCTCAATGGATTTGGTGATCATCGAATGCTGGATCACTTCGCCTTCCTTGATTCCCATCCTGTCCATGATCTTTGCAATACTTTCCGATCCGAACATACGCATGAGGTCGTCCTCAAGTGAAACAAAGAACTGCGAGCTTCCCGGATCACCCTGACGGCCGGAACGTCCGCGAAGCTGCCGGTCGACACGACGGGATTCGTGGCGTTCGGTACCGATAATTGCCAAACCGCCTGCTTCTACCACTCCGGGTCCAAGCTTGATGTCGGTACCACGACCGGCCATGTTGGTTGCAATGGTCACAGTGCCCGGCTGTCCGGCCTCCTTTACAATCTGAGCCTCTTTCTGATGGAGCTTGGCATTTAGAACATTATGCTTGACATTCGCT
Organism: uncultured Bacteroidales bacterium; assembly: GCA_963708435.1. Taxonomy (GTDB): domain Bacteria; phylum Bacteroidota; class Bacteroidia; order Bacteroidales; family JAADJA01; genus JAADJA01. The sequence goes on from CAVPSZ010000003.1 coordinate 137,005, forward strand.
CTCGTAAGCATCCTGCTAAGCAATTCCGAAGTTTCGACGGAGGTTGTACCGACCAGAACAGGCCTTTTATTTTTAACCAGGGTTTCTATTTCGGTAATGACGGCATTGAATTTTTCGCGCTTGGTTTTAAACACATAATCTTCCCGGTCGTCGCGAACTACTTTTTTGTTGGTCGGAATGACCACACAATCGAGTTTGTAAATGTTCCAGAACTCACCGGCTTCGGTTTCCGCAGTACCCGTCATACCCGCAAGCTTCTTATACATCCTGAAGTAATTCTGCAGGGTAATGGTAGCATAGGTTTGCGTAGCTGCTTCGACCTTAACATTTTCTTTTGCCTCGATAGCCTGGTGAAGCCCGTCGGAATACCTTCTGCCCTCCATGATACGGCCTGTCTGCTCGTCGACGATCTTGATCTTGTTTTCGACAATAATGTATTCCACATCCTTTTCGAACATGGTGTAGGCTTTCAGGAGCTGGTTAACCGTATGCACCTTTTCCGACTTGACCGAAAAATCGACCATGATCTCGCTTTTCTTTGAAAGTTTGGCGGCATCGCTCAATCCTGATTTCTCAAGCTCGGCTATTTGTGCACCCACATCGGGCAGAACATAAAATTCAGCATCGCCCGCCGATTCGTTGATGAAGTTGATCCCTTTCTCGGTAAGGTCGACGGAGTTCTGTTTTTCCTCGATCACGAAATAGAGTTCATCGTTGATCAGGTGCATGTTTTTAGCCTGCTCCTGCAGGTAGAAGTTTTCTGTTTTCTGCATAAGGGCTTTCATCCCCTCTTCGCTCAGGAACTTGATGAGGGCTTTGTTTTTTGGCAATCCCTTATAAGCCCTCAACAGCAATTCTCCGCCTTTCTTTTCTGATTCGGAATCCGGTTTTTCGGTAAGCAGTTTTTTGGCTTCAGCAAGAATTTTCGTTACCAGATCTTTTTGAGCATTAAACAGTTTCTGAACATTGGGTTTAAACTGGTCGAACTCCTGGGTTTCACCTTTGGGCGTGGGGCCTGAAATGATCAGGGGTGTTCGCGCATCATCAATCAGCACGGAGTCTACCTCATCCACTATGGCATAGTTATGCTCCCGCTGAACCAGTTCATCAGGGAATGCGGTCATGTTGTCCCTCAGGTAATCGAAGCCAAATTCGTTGTTGGTTCCATAAGTAATATCGGCGAGATAAGCATTCCGGCGTGCCTGAGAATTCGGCTGGTGCTTATCGATGCAATCTACCCTAAGGCCATGAAACTGGTAAAGCATGCCCATCCATTCCGAGTCGCGCTTGGCGAGGTAGTCGTTCACGGTTACTATATGGACTCCTTTTCCGGGAAGGGCATTGAGGTATACCGGCAGAGTAGCCACCAGTGTTTTTCCTTCACCGGTCGCCATTTCAGAAATTTTTCCCTGGTGGAGTACAATCCCGCCGATGAGCTGAACATCGTAATGGACCATGTCCCAGGTGATCAGGTTGCCTCCCGCCATCCACTCATTGCTGTAATGCGCTTTGGCTCCGACAATATTGATATAATCGCTTTTTGCGGCAAGCTCCCGGTCGAAATCATTGGCTGTGACTTCTACGATTTTATTTTCCTTGAACCGCTTTGCCGTTTCTTTGATTACCGCAAATGCCTCCGGAAGAATCACATTCAGAATTTCCTGGGTTTTATCATAAAGTTGCTTCTCGAGCTCATCCACTTTTTTCCAAAGCTTTTCTTTCTCCTCAACTTCCATTTCCGGATCATTGTTAACCTGCAGCCTGATCTCGCGGGCTTGCTCTTCCTCACCGGAAATATGGTCGGCTATTTTATTTTTGAACTCAGTAGTTTTGGCTCTCAGCTCATCATTGGTAAGTTTTTTAATGACCTCATAGGCTTCGAGTATATTTTTTTGAACCGGGGTGATTGCTTTTATATCCCTGTCTGATTTACTTCCCAGAAGTTTCTCGAGAAATTTTACCATTTTAAATTGTCTTTGTAATCTGTTTCAAATTATATTGAATCTTGGCAGGTTTGCAAAAGCAAAGCTGCTTAGATTCAGTTATACTGAGCGTTTGGGTTTGCATTCTTTTGCAAATCCAATGAGCCGAAGTATAATCGCACATGACCAGCAATCAATAACTGTACCTGTTCCCGGAAATTGCCTTTTTTGACATTTGGTCATGAACAGGAGGGCAAAAGTAAGCTAAATTAGGGAATGTCATTTTATGAAGAAATCTGCAATGACTTATAATTTGGAATGACACTAAATTGCAGATAATCATTTTTTAATACCAATTAAGTTATAAATTTGCCGGATTATCAGGTTTATACCATAATTTCTATAAAATGATCAGGTTTAAAAATCCGGCTTTTTCATTCACTTCAATGAGAGGGATTGGAATCGTAGCTTTTTTCTTTGTCGGTATACTTTCCGGCTTTTTCCAGTCGCAAATTTATGCCCAGCGGCTCGATGAAACCGGCCAAAAGATATTTACTCACCACATGACCCCTGAAGAGGAATTGCTGAAAGGTGAGATCGGCAAGGATTTCGTACCGACTGCGCCACCTACCGGACCGGTTTACAATGTCGCTGAATTTAACAGGATGCAGGCGGTTCTGGTGCGTTATCCTTTCGGGATCAGCTATGCCATTATTGCTGAAATGTCGCAGGACCTGGATGTGGTTACCATCGTTGCAAACGCGTCGCAGCAGACAACCGTCACGAATAACTACATTGCCAACGGAGTGAATATGGCGAACTGCAGCTTCCTGATCGCTCCCAGCGATTCTTACTGGACAAGGGATTACGGGCCATGGTTTGTATTTGATGGAAATGGTGACCCGGGGATCGTTGACTTCCCCTACAACCGGCCATCCCGACCGAACGATGATAACATTCCTGTGGTTCTGGCAGGTTCGCTTGGGATCAATCTGTTTGGCATGAACGTGATCCACACCGGCGGAAATTATATGACCGACGGAATGGGAATTTCTTCTTCATCACAACTGGTTTGGGAAGAGAATCCAACTCTGTCGCATACTCAAATCAATCAAATGTTTCAAAATTATCTTGGGATTAATACCTACCACGTAGTGCAGGACCCGAATAATACTTATATTGATCATATAGACTGCTGGGGAAAGTTTTTGGATGTGGATAAAGTACTGATCCGCGAAGTTCCGCCAAGCCATGCTCAATACGATGAAATAGAAGCAACAGCCGCTTATTATGCATCGCAAACTTGTTCCTATGGAACACCTTTCCAGGTTTTCAGGGTTTATACTCCCAATGATCAGCCATATACCAATTCGATTATTTTAAACGAAAAAGTTTTGGTTCCTATTACCGGTTCATCCTGGGATGACGAAGCACTCGCCGCTTACCAGGAAGCAATGCCCGGCTATGAAGTGCTTGGTTTTACCGGAAGCTGGGAATCAACGGATGCTTTGCATTGCCGTGCGATAGGAATTGCAGACATCGGGATGCTTCGCATAAAGCATGTTCCATTGTCTGGAAATCAGCCCCTTTTGCCCGAATATCCTATTCAGGCAGAGATCAAAGCTTACAGCAATCAGCCGGTTTACTCCGATTCAATTTTCATTATCTACGCGATTAATTTTGGAGCATGGGATACAATCTTAATGACAAATACGGGTGGAAATACGTATTCAGGAAATATTCCGGGTCCGGCTTATGGCAGCCAGGTAGAATACTGCCTTTACGTTGCCGATCAATCAGGCAGGAATGAAACCCACCCTTTGATCGGTCTGCCGGATCCGCATGTGTTTACGGCCGGAGTTCCGTTGTACCCGAACCTTACTTTTAATCCGGCTGCATTTGATGTTACAGTGCCGCAGGGAGGAACCACCTTGCAGCAACTGAATATTGAAAATTCAGGTGGAATGGTTTTAAATTTCAACGCAAATGTTACCTATAATGCGCCGGCAAATGCTGTTGTGCAGGTTTTTCCTGTTAACGCAAATTATAATACCGGGTCCACTACTTCTACTGCCAAAACAGAGATCAGCAAAGTAAAAGGTACTCCTCCCAACGAGGTCGGGTGGATGAAGTTCGATGTAAGCGCTATCCCTGAAGGCTCCATCATCAACTCGGTTGAATTTCACGGATATGTGTATGCAAATAACTGGCCTTACTGGAGCATTACCCCGGTGACCAATGATCCGGTTACAACTGCAGCTTCAACATTAAACACCGACATACGGGCTGAAGCCAGTAGCGGTTATTACCTCCACAGAGAGGAGACTGCAACTTTGACTAACGGTTATAAAGTTCACATGCTTGGTGGTAATGTACAGGCAAACCTTCAGGCATCGCTTATCCAAGACTGGTTTGCCATTGGTATTGTGGATACTGATGCAGGAACTTATTACATCAACTTCGAGGGCTGGAATGAAACCAACAAACCTTACCTTGTGATCGATTATACACCACTGCCCCCTCCGATGAGCTGGCTAACGCTTGATGGTGGAACAACAGCAGGTGGATCACTTGAAGGACAGGGCGTTCAGACAATCAGCGTGGGGTTAGATGCATCGGGATTGAGTGAGGGTGTTTACCTGGCCTATATCAATATTTCAAGCAACGATCCTGATTCACCCAACATTTCAATTCCCGTATTTTTGAATGTGGTTACACACATTTATGCTGATTTGAAAGTATTTCTCGAAGGCCCCTTCAGCGGAACTGTTATGAGTACAAACTTAAGCGGCTTTTCTGGTTTCCCGATGTCACAACCCTATAACGGCTCACCCTGGAATTATATTGGACAAGAATCTGTAACTGCAATTCCACCAAATGTGGTGGACTGGGTGCTGATTGAATACCGCGATGCGGTGGATGCTATTTCTGCTACCTCAGCAACTGTGATTGGTCGGCAGGCTGCATTTGTACTAAATGATGGCTCTTTGGTTGATCTGGATGGGATTTCTGATTTGCAGCCCTCGATTTCGGTTTCACAGGAATTGTTTGTGGTTATTTATCACCGCAATCACCTTTCTATCATGTCAAATTTTCCGTTGGTGATGGCCGGGGGTGTTTACCAGTATGATTTTTCCAATGGGGAAAATAAAGTATTTGGCGGAGCGGGCGGACATAAAATGCTGGCATCCGGAATCTGGGGCATGATCGGTGGTAATGCAAACGGAGATGGATGGATCGATGGAACAGATAAAAATAGCTGGGCACTGGAATCAGGTAATAAAACCTATTCGGGAAGTGATTTGAATTTCGATTTGCAGATCAATAATTTGGATAAAAACGATTTCTGGCTGCCAAACCTGGGAAAAAGCTCACAGGTTCCGGAGTGATGCAAAATGAACATTAAACATTTAACAATTAAATACATGAAAACATGAAAAATTTAGTATTAATTTTTGTCGGACTGGCGCTAGCTATCGGCGTTCATGCCGGTGAATGGAAAAAAGTAAGCTCCGGCTTACCATCTCCGGCTCAAACAAGCGTTGTTTCTTCAACTTTGGAAACAACTGTTTTGCGGTTTGAAATTCCAGGATTTTATACGGAAGAGGTGAAAACACCCAACGGTAAAGAATTCATCCTTAGGCTGGAGGAGGCTACACCCCTTTTATCCGGAGGTGATCCCGATCTTCTGAAACTTACCGCTTCGGTCATGATCCCGGATCTTGCCCAGATGGACTTTGAGGTTTTGTCTTCTGAATTTGTTGAATTCAGCAATATCAGCATTGCACCGTCCAAAGGTAACCTAACAAGAGATATTGATCCGGCCACAGTACCTTATCAATATGGAAGACGTTATACCCAGGATCAGTTTTTCCCCGGAAAACTGGCTGAACTTCGTAATCCTTATATCATCCGCGACTACAGGGGGCAAACACTGGTTGTTTATCCGTTCCAGTACAATCCCGTAACAAAGACACTTAAGGTTTATTCCGAACTGGAAATCATGATTACCAAAACAGGTGATATGGGCCTTAATCCTTTGATCAGGACCACCAAGCTTGAGAAGATCAATTCGCAATTCAATGAGATATATAACCGGCATTTCCTTAATTATGGAGTAGCCGAATACACTCCCGTTGATGAAGATGGTTGCATGCTGATCATTTCATACAACAGTTTCATGGCATCTATGACCGACTTTATCAACTGGAAGAAAACCATCGGTATCCCCGTTGAAATGGTGGATGTTGCAACCATTGGGAATGCAACTGCCATAAAAACATATATTGCAAACTATTACAATACCCATAATCTTGCCTATGTGCTATTAGTTGGTGATGCCGCGCAGGTTCCATCGAGCTATTCAGGTGGTGATTCCGATAATAATTATACTTACATTGTAGGAGGAGACCATTATCCCGATATTTTTATCGGCAGGTTTTCAGCCGAAAATGTGGCTCATGTTCAGACGCAGGTGCAAAGGACCATTGAATATGAGCAAACACCGTATACAGGTGTTGACTGGTACACCAAATGCATCGGTATCGCTTCCGATCAGGGGCCCGGTGATGATAACGAATACGATTATCAGCATGTCAGAAATATGCAGACTGATCTCGACAATTATACATACTCTTATAAGTATGAATTGTTTGATGGCAGCCAGGGCGGAAATGATGCAGCAGGAAATCCGACACCGGCAATGGTTGCAGCTAACATTAACAGCGGCTCAAGCATAATTCTCTATACCGGACATGGAAGTGATGTTTCGTGGGGATCCTCTGGATTTTCAAGCACCAATGTTGCCGCACTCACCAATACTCAAAAGCTTCCATTTATCTGGTCTGTTGCCTGTGTGAATGGAAACTTTGTAAGCACCACCTGCTTTGCAGAAGCATGGATGAGATCAACCAGCGGAGGTCAGCCCATAGGAGCGATCGCCACGCTGATGAGCACCATCAATCAAAGCTGGAATCCGCCGATGGAAGGACAGGATGAAATGGTGGATATTTTGGTTGAAAGCTATCCGGCAAATATTAAAAGGACTTTCGGCGGCCTATCGATGAACGGCTGCATGAAGATGAACGATACTTATGGCTCAGGCGGCTGGGCAATGACAGATACATGGAACCTTTTCGGTGATCCCTCGGTTGTGGTAAGGACGGCTGTTCCGCAAAACCTTTCAGTCACACATGATCCCGCCATCTTCCTCGGTGCGGCCCAGTTTATTGTTTTCGCTAATAAGGAAGGTGCAAAAGTCTGTCTCACCTTCAATAATGAAATACTGGGGACAGGTTATATCAGCGGTGGCAGCGCAACCATCAGTTTCCCGGCGCTCACCAATGTCGGAACTTTGAAAGTTGCGGTTACTGCCTATAATTATATTCCCTACATCGGTAATGTAACCATCACTCCTGCTTCGGGTCCATACCTGAGTTATTTCAGCCACACTGTTAATGATGCTGCAGGAAACAATAACGGATTACTTGATTATGGCGAATCGGTTATGCTGACGGTTTCAATTAAAAATATTGGAACGGCTAGTGCTACCGGAGTAGATGCTGTTCTCACATCATCCAATCCTTTTGTGACAATAACGGATAACAGTGCAACTTATGGCAATATCGCAGCCGGCGCGACGGTTTCTGTGCCAAATGGTTTTGCCATCAGCATCGCCAATAATATTCCTGATGGAACTTCAATACAGTTTACTATTCAGCTTACCGAAGCTAAGGGTACATGGTCGGTTACCTTCAACGATATAGCCCATGCGCCGGTTCTGGGATATTCGAGTTATACCATCAGCGATCCGACCGGCAACAACAATGGCAAGCTTGATCCGGGAGAAACGGCTAATTTCATTATTACTGCTGGAAATTCTGGTTCATCATCGGCAATTAATGTTATAGGTCACCTGGTTTGTGCCGATCCTTATATCACTATAAATACAAATAATCAGAATTTTGGAACAATCAGTGCAGGCGGAACAAAAACAGCTTCTTACAGTGTAACGGCAAGCGCTTCAACACCAGCCGGCTTTGTTTCCAGTTATACCATAAATCTTTCCGGAAATTTGGGTGTGACGGGTTCTGGTAACTTCACAGCAATTGTTGGACAAATCCCAGTTCTGATCATTGACCTCGATGTTACTAAAAACTCAGGACCTGTAATGCAGGCAAAGATTCAGGCATTGGGAATTGGGGTTGATTATGTAACCGTATTTCCGGCATCAGTTAATCTATATTCTTCTATATTTCTATGTCTTGGAATATATCCGAACAATACAGTTTTAAGCGCTTCCCAGGGGACTTTACTTGCAAGTTACCTCAATGGAGGCGGAAAACTTTACATGGAAGGCGGTGATACCTGGGCTTATGATGCAGCAACGGCTGTTCATTCGATGTTCGGAATTTCCGGTGTGGCTGACGGATCAGGAGATATGGGAACAATTGCCGGACAGACAGGAACTTTTACCCAGGGACAAAATTTTACCTATTCCGGTGAAAATAACTGGATGGACCGTATTGATCCAACTGGGACAGCATTTTCAATCCTAAAAAATCAGTCCCCTCTGTATGGAACAGGCGTTGCATACAACTCAGGAGTATATAAATCCATCGGGACATCACATGAATTTGGTGGATTGAACGACGGAACTTATCCATCGACCAAACAGGAATTGATATATCGTTATCTTGATTTCTTCGGATTGATTCCTCCTCCGTTACCTCCAACTGTTGATCTGAAAATATACCTTGAAGGACCTTTCAATGGAAGTATAATGATTAATTCATTAAACACTGGAGGCGACTTACCTGTTGACCAACCATTTGCTGGTTCACCGTGGTATTATGAAGGCACCGAAACAGTTGGATCAATTCCAAATTCAAATGTTGTCGACTGGGTACTGGTTGAGTTCAGGGATGCTCCGGGCACTGCTGCAACAGCGACAGGTTCAACAATCGTTGAACGTCAGGCAGCATTTTTATTATCCGACGGGAGTGTGGTTGGATTGGATGGTTCATCCAATCTGCAACCTTCAGTAACCATTAACAATAATTTATTTGTTGTTGTGAACCACAGGAACCACATCCCTGTGATGTCAGCTATTCCGCTGGTTTTAAATGGAAGCATCTATGTATACGACTTTACAACAGCTATTTCGAAAGTTTATAACGGCTCATTGTGCTACAAACAGATCGGTACGGGTGTTTATGGGATGGTAGCCGGCGACGGACTTTGTGATGGCGTTGTCAATGATTTAGATAAAGGGATAGTGTGGTGGGAGGAAGCAGGACTGGATGGCTATTACAATGGCGATTTTAACCGTGATGGCTCAGCCGACAATGTGGATAAAAATGATTATTGGCGGATTAATACTGATAATTACGGTTCGCAAGTTCCTGAATAAAAAACAGGATAATTTTTAAGAAAATGAAGCAAGGGGTTATTACTCCTTGCTTTTTTCTTTTAAGTAGGTAAAAACATCACCAATACCTTCGCTGGGTTTGACAGCCGGGTACTGTAATATTTTGCCTTCACCATCAATAAGGACGAATAAGGGAAAGGTTTTAATGCCATAATCCCTGATCAAATCATAACCGGTTCCATTATAAAGGAATGTCCAGTTATAGTTTTTTTCTTCCTTAAACCGGGTAACAACTTCTGGATTTTTATCAAGCGAAACAGTTATAAAATCAATGTCGTTTCCCCAAGTGCCAAACAAAGTGTCCAGGATTTTAAATTCAGCCAGACAGGCATACGTCCAGGTAGTAAGAAAACTAATATAAACGGGCTTACCAGCATGATCAAGTAACCTGGCAGGATTTCCATTTAAATCATGGAGACTGAAGTCAGGTGCAATTGTTCCCTTTTTGCAATCTCGTCAGCCCCTTCTGAACATTCCGTGCAATTGAACGGTGTATGGCAAAAGGGCTTGTTTCGATTAGCTGATCGAGAATAGTCAGAATATTTTGGGGAAAATAATAGGGAGAATAATATAATTCCTGTAGACTTTTAATAAGACCAGTTCACGCAGCGATTCTGACAACAGCAATGTGTCTTTCCCAAGAGAATCCAGAAGTGCAGGCAGACTGACCAATTCGTTAATACCTTTTTCCAGATCCTTTTCAGAAACAAACTTATTCCCGGCAGTAAGATAATGATCGAAAAACTGGTTGAAAAAATCCATATAAGCAGAATGGAAATAAAGGATGGGTTTCCCGAGCAAAAACTTCCTGAACAGTTCCGGCTTGTTCGTGCCGATGCCGAAAGTTCAATGGCAGCAATTTTATAATCAACGATAATTTTTAAAATAGAGGTTTTCTATGCCAGCATATTTTTGATCCATTTCAGATTTGAATGCGGCGATCAGGCTTTTGTTTCTTCGGTTGTAAATGCTTTGAAAGTTTTCAACTAGAAAATCATTATAAAGCTTCATCGAATCTGAAAATTAAATTATTCAATTCCCTTGGGACTCTGAAACAATCCGAAAAACCAACGGTTCTTTTTCATAAAATGGCCGGTACTGATCTTCCAATGAGACGGAATCCATAATAACTTGCAAATTTTTCCCCGGTTCAAGGTAAAATGGACGCTGATAATAATCCATATCAAGGAAAAGTTGCCTTGTTTCAGTGATAGGGGCGTTTAATTCGAAAACATTACCGGAATCGATCAGGTTTCTGTCCAGAAGAATTTCGGAATTACTGATGTAGTCAATTTAGGCGATCAACCGGATCTCAAAGCCGGCTCCTCCCGGAATTATTCCTGTTATGGTTGTCTGTTGCGCAATACCAGCGGTTAAGCAGGATACGATAAAAATCAGGAAACAAGCATTAAATTTTATCATTGAATTTTTGAATTACCCCAAACGACGATCATAAAATCAGAAATATTGAAATTCAAATTATTTCTTACCGATATAGGCCTTAAGTCGATAGCTTCAGGGGACAAACTGGCTTGCATCACCGCCATTCCTGATGATATCCCTGACGATCGATGAATTTAGCATAGTGTATTCGGGAGCAGTCAAAAAGAAAACCGTTTCAATTTCCGGGTACAATTTTTTATTGATCTGACCGATGCTTCTTTCAAATTCAAAATCTGCCGAAGTCCTGAGTCCGCGGAGCAAATAACGGGCGCCAATTTTTTTACACAAATCTACTGTAAGGCCTTCATAGCTGATAACTTTAACCTGAGGCGATCTTTAAAAACCTTACTGATCCATTCTATTCTCAATCCCAGGTCAAAGAAACTTTTCTTCTCAGCATTAATCCCAACAGAAATATAAACTTCATCGAATAAGGGTAAGGCTCTTTTAATAACCGATTCATGACCTCTTGTGATCGGGTCGAAAGAGCCGGGAAAAACAGCAGTTTTTTTCATAGTTCCTTGTTTTATTAATCAAGCAAAAGTAAGAAAATCCTATAGTTGGTCTTTTAGAAGCTACAATGATAACATTTCTCAAATATTTTTCAATTTTTTAGTTGAAATCTTTCTCTGAACTATTGGAATTAGAACCTTAAATTTTTCCTGTGTTTAATTAAATCTTCTATTTTTGCGGCATGGTACATAACAAAGATACTGCAATCACAATTTCGGAATACCTGCTTCAGATAAAAGCTGTTAAGCTCAATGCCAAAGAGCCATTTACCTGGGCTTCGGGCCTCAAGTCACCTATTTATTGCGATAACAGGAAAACCCTGTCTTTTCCAAAGATCAGAACCTATATTCGCCAGCAATTTGTAAATATTATTAATGAGGAATACGGATCGGTCGACCTTGTAGCAGGAGTAGCGACAGGCGCAATTGCTCATGGTGTGCTTGTCGCACAAGAGCTGGGCTTGCCTTTCGTTTATGTTCGTTCGGCTGAAAAGAAGCATGGTCTCGAAAACCTTATTGAAGGTTACTATGAATCCGGTCAATCGGTGGTCGTAATTGAAGACCTGGTTTCTACGGGTAAAAGCAGCCTGAACGCTGTTGAGGCGCTGAAGGCGGCAGGATTAAAAGTCAAAGGAATGGTGGCAATTTTCAGTTATAATCTTGAGAAGGCAACTGAAAATTTTAAAAAAGCCAAGTGTCAGCTAATCACATTATCAAACTATGAAGAATTGATTCTTCAAGCAGTTCAAAATAACTATATTTCTGAAAAAGATCTTAAATCACTGGTTAAGTGGAGAGAAGATCCAGACAAGTGGGGTGTTTGAAAATTTGCGAATTGCGGTATTGAAGAATATTTTAAGCCTGATCATTCGTTATGACCGAAATAAAAAGTGACCTTGTCACCATCAATAACAGCGCTGTTCACATTTATAATTTCCTGACCAACTTCGACAATTTTGGAAAGCTCATGCCGGAGCAGGTTATTAACTGGAAATCAAATCCTGACAGTTGTTCCTTCACCATCAAAGGGATGGCAGACATATCATTAACCACTTCTGAAAAAACCCCTTACTCAAAAATCGTTTGGACAACTGCAGGAAAAGCACCGTTTGATTTCTCTTTGTCCTCAGTAATTGATGAAAAAAATAAAAGTCAGGTTGACGCTCAGATCATTCTTCATGCCGACTTAAGCCCGATGCTTAAAATGATGGCTTTAAGGCCATTAACCAATTTTGTAAATATCCTTGTTCGCAAACTCAAAGAAGTTTCGGAAGCCGGTAATTAATCCTAAGGTTCACCCTTCATACTTCGATCCCCATATAGAGATTTAATCCTTGAAAAAAAAAGAGATACATCCGGTTAAAAAAGTTGCTTCTTCATCGAAAAAAACCTCGTTGAAAACAACTAACAGGCAATTTACCGATTCGATGACAAATAATAAATGGGCCTTTGTTATTATTTTAGTAATTGTCCTGATCACTTATTCCGGTAGCTTCAAAAATAACCTTATTAATTTTGACGATAATACGATGATGGAGAATATCGGGAAGCTGAAAAATTCAGAAATTCATTTAATTAAAGATTCTTTCACACTCGATGCCATGGCTGGTAATTCCGGAATATTTTACCGGCCTTTCCAGACATTTATTCTCCTCACCCTATCTTTTACCGGGGGGTATAAATCTTATGTTTTATTTCTCTTGTTGGTTCATGTCGCAAATTCGTTTCTTCTTTTCTATTTGATGACCTTACTAAAAATGGAAAGAATGAAATCGCTTCTGTTGGCCTTGCTGTTTTCGGCCCATCCGCTTTTTGCACCTGTAATTAACTGGATTCCTTCAATAGGAGATGCTTCCGTTACTTTGTTTATTCTCATTTCATTCGTCTCTTTTATCAGGTATACTGACAACAATAATCTCAAATTTCTTGTATTGCATTTATTCAGCTTCTTTCTTGCCCTTCTTTCGAAAGAAATCGCCCTTCTGTTTCCTTTAATTTGCTTCTCCTACATGTTTCTTGTCAAGGGATTCGCCACGATAAAAGAAAATTATAAATTCCTGATCATCACTTTTGGGCTTTGGATAATATTACCAGTGATTTATGTAATCCTGAGAAACGCCAATATACATTCAACAGAAGCTGAAACAGCAAAAATCGGTTTACTGACCTTTATTTCAAATCTTCCGGTATTGTTTCAGTTTATCTTTAAGTTTTTTATTCCCGCCAAACTCTCTTTGGTTTCAGCAAACTCTATTATCAGAATATCCGCTGGCCTGGTGATTGCCATTTTATTGATATTTGTTGCATTAAAACAAGGGAAGAAAAATATCCTGTTGATTTCGGCTTTATGGTTGATACTTTTTCTTGTACCGACATTTATTTTTAAACATCCTCAATACGATTATCTTGAACACAGGGGTTATTTGCCATTGATTTCGATTGTTTTAATTATTGCTCCTATCAGATGGAGTAAATATGAAAAAATAAGTTTGTCTTTACTGATAATTCTGTTTTGCGTTTTATCCTACAGTCGCTCAGGTGACTTTTCAAATCCCATAAGGTTTTATGCCAGTATGTCTGAAAATGAAAAAGTACCTATGATATATAACAACCTGGCAATTGAATATGATAATATTGGAGATTTTCAGAATGCGTCGAGCAATTTTGATAAAGCCGTTAATCTAAATCCCGAATATGTTGATGCTTATGTCAATCGGGGTAATTTTAAAGCACAACGCCTGAACAATTTTGGCGGAGCAATAAAGGACTATCTCCTGGCTATTGTATACATTGAAAAGAATGAAATTCTTAAAAGAAACATAGCCGATTATGCTGATGTTTATAACAATATGGGAACTGCGAAAAGCAGAATGAATGATATTAAAGGGGCTATGAATGATTATACTAAAGCCATTGAAATTAAACCTGATTTTGCACAGGCTTATTATAATCGGGGTATTTTAAAAGCGGAAACCCTCCGGGATTATGAAAGCGCGCTGATGGATTTGAATCGGGCAATTGAAATTGATTCGGAGTATTATGATGCATTTGTCAACCGGGGTGTGATCAGGGAGGTAAACCTCAATGATCCGGAAGGTGCACTGGCTGATTACAGCAAAGCTATAAGCCTGAGGCCCGATCTGGCGTTGGCCTATTTTAACAGAGGTATGTTTTATAAAGGTCGTGATAACTACACCAAGGCCTGTAAAGACTGGCAAACAGCGGCTAACTTAGGCCATACAGGAGCAGCCCAGATGCTCAGGTCTTATTGTAAATAACCAGTCTCGGCAAGTTAATCAGATAATGAATTCGATCTCCTTCAAATCGCATTCAATTATTGCTGAATCTGAAGTTAAAAGCTGCAAATGGCCGAAAGGGGATACCCCTGAAATTTCAGCCGATATTTTTTCTCCTCTGTAAATGTAAAAATGACGTTCATTCAAACGATACAAAGCATTAAGATAATCATCGTGAATCGTAGTAAATTCATTGTTTTTTAATTGATTGTAGCGATTTTCAAGATTGCTCAATAGGCTTAAAAAAACCCTCTCCACGTCCGTATTTTTCTTTAAAACAAGCTCAAAAGAAGTTGGATTGATTAAGTTAACCGGAAACTTTACCTGATTTATATTTAGGCCTATACCGGCAATTGAGTGAATTAATTTGTTTCCTTCGATGATGTTGCTTATGAGGATGCCTGCAACTTTTTTATCCTGAATGTAGATGTCGTTAGGCCATTTAATATTTACCTTCTCGCGGATTATATATGATTTGACAAGATCATAGACACTGAGCGAAATAATTTTATTAAGTATAAATTGTTGATCAGCTCTTAAAAAAACAGGATCAAGCAGTATTGAACAGGTTAAATTTTTCCCGGATTCACTTAACCATCTATTGTTTTCCATACCAAGCCCCTGAGTTTGCGCAAATGCAATAACAACCATTCCTTCCGGGGTGCCCTGATGGTTACTGAGCAGTTCGGAAAGATAGACATTTGTAGAGCCAACTGTATGAAGCCGGATAATTTTTTCTGGGGTGAACAGCATAACGATAATGAATTATTAGAACAGTTAAAGTTTAATAAAAGAATAAAAAATGACACGCCCTGAAAAACAAAATAAATCAATTTATTGTTTACCGGTTAAATATCTTATAAATGTGTACTTTTGCCGCAAACATGGATCCATTGAAATGCCGAGAAAAAAACTTGAAGCTTCTGACATATTAACGAAGGCAATCATTAAAGGGGTACAAGAAAAAAAAGGCAGGGAAATTCTGAGCATGAACCTTAAGAAGATCCCTAATACTGTGTGTGATTTTTTTGTCCTTTGCTCTGGAACTTCCAACACCCATGTTGAGGCAATTGCAGATTCTGTTGAGGATTTTGTTAGAAAAACCACCGGTGATAAACCATGGCACAAGGAAGGATTCGAGAATGCGGAATGGATTTTGCTGGACTATGTGAATGTTGTCGTTCACATCTTTCAGGATCAGTCACGGATATTTTATAATCTTGAGAAGTTGTGGGATGATGCTGAGATTAAAAAATACAACAGTGATTAGATATTGAATTCACTTGTTAAGTGGATTGAGTTAAAGTAAGGACATAATGACAGAAGAAAAACAAAAAGAAAAAAATAAGGTGCCATCAGGTTTGCCAAAAAGTAAGGGCCCGAAGGGGAAATTTAATTTTTATTGGGTTTATGGCATTGTGGCAGTTATTTTTACTGCTCTCATGTTTACAAATTGGGGAGGGGCCATTAAAGAAATTGACTGGGGTGAGTTGAAAGAAATGCTGATAGCACAGGATATTGAAAAGATTATTGTAGTTAATCAGGAAGAGGCTGAGATTTTTATTAAAAAGGATAAGCTTAACAACCCGAAATATGAAAAAGTAAAAGGATTGGGCTACAATGGAGCAGGTCCTCATTATACCTATAACATTGGTTCTTATGATACTTTTAAAGAGGATATTGAAGGTGCCCAAGAGGGAATTGAAAATCCGATTTATATCCGCAATGAAAAGAGAACCAATTGGTCAGGCGAAGTTTTGAGTTGGATAATTCCGTTGCTGATCTTGATTGTTGTCTGGATTGTGATCATGCGAATGATGAGCCGCGGCGGAGCCGGAGGCGGGCAAATCTTCAATATCGGAAAATCAAAAGCCCAGTTATATGACAAAGAAACTGCTGTAAACGTTAATTTCACTGACGTTGCAGGACTTGAAGAAGCCAAGGTTGAAGTAATGGAAATTGTAGATTTTCTGAAGAATCCCGGAAAGTATACTAACCTCGGGGGTAAGATTCCGAAAGGAGCTTTGCTGGTTGGTCCTCCCGGAACAGGAAAAACCTTGCTTGCAAAAGCAGTCGCAGGTGAAGCGCAGGTTCCATTCTTTTCTATTTCCGGATCCGATTTTGTTGAAATGTTTGTTGGTGTGGGGGCTTCAAGGGTCCGTGATCTTTTCAAACAGGCAAAAGAAAAAGCTCCTTGTATTATTTTTATTGATGAAATAGATGCCATCGGAAGAGCAAGAGGAAAAAATCCGATTACAGGTGCCAATGATGAACGTGAAAACACCTTAAACCAGTTGCTTACTGAAATGGATGGATTTCAAAGCAATACCGGTGTTATCATTCTGGCGGCAACTAACCGTGCAGATATCCTCGACAGGGCATTGTTAAGGGCCGGTAGGTTCGACAGGCAGATTCATGTTGAGCTGCCGGATCTTGAAGAAAGAAAGGCGATTTTTAATGTTCATACTAAGCCCCTGAAACTCGATAATACAGTGGACCTGGATTTCCTGGCCAAGCAAACTCCCGGATTCTCAGGAGCCGATATTGCCAATGTCTGCAATGAATCGGCATTGATTGCAGCCAGGAAAAACAAACAAGCCATCGACAAGCAGGATGTAATGGATGCTATTGACCGTATAATCGGAGGTTTAGAAAAGAAAAACAAGATCATTTCCGCATTTGAGAAAAAGGTTATAGCCTATCATGAAGCCGGTCATGCTGCAGTAAGCTGGCTTACAGAGCATGCACACCCTTTGGTGAAAGTTACAATAGTCCCCAGAGGAAAAGCTTTGGGAGCCGCATGGTATCTGCCGGAGGAAAGACAAATTACCACATTCGATCAGATGTTCGACGAACTTACTTCTGCCCTTGGCGGAAGGGCATCAGAACAAATCAATTTTGGAAGAATTTCCACCGGTGCCCTCAATGACCTTGAAAAAGTGACTAAACAAGCTTTTAATATGGTCGTCATTTTCGGTTTGAACGATAAGATCGGTAATATTTCTTATTACGATTCTACCGGACAACAGGAATATTCATTTCAAAAACCCTATTCTGAAAAAACCGCCCAGGTGATTGACCAGGAAGTAAGCAACCTGGTTGAAAAGGCATACAAAAGAGCGGTCGAGATAATTGAACAAAATAAGGAGAAAGTTGAAAAACTGGCGAAACTGTTGCTTGAAAAAGAGGTGATTTTCCGTGAAGATCTTGAATCCATATTCGGCGTAAGACCCTTTGATGAGCAAAAAATATTGATGGAGAAAGCGGCTGAAGAGGAAGTCCAAAAGCTAAAGGAAACAACACTAACCATACATTCAAAGAAGAATAAGGCAATTGCAGAATAAAACTCTGCCAGACACCATTCCAATAATCGGCGAGGAAAAGCATAAGTTTACCGGACAGGCCGGATTAGAACAATCAAACAACATATTCTGAAAAAAATGGAAGAATCAACATCAAGGGAAAAGGTACTGAAAAAAGTCAGGAATGCACTGATGAGATTATTCGGAAAATCCCTTCCCTTCCCTCGACTTTGAAAGTCCTGTTTACCAGCCTATTGATGATTCACTTGATGTCACATTTGCCCAGGAATTCTCAAAAGTTGCCGGTAAATTCATTTACTGTGAAAGTGAATCTGATCTTAAAAATAATTTGGTAACACTGATAGCCGAGAATGACCTGAAAAGTATTTTTTGTCTCGAACCGGAAATTCAAAAACTCCTTGATGATGCTGTAATTCCTTATTACAGTGATGAGAACAATTTCAGTAACATGGATGCAGGAATCACTTATTGTGAATTCCTTATCGCACGTTTAGGAAGCATTATGGTTTCTTCAAGGCAAATATCCGGCAGACGCTTGAATGTCTTTCCGGAGATTCATGTTGTTATTGCCATACACCAGTCAAATTGTTCCGGATATTAAGGATGCCCTGAAAAAAATGCAGGAAAAATATCAGAACCAACTTCCTTCTCTGATTTCGGTCATCACCGGACCCAGCCGGACTGCCGACATTGAGAAAACATTGGTGATGGGCGCCCACGGACCAAAACAACTGTATGTTTTTTTAATGGATGAAAGCTTAAATATATTTTACAACATGACAGATAAAATGAAACCGGTTTTTTCAGCTAATGATTTATATAAAGCAGAAATAATGAAAGAAATGCTTGCAGAAGAAAATATTGAAAGCTTTATCCTCGATCAAAAAGGTTCGGATTTTCTGATTGGAGAGGTTCAGCTTTTTGTGAATGAGAAGGATGAAGAAAAAGCATCAGCCATTATCTCCAAACATAAAATGTAGTATAGAACAGTTCAATGGATTTTGTAATTACGCTCTTTATTACGTGTGGATAAAAACTGGGTGAAAATATATTCAACTTCCGCCAATTATAAAGCTGAGCTTATTAAAGGATTACTGGTTGATAATGGAATCAATGCCATTATCATGAATAAAAAAGATTCGTCCTACCTTTTTGGTGAAATAGAGCTATATATTGCTCCTGACGATGTAATTAAGGCCAAGCATATCATAACCTCACAGGAACAACAGTGAAACCGATTGTAACAAGAACATTATCCGGCGCTGTTTATATTGCATTGATGCTTGGGTCGGTTTTAGCTGGCCGGTTTGTTTTCGGGGCGGTTCAGCTTTTCTTCATTATTTTGTGTCTTATTGAGTATCGTAAAATAGCGTCAATCGGCGGAATTACCATCGGATCAGCTGAATTTATTAGCTGCCGGAGTATTGTCATATGTTGTGGTTATCCTTTACCTCTGGGACATTTGGGATATGCGGTACCTTCTATTGATTTTTCTCATCATTTTTAAAATTATCCTTGGTGAGCTTTTTCTTCAGAACAAGAATCCAATCATCAATATTGGTGTTACCCTGACAGGATTACTTTATATCGTACTTCCCTTTTCAATTCTTAATTTTTTCTATTACCCTGAGATGAATTACGGTTTTCCCTCCGGCAGACCTCTGTTAATTGGATTTTTCATTATCATTTGGGGAAATGACACCTTTGCTTATTTATCAGGAATGGCATTTGGAAAACATAAGCTTTTCGAGCGAATTTCTCCCAAGAAAACCTGGGAGGGTACCATTGGTGGCGGTGTATTTGCGGTTATTGCAGCCATCGTTCTTTCATTCATTTATAAAGATTTCAATGCTTTTGAATGGATGGGTTTTGCTTTAACAATAATTATTTTTGGTACTTTTGGCGACCTTTTCGAGTCGCTGATCAAGAGAACAATTGGATTGAAAGATTCCGGAAACATAATGCCGGGGCATGGTGGAATACTCGACAGGTTCGACAGCATATTAATAGCTGCTCCGTTTGCTTACCTTTATATTGTTTTTGTTATCAACTAACAATGAAAATGAAAATTCACAAAGAGGGAATCCCGGTTATAATTTTGGTTTTTTTCCTTCTTTCGGCAATAGTTATACTTATAAATATCCTGTTTCCGGTTCAAACTCTGGTTCATGTTGTTCTTTATTTATCCGGTGCTGTTTTTTATTTTTTTGTCATCCGGTTTTTCCGGGACCCTTTACGTGAAGTAAGCTCCGGAGAATAAAATAGTCATTTCAGGGGCTGATGGTAAAGTAGTAGTAATTGAAGAGGTTTTTGAAAAGGAATATTTCATAAAGAACATGCGACAGGTTTCTGTTTTCATGTCTCCGGCCAATGTTCATGTCAACTGGTATCCGGTAAGCGGGATGATTAAATATTTCAGGCATAATCACGGTTCATATTTCATAGCGTCGAAGCCCAAGTCCTCGGATGAAAACGAACGAACAACAATTGTTATAGAAACTCCTGACAGGAAAGAAATCCTTTTCCGGCAAATTGCCGGAACAGTTGCCCGTCGTATTGTCTGTTATGCAAAAGAAAACAAGCAAGTGAAACAAGGGAGAAGAACTTGGGATAATCAAATTCGGTTCACGATTTGATTTTTTTCTGCCTCTTGAAGCAAAAGTCGAGGTAGAAATCGGGCAAAAAGTAACCGGCTGTGAAACTGTAATCGCGCGATTTTGATTGTGCCTGCAGCTTTTATCCGGGAAAACAATTATCTAAATATTTATTTTAATTTAATTTTAGTATGACTGGTAACTTCAAAAAATTAATATTTTTGTGAAGCGGCTATATATTTAATTAATATCGTATTGATGGATGAGCATTTTCTGGAGCTGCTAAAAGAAATTCGCTATACTGCAATGAATAAAAAACTGAAAGATTTTTCCTTTAACGAAATTCCTCCAATACCGGAATTCCGGTGGATCAACTTAAAAACTTATGTAAACAGTCATGAAGAACTGGTAGAAAAAATCCTTGAGATCGAACGGCAAAAATTTGAAGAGATTTTCCAGATTCATAATTTTGAAGGAGTAAATGCCATCGATATTCTGCTCATCGTGAGCAAAGAGGTTGCAAAATATTATATCCTTGTTACCCCTTCAATTACCCTACAACTTAAAGAAAAGTTTCCGAAAATTTATCAGGAACATTTTGATAAACGACTTGAATTTATCTTTAATAAAATACAGATTAATCTTACAAAAGGAATCGCCCAGGGAATGTACCGCGAGGATCTGAGTATTGAATTACTGGCCCGTCTATACATGAGCCGCCTTATTGACATGCATAACCCTGACTTATTTCCTCCTGAAAAATTCTCTTTCGAAACGTTGTTTGCTCTGATGTTTGAAGACCTTGGTTACGCAGCATTGCCAAACCTGAAGGCATCGCCTATTTCGAAAAGAAAATCAAATCATTGAAGTTTGAGGTGGACAGAGTCTGATCTAACCCTTTTCTTTTTCTGTATCTTAAAAAATTAACAAAAAATTAACGGAAACGAAATAACATTTTTTTGTTTCCATTGTTTACAATTAATTATTTTTGCCGTCACAATGCAAACTAACTTTCTAATTGTAAAACGCAATCTCATTAATGGTCTCTGATAATAAATATGATTCAATCATCGAAGGTTGTTACAAGAATTTTTACCGAGCAAGGCATCCGCAATGTTTCAATGGACGATATTAGCCGTAATGCTGGGAATTTCAAAAAAAACCCTTTACCAGTTTGTGGAGAATAAAACCGATCTTCTGAAAAAAATAAGTGTTTACATTCAGGAAACCATCAAAGCCAGGATGGAAGAACTTGAAAAGATGGATCTCAATGCAATTGACATTCTTTTGGAAATGAGTAAAATTGCCAATAACCCGTCATTTAAGAATCAATCCCATGATCGCATTTGAATTCAGGAAATATTATCCCACAGGTATTTGAAGAATACATTTGCGTGAAAAAGGAACTGATCATCGAAAATATTAAAAAAAACATTGACCAGGGAATAAAAGAGGGACTCTACCGTCAGGATTTGAATAAAGATATTGTTGCACATTTATATTTTAAAAAAATAGAAGATTTCCACAATCCCGAGCTCACTGATCTCCAGAACTTTTCATACGAAAATGTATTTGAAGTAATGTTTGAAAATCACATCAGGGGTATTGCCAATCAGAATGGGATAGAATATTTCGAAACACAAAAGAAAAAGTTAAATTTCAATATTTGAATGAATATGCACAAGAAAGGAATTTTAATAATGATTGCAGCCTGTTTAATGGCTATGTTTCAATCGACAATTAGTGCTCAGGAAGTAAAAAAGTTTTCTTTGAAAGATGCGCAGCAATATGCAATTGATAATAATTATCAGATAAAAAATGCAAAGACAGATATTGAAATTGCTAAGCAGCGGGTGAAAGAAAATACTGCAATTGGATTACCCCAGATAAATGCTTCGGCATCATACAGTTATTTCATGGATATTCCAACCACATTAATTCCGGATTTTTTAACCCCTGCAATTTACGCTGTCAATGAAAATCTATTCGAGCTTACACCAGCTGTGCCTCTTTCGGATGAACCCCAATATTTTGAAGCATCATTTGGCTCGCCGCACAATGCCACCTGGGGAGCTACTATCTCTCAACTCATTTTCAGTGGTCAGTACCTTGTAGGACTGAGGGCAGCCAAAGCCTATGAAACGCTTACGCAGTCGACATACCTGAAGAATGAAATTGAAATCAGAGATGCTGTTGCTAAAGCCTATTACCCGGTAATTATCATCAAGGAAAACAAAAACTATCTTGACAGCACCCTGATCAGCATGAAAAAAATGCTATACGAAACAGAAGAGTATTTTAATAATGGATTTGTAGAAGACACTGATGTTGACCAGCTTAAACTAATGATAGCCGATTTGGAAACAGCCCTTGCTTATTTGGATAATCGGCTGGAATTGGCCAATAACATGCTTAAATTCATGCTTGGATTAAAAACCGAAGATCAGATTGAGGCTACTGAGACACTTGATGGCTTCCTTACTTCTGTCAATAATGAATTTCTTGTAAATTCAAAATTCGATTTTAATAATAACATCGATTACAACCTTCTGAAAAAGGGTGAAAGGCTGACATTATTTGCAATATAAGTTACGTCAGTCAGAATACTACCCGACCATGAGCGCATATTACCAGTATCAGAAGAATGGCTTGCGTGATCAGTTTGACTTTTTCGATTTCAGTAAGAACTGGTTTCCAAGTCAGGTTATTGGTGTTCAGCTCGACATACCCATTTGGAGCAGCGGAATGCGCAAATACAAGGTAAACCAGGCAAAACTGGCCCTCAATAAAGCCCAGGTGCAGGATACAGAACTCCAGCAGCGGCTGAATCTCACTGTAGAAACTTACAGAAATGAGTTCAACAATGCATATCTGATTTACAATAACCGGATAAAAAATCTCGATATTGCAAAAAAAATCTACCAGAAAACGGAGATCAAATACAAAGAAGGAATTTCGACAAGCCTTGATTTGTCAACTGCATATAATCAGTATCTCCAGGCTGAAATTGATTACCTTACTTCTATTCTGGATCTGTTAATGAAAAAATCCGATCTTGATAAGTTACTTACAAAGACAAATTATTAACAGAAAAGCGATGAATTGTAGAATCTGCAATACCTTCTTAAAATCCTTTCTGGCGATGGTTGTTATTTCATGTGCCTCTCCGGATAATAAAGTAAGTAACTTGATATTGAGTAATAAAATAGACACTGCCAGCTACATCATCGGTCTTGATTATGGTATAAGTATAAAAGAAGAAGAAATCGAAATAAATGAAAAAGCGATTTATAAAGGGCTGCTCGATGGATTGAATGGAAAAAGCCTCTTGTCCGATTCCCTGAAAGATCAAATTATTGACCGCTATAATGCAGAACTGGAAAATAAGCGTGCATCAAAAGAAAGGGAAATACTCGATAAAAATAAATCTGACGGGTTGGTCTTTATGAGCAATAACAAAAATATTGAAGGAGTTATCGAATTGCCCAGCGGACTGCAATATAAAGTTTTGAAAGCCGGTACCGGAAAAGCAGCCAGCGAAAAGGACACAGTCAAAATTCATTACAGGGCGATGTTTATTGACAGAACGGTTTTTGATATGACTTACGACCGTGGACCGGCAGCGGTAAAAATCGCGGAACTTGTTCCCGGCCTGTCTGAAGGAATCAAGATGATGAATGTCGGTTCCATTTACGAACTTTATATTCCACCCGAGCTGGCTTATGGCGACAAGTCATTTGCCGAAGTTATCCCGGCAGGTTCAACGTTGATTTATTCAGTGGAATTAATTGAAATTTTATAAGAAAATAAAGATTAAAACGAAAAATAGATATTCTTAAACTTAACACATTGATTCAATGATCAGGAAATTATTATTTTTAAGCCTCATACTGGTGGGATTTTCCTGCAGTACACCCGACAAAAAAGCAAAACTTGAGAGCCTCAAGGCGGAGCATGATAAAATTGCGCAGCAAATCCTTGAGATTGAAAAGGAACTGGGTGCAACCGGGGTCAATGACCCTTCTTCAAATGCTGCTGATGTGTCGATTTCCGAAATTCAGCCAACAGAATTTAAGCATTACATAGAAATCCAGGGAAAGGTGGATGCAGAGGAGAATACCCAAGTTAGTGCACAGACACCAGGTATGGTTGTTGCGATTTATGTGAAGGAAGGATCATCAGTTAAAAAAGGGTCAGGTACTAGCTGAACTGGATACACAAGTACTGAAAAAATCGCTGGATGAATTGAACACCCAACTTGTGCTAGCCAATGATTTATATAACAAGCAAAAAAACTTGTGGGACAAAAAGATAGGTACTGAAGTACAGTACCTGACCGCAAAAGCAAACAAGGAATCGATTGAGCAACGTTATTCAACCTTGCATGAGCAAATGGAAATGGCCAAGTTTAAATCACCCATTAACGGAACAGTCGAAGAAATTCCATTCAAAGTGGGTCAGGCGGTATCACCGGGTATGCCTGGATCATCCATCAGGGTTATAAATATGAGTAGGGTAAAAGTTGTGGCTGAAGTTGCAGAAGCTTATTCTGCCAATATCCAAACAGGCAACGATGTCATTGTAATTTTCCCTGACATCAAACAGGAAGTCGCTTCCAAAGTAACATTTACAAGTCGTTACATTGATCCAACCAATCGCACTTTTACCGTTGAATCAAGGCTTGAATCTTCTCCAATTGAGTTCCGTGCAAACATGATCGCCAAAATCAGGATCAACGATTACACAAATTCACAGGCTCTGGTTTTACCCGTCAATCTAGTTCAAAATTCAATGGAGGGTTATTATGTCGCAACTGCTCAGAAAAATAGCGAGAATTATAGTGTCAAACGAAAGCTGGTTAAAACCGGAACTACTTATAACGGACTTGTCGAAATACTGGAAGGATTGCAGCCTGGCGATAAAGTGATAACAACAGGATACATGAACCTGCAGGATGGAGAGGCGATCAGTTTTTAATTTTAAATTGCTTTACAAATAAGGTTAAAGTCAATTGAGATACACTCATTCATTTAACAATGGAACCATCAAACCGATGTAAATAAAATGCACTATGAAGAAAGAAAATAAATTCAAGGAATTTTTTGCAACAAGCTGGGCTATCGATAACAAGACGAGTATTTATGTCCTTGTGGTTTTTATCGCTGTGCTTGGTTTTGTAAGCTACCAGAGGATTCCCAAAGAACAATTTCCGGAAATTATTATTCCATATATTGTTGTTAATACGGTTTATCCCGGGACTTCGCCTGCGGATATCGAAAACCTTGTTACCAGGCCAATTGAAAAAGAACTCAAATCAATTGCTGATGTCAAGAATATTACCAGTAAATCCATGCAGGATTATTCAAGTATCGTTGTGGAATTTACCCTTGATGTTTCTATTGCTGACGCCAAGCAACGCGTAAGAGATGCCGTTGACAAAGCCAAACCAGAACTTCCAAACGACCTGCCGGATGATCCGCAGATCATGGATATTGATTTATCGGAAATGCCGATCATGTATATTAACATAACCGGAAATTACGATCTTGAAAAACTTAAGAAGTTTGCAGAAACTGCGCAGGATCAGATCGAAACCCTGAAAGAAATTACGCGGGTTGATATTGTAGGCGCCCTTGAACGCGAAATACAAATTGATCTGGATATGTACAGGATGCAGGCTGCCGATGTCACATTCAGCGATATTGAGCGGGCTGTTGCCTCAGAAAACGTGACCATTTCAGCCGGTACCATTACCACTTACGGCATGAAAAGAACCATCCGGCTTGTGGGGCAGTTTAATGATGTGGAGACATTGAAAAATATTATTCTTACCTCAAGCAGTGGTGCGCTGATTTACCTGAAGGATATTGCTGATATAAAAGATGGTTTCAAGGAAAGGGAAAGTTTTTCAAGGTTGAATGGAAAGCCTGTTATTACACTGAATGTTGTAAAAAAGAGCGGACAAAACCTGATTGAGGCTTCTGACAAGATAAAAGACATCATCAATAATCAGCTTATTGGCAAAGCTTATCCCAGCGATCTTGAAGTGACCATCACCGGCGATATGTCGCGTTATACCCGCAACACGCTCGAAGAGCTGAATAATACCATCATCATCGGCTTTATATTGGTTACGCTGGTACTGATGTTCTTTATGGGCTTCAGCAATGCATTTTTTGTAGGTCTTTCTGTTCCCTTGTCAATGGCGGTTGCTTATATTATCATGCCCGGGATGGGATTCACCATGAATATGATGGTGATGTTCGCCTTTATTTTTGCACTTGGGATCGTGGTGGATGATGCCATTGTGGTCATTGAAAATACACACCGGCTTCACCGGCATAATCCGGATATAAAGATCGCGGCTAAAATGGCGGCGGGTGAGGTGTTCCTGCCCATCTTATCAGGGACATTTACTACGCTTGCACCATTTTTCCCGCTTGCTTTCTGGCCTGGAATTGTAGGGCAGTTTATGTTCTATATGCCGGTGACCGTAATCATTACACTCTTTGCATCACTTTTTGTTGCTTATATTTTCAACCCGGTCTTTGCGGTTTCCTTTATGAAGCATGAATATGATAAACCGGATCCTAAAGCCGACGTCAAACGGCTGATTAAATGGGGAATTGTAATGCTGGTTGTTGCGCTGGCTTTCTATGTTTCCGGCAGCGTGGGTATGGGAAACTTGCTGGTTTTCTTTGTTATCCTTTATGTTTTATATGTTTTCTTTATCAAGAAGGCCATTCATAATTTCCAGACAAAAGGGTGGCCGGCAGTTATGAGATTTATATGAATTGCAATTGCGGTTTTTCCTAAAAGGGACAATACCTTACTGGCTTTTAGGTTCAATCGTGGTTCTTGTTTTTCCTCTCATTTCGTACTTGTTGGAATAAGGAATCCAAAAGTTTTATTCTTCCCTGACAATGAACCGAATAATGTAATGGTCTACATAAAAATGCCCGAAGGAACTGACCAGGTTGTTACTGACAGCGTTACAAAAATGATTGAAGGGCGGGTTTATCAGGTTATCGGCAAGAACAATCCACTTGTTGAATCTGTAATTTCAAACGTTTCGGTAGGTGTTGGTGACGAAGACAGTTTTGAGGGTGGCATTGCTTTTAATAAAGGTAAGATCAATATCAGCTTTGTTGAACACAAGTACCGGAAAGGGGCTTCAACCCAATTTTACCTCGACGAAATCCGTAAGGCTGTAAAAGGGATTCCCGGAGCAGAGATCACTGTAAACAAAAACGCCATGGGACCACCAACCGGAAAACCTATTAATATTGAAATCAGCGGTGAAAACATAGATGACCTGATAGTTGATGCCAATCGCTTTAAGAACTATCTTGATTCGATTAATATTCCCGGTATTGAAGAACTTAAGACCGATTTCCAGGAAAGTACGCCTGAGCTGGTCATCGATATTGACCGTGAAAGAGCAAACCGTGAAGGGCTTTCAACAGGACAGATAGGAATGGAGGTACGAACAGCAATTTTCGGTAGTGAAATCTCAAAATTTAAAAAAGATGAAGATGAATTTCCGATCCAGCTCAGGTACAACAAAGTCCTTCGTGAGAACATAGATGCGCTTATAAACATGAGCATCACCTATCGTGACATGAATACCGGAATGCTGAGAAGTATACCGCTTTCAACCGTAGCCAAAATCAAATACGGGAAAGTTATGGTGGGATCAACCGCAAAGACCTGAAGCGCGTGATTACACTTTCGTCCAATGTGTTGTCAGGTTATACAGCCAATGAAATCGTTGCCAGGATTAAAAAGTTAGCCTCCGCTTTCCCGCTTCAGCAGGGTGTAAATATTCAGCTTACCGGCGAGCAGGAAGACCAGGCCGAAACAACCCAGTTCCTGTTCATGGCCATGATCATTGCCCTTGGCGTTATTTTCTTTATCCTGATCACGCAGTTTAATTCGCTCAGTAAATCACTCATCATCCTGAGCGAGGTCATCTTCAGTATTGTTGGACTGTTGCTGGGAGTGGTTATTTTCAATCTCGACATTGTCATTATCATGACAGGGTTAGGGATTGTAGCGTTGGGTGGTATTGTGGTACGGAACGGTATCCTGATTGTTGAGTTTATTGATGTTCAGAAGGAAAAAGGATTGAAAACACGGGATGCCATTATCGAAGCCGGTAAAACCCGTATCACCCCTGTTCTCCTGACGGCTACTGCCACCATGCTTGGGCTTGTTCCGCTTGCAGTAGGGCTGAACATTAATTTTGAAACGATGTTTACCGATCTCAATCCGCATCTTTATTTTGGTGGTGATAATGTGATGTTCTGGGGACCGCTGGCATGGACCATCATTTTCGGGCTTAGCTTTGCCACTTTCCTTACGCTGATTTTTGTGCCGGCCATGTACCTCATTGCTTATACCCTGAAGTTAAGGTTACACGAGGCAGTTTCAGGAGGAATTTAAGGAGCAGCAAAAAGCAAATGCTGCTGAACAATAAAAGTTAATTCGTAAAAACATCTCAGGTTAATCTGAACCGGCATGCTTTGATAAGCTGCCGGTTTTTTTATTGTCTATAACAGATGATGAATTTTATCCGGAAATATTTGTTTGTTAAATTTTTGTTAATTTTATAGCACAAATATTGAAGTATATTATAAATCAATATGACATAATCAAAATATAACAAATACATAACTTATACTTTATGAAAAAATTTACCAATCGGGTAGGAAGCGGCTCGCGCCGCTGTCCCCCCACACCACCTGGCATACGCCTTTCGTACCAAGGCGGTTTCTATTAATTGATTACCGCTCAATTCGTTTAAGAATTGAATGAAGCCCTTGTTCAGCAAACCATTGTATGCCCATAGCTTTTCCAACTGCTTGTTTATTAGACATGGCCCACCAGCCTTGCGAGTACATCACTACCCACCAACTGGTGTTTTCCGTAATTCCGAGACCTCTGAGGAATTTGAAGATCGTATATCTCCTTCCGCATTGCTTTAACCGGTAGCATCGTAGTTTCCTTCTTATCCATCCATCGATGTCGCGAAGGGTAGCAAGCCACCTGTTAGCAAGACGAAAGTAGTTTGTCCATCCGATGATTACTGAATTCAGTTCCTTGATAATCTGTTCAAATTTTACTCCTCTGTTCCTCTTGGTTATTTCACGTATTTTGTCTTTTAATCGTTCGATAGACCTATCGGATATTCGGACATTCCCCTCAGAAAGTAATGTATATCCAAGAAATTTCGTGTCGGAACAGTGTCTTACCCCGCTCTTATGGCGGTTGACTTTCAATTTTAGCTTCTGCTCGATAAATTTAACCATGGATTTCATTACCCGTTCTCCTGCCTTCTTGCTCTTTACATAGATATTACATCATCTGCATAGCGGCAGAAACTGTGTCCTCTTCTCTCCATCCTTGTCCAATTCATCTAAAACAATATTGGATAGCAATGGTGAAAGTGGACTCCCCTGGGGTGTTCCCGATGTCCGTTGCTCCATCAAACCATCCGCCATAATGCCTGCTTGAAGATAGGATTTTATTAACCGTAATAGTCGTTTATCTCCTATCCCTTTGCTAAGTCGTTGCATTAACGGTCGTGGTTTACTTTGTCAAAGAATTTCTCTAAGTCAATGTCCACTACCCATTCTTTGCCTGACTTAATGTATGCACAGGCTTGTTCTATGGCCTGATGTGCATTGCGTCCCACGCGAAAACCATAACTGCTTTCGCTGAATTGCGGGTCGTAATAGCGGTTAAGGATTTGGTGGATGGATTGTTGTAGCAGGCGGTCCTTGACTGTGGGTATGCCCAATTGCCGCTGGCCACCGTCCGGTTTCGGTATGCTCGCCTTTCTACCAAGTCCACTTGATACCGCTCCTCTAAAACCTCTTTGCAGATTGCATTCAGATTCTTCTGGAGCCATACCCCGAGTTCTTCTACATCCATCTGGTCGATTCCTCCGCTACCTCCGTTTTGTCGTACCCGGTGGTAGGCTTTGAGCAGGTTTCCATATTCAACCACTTCCTCCATCAAATTTACGGTTAGGGTCGCCGTTTCTCCAATTGCGATAACAGTTCAACTCCTGTCTTGCCATCATTGCAGGTGCGGCCTTCATGATAGTTGCAGGTTTTGTTAAGTCTTTGAACAGATCTAACTGTATGACTTTCTCCTTTTTCTGTTGCGCTCTGTCTTTACGCATCTTCGATCCGTTCCCTTTGTTAATAGATTTGAGCCTTCCCGCTTTTATGGTTGCGGTACTATGCCGCTGTATTCTCCATAGCTTTTGTCAAAAGTTGCCCTTGACTTATCCCTTTTATCGGGAAGTATGGAGACCTCCCGGGGTAAGTCTCCTACACTTTCTAATTGCCACGCCTGATTTACTCCCTCTGCCTTCCGAATGACTTTCGGGCTTCCTGATTCAAAGGTCAGTTACCCAGCAGAACAAGCCTTATATCAGGTTTCTCTTCGTCGTGTCAATTGTTTGCCTTCAGCTTCCTTCAGATTCCACCTCACGATGGACACCCTTGCTTTCGGCTATGAGATTCCGGTCATCACGGCTCTCTCGGGACTTGCACCCGTTAGCGTAAAAACATCCCCGGCACACTTCACTATTGGTCTTACCAAATGTTTTTCATTCAGCTGAATGCCCAGGTTACGCTTAACCTGAAGGCTTATCTTGAAGGGCCTTTCTTTAGTACTCAGATGACACCCTTTCTGAATGTATTGGGGTATTTACCTACCGGGCAGCCTTATAATACGGCTCCCTGGAATTATAACGGCAGTGAATCGGTGGCTGCTATTCCCAATTTTAATGTTATTGACTGGGTGCTGGTAGAAATACTGCAACAGGAAATTGTGGGAGAGGATACTTCTTTTGTTTTGGTGGCGAGAAAAGCTGCATTTATCCTTAATAACGGTATAATTAAAGATTTAGATGGAACAAGTATGTTGCTGTTTCCGGGTTTAAGCCTGACGAACTTTTATGTGAGGATTATACACCGAAACCACCTGCAAATAACCTCCGCTTTACCATTGACCCAAACCGGAGGAGTATATAATTATGATTTCAGCACAAGCCCGAACCAGGCGATGGGAGGATTTCATTCGCTTAAGCAACTGGCGACCAATGTTTGGGGAATGATAGCCGGCGATGGGAATGGCGATGCACAAATTGACAACCTTGACAAGGATGATGTTTGGCTGCCGCAGAAGAACCTGACCGGCTATTATAGCGGTGATTATAATATGGAAAGCCAGGTGAATGATGATGATAAGATCGTTAAATGGGAACCCAACAGTGGTAAAGGATTTGATCTTACTATGTCTGCCCGGCATTTGTTTGCGGTAACCCGTTTACAGATACGCGCGACAATCAAACCTACAACACCGTTCAAATCGGTACCCAATGCTGGATGGCGGAAAACTTAAATATTGGAGCGATGATACCAGGTGCAAACAATATGACAAATAACGGAATCATTGAAAAGTATTGCTATGATAATAATGAGGCCAACTGCGATATTTATGGCGGTCTATACCAGTGGAATGAGATGATGCAATATGTCACCACCGAAGGAGTGCAGGGCATTTGCCTACAGGCTGGCATTTACCTAACGATGGGGAATGGACAACACTTACTGATTTTTTGGGAGGTGAAGGTGTTGCCGGAGGTAAAATGAAATCAACGGGTACAATTGAAGCCGGCACAGGATTGTGGTATGCTC
The DNA here is from genome assembly GCA_963708435.1 of uncultured Bacteroidales bacterium. Taxonomy (GTDB): domain Bacteria; phylum Bacteroidota; class Bacteroidia; order Bacteroidales; family JAADJA01; genus JAADJA01. The sequence goes on from CAVPSZ010000003.1 coordinate 169,238, forward strand.
CAAACACCGGGGCCACAAATTCAAGTGGTTTCACTGCCCTTCCTGGTGGCTTCCGTCGTCTATATGGTGATTTTAATGATATATCAGAATAGGTCATTGGTGGTCTTCTACTTTACTCGATGAAACCAATTCCAAGTATCTGGTTTCTTATTATTTTAGTGAGCAAGCTTATTCTTACTTCGATTTAAAAGTAGCTGGCTTTAGTGTCCGCTGCATAAAAGACACCCCACCTACCTGGAGTTGTGGAGATGTATTAAATGATACCCGTGACAATCAAGCCTATAATACCGTTCAAATTGGCGACCAATGCTGGATGGCTGAAAACCTTAATATTGGAACAATGATAAATGGAAGCAATGACCAAACCCAGAAAACCAGAATTGATTGAAAAATACTGCTATGATAACAATAATGCTAACTGCGATACTTATGGTGGACTTTACCAATGGAATGAGATGATGCAATATGTCACGACTGAAGGCGTTCAGGGTATTTGCCCAACCGGTTGGCATTTACCTTCAGATAATGAATGGTGTACAGCTTCACAATTTATTGACCCAACTGTAAATTGCATTAATGGATGGAATGGGACCGACATCGGAATTAAAATGAAAAGCACATCAGGTTGGTATGAAAATGGAAATGGTAGTAATAATTCAGGTTTTAATGCACTGCCAGCTGGTTACAGACATATTAATTATAACTTTTATTATTTGACCACAGGTACATTATTTTGGACATCAACTGAGGTGGGATCAATTTCCTGGCAATTAATGGACTATAGTAACGGAATATTTGTTCAAAATAATGATAGTTATAATTATGGTTACAGTGTCCGCTGCATAAAAGACACCCCGGTCACCTGGAGTTGTGGAGATGTATTAAATGATACCCGTGACAATCAGACTATAATACCGTTCAAATTGGCGACCAATGCTGGATGGCTGAAAACCTTAATATCGGCACGATGATACCAGGCACAACCGAAATGACAAACAACAGCATAATTGAAAAGTATTGTTATGACAATAATACGGCCAATTGTGATGCCTATGGCGGACTATACCAATGGAATGAAATGATGGAGTACAGCACCACACCAGGAGTGCGGGGGGTTTGCCCGGCTGGCTGGCATTTACCAACAGATGCTGAATGTACAATATTAACTAACTTTTTAGGCGGTGAAAGCATTGCCGGAGGTAAAATGAAAGCAACAGGTACCATTGAAGCAGGCACAGGTTTGTGGCATGATCCAAACATCGGCGCAACAAACGAATATGGGTTTACTGCCCTTCCAGGCGGCTTGCGCTACAGCTTTGGTTATTTCTACTATGTGGGTAACTACGCGGTACTTTTGGTCCTCTACGGAGGGCGAGGCAGGTAGTGCATGGGGCCGGTACTTGTGTACAATGTACTCCATTTTGACCCCTGGCTGCTATGGAAGTACTATGGTTTTAGCGTTCGTTGCCTTCAGGATTGAAGTGCGCCATGAGCGCGAAGCAGCGAAGGGCGCACACTCTTTCAAGCAGAGCGCGTAACTGTTGCAATGATGATAGATATTTATTACTGAGAGTATGTGCCTGAAAGAAAAAAAATCCCCCGAACCGCTACGGGGGAATTGAAAACAATTCAGCCCGCAAGTACTATCCCTGCAGGCTGGCTTTTTTATTCATATTTATACAGCCTGATTAATTTTGATTATCCCCATACGGGGAAAAAGGTAAATGATATCGCGTTTTATTCTATGGAGATGTATGCCCTGACGGGCAAAAGCCATTTTGTTCATCATTTTCCGATGAAACTGAAGTAATAGGCTTGAGATTCTTCACTTCACTTCGTTACGTTCAGAATGACAAAGTTTTGTATTTCAGGAAGGGTGCTTGCAGGCGGCTTAGCCGCCTGCAAGCACCCTTCCCCCACAACATGTGCTGCGTCGTTGTCATTCTGAGCGTTAGCGAAGAATTTCTTAATTTAGTCGGACACCACTGATTTGCTTTTATGTTAATCACAAACTTTAAAACCTGCTTTCAAACAATTTTCTTTTAAACCTGGTATATCATTTAGCCCGTCATGGCTTCAAGATCAATAGAATAAAGATTAAGACAGCACGCATTTGCCCGTCAGGGTATTAACATCAGAAGAGGATTCAGAGCATATTTCCATAACCATTGATCCCCTAAAGGGGAAAAAGGTTCATTTTCCTGCTTTTACCTGCTATGGAAATGTTTGCCCTAACGGGCAAACAGGAAATTGCCATTAATCCAAATCCGACAATCGTTGACATTTTATAATCTTGCCCAATTTTATTATTGCAAACTATGCTTTTATTAAAATTCATCCCATTTGTATCATTTCAAGGGGTATAAATTACGCCATTTACCCGGCTTGTAAATTTACAAGGGACAGGTGTAGCCGGTGGATATTTTTTTTGCAAAATTATAAGGGGTATCCATGCAGAAATTCGTCGCATTTGTAAAATTTCGGGGGTATAAATGGATTAATTTGCCCACCTTGTAAAATTACAAGGGGTATAAATTAAAATTTTTTCGCACTTTTCAAAAAAAATATTTTCACTCCTAAGTCGGTTTGCAGGGCTTGAAAAATTTATATTTATGGATGTATATATATTAGTATATATTTGATAATCAGGCATTAAACTCATAAAAAAACGTAACCCTTCCCAAAAAATTAAGTAAACCCCACCGATGAAAAACAGGAGTTTTTCAAAAAACAGTTCTTACAGTTATTGAATTTTGGTTTTGGATAAAAAAGATGCCTCCGGGCACGGCTATAAATATATTATTCATTTAAATTATTCTATTATGGTTAATCTTGTTAGTTATTTTAAAATCTTGTTTATGCTGGCCGAGATCAGCGAAGCAAGTGTGGTTCGTTTCTTCGAAGATCACCTGCAAAGGCTTATCGCCAATAATCCGGGTGGTAAATACACTCCATTGATTACAGCGCTTACATCGCTGCTAAGTACTTACAAGACTTCTATTGACCAGCGGAACCTGAACCAGGCTCTGCAGGAATCCGAGACCATGACGGTCGACCAGTTCATTGCTGAATTTAAGGCGCTTGTCAGCCGTAAGGAAGGTGTTATTGCTGATATATGGGACCCAGCCGACCCGATTTATCAGAAATTTTATCCTCACGGACTTGACGAGTACAACCGGGCTAATAAAGGTAATGTAGTTGGTTTTATGACACGGTTTATTTCCGCCTGCGATTTGCATCGTGAAGATTTACCGGATGGATTTGTAACTCCGTTTTCAATCCTGAAAACAAAATATGAACCAAGCCGGACTTCACAACTAACGCTCATCGGCAATACCGATGGGAACAGGTTGAATGTAATCCAGAAACGCGAAGCCGTAGCCGTTCAGGTGACCAAAAACCTGCTTGCTATAGCCAGCGACAACCTTGGGCATCCCGAAATGGTGAATGTTTATTTTGATCAGTCAATTATCCGCAGGCCGCAACACCAGAATGGTGCAGAGCCTATACCGGATGTTCTTGACGGTGTGGTTGCGCCTGAATCTAAAGTTGTGGTATTGCACGGCGGATTTGATGCCAATACCAGCTTCCATGTGGTGAATACGGGAAGTGTAATCATTAAAATTTACACAGCCAATTTGCCCGATGATGTCGTACCCAGCAATGCACGCGAGCTTGCTCCCGGTGAGGAGGATGATGTGCTGGGCTCACAACTGGGAGCTGATGGCAATTTGTTCCTGATGGCTTACAACCCGGATAAAACAGCGGCGGGAAGCTACGAGGTAAGCATCGGAGAGGAAATTTAATAGTTAGTCATTGATTGTCTTATAAAGCCTGCGCCAAAATGGGGCAGGCTTTTCATTTTAAATCATTCGGCTTTCATCTGCCATTTTTTTTACTTTTACCGCACTATTAGATGTCGGTGAAAAAGGTTATTTACGGTTTTATTACTTGTGTTAGTTGGTTTTATCAGCAAGACTTTCTGGTCAGGAATCCCCCGGAAAGATAATCCAATTTTCGGTGGAGGATGGTCTGAGCCAGTCATCCATTCATTCTATTATCCAGGATGTTTATGGCTATATCTGGATTTCAACCGGGAATGGATTGAATTGCTTTGACGGTAAAAACTTCAGCTCCTATTTTCCACCTGTTCTTGCAGGAAGTTCATACAATGTCAATCGCATTCGCAGGGTGGTGACTGATGATATCGGAAACCTGTGGGTTGGAACAGATGAAGGACTTTATTTTCTGAACCGGATCACAAATGAAATGGTTGATCCGTTCCCTGAAATAAATCAAATAAAAAAAGGCTTTTGTTATCCCATTTTCCTCGCCAATGACACCATTCATACGCTAATAGCTGATTCAGCCGTTTTGAGCATCAACATCCATGATCACCATTACCGGACAACTTTTCTGGGAACCGACTTTCCATATGTATTCCCGCAGGTGGATGAAGAAGCGGGAGTAGTAGGTTTTTCACCATCCTCTTCATTATGGTTATTCGGAAATGAATCAGGTAGCCTTAAAATTCAGAACTACAAATTAGACCATCGGGTGGCCGGCCACTTAACTCATATAAAATACTATAAAGACAATAAATTCTTTATTTTATTACATGATGAATTATTGATTTACAACCTGAATACAGGAAAATTTGAACCGCATGTGGATTTCAATATTCCGCTTAATAAAGGGAAAAGCGTTTATAAAACGATTAATCAGCTAAGATCCGGAGATATTTGGATCGGTACAAGCTCCCAGGGTATTTTTGTTCTGGATTCAAACCTTAATTACAAGGATCAGATAAAGGGAGAGGCTGACGAGGCAGGACAGCCATTGCAGCTCAATAACTTAACCACCTTGTTTGAAGATAAGGATGGCCATGTTTGGGCAGGAACCGATGGGAATGGACTCGTGTTGTTCAGGCATAGTAATTCAGGCATAAATTTGATGAACAGTGAGACGGCAGCAAACGGGAAACTAAGTTCTGACTTTATCTGGAGTTTTTATGAAGATGAAGATAAAAACCTATGGATTGGTACTTCTAACGAAGGCCTCAATAAATGGAACAGGGCAACAAATACCATTGAAAATATTTACCTGAGCCATAAAAAAACCTATCCTACTCCCAATGATGTTTATGCCATTTGTCCGCATCAGGACGATAAATTGCTGATTGGAACATCCTGTGGCCTTTGGCAATTCGATAAGAAAACCCAACATTCATTTCCACTTTCAAATCAGTTTAATGAGAAGACGATAAGAAGAACATCTGTCATTATCCCATTGGGAAACAGCCGTTATATTTCCCAAATTTATAATTCTTGTTTTTGGGTTAGCCACAACGGTCAGTCATGGTCGTTCGATACCATTCCAATTGCAGATACGGTGGCAATAAATTTAATCTATAAGTCGAGATCAGGAAAGGTATTTGCATTCAGCAGAAATGGCATTTATGATATATCAAATGCAGAGATAGTCTACCAATTTTTTATATACCAGTCGGAGCCGATGATCATGAGGGTCAATTCCATCGCAGAAATTGAAGAGGGAATGATGTATGCTGCCACAGATAAAGGGCTTGCGGTTCTGGATTTCGATGGCCGGATAAGTAAAATTTACGGTACCACCGAAGGGCTTCCTAACCACTATCTTTATGGAGTTTTAGCTGATAATAAGGGGCATCTTTGGATCAGCAGCAACAGGGGGCTATCCCACTTTAATCAGGAAACCGAAAAATTTGATAACTTCGGCTTGAATGACGGATTGCAATCTTTTGAATACAATGGAGGAGCAACCTACAGGAACAGCCAGGGTGAAATGTTTTTCGGAGGAATTAAGGGCTTTAACTATTTTCATCCCGATTCGATCTTTTCTTCGGAAATATTTCCGAAAATAGTTATCTCCGGCTTAAAGGTCAACGACAGGGAATTTATGCCCGACAGCAGCGTGATGTCGAAAAAGATACTTTTCCTCGAGTATGATCAAAACACAATTACGTTTGAGTTTAATACCATTGATTTTATAAATCCCGGACTTATCAGCTACTATTGTTACCTTGAGGGGAACGATGCCGACTGGGTATCGCTGGGGACCATTCCCAATATCAGGTATTCTAACCTGTCGCCTGGAAAATATAAACTGATGGTGAAAGCACTGGGCAGGCAGGGTAACTGGACCAAAACCTCGGCAGAGCTTACCCTGATCATTGCCCGGCCATTCTGGAAAAAAGTCTGGTTTCTGATCCTGATGGCAGGTTGGGCAATTACGATCATTGCAATAGTCGTTTATTACTTATCAACCCGCAAAATCAGGCGGAAACTTTTACAACTTGAGCATCAGCGCGAAATAAGTCTGATCCGGAGCCGCATTTCATCCGACCTGCACGATGACATTGGCACCGGGCTGAGTAAGCTGGCCATGATGAACGATACCATTCTTCTGGAATCATCTCAACATCCGGAAATCAAAGAACGGCTCAAAAAAGTTTCGTCAGGTGCAAGGAGCCTGATTGACCACCTGAGGGTGATCGTATGGACATTGAATCCCCAGTTCGACCAGCTTGAAAGTCTGATATCTTATATTCACCAGCAGGCCGGAGATTTTCTGGACAATTCCACGCTTAAATCAACTTTTGATTTGCCATCCAGCATCCCACAGATAACAGTAACGCCCGAATTCAAGCGCAATGTGCACTACACGGTTATGGAAGCCCTGCACAATGTGATCAAGCATTCCGGATCTAAAGAAGTTGCAGTTAAAATTGAAATCAAAAGCGACAAACTGATCATCTCAATCAGTGACAAGGGCAAGGGAATTGATCCCGAAAAAAGAGCAGGTTTTGGCAATGGACTTCATTTTATGAAAAAGAGAATTGAGGATATAAACGGCGAACTGTTCATCGAAAGCAATGCTGATAAAGGTACCACTGTTAAAATCAGAGCAGGGTTTTAAATACTACTATTTGCGTATTGACAGAAGATAATTGTTGGGTAATTTTGCATGTTCATGGAAAAGATCAGTGTAGCAATCGTAGAAGACGACAGGGAGATCAGGGACTGGGTTACGGCAGTAGTCAGGTCGTCGGAATATTTCAAGGTTGTGGCTGTTTTCCAGGATGCCGAATCCTGTGTTAAACAGTTTTCTGAAATTTTTCCTGAGGTCGTGATCATGGATATCCAGCTTCCTGGAATGTCAGGAATTGATTGCGTCAGAACTTTAAAGCCTCAGCGTCCGGAAGTCCAGTTTATGATGTTTACCGTGTTCGAAGAAGACAATAAAGTTTTCGAGTCATTGCGTGCCGGAGCCACAGGTTATATCCTCAAAAACTATCCACCCGATAAAATTATTGAAGCTCTTCATGATCTTTATAAAGGCGGTTCACCCATGTCGTCCGTCATTGCAAGGAAAATCATTACAACGTTTAATCCTGTTCCGGAAAGAGATTCCGAATTCAATAAGTTATCCAAACGGGAAAAAGAATTATTGGGACTACTGGCAAAAGGTTACCGCTACAAGGAAATTGCAGACCTTATCAGCATCAGCATCGAAACAGTGCGCACGCATATCAGGAACATTTACGAAAAGCTCCATGTGCAATCAAGGACTGAAGCTATCAATAAGGTTTATAAATAACTTCACCGACAAGAACTTCCGGGATTAATTATTACTTTTTGACTATTATGCTCATCATTACAACCCTAAATAAATCGGCACCATACAACAATGCACGACAAAGGTGCCAATGATTACTTGTACAGGCAAACGTAAGCGCTGTCGGTTTTGATCTTCAGTTTGAACTTTTTGTCTTTGGCTACAATAAAAGTATCGTAAGGCTTGTAATCCTTCCATTCAGTTTCACCGGGAAGCAGGATGGTCATCATCCCTGAAACAACTGTCATGTATTCGGTTGTCGATGTTCCGAACTCATATTCTCCGGGAGCCATTACGCCAAGTGTAGCAGGGCATTCAGATGTGTTGAATGCGATGGATTTTACCTTACCGTCGAAATATTCGTTTACTTTAAACATAGTAGAAAATTTTTTTGCGAAAGTAGAATATTTTGGTAATGGAATTTAAAACGATTGTTCCCCTTTTTAAAAACAAAAAAATGAATTCATCTTGAATAATTGCCGCTAATGCACGAATCAGTCATAATGATATCTGCATTTGGCAACTATTCCTCTGCTTGTCCGGATTTATGAAAAGGCTGGTGTGCTGGATAATCCGGACGGATGTATATGATGGATTTTCAATCCTTGGTAATTTATAATAAGGATTTTCAATCCTTTGGTATTTACTTTCGGATTAGCTCACGTTTATGCCAGCCCGCAAATCCGAAAGAGCATAGTGCGAAAGTATAAATTTTTCCAAGGGTCACTTTATTTGATTTTCTTCAATGCCGTAATGGATTTGCTTTCGATGTTTTCCACTTTCAGGGCTTTCAGTTCTTCTTCGAATGATTTCCATCGGTTTCCGATGCAAACTATTTTACAGTCTTTATTATGGTTCAGGCAGATGGTGGTTAAATAAATGCTTCCTGACGAACATGTGGGTAAACAAGAGAAATGACTATTTTTGTAATAAATATTAAATTATGAAAACGCAGGTCCTAAAGTTTAATAATATAATTGAGACGATTTATTCGCTTTCTCTTGAGGATAAAGTGGAAATCAAAACTCTCTTAGAACATAATATTGCGGATGCAAGGAGAGATGAGATTGAACTGAATTTCAGAAAATCAAAAGAGGAATACAAGGCTGGCAAACTGAAATTTTCGTCAAAAATAGTTGAACTTAAAAAAATGCTGTAATGGAAGTTTCATTTAGCAGTTCTTTCAAAAAAGGATTTAAAAAGAGAATTAAATCATCCGAAATAGAGAAAGAGTTCTGGATTAAGCTGGAACTTTTCATCCATGATCCCTTTGACGCCGGCTTGAAAACCCATAAATTATCTGGTAAATTGAAAGATTTGTGGAGTTTTTCTGTAGGGCATGATTTCAGAGTAGTATTTTATTTTACAAAAGATAAACCTAAAAAAGCTGTTTTTGTAGAGATAGGTACTCACGATGAAGTATATTAAATATTGACGTGAGTCAGTCGTCAGGTTTAGCCTCTGCTCGTCCGGAATTATGAATGGGCTTGTGAGCTGGATAATCCGGACGGATGTATATGATGGATTTTCAATCCTTGGTAATTTATAATAAGGATTTTCAATCCTTTAGTATTTACTTTCGGACTATCTCACGCTTATGCCAGCCCGCAAATCCGAAAGAGCATAGTAGTTTTTTAAGAAAGAATAAGTGTTTTTTTTAATATTTTATTTGATCTGCTTCACAGCCGAAATAGACTTGCTCGCAATATTATCCACATTCAATGCCTTCAATTCATTTTCGAAAGATTTCCAGCGATTGCCGATACATACCATTTTACAGTCTTTTTCGAGGTTGGGGCAGATGCATTCCTCAAAGGTCTTTTCGATGATCTTCCGCTGCCGGACAAAATGGAATTTACTTGAGCCGGTTGCTGTGCTTCCGCTGGCAGGGCGGGCGATGAGCTTTAAGGGAACTTCATTAAAATCGAGGTGGATGAATGGCCAGGCTCCCATATTGTAGGGCTCTTCCTGAACCCAAAGCCAGGTTGTAGCATTTTTATATTTCTCAATGATATTTTTCAGTTGCTTGTGCGGCAATGGCGCAAGCTGTTCAATCCTGACCACAGCAATCGTTTCGTTTTTTATCTTTTCCTTTTCCTCAAGAAGTTCGTAGTAAATCTTGCCTGTACAGAAAACTACTTTTTTTATTTTATCAGGTTTTGATATTTCATCATCAATTACTTCCCTGAATTTTCCTCCAGTCAGTTCATCAACCGGAGAAACACAGCGCGGGTGACGAAGCAGGCTTTTTGGTGTAAATATGATCAGGGGTTTCCGGAATGGCCTGTGCAACTGGCGACGCAAAACATGAAAGAAGTTCGCAGGAGTGGTGCAATTGACAACCTGCATGTTCATCTCGGCGCTTAAGGTGAGAAACCGTTCGATCCTGGCACTTGAATGCTCCGGTCCCTGTCCTTCATAACCATGAGGAAGGAAAACTGTCAGGTGGTTCATCACATTCCATTTGTCTTCGGCGCTGCTGATGAACTGGTCGAAAATGACCTGGGCCACATTGGCGAAATCACCGAACTGGGCTTCCCAAATAACAAGATTATTGGGTGAAGTGCTTGCGTAGCCGTATTCAAATCCCAGTACACCATACTCTGAGAGGTGGGAGTTGTAAACTTCAAATCTTGCCTGGGTTTCACTGAGGTTATTTAACGGAACATACTCTTCCTCCGAATCCTCCACTTTCAAAACTGCATGGCGGTGCGAAAAGGTTCCCCGTTCACAATCCTGACCACTTAGCCTTACCGGATAGCCCTCATCAAGCAAGGTTCCGTAAGCAAGCAGTTCGGCCATCGCCCAATCGAGCATTCCCGTTTTTTCGAGCATTTCCTGCCGCGATTCCTGGAGTTTGACAATCTTTTTAAAAAGGTTTATTCCCTTTGGAACCTCCGTTAGCTTCCGTCCAACTGCAAGAAGTTTCTCATTTGCAACTCCTGTATCCGGCGAAAGATCGAAGTCTTCTTTCCGGGCTTTACCGATTTCCTTCCACCCTTCCTGAAGGAAAGCAATATTGACCTTCTCGGTCTGCTTTGCCTCAGCAAGATTTATTTCAAATACTTCATTTATATGACTTTCAATGTCAGCTGCTTCTTTTTCGGTAATCACATTCAGACCCAATAACTTCTCCTTATAGATTTGAGCAGGGTCAGGATGCTTTTCTATGATTTTATAAAGTATAGGCTGGGTAAAACGGGGCTCATCGCCTTCGTTATGGCCATACTTTGCGATAACAAAGCAAATCGATGAAAACATCGGTTCTGAAACTTTGTCCCTGTATTCCATTGCAAGCTGAATGGTATAAACAAGCGCTTCAACATCATCGCCATTCACATGAAATACCGGGGAAAGAATTGTTTTAGCCACATCCGTGCAATAGGTGCTCGTGCGCGCATCGAGGTAATTGGTGGTAAATCCTACCTGGTTATTGACCACAAGGTGCACCGTACCACCGGTTTTATAACCTTTTAATCCCGACATCTGAAGGACTTCATAAACCACTCCCTGTGCTGCAATGGAAGCATCTCCATGCAGGAGGATAGGGCAAACTTTACTGAAATCACCATGATAATCCTTATCAATTTTCGACCTTGAAATCCCCTGAACGACAGGATCAACCGCTTCAAGATGAGATGGATTCGGCGCAAGAGTAAGCTTAACGTTATGTCCTGTGGTTGTTGTTCTTTCAGAAACAAAACCGAGGTGATACTTTACATCTCCCATTAATCCCTCATCATCATATTCCTTACCTTCAAATTCACTGAAAATACTCTGAAACGGTTTTTTCATGATATTGGCCAGAACATTCAGCCTGCCGCGATGAGGCATTCCGATTATAAATTCTTTGGTTCCAAGCAATGCTCCTTTTTCTATGATGGCATCCAGCGCCGGAATGGCTGCCTCAGCACCTTCAAGGGAAAAGCGTTTTTGACCAGGAAATTTTTTGTGTATAAATTTTTCAAAAAGAACTGCCCTGCTCAGATGTTTAAAAATATAATTCCTTTCTTCGTTATTGAATGGATAGGTGTTTTTTGAACCTTCCATTTTGGTTTTAAACCACGATAAAATTTCAGGTTTTCGGATATATAAAAACTCAACCCCTACCGAATGGCAGTAGGTTTCCTCAAGATGCTTAATAATATTCTTTAATTTGGCTCTGCCGATTCCGATTTCGTTTCCTGCCTGAAACTCTTTTTCCAGGTCATTGGGAGTCAAACCAAAATTTTCAATGGAAAGATTGGGAGTATATGTTCTTCGGGTGCGAACCGGATTCGTTTTTGTGAATAAATGTCCCCGCTGCCTATAGCCATTGATGAGATTGATAACCTTAAACTCGGAGGGGTAAAGCCCGGCCTCTTCAGTGGTTTTTGTAAAGTCGGTACGAGCGAAATCGAAACCCTCGAAAAATTTTCTAAGGCTCTCATCTACAGAATCAGGGTCTCTTTTAAAACTCTGATAAAGTTCTTCAACCTGTGCAGGATCTGCGCTGCTTAACCAGGAAAATTTATCCATACAATGATTGTAAATTATAAAGTATGCAAAAATAGAATTTTATGAAATATCCCATTTCCAGTAATAAAGTCAAAAGCCTGAGAATTGTTCATCTTGATAAGGCGATTATATCTTTCCAATGACGAGAATGTTAAATTGAAAAGTCAGCTCTCCCTAATTCTTAATAATTTTCCATACCGAAAATCGCTTTTGATCTTCGCCAACCCGCATCAAATAGACTCCTTCAGGAAATTTGGTAAATGGAATTTGAATCGATGTGGTTGATTCTTCTATTGGATACGAATCAAAAAATAATAATTGACCCTGAGGATTGCATAATTGGACTGCCAAATTCAATGGCTTCAGCGCAGTAACTGTAATATGCAGATTATTATGCACCGGATTCTGCATTGATAAAATAAATTTTTGTTCACTGATTTTTTGCAGGCCAAGATTTTCTCCCACAATAATTTTCATTACTACCGGCAAATGATCCGACATATTGTAAAGAGAATACAAAACATCTTCTGGAACAGTATTGTTTTGCGGACTTGAAGTCAGCGATTTGTCGAAATGATTGCCATCCTGTCCCAAAGCTTTGTAAGTTCCGGGTAAAAATTTTATGTAACTTGTGCCATTGATGATTTCATCTGAAGCAAGGATGAAATCGAACCGGTCATCAAGTCCGCCCCATGAAAAGCAATCCCCTGATGTATGTGTGGACTGCGTATGAACCGATGCGAAATAGGGATTGTTGTTCCAGGCGCCGATCTGATTGACCGGGTCATAAAACCTGATTTCTTGGTTTGAATGAAACAATAAATTTTGGAAAGCTTGCTCTGAAGCGGAATAAACATTAAAATCGCCGGACATTGTATAATTGGTTGTTTCACTCGCATTGTTCAGATAATTCATCAATTTGGAGGTTTCATTGGCGCGTTCTGCTTCATCCTCTTCAGAATTGCCGGCTTTTAAATGAGCAACCACGCAATTCAGGTTCACCTGTTCCTGTGTTCCGGAAGAATTTAATTTCAGTTTAAAAATATCAATGTCCCGGTAGTTGGTTTCGATTGCAAGGTTTGAAATCAGTGTAAGCTTTTCAGAATTATAAAATATCTGGTTGATAATATACGAGTTTGAAAGATTTGGCGGATTTCCTCTTTGATAATAATCAGTGCTGTTGACATTCAGAGCATTGTTGAGGATATAATCATGATAAAGAAATGACTCATTGATTTCATTAACAGTAAGAATATCGGGTTTTACATACTCAACTATTGTCTTCAGGTAGCCGGTTTTGGCCACATAGTTATTGGTTGACTGGTTACAATCTCCGGTGTTGTTGCCAAACATTAACAGGTTGTATTGCATCAAAGTTAGAGTATCCTGCGATTGAACAAGAAGTGAAAAAAGCATGATGATCGAGCCTAAAAATCGTTTCATGAAAGTTGAATTAACTTGCAAATATACAATAGTGGATAAATTTTCAATACTTGACCGAAGCTGAAATTAGATAATTAATAATTTTGACGCGTAATAAAAATCTAATTCTGCAGGAATTCATGAGTGAAATTGAAGAATCGGGACGGGAGAATATAGAAGAACAAAAGGTTCCGGCAGCAGATTCAGGTGATATTCATAAAACAATACACCTGAGCGGGATGTATGAAAACTGGTTCCTCGATTATGCATCGTATGTCATTCTTGAAAGGGCGGTTCCCGATCTGAAAGATGGGCTAAAACCCGTTCAGCGCAGAATTCTTCATGCGATGAAGAACCTCGATGACGGGAGGTACAACAAGGTTGCCAATATTATCGGTCATACCATGCAATATCACCCCCATGGTGATGCTTCAATCGGAGATGCGCTGGTTCAGTTAGGACAAAAAGACATCCTGATAGACACCCAGGGAAACTGGGGAAATGTGCTTACAGGTGATAGCGCTGCTGCACCCCGTTATATCGAAGCAAGACTGACCAAGTTTGCTAATGAAATTGTTTTCAATCCAAAGACAACTACATGGAAATCATCCTATGACGGAAGAAACAAGGAACCGGTTGTTTTACCGGTCAAATTTCCGTTATTGCTTGCCCAGGGAGTTGAAGGGATTGCGGTAGGGTTGGCTTCCAAAATTCTTCCGCATAATTTCAACGAACTGATCGATGCATCTATCAATGTCCTGCGAAACGAAGATTTTGAGCTCTACCCTGATTTTCCATCGGGAGGGCTGGCCGATGTCTCGAAATACAATGACGGTTTGAGGGGCGGAAGAATCCGGATCAGGTCAAAAATCAGCCAGCAGGATAAAAAAACCCTGGTGATAACAGAAATTCCATTTGGAACCACAACCACCAGCCTCATCGAAACAGTGGTTTCTGCGAATGACAAAGGCAAGATCAAAATCAAGAAAATTGATGACAATACTGCGGAAAACGTAGAAATCATTGTTCAGCTCGCTCCAAATGTTTCACCCGATCAAACCATCGATGCACTTTATGCTTTCACCGATTGCGAGGTTTCGGTTTCTCCCAATTCCTGCGTGATCGATGACAGCAAACCAAGTTTTCTCGGGGTTAAGGAAATTCTTCGGATTTCCGTTGATAATACCGTTTCACTGTTGAAAAGCGAACTGGAAATACGGAAGGATGAGTTATTGGAGCAATGGCATTTTTCATCGCTCGAAAAAATATTTATCGAAAAGAAAATTTACCGGAAAATAGAAGAATGTGAAACCTGGGAAGCGGTAATCGAAGCCATCGATAAAGGGTTGAGACCTTACCGGAAATTGTTTAATAGAGATATTACCGAAGAGGATATCCTGAAACTGACCGAAATAAAAATCAAGCGTATTTCCAAATTCAATTCTTTCAAAGCAGATGAGATCATCCGGGGTATTGAGCTTGAAATCGATGAAGTGAAAAACCACCTTGAGCACCTCATTGATTTTTCCATCAATTATTTCAGGCAGATCAAAAAGAAGTACGGGGCCGGCAGGGAGCGAAAAACAGAACTGCGGAATTTTGATGTTATTGAAGCTACACGGGTTGCAGCAGCTACACAAAAGCTCTATGTGAACAAAGAAGAGGGATTTGCAGGGACATCACTCCGAAAGGATGAATATGTTTGCGATTGCTCCGATATTGACGATATTATTGTTTTCAGGGAAGATGGAACATATTTGATCACCAAAGTTTCACCCAAGACTTTTATCGGACATAATATCGTTCATGTCAATGTTTTTCAAAAGAATGATGAACGTACCATCTACAATGTTATTTACCGCGATGGAAGAAAAGGAACGGCAAGAGTAAAGCGATTTGCCGTTACCAACCTGATGCGGGATAAAGAATACACGATGACCAGAGGCGCTGAAGACTCCAGGATTCTGTATTTTTCTGCTAATCCGAACGGGGAAGCCGAGGTTGTAAAGGTTTTCCTGAAACCTAAACCAAAGCTGCGCAAACTGGCATTTGAATATGATTTCAGCCAACTCGAAATAAAAGGTAAAGGATCGCAGGGCAACATTTTGTCAAAGCATGCGGTTAAAAATGTCGTAAAGCGTGAAGAAGGCATTTCGACGCTTGGCGCAAGAGATATCTGGTACGACGATACCGTAAAGCGGCTCAATACCGAAGGAAGAGGTGTTCACCTCGGTGCATTTATGTCGGACGACCGGATACTTACCATTCAGCAATCAGGTTTTTTCAAGTTGATGAATTATGACCTTTCCAGTCACTTTGAGGAGGATATGATTCAAATTGAAAAGTTCGATCCGAATAAGATATATTCCGCTGTATATTTTGAAGCTTCTTCATCAACCTATTACATAAAGCGCTTTCAGATTGAAGGGGAAACTTCATTAAATAAAAAAGTTGATTTTATAGGTGAAAGCCCGGGGAATTATCTTTTAGCTATCAATCATGACCAGCTTCCGCAAATAAAAGTTATTTTCGACAAGGTTGCCAATAAAAAAGAATTGCCTGATCTGATCGTCAATGTTGCGGAATTCATTGGAGTAAAGAGTGCTAAAGCAAAAGGTAAAAGAATAACAATCAGGGTTCCATCCAGGATTGAGTTTATCGTACCTTTATCAATTGAATTGCCGGTTAATCAAAGTGCTGATATAAATCCTGATGCAATTCCGGAAGATAATAGTGAATCAGGAGATGAATCGTTAATTATTCCGGTAATATCGGAGGAATTACCTGAGAGAGCAGGAATTTCCGGTAACAGGTTAAAGGAAAAGAATAACAAGGATCAAATGAAAAAAACTGATGAAAATTCAGTACTTTCCGAAATATTGCCTGTCATTCCTGATGAAACCGCAATTGAAAGGAAAAAACCGATCAAAAAAAAGAAGGATACCAAGAAGGACAAAAATGACGATGGGATAAAACAAATGGAATTGTTTTAATTAATAAGACTAAAATTAAGATGAAAGATATAATGATTCTCGACATCGATAAGGATGTGAAATGGATAGGTTCACTCGATTATGACATAGTCACCTTTGATGTGGTGATGGAAACTGAATACGGTACAACCTACAACTCCTTCTTCATCAATGCTGAAAAAAAGACTATTGTTGATACTGTAAAGGAGAAATTCTGGGATGAATATTATGATAAAATCAAATCTCTGGTCGATCCTGCTGAAATCGACTACATCATTGTTAACCACACTGAGCCGGATCACTCAGGCTGCCTGAAGAATTTGTTAAGTGTTGCGCCTAAGGCTATTGTTGTAGGAAGCGGTAACGCCATTCGCTACCTCAATGACATAATGGGTATAGATTTCCCTCATTTGATCATCAAGGACGGACAAACACTTGATCTGGGCAATAAATCCCTGCGATTTATCGGAGCTTCCAATCTTCATTGGCCCGATACGATCTATACCTACATTGAAGAAGATAAAATTCTTTTCACCTGTGACTCCTTCGGTTGCCACTTTTGCAACGAAGAAATGTTCGATGATAAGGTTGGCGATTTCAGTGATGCTTTTAAATATTACTATGATGTGATATTGAAACCTTTCAGCAAGTTTATGTTACGTGCTATTGAAAGGATAAGGCCCCTTGATATCAAAGTTATCTGCCCGGGACATGGCCCGATATTAAGAAGCAACTGGAAAAAATGGGTTGAATTAAGTGAGAAATATGCACAAGCGGCACTTCAGGTTCAGGAAAAGTACCGGGTATACATACCCTATGTCTCGGCTTACCATAAGACAGGTGTTATTGCTGAGAAAATCGCTGAAGGAATCCGGCAGGCTGGCGAAATTGAAGTGGATGTACAGGATATAGAAAAAACACCCATTGGCGAACTGGACGAGCATATTGCCCGCTCGTCGGCAATTATTGTAGGCTCTCCAACAATAAATCAAAATATTTTAATGCCGGTTTATAAGCTTTTCGCAGTCATCAATCCATTGCGCGATAAGGGGAAACTGGCTGGTGCATTTGGATCATATGGCTGGAGCGGCGAGAACAGAAAAATGCTTGAATCTAACCTGACCAACCTAAAGCTCAATTATTTCGGAGAAGGGTTATTTGTAAAATTTACCCCCAGTGGTGAAGAAATTGAAAAATGCCTGGAATTCGGACTGGCGTTTGGGAAAGCTTTGCTCAGCCAGGAAATTTCGGAGAATTAATAGGTGATAATTGGATTCAAATATTTTAAAGCAACCGTATTTTTATCGGGTTTGATTTTCCTGAGTTCCTGTTATCCCGAATGGAAGCTGGGTAAAGCTTTTATTGAATCCAAACCAGAAATTTCGGTAATGATACTTCCTGCGGATTATGTTTTCAAAAACAATCTGAAAAGGGATGAAATAGGTGATACTATACAACTGACAAATTTTGAAAAGGATTCTTTGTTACTGGTAAAGAGCTTGTTTCTAAAAGATATTTCCGATTCTGTTTTTCTGGAAGCCTTTATTAATAGCATGATTTCCGAATTCGAAATGCTGGGTTTCGAAGTTTATCTGGACAATGCCTCCGACAGCTTTTTATTTTTCCAGTCCCCGTCTTATATTCTGAATATAGCACAATTGCAACTTGAAGAGGGATATAATGAATTTAAAGATTCCGATGAATTTGGCGGGAACACCTATTACAAGTCTTTTCAGACCAACGCAATGACTTTTAATGCCTGGCTTGAGCTTACCCAATTAAATCCGAAAAAAGAAGGCCGAAAATTATTTTTTGCCTCCTCCACTATTGCTGACATTGTGGATGGCTATTTTACTGAGAACCTGATGACCGGTGAAATAAAATATAAATACCAGATCATGGAAATCGACACCGACATCATTTATCATTATTGTGAAGTGCTTGGTGCGCGATATGCCGGATATACTTTTGATTACCTGATGAATGAATATATCAGGAATCTTTTTCCTGAAGGTAAAAAGAGGAATTTTTATATGCATTACAACCGGTTTAACAACACTCTCGATCCAACATATGATGACCGGTTCGAACTTATGGAGGAATAATACCGAACCAGAAGAATTAATGATTTAAGATTTTTTGAATTCCTTTCTGACAAACTTTATGTTACGAAGGATTCCTTGAAACTTAGCCCTTTTTAGCGGGGATGATCTGAATATTTCATTAAAAAGATTTATTGTAAGATTCTCCCAATCCTGTTTTTCCATTTTTGTCAATTCCTCAGCAGGAAGGAAGTTCGGTTCGGTATGAGGTTTCGAAAGTTGGTTCCAGGGACAAACCTGCTGACAGATATCACAGCCGAATATCCAGGTACTAAATTTTCCTTTAAGATTTTCCGGAATATTTTCTCCCTTATGTTCGATGGTCCAATAAGAAATGCATTTGTTGGCATCAAGTTCATAGGGTTTCAATGCCCCCGTCGGGCAGGCTTCGATACAGCGATTGCATCCGCCGCAATGGTTAGCAACCGTCTGTTCATCATAATCAAGTTCTTGGTCGGTGATGATTTCACCAATGAAAAAAAATGAACCCTGTTCCTTTGTGATCAGCATGGTATTTTTTCCTATCCAGCCCAGGCCGCTCCGGAATGCCCATGCCCGGTCGAGTACAGGCGCCGAATCAACAAATGCACGGGCATGAATTGCTTCGGCTTCCTTTTGAATGAAGGTAATCAACTCCTTTAGTTTTCTTTTTAAGACAAAATGATAATCCTTTCCGTAAGCATAGCAGGAGATTTTATAGTTGTCCTTATCCGGGAGGGGTTGCTTCGGTGCATAGTTGTAAAGGACGCTTATCACCGATTGGGCATTTTCGAAAAGATTCCGCGGATCAGGTCGTTTTTCATAATGATTTGCCATGTAAGCCATACCGGAATGAAAACCCATATCCAGCCATTTTCTCAACCGGGGAGCATCTTCTTCAAGGTAGACGGCTTTGGAAATCCCGCAACGATAGAACCCTAGTTCTATGGCTTTGTTTTTTATTTGTTGTGAAAGCGTTTTTTTTTCCGGGGATTTCATTTTGGAAGGCAAATGGAAATTAAACCAGGTATTGTTAAAATAACCTTCCCTGATCCTGCCCTTTGACTTTACCCAAATGGCTATAGGCAAGTTCGGTTACTTCCCTTCCCCGCGGAGTACGCATGAGGTAACCCTCCTGGATGAGGAAAGGTTCATAAACTTCTTCGATGGTTCCGGGGTCTTCTCCAACGGCAGTTGAAATAGTGGTAATCCCGACCGGGCCTCCCTTGAACTTGTCAATGATCGTTGCCAGTATTTTATTGTCCATTTCGTCCAATCCGTTTTTATCGACATTCAGGGCAGAAAGGCTATACAATGAAATGTCCATATCAATTTGACCGTTACCTTTGATCTGTGCGAAATCCCTTATCCGGCGCAGCAATAAATTTGCAATCCTGGGGGTTCCCCGGCTGCGGCGGGCGATCTCACCGGCAGCTTCATCCGTTATTTTAACTTTTAAAATACTCGCCGAACGCTTAACAATATGTTTTAATGTGGGTGAATCATAGTATGCCAGGCGGGAGTTAATGCCAAAGCGCGATCGGAGAGGAGCCGTAAGCAATCCTGATCGTGTGGTTGCTCCGATCAGTGTAAACGGATTAAGGGTGATCTGAACACTTCTTGCATTCGGACCAGTTTCAATCATAATATCAATTTTGTAATCTTCCATTGCGCTGTAGAGGTATTCTTCCACAACAGGACTTAGCCGGTGAATTTCGTCAATGAAAAGAACATCGTTTTCTTCAAGGTTGGTAAGCAATCCTGCAAGGTCACCGGGTTTGTCGATAACCGGTCCGGATGATATTTTAATGTTTACCCCGAGTTCGTTGGCAATGATGTGGGACAAGGTTGTTTTACCCAGGCCTGGAGGACCATGCAGAAGCACATGATCCAGAGATTCTCCGCGAAGTTTGGCAGCCTCAACGAAAACCTTCAGGTTGTCAACTACATTTTTCTGTCCGGCGAAATCACCGAAAGAAGAGGGGCGAAGTACTTTTTCGATCTCCAGCTCGGTTTTTGTTAAATATTTCCCGCTTGCATCCAGATTTTCGTTCATTCTTTCGATGATAAAAAAATTGTGAGCAAAGGTAACGAAATAATAAATTTAGTATTTTAGCAGTGGATTTAAATCACACAGCCATGAAGCAAATATTAGTTGCCATTGACTTCTCCAAGTGCTCAATTCATGCACTTGAATATGCTATTAACTTAGCTAACCGAATCAAGTCGAACATTCTGATGGTTTGGGTTGATAATACAAAAAGCGATGAGTCCCTTTACCCGGATGTAATTGCAGGAAGCAGAAAAGAAATCACAAGCAGTTTTGATGAGATCATCGCAAAGTACGCTCCTACGCTCAAAACCGGAGAAATAACCTATAAGATCAGAAAAGGGAAGGTTCATATTGAAGTAGCCAATCAGGCCAAGTACAGTGATGCAATGATGGTTGTTGCCGGAACGCATGGCGTTACAGGATTCGAAGAATTCTGGATCGGCAGCAATGCTTACCGTATTGTGACCTATGCCCCGTGTCCTGTGATTACGATAAGAAATGATTTTGCATTTAAAAAGGACATTGAAAAAATAGTTTTACCCATCGACGATACACTTGAAACCCGGCAAAAAGTGCCGTTTGCAACAAAAATTTCAAAGTACTTTGGCTCTGAAATTCACGTCGTTCCCGTCCATTCAACAACAATTAAAGCGGTCAGGCAGAAAATTGACAATTATACTTTACAGGTTTCAAAATACATGGAAGAAGAAAACGTTAGCTTTGTCGTGAATGCTACAACTGCTGAAAATATTACGAACGGGACCATTGATTATGCGAAATCGATCAATGCTGACCTGATCGTGATCATGACAGAACAGGAAATGACTACAGCCAACCTGTTTTTGGGAGCCTTTGCGCAGCAAATGGTTAATCATTCGCCCATCCCGGTATTGAACATCCACGCCAAGGAATATATAATGGTTTCATCAAGATAAAGGATTGCCGATATGTCAAGAATTTTACTTCTCACTTTATTGGTTTCGGGTTGCTTTTTCCTTTACGGACAAAATCAAACCGGGAACGTTACTATTTTCCAGGATGCAAGAGTTGACAGCCTGCTAAAAATGCACATCGAAATCAATAAAAAAAATCCCAATATTCTGGGATGGAGGATTAATATCTTTTTTGAAACGGGCAACAATTCAAAAAAGCTGGCGCTCGAAGCTAAAGCGGCCTTCGTTCAGAACCATGCCAATGTGCCTTGCTATCTGGTTTTTCAGGAACCTTATTATAAAGTCAGGGTTGGAGATTACCGTTCTCAGCTTGAGGCTGAAAAATTTTTAAGGCAATTAGCCAATGAATACCCAAATGCCTTCGTTGTGGAGGACGATATAAATTACCCAAATCCGGATTGAATTGAGGCCGGATTTCTCAAGCGTTTGAGCCTGTCTGTCTGTATTTAGCCTCTATTCACAGTTTTTGATTACCTTTTTATACTGTCCGGAAAATTAAGCTTATAATAATTATTTTTGTCGACAAATTATTTTTAATGAAAACGCTTTATATCGTCAGACATGCTAAATCATCATGGGATTTTTCAGCAATACCTGATTATGACAGACCCCTGCTTGAAACAGGCATAATAAGAACAAATAAGATCATTAAATATCTTAAAAACCAGGATACAAATCCGGATTTGATTGTCAGCTCACATGCCCTAAGGGCAAAGGAAACAGCCCGGATTGATAGCCAATGGATTGTCTTATCCGCCAGGGAATATCAGGATTATGGAGGAAATTTATCATGGGGACATTGATGATGTATTAAACCTTATCACGACGTTGACCGACGATAAAGAAAAGGTCATGATTGTCGGTCATAATCCCACCCTGACTTCCCTTTCAAACATATTCCTTAGCGAACCGATCGATTGGTTACCAACATCAGGTGTGGTCTGCATAGAATTCATTACGGACAAATGGGAAAATATCATGCAGGCTGAAAAGAAAACCAGGTTTGTAATAACCAATAAGCTGATCAAAGAACTTAAGAAAGTTAAAAAAAGCGGTAACGATAAACCATGAGTGAAATCAATAATCATATAAATAGTACGGATCACATAATTAACAGGGAAATCAGCTGGCTGCATTTTAATGCGAGGGTATTGCAGGAAGCCATAGATCCGACAACACCCCTTATCGAAAGGATCAAGTTTCTGGGTATTTTTTCGAACAACCGGGATGAATTTTTCAGGGTCAGGGTTGCTTCACTTAACAGGCTTGCTAAGTTAGGGCGTGAGGAATTAAAGAATAAGGAAGATCCGAAGCTTGTTTTGAACCAAATTAAAGCTATGGTCGAGCAGCAGGAAAAAATCTTTACTGAAACTTATCTGACTATTGTTTCTGAGCTTGCAAACGAAGGAATATTTATCGTCAATGAAAAAGAACTGGACGAAGAACAAGGCCGGTTTGTTAAACAATATTATCAGGAGGAATTACGACAATACTTGTTCCCGATGATGCTTCAGGATTTTCAGAAAATCACTTCTATAAAGGATGGATCCATTTACCTGGCAGTTGAGTTAAAATCTTCAGGCTCATTACTAAAGGAGAATTATGCGCTGATCAAGGTTCCACAGCGATCACTATCAAGGTTCCTGACATTACCGAATAAAGGAGATAATCACTATATCATTTTGCTGGATGATGTGATACGTTATTGCCTTGAGGATATTTTTGCCATTTTCGGTTACGATATTTATAATGCTTATACCATAAAAATTACGCGAGATGCCGAATTGGATATCGATGAAGATATTTCGAAGAGCTTTCTTGAAAAGATGAGCGAGAGTGTAAAGCAAAGAAAGAAGGGGATTCCGGTTAGATTTGTGTATGATGCAAAAATCCCTGAAAAGCTTTTGAGAAAAATTACGAGAAAATTAAAGATTAGTGAGGAAGATAGTTTAAGAGGAGGAGGAAGGTATCATAACTTTAAAGATTTTATGTCGTTCCCTAAGATTGGGCCTGCGAAGCTATTTTATCCTTCATTTCCACCTTTACGCCACAAAGATATTCCTCCCAACACCAGCATTATTAAAATATTGAAGACTAAGGATATCATGCTTCATTTTCCTTACCAGTCATTTCAATACATCATTGATTTTTTGCGTGAAGCCTCCATCGATCCGAAAGTAACAGAAATAAAAATGACTTTTTACCGCGCAGCAAAATATTCCAATGCAGTAAATGCACTTGTAAATGCTGCCAGAAACGGGAAAAAAGTTACCGTATTCCTTGAAATTCAGGCGCGGTTTGATGAAGAAGCCAACATTAACCTTGCAGGGAAATTGCATGACGAAGGAGTTAAAATCGTTCCAACCATTCCCGGATATAAAGTGCATTGCAAGCTGATTTGTATAAAACGAATGGAAGATGAAAAATTAGTTTACTATGCAAATATCAGCACTGGTAATTTCAACGAATCCACCGCCCATGTTTATGCGGATGAGAGCCTTCTTACTGCAAACCAGGAAATAGCTTCCGAAGTAGATCAGGTATTCAGGTTATTCGAAAGCCGCTACTATCATCCTGAATTCAACAAGCTGATTGTATCCCCTTTTTATACACGCAGGTTTTTTATGGAGATGCTTGATAATGAAATCAACAATGCCCGGTCAGGAAGAGAGGCCTGGGCTATTATCAAATTAAACAGCATTGTCGATAAAAAAATCGCACTCAAGCTTTACGAGGCAAGCCAGGCGGGGGTCAAGCTGAAAATGATCGTAAGAGGCATCTGTGTAATAATCCCCGGAATTGAAGGTGTAAGTGACAATATAGAAGTTGTCAGCATCGTCGATCGGTACCTGGAGCATTCAAGGATTTTTATTTTTTGCAATAACAATGATTTAAAATATTATACCGGTTCTGCAGACTGGATGCCGCGTAATCTCGATAACCGGGTTGAAGTCATGGTCCCTATTAATGATCCGGATATCAGGAAAGAACTTTGGGATATACTCCAGATACAATTGAGTGGAAACGTAAAGGCACGTATCAGTGGATTAAACTTTGTGAATGAATACAAAAAAACCGAATCAAAGAAACCAATAAGGGCGCAGTTTGAAACATATGAATATTTTAAAAAGAAAATAGAACCTATTAATCCTATTAATTCCAAATCTTAAGGAACCCCCAACATGCTATTTGCAGGTATCGACATCGGGTCCAATGCAGCACGTTTGCTTTTCGCCAACGTTTTCGAAATAGAGCAAAAGGTGTATGTAGAAAAAGCCACGATAGTGAGAATCCCAACCCGCCTGGGTGAAGACGTTTACAGCATCAATAAAATAACTTCCCAACGTGCAGATAATTTGATCAAAACCCTGAATGCCTATCGCCTGCTTATCGAAGTTTATAACCCCATCGCTTATGATATCTGTGCAACAGCCGCCATCAGGGAGGCGTCAAATGGACTGGAAATCATTGAACGAATCAAAAACGAAACCGGATTTACTGTGCGTACGATTGATGGAATTGAAGAGGCGAATATTATCCGGCAAACCAATGTCATCGGCTTTGAGCACCCCCATAATTTAACTTTATATATTGATGTCGGGGGAGGCAGTACCGATATTTCATTGCTGGATGGCGACAAGGTGCTTGATGTAAAATCTTTTAAGCTTGGCGCTTTGCGAATGCTCAAAGGAAAGGATGATGAAAAGGAATGGGAGCGTCTGGAAAAATGGCTTAAAAAGATTAACCTCAATCAAGGCAGGGTTAATATTGTAGGTTCAGGAGGCAATATCAACAAGCTTAATAAGCTGTATGGTGATCCTTTTCATCTTACCTTAACTTATGAAAACCTGAAGAAAGCCTACAAATACCTTAAAGAGTTTTCGCTGGAAGAACGAATAGATAAGCTTGGTTTGCGCCCCGACCGCGCAGATGTTATTGTTCCTGCCGCCAAAATTTTTCTTTTCGTGATGAAGACCATCAAAGCCGAAACGGTGCTTGTTCCCAAAATCGGTCTTGCCGATGGATTGGTTTACCAGTTGTATATAAAACACAAAAAATAAGAGACTGTATCAAAAGTCCTTTGTGTTACTTTGTTCATTTCTTAGTGCAACCTTGTGGTTAAGTGAAAACACTGAACCACAAAGAATCACAAAGTTCACTCGAAGGTGAACAAAGTTAAGAATAATCGAAAATTTAACTTTCGAAACAGCCTCTTAATATTAATTAATTCTTTCTATTAGTCTAAGAGCCTTAATTTTTTCATGTATGTTTGGTTTTCTGACTGGACCTTAACAAAGTACATTCCCCCCTCCTGATTTTCCATGCTGATGGAATGAATTAGCTGGCCAGACGCATTGGCTTCAAAAAAGTAAACTTCTTCTCCAAGCATATTTACTATACTGATAGTAGCTGTGCCGGTTTCCTTTATCTTTAATTCAAAATTTCCGGTTGTTGGATTGGGATAAATGCTGAAGGATTCATTTTGCAGTTCATTTGTTCCTGTACATGGATCAACCAGAATAGTTTGTTGTGTCGAATTATCACATCCGTTAGGCGCCTCGAAGGTATAGGTAATTAAATGAGTGCCAAGTCCGGCAACCGCAGGATCAAACCAGCCGTTGGAAACACCAGTACCCGAATAAACACCGCCTGCAGGTGTTCCTCCGGTGAGCTCAAATGCAGGCCATCCGACACAAACATTGGAAAATGGTAAAAGCATAATAGGAGGTGACATTATAACTGAGATATAATCCTCCATCAGAAGGGTATTTGTATTCGTCCCGTCTGAAACTGTCAATTCAACGTTAAATGTTCCCTGGTCATTATAAGTGACTGATGGATTCTGTTCAGTCGATGAAGCAGGATTACCCCCTTCAAAAGTCCAGTTCCAGCTTGTAATGGTCCCTATTGATGCATCAGTAAAGTTCACAACATCGAATTCACAAATTTCAGTTACATCAGAAGTGAAAGAAGCAGTCAGTATTTCACCGCATGGAGCCTGCTGTAATCCATTGCTTTGGAAATAATTGATAAAAGTCCCCACATTTTGAATGGGCCACATATCCTGTTCAACAATATCATGGTTTGGAGCGATCAGGATGTAAGTAGGATAAGCGCTAATTCCATAGGTATTGTTTATGGCGGTACCACCACCTTCGATCCCGCTTATGCAGGGAAATTCAATCCCATAGGTTTGATCGAAAGCAATGCAAGCAGCATTGGATTCACCATCGTTGACGCTGATAACAAAAAGATCGGCTGTGTTGCAGCCAAAAAGTTCGTAAGCCTCGCTTAACATAGGAGCGTAGCTTATGCATGAACTTCAAGTGGTAAAGAAGAAATCAATACAGACGTACTGACCTCCCGCAAGAACATCAAATAAATTAAATTGCTCTCCTTCGGTAGTTGTGGCCGTGAAATCAACCGCCGTCGTAAGGGGTGTTTGTGAAAATGCAATTGTGGCTGCAAATAAGAGCACCACCATTAAAGTAAACTTCCTCATAATGTTTTAAATTAAATGAATATTAAAGGTAACTATTAAATTTATCAAACATCATTTTGATAATTTTATCTAAGACAAAGATAAAAAATTATGGGTTGTATGGCGGATTAAATAATAAATTTGTCAGTTTTTTACCGATAATTAAATATGGGAGAAATCAGGTCAGGAAAGCCTAAATGGCTGAATACGCAAGTGCCTGCCGGGAAGCAATACCTGCATGTCAGGGCGATTGTGGAAAAAAACAAACTGCACACCATTTGCACCAGCGGACACTGCCCTAATATGTCTGATTGTTGGGGAAGGGGTACCGCCACCCTGATGATTCTGGGGGATATATGTACACGATCATGCAAATTCTGTAATGTAAAAACCGGAAAACCTT
Organism: uncultured Bacteroidales bacterium; assembly: GCA_963708435.1. Lineage (GTDB taxonomy): Bacteria > Bacteroidota > Bacteroidia > Bacteroidales > JAADJA01 > JAADJA01. Next base: position 196,757 of record CAVPSZ010000003.1, read on the forward strand.
TGCCTGCAGACAGATTGGAGCCCAATCGTGTTGCGGAATCGGTTAAACTGATGGGGATTAAACATGTTGTAATAACTTCGGTCGACAGAGATGACCTGGATGATAAAGGGGCTGGGATTTGGGCTCAAACCATTTTAAAAGTTAAGGAAATGAATCCCAACACCACCCTTGAAACTCTGATTCCGGATTTTGATGCAGAGGAGGAACTGATTCAGAAGGTTATTGCCACGAGACCCGAAGTGATCTCTCACAATCTTGAAACGGTAAGAAGAATAACCCCGATACTAAGATCAAGAGCAAGATACGAGATCAGTCTCAAAGTCCTTGAATTAATAGTCAAATCGGGGATCAGGTCAAAAACCGGAATCATGCTTGGCCTTGGTGAAACGGAAAAAGAGGTTATTGAAACCATGAACGATGCAAGGGAAATAGGAGTTGATGTTTTTACAATGGGCCAATACCTTCAACCTTCACCACGACATATATCGGTAAAAGAATTCGTTAAACCCGGGCAATTTGAAAAATTTAAATCAATTGGTTTGAAAAAAGGATTCATTTATGTCGAAAGCAGTCCTCTGGTAAGATCGTCTTATCATGCTGAGAAACATGTTCCATAAGTGCAAAGTTTCAGGTTCAAGGTTCAAAGTTACAGGTTGTAAGTTTAAGGTTATCAGATAGATTATATTTTACCTGTTTGTGAAAAGAAATATAATATTTAAGGATTTGGGATTAATCAGGCATTCAGAAGCCTGGGAATTCCAAAAAAAATTACTGGCAGAAATTCAGGATAACAAACGACCAATCCGGCAACTACCTTCGAACCCATCGCCCGGACAAAGTAATTACTTGATATTCTGCGAGCATCCTCATGTTTATACTTTGGGTAAGAGCGGAAAAGAGAACAATCTGCTTGTCGACGAAGAGTTTTTGAAAAAGGCCGGAGCTGAATTATACAGAATTGATCGCGGGGGCGACATCACTTACCACGGTCCCGGGCAGATAGTCGGATATCCCATTTTTGACCTTGAATCATTTGGTCTCGGAGTAAAACAATACATATATAACCTCGAAGAAATCATCATCCTTACCCTGAGAAATTTTTTGATCAAGGGTGAGCGGTTGTCAGGAGCCACCGGAGTATGGATTGATACGGATATACCGGAAAAGACCAGGAAGATTTGTGCAATAGGAGTCAAAGTCAGCCGGGCAGTCACGATGCATGGCTTCGCGTTTAACATTAATACCGATCTCGATTTTTACAATTTAATAAATCCCTGTGGTTTTACGGATAAGGGAGTAACTTCTGTGCAAAAGGAAACGGGCAGGGAGATTGATATTCAAGTGGTAAAACAGTTGTTGGTCAAATCATTTGAGGAGGTATTTAAGCTAAGTGAAATAATTCGTGACTATGAAGATATCAGGTAAAAATACTCCACTTATTGAACCAATTTTAATAAAACAAAAATGAAAAAGTTAATCAGACATTTCCTGAAGGATCATTTTTTAATTTACAAAGTCAGAAACAGATTTCAACCTTCAACTCAGATCTCTCAAAGGCAATTATTTCATTACTACCGTGATTGCCTCAGAAAAAATGAACTTCCCGCGATCTCTGAAACCGGATTCAGGGTGTTTTCGCAGTTTGAGGAGGATGGAAAACTATTATTCCTTTTCTCCATTATCGGAATGGAAAATAAGACATTTGTCGAAATCGGCGCGGATGATGGAGTAAACAGCAACACAGCCAACCTGTATTTTAATTTTGGATGGCACGGTCTCTATATCGACGGAAACTCAAAGAGCATTAAAAGAGGAAAAAAATTCTTCAGCAAATATCCTCATCCCTGGTTTTACAAGCCTAAATTTATTTGCTCCAGGGTAACAAGGGAAAATATAAACGAAATCATTAAAAATGCCGGATATGCCGGAGAAATAGGTTTATTGTCGATAGATATTGACGGAAATGATTACTGGATCTGGGATGCAATTGAAATAATTTCCCCTAAGGTTATTATTATCGAAACCCACAATGAATTTGGAATGAACAATATTGTAGTGCCATATGATCCAAACTATTCATTTCCGGGCAGGCACCCGGTTTACCACGGTGCTTCCCCCGTTGCAATGAACAATCTTGCAAAGCGAAAGGGCTACAGGCTGGTGGGTGCAAACGACCTTGGATTTAATTTCATCTTCGTCAAGAATGGTTGCGCTGATAAATATATACCTGACGTTTCTGTTGAATCGCTGTTGACTCATCCGTCAGTGTTGGAAGGATATAAACTATTCGAGGAAATAAAAGACTGGGAATATATCAAAGGTTAACTAATCGTTCAGCACCGATTGAAGAACATGATGTGATTTAATTTCCTTAATGTCGGGTACGTGGAATTTATAATATTGAATTAGAAACTCAAGTAACTGTTGCCGGTGGATCGGAGCAACGCAGAATTGCTTTTGCTCGGCATTAATTAATCCGGCGAAATAATCGCTGAAGGGACTGGTAATTGTGATTTCGGGTAAAGCTATCTGATTTGTAAAAACACCTTCCTGCAGGTTGAAAACGGAATTTTCTTCGCTGAAATTATTCTTTGGAAAAAATCCGATGTATTTTGTCAATTGCATTAAAAAATGAAGGTGAAAATCAGAGATGTTATTTTCAAATTGATCGAGAGAAACTATTGAATTGTAAAGAAAACGGAATAAATCAGGGTTCAATTCCTGCTCGCGGATAACCATGTATAGCATTTCATTTAAAAAAATCAAAACAGAACTTTTCCTGATATCATGGTGAATAGATGTAAAAGGGTATGCAATTCTGATTTCCTTAAGGTGCTGAACTTCTTTTTTTTCTTTGTGATAAACAACTAATTCAACTAATGTTAAAGGCTGAATCAGGGTTGGCTTGACAAGTGATTTTTTGTTTCCTGACCTCCGGATCAAATAAGATTGGAGCCCAAAAAGTTCGGTATAAACCTTAATAATGTAACTGGTATCTGAATACTTTACTTTATAAAAAACAATGCCCTTGGTGTGGTAAAGCATTAATTGATAAAAAGAATTTTAGTGACAATTTTTTCAGAACCATCTTCATTGGCCATAAAAACCAGATAGACGCCGGATTGAGCCCTGCGTCCCTCGAAATTATTGCCATTCCAGACGGCCTGTCCCCCCTCTGAAAGTCCACTGTATATAAGTGTGCCACTGATATCGGTTATTTTGAAACTGGTTTTATCGACAAGTCCTTTTATTGCAATGGCGCCGCTATAACCTGAAGGCACCGGGTTAGGGTAGGCATAAACATCATCAAAGGAAGGATTTACCTCAGAGGCTGTTCCCCTGTAAGATATCAATCCTTTGGAAGTTCCGATGAAGACTTCTCCGTCATTTGTAATAGCAATACTGCTTATATTGTTTGAAAACAAAGGGCTGTTTTGTTCGGTAAAATGGTGCAGTTCTTTTTGTCCGTCGGGGCTTAAATGGAATACACCCGAACGATCCGTTCCAATCCATTTGTTATTATCTCCGTCAACTGCAATAGCAGTAACAGTTTCGAACTCAAGAAGGATATCGGCAAGCCCGGAGCCGTCATTGCGGGGAATCAGAATTCTTTGGGCATCAAAATTATAACCTGTGGTGAAGATATTGCCGGGAGAGTAAAACACACCAATACCTGCATCTGTGCCTACCCAAACTTCTCCGTCTTTATCAACAGCCATACTGAAAACTTTTTCTCCTGGAAGCCCGCCATTACCTGCTGCCGAAGTAAGTTCCTTGACCTGATCATCGCCGGTATTGGAAATCGTGCCATTATCATTAAATACGATAACCGGTTTTGTCTCCCTGGTAATGATCCATTTTTGTCCGTATGTGTCAATCATTAAAGGTCCGAGTTCCACATTGCTTGAAAATGTTCCGAGATTATAAGAATACCATTCCCCTAAAGGATTTGAACTACTGGGAATCCTGACAGAAAGAGCATTATTGGCGTGGGAACTTGTTGCCCAGAGATTCCCGGATTTGTCGAAAGCCAGACCGCCAACATTGCACCTGGGCAATTCATTGTTTTTATAGTCAAGTCCGCTGTTTTGAGGCCCGTAGGTGTTCACTACCTGTCCATCATACAATTCTACCATTCCTCCGTACCAGGAACCGGCAAAAACTTGCGATGTATTAAACGGATTGACTGCAACAGATAAGAGGTCATACATGGTGTCAATAGCCGGCATTTCATATCTGTCGTAAGTATTCCATTCACCCTCAATTAGAGAGGAGATCGTGGCATACTTAAAAATACTAACCCAACTCAGATCTCTTCCTCCTGGAACAGTATAAACGATATTTCCTGCGACGGATATGCTGTAAACATCCGCATTATCCGGACCGTTTGGATAAAAAAAGTCAAAGCTCCATTCACTATTCCTTTTAACCATACCAAACTGCTGATCTGCCAGCCAGATAGTTCCATCATCTTCAGTCAAATCATTCAGGGTTGGCCCGGCCTGATCGCTGTAAATCCATATATTTGTAACCCTCACGAGATCAATATCAAATCCATAGGCGAAATAATTATATACTACAAATAATTGGTCGTTATAGACTTTAAGCCTCCTGATATCGCTATTGCCAAATATTTCAGAATTCTTAATCCATTGTGAATTATCATTATAATATAGCGTGTCCTGATCAAAAACCTCGCTGTATTTATTTACAAAAATTTTGTCATGGAAAACAACTATGGCATTATACAAAGCATTCGGGTCAGGGAGGGACAAGTCTTTGGACCATGAAGCAAAATAAGCCAGGTTAGGACTGTCAATATCGGCGAAATAAACACCGTTTTCAGTTGCTGCTATAAGGGCAGTATCATTGTACGTCAAATCCATTACTTCAAGATGACTACCATTGGGGCCGATAAAATAGGTGTCTTTAATTTCCAGCTTGTCAAGATCAATCACAATAATTCCGAATCCACAGGAAAGAAAGGCGTATTTATCGATAAACATTATATTGTTTATACTTTTCTCCTCCGGGGTGATGGCTTCACTCTCTATTATATCTCTCATATTGATAATGCTATTGCCCTTAATAAGATCAATATTCGCGTTGGAATATGCAACGACAAGAGTGTTCAATTCCTTGTTAAAATTAATTGTGGAAATACCGATATCGCTCAAACCTGTTACTGTGGTCAGCCGGGAAAGGGAATTATCGTTTTTATTATAATAAAAAATACTGTAAGGTGTAGCACAGTAAATGTTCTCATCACTCGCAGTCACAGCAACCGTAGACTTATAGGGCAAATGGTCGAGCCACTGACCAATTGGAACATTTTGTCCGCGAAGCGAAAAAATGGAAACGAAAATCAAAAAAAACAATGTATTTAATCTTAGAAGCATGATTTGATTTCTTTTAAAATAACTACAAATTAACTCTTTTTTTTTAATTTTATTTCATTCCAGGTTTCTGGTCCCTTTTCTCTTGCCAATCTCCATTCTTTTTGATCAATTCCACAAGAGATTCAAGCGCTTCCTGTTCAGCGATTCCAGCTTTGATGATCTGGCGGCCTTTGTAAAGTGTAATTTTACCCTTCCCTGCACCAACATAACCGTAATCTGCATCGGCCATTTCACCAGGGCCATTCACACAACAACCCATCACACCTATTTTTAATCCTTTTAAATGAGAGGTTCTGCTTTTTATTTTTTGCAATGCCTCCTGTATGTTAAACAAAGTTCTGCCACAGGATGGACAGGCGATATACTCTGTTTTCGTAATTCTTGATCTGGTTGCCTGCAAAATACCGAACGCCAGACGGCTGGTATCAGACAATTTCATGCTTTTATGACCAATCCAGATACCATCTATCAGACCATCAACAAGAAAATATGAAAAATCGATGGCAGCCTGAACTAAAATTTTATCAGCATTCATGTCCCGATAATCCCTGTAAAGAATGATGGGTTGACTGATTCCTTTCTGATTCGCCAATTCAATCAATGCAGATGATTCGCTTAAACCGTCATTCTCGACCGATTTCAGAATAAAAACTGTTGCAGGTTTTATTATAGAAATTGACCTTTCAAGCGACTGCACCGAATCAATAAACCGAAAATCTATTTTACTGAATTCCAGCCCGGGAGCATTTTTTGTGATTGCTAAACTTTGAAAAGTTCCGGTTTCTTGATGATACAAATAATCGGGTATTGCTTCATTGTCAATTAGTGCTGAAACTGATCCTGATTTATCAGAGACAATGATAACAGGAACCTGACCGTTCCCGATATTTTCAACTTGCTGAGATATCCTACGTGCATAATTTAAAGAATCTGCCGGCCGATTTCCATTCCTTTTCATTGCTAGGCGCTTTTTCCTATCATTGAATCTTGAAACAATTTCTTTTGCGACAGGCATCTCAAATTCTGGATCTTCGGTTAATGAAACCCGAATGGTATCACCAATGCCATCCAAAAGTAATGGCCCGATCCCTGCAGCCGATTTAATCCTGCCATCCTCTGCATCCCCGGCTTCGGTAACACCCAAATGAATAGGATAATTCATTCCTTCTTCAATCATCCGGTGAACCAGGAGTCTGTTGGCCTGAACCATGACTTTAACATTGCTTGCTTTCATTGAAAGCACAAGATCATGAAAATTCATGGTCCTGCAAATCCTCACAAATTCAAGTGCAGATTCAACCATTCCAGCAGGAGTATCACCATATTTAAATAGAATTCGTTCAGAAAGCGAGCCATTGTTGCTTCCGATCCGGATGGCAGTTCCGTATTGATTACATATTTTGATCAAGGGTTCAATGCGCTTGCTGATCTTTTCCAATTCATTTGAATATTCAGCATCAGAATAGCTGACCTTGCCCATTTTTCGGTCCGTGTAATTTCCGGGATTGATCCTTACTTTTTCAACTATTCTGGCGGCAGTTTCGGCTGCTTTTGGATTATAATGAATATCTGCAATAAGTGGAACATCAAACCCTTGCTTTTTAAGTTCCTTTTTTATTACAGAAAGGTTTTCGGCTTCCTTAACTCCCTGAGCTGTAATCCTCACATATTCGCAGCCGGCCTCAATCATTCTGATTGCCTGTGCAACGGTTGCCCGGGTATCAAGGGTATTGGTTGTGGTCATGGATTGAATCCGTATTGGGAAATCGCCACCCATTGGAACACCGCCAATCCGAACAACCCGTGATATGTAATCAAAATTTTGCATTAAGTACGCAAAAGTAATGATTCTGATTGGTGCAATTAAGTTGCTTTCAGGGATCCAGCAATTTGATTTGTTATCAACGCAAACCAAGGTTTCAACATTATAATAATTATAAAAATTACTACTTTCATGTGATTGCCCACCTTTAAGCACCTGTCTATTTTTACCAAATTATAAATTTAAAATAAGTTAAACATGAAAAGATTAATTTTTATTCTTGCCGTTTTATTGTTCGGATTCACGGTATTAACCGCCCAGGACACACAACAACCCCTTTCGAAAACAGCTCAGAGTGGTGCAATGTATGATGCTCAGCTTAAAGATGATGGTACTCTTTCGATCGTTTATGGCTACATGGCAAAAAAGGAACAAAAGTTTGTCAACTACACTTTTGATGCAGGGTTAAAGATGATCAAGGAGGAGGAATCAGCTGAACCCTATACGAAGCAAGAAGCTAAGCCGGATATTAAATACGAGTATATCTCTACAACAGTTGGGGGATGCAGTTCTTTTGATGTCCTGAGCATGGATTTAAATGTTTCAAAAATCTCAGTAGCAAAAACCTGGAATGCCAAAAAGCAGGGTTATGATGTCAACGTTAATGAGCAAAAGATCAGTAGCGGAAAGGATGGAAAATTTAAGTTTAAAGGATATGTCGGCTATTATGATGCCAAAACCGGAACCAACCTGGTTCTTGTTAAAGAGGATGACAAAAGCAAAGACGATGCTGTCACAATATAAGCTGATCAACTTTTTCCTTGACGGAACCGTTAAAGAAATCCCGATTGGCGATCTTGGTACATATACCCTTGTCTATTCTTCTCTTGTCAAGAAAAATCCTGATACCCCTGACGAATATGTCGAAAAGAATCTGGCAGAATACAATGCCCTTTTTATTTTTGCGCCCTTTAAAACATCCAAGGCCGATCCAAAGGATTTTGTGTTGCTAATAACGGACGGATCAGGAACTGAAGTTTTGAAGAGTACCATCAAAATGCCATTAATTGCCTCTACCATAATTGAAATGCAGCAAGTGGGTAAAGATCTTTATTTTTTTGGTTTAACCAGTACTGGCACAGGATCACATTACAGGTATGAATTTATGGACTACTCCAATATATCAAATCCCTGTTATCCTGACTTTTATAATTATCGTGACAACCAGAGAGAGACAGATGTTACAAAATGCGAGGCGAACAACCTGATCGTAATGAAAATTTCCGGAAATAAGCTGGAATACCTGACGACAACTCCGACTTCTGAACTGCAAACTAAAAAAGTAGTTCCCCCTTCTGTCAAGAAGGCACCTAAAACTGAGTTTTCCCGCTTCAGCATCCAGGCTTTCGATGTGCTTGAAAATGGGGATATTCTGGTTGCAGGTCAGCGAAAGGTAATTATTATGCTAAATGGAACATCCAAATGGGCTTATGAAGAGGTTACGTGTTTTCATTTTGATAAGTCAGGGAAGCTCAGGGCAGAATATTGTGTTGAACCCCAATTGGCGACTGCCAAGGAAGACAAAATTTTTCCAATGACCCAGAGATTTCAAATATCTGAAGATAAAAGCAAAGTCTACTGGCTAATGTATGAACCTGAAGGTATTTCGGGATATGCAAATTTCTGGGCTGCCTATAACGGATATAAAACAATATATTCAGGGTTCCAGCCGGTCATTATGAAGATCGATATGGCTACTGCCAAAATCAGCGATCCCGAGTTGCCTTTGGGTAAGGAGTACCTGGTCTATTCAGATTATCCGCTTATGATGAAACCCAATTCTGCAGAAGGTATTTTCATAGGACATACCCGAAAGGGAGACAATATAGGTTTATCGAAATATAATTTCAAATAGCATAAAAACAAAGTGGGTTGATAATCTCCTTTTAATCTTAAAGCTAAGGAACACCTGTAAGGAAAAATTTCTTTACAGGTTTTTTATTTTATCATATTTAAGCCTTCCAGAGCCGATTCATCATTTGGCTTGTTCATGATTACCTTGTTAAACAACACCTCTGCTTCCCGGAGTTTGCCAAGCTTGAAATTGGTCCAGGCATACATCAGCAGGGCATCATGATCAAAAGGGTACAAATTAACTACCTTTTCAAAGTATTTCATGGCATTGGTGTAATCTTCATTACCATAATAAATGGATCCCATACGGTAATTAGCAATGGTATTTTGTGGGTCAATGGTCAGAATATCGTTGTACTGTTTCTTTACCTGCTCCCAATTGCCAAGTGCCGAAGCCGGGTAAACAAACCCAAATTTTGCCTCTATTGACAAGGGTTTCATTTCCATTGCTTTCTGATAATAGGCTGTCGATTCGGTGAAGAACCCTGCCATGTAGGAAATCCAGCCAAGCCGAAGGTTGATTTCGTATGAGTCAGCAAGATAGACTCCTTTTAACAGGTCGATGGCTTTTTGATATTCTCCGCTGTATTCATAAAAGTAGCTTTTCTCAAAAGCCAGTTGAATGGCTTTATAATCCTGAGCGGACATCTGGGCTAATGTTCCGCAGCAAAAAATCAGAACCATAATTATTTTTTTCAAAGTTTCCATTTTATTCCTCCTGTAATAGTATTATTTTGATAATTTAAATTTGTTTCTTCGTATGACTGACTATAATACTTCATCAATATTCCTTCTTCAGATGTATATCTGTAACGAAAAGAAAGATCAATATTTTTCGACAAAATTAAAATAAAGTCAACTCCTGTTCTGAATTTAATTATATCACCTGTATTATGAATGATTAGCGCATTTTTCTCATTATAGTTTTGCATCTCACCCAATGTTACGAACCCTTCAACCCAAAGGTTTCTTAGCGCCTTCAATCCAACCTGCTGCTCAAAGACAAACCTGTTGATGTTGTCCTGCCAGGTGGAAACGACAGAAGTTGTTGTGTAAAGATCAAGGTTTCCTTTGGGATAGAAAACAACCATTCCACCAGCCTGGTATTGTTCTTTGTTATTCAGGTTTGACCAGGTTCCATTGAGGCTTAAATTGAAAAGTGAAATATTTTTAGCAACCGATATTGAAGCCACGAAATTGTTTAAGGTTGTATCTTTTTCAATCACCTCGTAAACGGTTCGTTTTACCGGAAGGGTATCTATTTGCTGGAAATAAAAATCAGTGACCTCGGCATTTGAAAAAATTGTTTTAAAATGCACATTCAGATAGTGGAAAGCCGGCGTAACGACAAATCCTTTCCCGGCAATGAATTGTGCACTGGCGTAAGCATCGTTCTGGTTAACCTTGTATTTATCGCTATAAAATTGAGTAATTGTATCATATACATTTCCCACAAAATATCCCCCATTCCATGGGATAAGAGTATCTCCCGTAACTACAAGATCGGAAGTCTGTATTTGTTTAAGTTTCGAGGTAGCCAGAAAGCCATAACCAATAAAAGCTGATATTTTTCGTGAAAGGTTCAGTTTTGCTCCTATATTAACAAAATACTTATCATCATTTAAGTCCTGCAACCCAAATAAAACCTCATCTTGCCTGTTGCCATTTCCCTTTCCTTTTTGTGCACTGAAAGTTTCTTTCTCATTTTTCTTAATGTTATTACTAAAGGTCATTCCTGGCTCAAAATAGATATATTCGAACAACTTAATTTTTGAGGTTTTGAGTTTTTCATTTAACCGGACGGGAAATTTAGTTGTCAGCGCATTTGCTTCCTGTGTTCGGTTAGTAAAAAGGTAGGTGTAATAAAGAAACTCCATCGCAGGTTCATCCTTCGAATTAAATCCAAGACTTTTCTCTAAATGCTGGCTTGCCTTAAGGTAATTTTCTTTGTTGTAATAAGCCATGCCCAGACGGTACCTGAGAAAAAAATAGTCTATATCACACTTCAGTGCCTTGTTCCCAATATAGATTAACGAATCCCAATTATTATTAAGGAAATGTCTGTATGTTTCCCTATCCACATATTTGAAATCCAAAACAGGTTCCTGTGCTTTTACTGTTGAAGCAAGCATGATGATAAACAACATGGAACCAATATTTAGACTATATTTCAGCATATTGCAATTCCGTGGAAACCTCCCGTGCTTCAATGACCTTTTCACCATCAATGACAATCATTTTCTTTATCCGGTTCGATTCTATTTCAAACTCGAAGTTTATTTCCCTGGTCTTTTTACCTCCATGCTTTACAATGGCTTTCGACATAAACAGGATATTACTGTCAGTCAGGTTATCTTTTATTTTGATATATTCCATTTGATATTCTGACTTAATGAATACAAAAAAGGGTGCAAGAAAATCCTGCAAGAAAATAAGGCCCCTGTTATTCAGTAAATGGATAGGATAAACATCTTTTATAACCAGGCCTTTGTAAAACCCGCTGATCACCTTATAAGCGCCAAGGTAAAAGTAAAACAGGAGCGAGTTCCGGTTACCCTCAAAATGGGTAAAATAATGAATGCTGCCATCATTTTTAAACCAGGCCTTTGAATTGGTCTTTGAACAAAACAGCAAGGTATTATTGTAAATATCAGTTTGGACATCCCAAATGATTTCAAGTTCAGATCCCTGTTCTTAACAATAAATTTTAATTGTTGTCCGGCGACAAAATGAAAAGCTTTATTGAGTGAATGATTTTTTTCAATATTGGAAACCAGGTCATCCTTTGCAGGTTTATGATATGACATCAATCTGTATCCTCTACCTGAATGAAGAATATAATGTCCAAGCGGATAATCCAGGGTTTTGGAACCGATAAAGGGTGTTTCCTGTATTTGAAAATGAACATGCGGTTCAGGCGATCGTCCTGAGTTTCCGCACTGTGCCAGTATGTCGCCTTTCTTTACAAAGTCACCTTTCTTATGCCTAAAGTTCCTTTGTGTATATGGCTTATTTTCGAAAATAGTTTTTCGTGATGCCGGATTACAATGGTATTTCCCCAGTTATGCTCAAGGTTGCTGTCGCCAATCTCATTATCTTCAATGCCGTCGAGGATTTCTTCTATCCAGCCGTCAGCCGGACAAATAATGGGTTTACGGTAACAATAATAATCTTCACAAATGGTACCGGAACTCTTATATGCCGAATCCCTGTCATCAGTAATTTCAAAATCCCATGCATGCGCCCATTCCTGTTTATGCGTGTATTCGCCATGGTGTGCCTGCGTTACTTTCCATTCGCCCCAAAATGGAAGTGAAAACTGGATGTACTTGAAATTATAAAAACGCTCTTTGCTGTTCAATTGTGAGTAAAGATTTTTTTCGGGAGAAAATTGCTGATAAATCGTAAACTCAGGTTTATTAAAGTACCGCTCTCTGAATTTCATGATATAAAGGAACGAGATCACAACAAGGTTGAAAGGCAGAGAATATATCGAAAGCTGAAACAACGACATGATGGTCATTGTGCTGGTAATGCAAATACTGATCAGGGGTACAAGCAATATGACCCAAAGAAAAGAATATCTGGAAGGGATGATAAAAAATCCACCAATGGCTATGGCTGAAAGGATGAAATTGAATCCTATATAGCTGTAGCTCAGTTCCTGAAAACTCCCACCGACAATCTGGTAAAAAAGATAGGCGGAGAAAAAGCCAATGAGGGAAAGCAGGAAAGCGATACGCGAATAAATCAATAAGCCAATGGCCAGAAGTATACCTGCAAAGAGATGGTATTGAAAGAAGATAGCTCCCAATGAACGAAAATATGTTATGATGGACTCGTGCAGGTTGAGATTACTAAACCAATAGTAAAGGTAAACCAATGATTCACCACCCAGGTCGTACAATTCATTGGGCATAAAAATGCCCCGCTCGCTGATGCTAAGGGCAGTAAAAGTCCTTGAAGCAAGGGTGACCGTCCAAATGCCAAGCAAAAAAGAGATGCTCAGGTATGGAAGTCCGTATTTCCCGATAACACCCTCCAGAACAACTGTTAGAAACAAAGTGAATGCGGATGCAAAGATGAGGATGAGCAAAAACTCCATTTGCATCTGGTAATAAATTCCCAGTCCCAGACCAACAAGAAGAGAATTGAATCCATAATAACCGGCTGTAATATTTTCCCTGTTAAAGCCAATGATGTAGGCGGCAGCATTGGATGCAAGCACTGCAATGAGGCCGCTAACTCCAGCATTTAAATCAAAGAAGCTTACAATAACCAGGATAATGGCAAAGATTTTACTATTCGAGAAAAAAATCTGCGAATAGCTGTTGAGCACGCTGTTAATAAAGTGCGGGAATATTTGCCTTAATCTGACCATCGTTTGAAAACAAAGCTAAAATAACTAAATTTCTGATGCCAATTTGTTCAGTAACTTGCTCTGAATTAAATCTGCATCTGATAACCTCTAAATACTAATTCTTAGTCCACCCCGAAAAGCAATTATGAACCACACCTGTCTGCCGGCAAGGCAGGTAGACACATAGAATCATAGGAATTCACATAGGTCTTGGTTCATAATCAACTATGTGAAAATCTCTGTGCCCTATGATCCTATGTGGTAAAATCATTATTTAATAATCTTTGGAGTGGACTCAATTCTAAAGCTCAAATTTTTTCAAATGTCCCGGAACAATTTCCATTTGAGTAAGTTGCTCCAGGGTTTCATTATGGCGGATCACATGAGGCTTTCCACTTTCGTCAATCATGACCACCTTTGGGCGAAGTGTAATAAATTGCATCCATTGTGTCATGTTGTATGCACCAACATGATGGATCACGAAATGATCACCTTTATTAAGAAGCGGCATGGATACGCTTTCGCGCACCACGTCAATGTTCATACAAAGGGGACCGTATAGCGTGGTTTCTTCTGCATAATGGGTAAATGGTTGTGCCGGGGTAATTTTATGATCGTACCAGAATGAAGTGAAGAGTATATTCACACCAATGTCAATAATGGTGGTTCTTTTTCCGATGGATGAACGCTTGTTGGAAATAACTGTTCCAAGAAGGAATCCGGCTTCATCAACCAAAGCCCGGCCCGTTTCCAGAATTAACAATGGTAAATTATCGGGTTCAAAGCTTGAATTAATAATGGCGCTGGTAATCGCCTCAGCAAAATCATCAAATCCGGGATTGATATCCGACCCCGGCAAGTAGGATCCTTTCAATGTATTTTTCGAGGCAAAACCTCCTCCAAGATCAAGGTATTTGATGCTGTGGTTGTATTTCTTCTTTACACCAAGCGCAAGGTCGATCAGTTTATTGGCAGCAACCGCATAAGCCGTTGCTGATAGCATAAATGTTCCGATGTGGCAATGCAAGCCAACCAGCTCAAGTTTTTCAGAACGCATGATCTTATTTAATGCATCCCATGCCTGTCCGTTTTCATAATTAAAGCCGAAGCGATCCCACATGGGATAAATGCCGGTATCAAGGTTAACCCTGATGGCAACTTTTGGGCGTTTTTTGAGTTTGCCTGCAAGTTCAATAATTGAATACAATTCATCCAGGTGATCAATGTGTATGAGTGATTCATTTTTGATTGCTTTAGTCAGGTCAGCTTCTGTTTTGTCAGGCCCGTTAAAAATAATCTTGTTCCCATCCACTCCATTCCGAATGGCTTTGTCATATTCAAACCCTGAAACAACCTCGGCCCATGAACCCTCCTGGTGGTAAACATGACAAACGGCATCCATATAATTCGTTTTGTACGACCAGGCGAACTGAACCTTCGGGTACCTAGTCATAAAGGCTTTTTTTGCCTCGCGATAAGTATTTCTGATGGTTCGCTCCGAAAGAACAAATAAGGGCGAACCATATTCTTTGATCAGGTCTTTTACTGAAACGCCATCAATATGTGTCATCGGATTGTATTCCGTCCTCAAACCGTATTTATTTGGCATATTGGTGTCCAACTTCTTAATGACCGGTCGCTCGTATCTCAATTTTTCCATTTTATCTGATATTAATTAATTTCCATTGTTAAGTCTTCACAGTAAAGTAATTCTGAACCACATAGGCACATAGAATCATAGGCTATCACATAGGTTTTAGACTCATAATTATTTATGTGAAAATCTATATGCCCTATGATACTATGTGGTAAAATCATCATTAATACTTTTCCGAGTGGATAAATTTTAAAGTTCCCCGAGTGTAGATATCTGGTGAAATTCCTCCACATCAACAATTAAATCCCAGGCATACCTGACAAACATTTTACCTACTTTAAAAGTGGTATAGGGTTTAACCTTTTCGCCCAAAGCGAGCTTAACCAGCGCTTCAGGAATATTCTGACCAACGCCAACCGAAAGATAAATCCATGCCGGCATGCGCGGATTGATCTCGAGGAGGTAGAATTGATCGTCCTGGCCTTTCATCAGTTCCAGTTCAAAACCGCCACGCCATTTGGTGGATTTTACAAAATGCCTTGTCAGTTCGAATATTTCTTCTTCGTCGATCGAAATGCCACCCCAGGCTTTACCTTTGTCGGTAATGTACTGCTTCCGCATGGGAACAATGGAAATGGCGTTTCCTTTTCCATCGCCGAGACCGGTGGCGTTGTATTCAGTTCCATTAATGTATTGCTGAATGATGATTGGCAAGCCCCATTTGCTGCTGATCTTATTGAAATACGTATAAACCTGGTCGGAAGTGTGGGCTACGCTGGCATCGTAATACTTACCTTTTACCACCATCGGGTAGGTAAATTCGTGAACCAGGCCCGGAATTTCTGCAACTGAAAAAATGGCTTTGCTATACGGAACCCTGATGTTGTATTTCCTTCCGAATTCAGGAAGATTGACCTTATGCCGTTCTTCAAACTGATTTTCTGTAGGAAGAAAGGTATGTATTCCCATCGATTTCAGTGTTTGCTCAAGCTTGATGAAGGGTAACAATTCTGCATCGAAATTCGGGATGATCACATCCAGCTTTTCCTTTTCATGAATGTATTCCAGCCGCCCCAGAAGGCTATCCTTGCCAGCCGAAGGATAGGGAATGTGATAGGTTTTATCGATGAGCTCATGCATATAAATACCCGGCTCGAGCGATTCGTACGATAAGCCAACAATGTTTATATCATCCCCGTAAGCATCCTTTAAACCTCTTATCACCGCAATGCCCGGCCCCGGACTGTCGATTGCATTTAATCCGGTAACGGCAACACTAATTCTTTTGCTTGTCTTCATTTTCCAATAACTGATATGATTTGAGCAACCCTATAAAATCCTGGAAATCTTTTTCGAAAGTATCGTTATCAGTATTGTATTTGGCAAGCATAGTCCTGCTGATTTCTTCGTACGATTTTTCGTCGCGTATCATGTTTACCAGCTCAATTCCAATAGGATTAACGGTAAACGATTCGCCGGAGGAGGGATTGAATACATATCCCGACTCGCTGATGGCAATGTTCTTTTTGATCTTCATGCTTTAAAAATATTTTCTTTTGATCGTAATAATTACCGAAGGTTTAACCGGGGGAAAATAATCAACCTGACAAGTGTGACGCTACCGATAGAAATTATCCAAAAGGAATAATACAATAACCCGTTTTAATATGCAATAAAACCTCTTCTAAATGTGGGCAAAAATAACAATAATACGTTTTGACACATAAATTGGTTTTGACTTGCGGTTGTTAGCCGAAAAATGATAAACCTAACAGGATCAATTAAAAGTTTACAATAAAAAGGAATATAAAAAACAGTGTCCGCCATATGCGGCATGGGCAATTTGACGAACAAAACAGGGTCAGTAGCAGAATGCCTGCCATATAAACCAAGATGCAGGATCAATGCCGGGTTTTCACGATCTTTCCGGTAATGATCCTGTCGTTTAGCTTAAGCTGGTAAGTATAAACACCAGCAGGAACAACCTGACCTGCGTTTGTTTTGCCATCCCATTGATAGGTATTCTTTCCAGCGATGCAGTTAAAATTTCCTGAAGTCATAACAATGTTTCCCTGAGTATTTAAAATTTCAAGTTCAGCGATTGTATTCTTGTAAACAATAAAATCAAATATGAAGTAATCGCTTGATGGGTTTGGATAACAAATGATATCATTTGGTTTGGTAAAATCAGACATGCCAACAATAAGTTCCGAATTAAGGCAAATAGTTACGGTATAGTTTTCAACCTCAAGTTCAATATTTATCACATCATAAACATAGTCAAACAATCCCGGAGAATTGGTAGGGAAATAAATGTTCACAAGCATATTCAGGCTATCCCCAGGATTGAGGGTAAGAGGAAAACTTCCGGTAAAATCCGTTATCTCCCACATCCAGCCGGGAAGTGCATTATAAAGTGGAATATTCATTATTGTGAAAGGAACAGGGGTGTTGTTCTTAATTGTAAAATACTGACCATCTGTTGTGCTTTGGTAATCATCAAACCATAAAGAATCCGGGTACACATCGAGGTTATAAGTGATCGTTACCGGCCCCAGAGTCCCATCCAGCTGAATATTCTGTCCGTATATATCCGTGTTCTCCGTTGCGGCTGTCTTCCCAAACGGCAATCCACTGGCCATTGTTCATTTCACTTACTTCAGTATGGACTTTAGTTGAGGGAGTGAACAGATGCACATATCTATGTCTGGGTGTCCAGAGAAGATTTCCTTCAGTATCCATACTCATGGCTTTTATAGTTGCCATTTGGAATTGAAGTATTACTTCATAAAAGACCGCATGTCATTGCCTGAAGATCTTGCCTGCCAATAGGGTAAACATCTTGTTGAAGAAAGCTCGATGAATGATTTTCCATTATCGGTCCATAGCCGGTTACCTGAAGCGATCAATCTTTTGTCCGTAAATTCCGCGGTTGTTCTGGTTAGCATCCATTTCGTTCCAGAAGATAAAAATATCATCCGATCCTTCAGGAAGGGCAAGATGTGCATAGAAATGATTTCGGTTAGGCATGGTGGAAACTTCCGCTCCATTTGCTGCAAACAAAACACTGCCATCATTCCCAATATGTTGTATCCAAATATTGGCCAGCATATTGTTATCGCGGTCGTCGTGCCAGGCAATATAGAAGCCATCGCTCCCATCATTGATGAACGGGAAAATTTGTGTCCAGGCTGAGATGCCACCGGCATCTGAAATAACGACAGGCTGTGCCCAGACCATGACTCCCGTCTCCATCAAACCGTTGTGCAAATACATGACGGGTTGGCGCCCAGGACAGGTGCCGGAATCTTCAAAAAACTTCATGATAATATCGTCATCACCCACAGGTAAGAGCTGGGGCCACGAAAAGGTATTTGGTCCGCTGAGGGTTTGCCCGTTAGGTCCCCATAATAAAGTTCCGTCAGGTGATATCTTTTGCCCAATGATCACATCGTCAGCCTGCCAGGCAAAAACAGCATTGCCCGCATTGGTTACCGTCACTTTGGGCGAAACATCAAACGCAGCACCGGATGAAAGCTGTAATCCATCTTCACCCCAAACAAAATTCATGCTCAGGCGAAATCCGGTAAGCAAAAACATCATTATTTCCTGTCCGGATATCCTGCCAGACGAGGATGGCATGTTCCTCCTGGTCGACGGTCATATCCCAGTCGGTGGTCCAGGTCATGGTAGGATGGTCGCTGATTAAAAGGCCACCTTCAGCCCAGAGATTATTGCCGAATATATCCAATTTCTGCAATCGTACATTATAGTTGTCCGGTTCTTTTGAAAGCCAGGAAATATAGGTTATTCCCGACTCAGCGACAGCGACTTTTGGCATTACTTCTTCACCCGCAAGGGTTGCAATTGCATTGTTGACCGACGGATCGGTGCTCCACTGGCAGAATCCGTTTAAGGAGAAGTACACCAGACATACAGAAAGTAAAGCTTTTGTTTTCATTTTATTAAATTTTTGATATTCTCAAAATTACATAAAATTAGTTTTCAAACTAAATACGCCGCATATTACAGAATCATTTTCAAAAAAAATTTGCATTTCGCATCATTTCTTTGTACATTTGGCAGCACAAAAAAAATCCAACGATAATGTTTAAACCCTAAAATAACCTAAAATGAAAAAGACAATTTCAATGATTGGTTTTCTGCTTTGCTTACTTAAACTATCAGCTCAGCCTACAGCAACATTCAGTATCGGAAGTACTGATCCAGCCGGATTACTTTCGGGAGACACGGTGTATATGCCTGTTTATTGTGATGATATTGATTGTTATATTATGACGGCCCAGTTTTTTATCGGATACGATCATTCTGTGTTGTCCTGGACAGGCGAGGTTCAAAACATTTTTGGTGATGAATCGGATTGGTTGTTCAATGATAACGGAACTGAATTTAAGGCTCTTTGGGATGCCCTCAACCCTATTCTTCCATTGGGTCAACAATTTTTTGAAGCTATTTTTATATATAATGGAGGCGAGACATTGCTGGACTGGGGTTTTAATACAGAGTGTTATGATGAAAATTTTGAACAAATAACTTTGACATTAATAAATGGTTGCATCTGTGATTTGCCTGATGTAACCTTCCATGTAATATCTGATGGATACAACCTTGAAGGTGCCATGGTAAATGTTGACAACGAAACGATTGCTACCAATTCATCAGGGATTGCAATCTTCAATCTTCAGGATGGAGATTATTCCTATACTGTAACCAAAGAGGGCTATGCCGAAGAAGAAGGTACCTTTACGGTTGCCGGTGCCCCATTGCTGGTGGAGGTGG
>CAVPSZ010000004.1:0-28701 GCA_963708435.1 uncultured Bacteroidales bacterium
TCAGCCTGCAAGCGATAATGTCATCGCAACCAGAAATTGGGAACAACCTACCCGGATGAATATGTAATTATTGGTGGACATTACGATACCTATTCTTACTCAGGTAATGCACCCGGTGCTGATGATGATGGCACCGGTACTTGCGGAGTAATGGAAGTAGCAAGGGTGATGGCGGATTTTCAAACCGATCGTACCGTACTCTTCTGTGCCTGGTCAGGTGAAGAGTATGGTTTATATGGAAGTGAAGCCTATGCACAGTGGTGCCAGGATGAGGGTTTAAACATTCTTGGATATTTCAACATTGATATGTGCGGATACCTGAACCCGGGTGATCCGATACATACTGACATGATCGCCCCAGCTTCCGCTCAGCCCCTTGTTCAGTTTTATACCGACGTATGCGCCATGTATTTGCCTAATTTTATTGTTGAAGCAGGCAGTCTGACTGGTGGCGACAGCGATCACACATCGTTTAACAATGCTGGCTATATGGGTATTTTTCCTTTTGAGGACAGTCAGAACTATAGTCCTTATATCCATACTTCAAACGACGTGATTGGCACCAGTGTTAATAGTTTTGAAATGGCAATTACATTCACAAAAGCTATGGTTGCAAGTGTTGCCACAATGGCAAATTACCTTGCACCTCCATCCAATCTGATGGCTATTCCAGGTGACGGAATGATTGAATTGGACTGGGATCCGTTACTTGAAATTAATAATTACAACATTTATAAAAATAACATTCTTATTGGATCTGTTACCGAACCAACTTATACCGATACAGATGTTCAGAACTTTACAACATATTCCTATTATGTGACAGCTATTTATACTGAAACAGGTGAAGAGTCAAATCCATCGAATATGGTTACAGTTACCCCACTGCCTCCAATGAGCTTTCCATTTACAGATGATTTTGAATCAGGTGCTATGTACTGGAGTTTTGAAGGAACCTGGGGCTTATCAACAAGCCAGTCCCATTCTTCAACTCATTCGATGACTGAAAGCCCAAATGGCAATTACGGTGATGATTTGGATATCTCATCAAATCTCTATAGCTTCAGCCTTGAAACTGCCCAGGCAGCAAATTTGTCCTTCTGGACTAAATATTCGCTTGAAGACAATTATGATTATATGTACCTGCAAATTTCGACAAATGGATCGAACTGGACGACGCTGGAGACTTTTAATGGATCGATAAACAGCTGGACCAATAAAACCTATTCATTGGATGCTTATCTGGGCGAACCTTTTGTGAAAATCAGGTTCAGGTTTACAAGTGATGGTTATATAAATGAGAACGGGATGTTCATCGATGATTTTGAACTGGTCGTAGAAGGAACAGGTACCGGATTAGGAGAAACTTCGAACAATAAAACCAGGGTTGAGATTTATCCGAATCCTTTCTCCAATTCTACGGCAATTAACATTGAAGGGCTTTCATCAACCGACCTGGAATTCAGCTTTTATTCCTCACAGGGTTACTGATCGAAAGAAATGCTATTGTAACCCAACAGAAAAATTATACGTATGAATTTCATCCAACAGGATTGAATAACGGAATATATTATTGTGTCATCAGGAATGGAAATGAGGTCCAGGTAAAGAAAATAACTGTTCATAAGTAATTTTTTTTTCATAGTGGTTAGGCGGGTATTCTTTTGAATATCCGCTTTTTTTATATCCGGATTTCCACAGGCGCCATTGTCACGGAAAGAATAGTAATTCGTCCCCAACTGCTTACATTCATTTATCCATTGTTTGGTTTTCCAATATGAATTCGAATGATCAATAATGATCAATTCAAAATCGAATGCTGCAACCAATTCGTTGATGGTAATTCCGGGATCATGGGAAAGAAGGAGGTAATCAACCTCTGCTTTTTGATGAGCAGGTAAAGATTTCAAAGCTTTGGTCGACAATTACAAGCTTCTTTCCATGAAACTGAATAAAATTATTTCGTTTGAATAAGTGATCCTCCCGGTAACTATTTTCAATTGAGTTTATATCCTGTCGTAATATCTATTCCATAAATGATGCGACTATTGGCGATGTGATAATTAAATTTGCTTCGATCATTTAATGCAATAGGAATCTGCCAGAAGGAGACTGTTTTTCCCATCCACGAAATCTATTGCGGTTGATTTATTGATGCTGTAAACCAAAATCTTCTTTTGCAATTGTTGATTTACATTCCTGATGGTGTGAAATTAAAAACACAGGCAATAAAAGGAGTGCTGCGTTGAAATACCACTTGCTTTTTATTAATAAGAAGGTTGCAACAGAAATTACCAGGAAAAACAAAACCACCATTTCAAAAGCATTTATATGAATTCCTCTTGCCACAGCAAAGGATTGCTCATAGATCTGATGGAAAAGTTCAGGAACCAAATCATTTTTGACAATAGCGTTGCTAAAAGCGAAGACAAGGTTTATTGGTGATATAGCCAAAACCATGATCCCGGTATAAATAATCAAGGTGGACAAAGGAACTGCAATCAGGTTGGTGATGATAAATAGGTTTGGAAATTGCCTGAAGTAAAATAGTGTCAATGGAAAAGTGATTATTGTAGCCGCAATGGAAACTGCAGAGGTTTGCCAAATGAACCGAATTATCGATTCACTGGCATAAAAAGATTGTAAACCGGGCGATAAAGCCATACAATTCCTATTACTGCAAGATAAGATAACTGAAATCCAACATCGGTTAAAAGGTAAGGATTGATAACCAGAAGGATCAAGGCGGAAGATGCAATGGTGTTGAAAATATTGGTTTTCCGTACCAGCAATTCACCCATTAACAAACGAAAACATTAAAGATGCCCTTAGTACTGAGGGTGAAAATCCGGTTATCAGGGCATAAACCCATATCAGCAGGATCAACAAAACAGCTTTGACCACCTTGCCCGGTCTTTTTTGTCAAGAAACCATAACAGTGATTCAGAAAAAGATAAATGATACCCACATGCAACCCTGAAACACTGAGGATATGCATGGCTCCTGAACCGGATATTCCCTGATCTGATCAGCATCGAGGTAATCGGTGCAGCCAAGCAGCAAAGCTGAAGCTACAGCAAATTCTTCACCCTTAATATTGTGATATTCGAGCAAGGGGAAATAATTCCTTACCGTGAAAGCCAATGTCATATCGGATTTCCTTTATTTGATTCTGTAATTTGCCATTCTCCGGTTCTGACAAATCCCTGACAATAAATTCCTTTGTTTGACAAGTACCTTTTATAATTGAATTCGCCAGGATTCATGGGCGGATTGGTTTTATTTAGGGTGGTTTTCACAATCAGTCGATCTCCATACTTGATTTTTAAAACAGAAGTATCCTTTTGAAAATAAAGAATAATTTTTCCTGAAACCTTTCGTCGGGCTGTGCTGTCCCTGTACAATTCGCATGCCAATAATTTTATAGGAATTGGTGCGCTCCAGAACGGGCTCGTTAACCTTACAATAATTGAAGCATGCTTAACAATGAAATTTGAAATGTTATCGGGATCAAAGGATGCTGTTTTAACCCTGCTATTTCGTAACCGGTGCAAAGAAGAATAAGGTTGACCAGCAAACCATTATACCACCTTGCGGAATAGGTAATTCTGCGGTGAAATTTGAAAATCAGCAAAGCATAAATTACCTGAAGGAGTAAGAATAATGTAAATCAGACTGAAACGAACCGGAAAATCTAAATAAATTGCAAAAGCTATTCCGGAAATGAAGGGGATCAGCAAACGAACGAATGGGTATTGATGCCAGATTTTCATAACTGAAATTCTGATAATTGTATAAAATGGTTTAATTTTACCCAAAATTACAAAAATTTCTTTATAAATTCAGTTATGGGAAAAATGAAAATTTTTATTCTGATAGTAGTTATGATTTTTACGCTTTCGGCGGGCAATGCACAGGAGAGTGAAATGAAATACATCTTTGGCGGGCAAAATAAAACAACCGTTTCAGGTTTTTTAGCTCCTATAATGGAGTATAGTGCTCTTGGAAATGAGTTTGCTTTTTTTATGGGAGGCGGTGGAGCAATACTTCTTAATCAGTCTTTCTTCTTCGGGGGGTATGGGGAAGGATTGACGACATCTTTCTATCAAACCCTGGATTACGGAAAAAACAACCTTGGAACAATAACTGTAGAAGAGCAAATTGAATTTGGCCACGGGGGATTATGGACAGGTTATATCTACAAGCCCAAAGCGCCCATCCATGGAGGAGTTAGTTCACGCATTGGTTGGGGATCAATCCAACCCCGGAATGATGAATTCAAACCGATTGATCCGTCAGAATATAAGGAGCATGTTTTCGTTTTTATACCCCAGCTTGAGGTTGAATTCAATTTCTTCAAATGGATGAAAGTGAATGTAGGTGCAGGATACAGGTTCGTTGCCGGGATTGATAAAGAGTACACAGTTAACAATGAACTGGTTTACGACAAAAAGGATTTCAGCAAACCCCAGGCAACCATGTCGATAATATTCGGGTTTTTCAAATAAAAAAAACCTAACAGGTTTTTTCAACCTGTTAGGTTTTCTTCTTAAAAGCCAGTTATTGTTTAATAAATTTCTTAACCAGCATCTCTCCATCCCCATTGGTGATCTGCAGGGAATAGAATCCATCCTTTAGGGCGGAGGTTTCAATTTCAATCATTTGTACTCCTTTTTCTAACCTCAGAGCCGATGACTGGACTTCCATGCCCAGTTGATTAATTATTCGCAGGCTCAGAACTGATGGGTAAACAAGATCAATTCTTATCGAAGCTTTATCATTTAAAGGATTCGGATACAATTCACCGATAAAGGAGGCAAATTCCGGGATTTCAGCTTCAGTCAAGGTAACTTCAGCATCTTTGACGATGAAAGTAATGTCCCCTTCAGGATCATTTTCATTCAGGCTCACCGTGGCGATAGCTGAAGGTTTACCGGGGATTTCCACTTTTAATTTGTAAGTCTGGTAAGCAAGATTTTCAAAAATGAAATGGCCTTCAGAATCACTTTGAGTAAATGCAAGGGTGTTTTCATTTTCATCCATGAGCATCACGGTAATATTGGTGCCGGGATCAGCTTTGCCTTCTCCCATTGTTATGGTTCCATGGATTGCTCCTGCGCCTGAGGTTAGGACTCCGACAGGAACCATGTGGATGTCATAAGGATTCTGGGTTTCACCTAGTGTAATGAGCGTGGCTCCCGACCATGTCACAGCATCTCCGAAATAAGTTGGGAAGTAATCATAGAAAAACTGTGATTGAGGAGTCAGGCTGGAAAAGATATAATAATTGCCCGGCTGAACATTTTGGAAAAAGAATTTGCCCATTTCCGTTATTGTAAATTCATAGTTGAAAGATCCGTCGGGTAATATACCAAAGAGCCCGACAAGAGCGTAGTCTGCCAAAACTGAGTCAGCAGTATATATGTTTCCAAAAACCTCAAGTCCCGTTTGACCGCCCAAAAGGATCTGCTGACAGGATGTAAAAGTACAGCTGTCACCTCCAGGAATATAAGCGTAAGTTGTCAGGCAAACAAGGTGTTCATTGCCCTGTTGGGGATCAAAAGAATAAGTTACATCTTTTCCGAATAAAACATTGCCGTTATCAAATTGCCACATAAACTGTTCAGCCGGATAAGGAAAGGACTCACCATGGAATGAATACTCAAATGGAGATAAAGATTCAAACCAGAACCAGTTTTTGCAATCGCCGGGCTGACCCCCGATCCAAACCTCCTGCGAGGAAACGGCGACGCAACTGTCGTTAACTACTGGGTCGTAAACCAGGGTGGTCAGAGTAACTAAAAACACTTCACCCGTTCCCTGCTCATAAATATGAGTTATGGTTTGTCCTGTTCCCGTTGTTCCATCCCCAAAATCCCAGATGTATTCGGTAGCAGGCACAGGGAATGACTCTCCCTGGAACTGGAATACATAAGGAGATGGACTTGTATACCAGAACCAGTTTTCACAACCCCCCTGGCCGTTTAACCATACTTCCTGCATCGATTGAGCTACACAGGAATCTCCGGCGGGCGTATAGGAATATGTTTTAAGGGTTACTAAAAAAACATTGCCTGAGTTGGGATCAAAAGTGTGGGATACCTCTTGTCCATAACTTGTTTGTCCATCCCCAAAATCCCAGAAATACAGGTTGGCCGGCACTGGAAAAGCCTCACCAAAGAAGTTAAGGGTATAAGAATTGGTTTGTTCGTACCAGAACCAGTTTTCACAGTCGCTTCCTGAACCGTTGAGCCAGATTTCCTGGGCAGAAGTAGCAACACAGGAGTCACCTGTGGCAGGATCCAGCGCATAAGTAATTAGAATAACCGTTACATATTCGCCTGAATTGGGTCCGTATGAATGCAAAGCGGTTTGGCCTGTTCCGTAAGAACCATCGCCAAAATTCCAGAAATACTGGTTGGCTTGCGGAACGGATTCTCCGATAAAAGCAAAGTCAATATTATTCCAGGTTTCATAAGTGAATGCATTTATACAATCACCACCAGAACCGCCAATGTAAACCTGCTGGCAGGAAACTGAAACACAAGTGTCGAAGGCACTGATGTTGCTATACGTAGTAAGGCAAACATTGAAATATTCTACACCTGAAGGTTCAAAAACATGACTGATCTCCTGTCCATAACCTAATGTGCCATCGCCAAAATCCCAGACATAAGTTGTTTGAACAGGAGGTACGGCTTCTCCGAAAAAGTTGAATGAATAGTTTCCATTTGATGTATACTGGAACCAGTTCTGGCAATCAGGATTCACTCCTCCAATGGTTACTTCCTGTATTGATGTAGCCATACATGAGTCACCTGATATTGGGTCGAGTGCAAGGGTGGTTAGGGTAACCAGGTATGTCTGTCCGGGGTTTCCTCCATAACTGTGCGTAACATTCTGGCCAAATCCTGCTTCTCCATCACCAAAATTCCAGAAATATTGGCTGGCTGGTGGCGATGATTCGCCCACGAAAGTAAAATCGAAATTGGTTAAAGCTTGATAAGTAAACCAATTTTGACAATCACCTCCTGATCCGCCAATATAAATCACATCACAATGCGCATCCTGGCAAAATCCTTCATCGTCCCAAATTGTGAGGCAAACAGTAAAATTACCCAGAGCATTATAGGAATGGATCGGATTTTGTTCGCCGGAGGTTGTTCCATCGCCAAAATCCCATAACCAGTGATCAGGATTTCCGGTAACAGGATTTCCTATAGACTGGTCAAAGAATGCGACAACCTGATTTTCCATAATTTCATATATAAATAAAGCCTGGCAGCCGTTGGTTGAACTACTGTCGGCACAAATCGAAAAATCGAAAATAAAATAGTTGTAATTCGGGCTGAAAGTACCCGACTGACTATGGACCAATCCGTTGCAGTCAATGGTCGATACACTAACCGATCCTTCTCCGAAAACCGGTACCGAATCACCATAGAAGCCATAGGAATTAGTAAGGTACGAATAGTTTTGAACCATTCCACCACTTATAACTTCAGCGATGACCGAATGATTTTGAATTGGCGCTCCGGTATTTATATCGGTAACATTCCCGCTGAAGGTCAGCAGAAGGTTTTGAGCAGGTGCTGCTTCGAAAACAGCAAAAATTAGCAAAAAGGAAAATGCAATTGTTTTCATATTCAAGAGATTTAATTATTCAAAATTAATAAAATTCATGTAATTATTGTAATGATTTATGACTTCAAGCTGTTACTAATTTTCGATCGAAAAAACTTCAAACCAAAGACTCATTATTATTTAAAAGTTGCCCGGACAAATATTATTTTTTTAAAAATTTATATGTTTTATGATCCCCGAGTCCTTTGGCTGATAATGTGATAAAATAGATACCCTTTTCAAGTTTTTCTGTGCTAAGGGTAATTGTACTTTTACCAGGCCGGATCACAATTAATTCTTCGTAGACTTTCTGTCCAAGAAGGTTATTAATTTCAACTTTCATGATTGTTTCTTTGCCGGCAATCAAATCCATATTCAACCAATCATTCAGCGGATTGGGATAGACAGGACTGCATTGCAGGCCGGTAATTTTGTTTTCATCAATTCCGATATAACCACCAATCATAAGCAGGACATTGTTATAAGCGGGATTACTCTGATCCAAGGTAATCGTTACCGGAGCGGCAAAATATCCTGTAACATCAGTTGCTAACTCATATGTTCCAAGAGCCAGATTCCCAAAGGTAAAACTTCCCATTATATTGGTTAATGCATACGAAAGCATTTCGCCGGATTCGCTATACAGAAATACCGGCTGGCCATCAACATAATCCGAGAGTGAAGGATTATTTAGATCGACAACATTACCATTGATAGAACCGATACCGGTTTGCGAACCGGTTAATTCCGGCAAATAAATATTGGCGTAATAATTATTGCTGTCCTGCACCGCAATGATATCCGCCTGCTGCCAGTATAACTGCTGCAGATGATAAGCAGGAGCAAATCCTGTAAAATTCTGGGAACTCTCTGTTAAAGCGACTTTTACAATATGGTTCCCTTCTCTTACATCAGAAAACCAATAATAACCATATTCATAAAAATAATTGGTGTCAACCGGAACTACAAGATTATCGTATTTCCTGTAAAGGTAAGCTATTCCTGTATCGCCTGTTGAAAAGGGATTGTTCAGAGGCGTATTTCCAATAAAGGCCAAACCACCTATATCAAAATAATCGGGAACACTAAGTTCAGCACAATGAGTATCGCCCAGGAGTCCGCCATTCGGTGACAATGCCATAACCTCAAGACAAACCTGGTAAATTCCTGATTGGGCATATTGATAAACCGGATTTTGCTGGGTGGAATTACTACCATCACCAAAATCCCAATACCAGGACTGAGGATTTCCGAAAGTAAGATCATTGAAAAAGTAATTCCGGGGATTATGCGACAAGGTATCCAGCACTGCAACAAATCCAGCGGTCAGGTCTGGATATAAAGTAATCTCTTCACAATAGGTGTCGGTGCAGAAAATTCCAAGACTGTCTGCAGTAATTGTCAGGCATACATTGTAAGGCCCCTGGCTGTTAAATACATGAACGGGATTGATTTCGGATGAAGTGGAACCATCGCCGAATTCCCATATCCTCCCGGTAATATTTCCTGTAGAAGCATCATAAAAATGACAGATATAGGGTTCAAGACTATCAGTCTGGAAATAAAATCCCGCTTCGCATTGCTGGTAATATTTCTATATTTATCCATTGACCGGAAGTGGCAAAACATGAATCTCCGGCAATCGATTCGAATACAATAGAAGTCAGTTGAACAAAAAAAGTATCACCTGGCAAGGCATTGTAAGTATGTTGTATCTCCTGTCCGGTGCCGGTTTGTCCATCCCCAAAATCCCAGTAATGTACCTCGGCAGGGTAGGGAGCAGATTCTGCATGAAAAAGAAAAGCCGATCCGGCGATTTGCTCATGGGTGAACCAGTTTTCACAATCTTCTGTTGAAATGGTATCCTTGCAGATATAAAAATCAAAAACAAATACAGATCGATCCTGAAAAGTAGCTTTCCTCGAATTCATGGATTCTGTCCAAGGCAATCAAAGGTGCTTGCCTGAACCATTCCCTGGCTATAACCCGGGAGACTATCGTTGCCCCAGAATCCATTGCTGTCTGACAAGAAAACATAGCTATTCCATAATCCGTTTCCCGATATATCAACTGTAATGCTTTGCTGGCAAACAGGCAATCCGGTTTGAATGTCAAAAACATGCCCTGTAACGCTGAGGTTCAAAAATTGAGCATCAGCATCATTCAGGAGCGTAAAATAAATCAGCAAATTGTAAAGAATGAATTTACTTTTCATAATCATCCTTGATTAAAATTTAAAATATAAACCTGCCCTGAGTCCGATGCCGATCGAGGATTTTTGCTCAAATCCACGTTCGTAAACAGGTTTGAGATAGTATTTTACCATCGGTTCGAAATTCAGGATGAGATTGTTGCTCAGCTGGTACTGCATTCCAAATGATGCCGACATTATCCAATTGGACGAAATTCTGGATGCAGTTTCGTTGGATACAATAATCCTTGTTGCATTCCCATTGGTGTATTCACTGCCGGGTTCATTTTGATTGATTAAAACAGAATAAATAATTCCGGCTTGTAAACTGAGGCTTACCCTTTTCAGTTCATATAACCTCAGGCCTGCGTATAGCGGTAGATAAAGATAAGTATAGGTGTTTTTGGTCTTTTCAGTCAGTGAGTAGTTAATAGTATCGTAAACCGCTTCTACTCCGGTGTTGAAAACAGGCTTTCCGCTGCTTTCATTTATCGTAAATGAGGTTACTTTATAGTAATAGCCTATACTGTCGTACTGATCGTAATCAATGTGATAAGTTCCGTCATTTTCTGAAATACTTATTCCCATGCCGGTTTCAAGGTAAAAATCATTTCGGCGGTACCTGCCTGATAATTCAGCGCTGATACTTTTGAAGGTTTCACCTTTATCAACAAAAACATATTCCGGAATTAAATGAAATCCATATATAACATCAGCCTTTTTAACATAATCCTCCCTGTTTGGATGATGTATTGCAGATCCAGGAAACAAGTTATTGTTTGACCTTTTTGATGCGAATTCAGGAGCAAAGCCGGATGGGTAGTAGTGTAACTGATTTTTTGTAAATGTTTTACTGACCAATGTAGGATAAAATCCGGTGAGCAGGTACCTGCCATGGTCTTTGCCAGCCAAATTGATGGAGTTTTCCGGATCACTGGAATAATAATCTTCAGCAGGGGTTGAGGATGCAGGAGATTCGTTCTCCTCCCTCAGTTCTTTGCGTGCTGTATTGACTGGTGTGACAACACTGTTATGATCAGGGAAATTTTTTGTGATAGTATTTTTATCTAAATTTTTTATTGAATTCGGTGAGCTGGACTCCTTTGTATTAATGATGGACTGGTCTTCAGTTGCTTCAGTGGATGTATGAGCCAATTTGCTCCTGACTTGAACATTTGATCGGAATGGATGATTGAAAACAGTAATCAATGCGCTAAGAAAAATTAAACCTGCAATAAACCACAAAGTTTTACCTGATAGAAAACCAAAAGTATTTCCATCTTTCAGGTTTGATGAAATATTTTTCCAGACACCCACATTTGGTTTTTGCTCAAAGTTGTCGAGTGTGCTGCGTAAAAGATCATCAATATTGTTAAATTTCTTATCCATGCTTATGCTGTAATTTTTTCTTTTATTATGGGCAAGAGCCGGTTTTTTAGATATATTCTTGCTTTGAAAAGTTGAGTTTTGCTTGTGCTCTCTGATATATTGAGCATACCGGAGATTTCCTTATGTGAATAACCTTCGAAAATAAATAAGTTTAATACTGTACGGTATCCGTGTGGTAATTCCTGGACATATTTCAGCAGGATTTCCGGTTCTATTTGCATATATGTAGCCGGATCTTCATCATTATCCGGTATATCTATGCTTCCTGATTCCAAAATATTTAAATTATCCGCTCCATGTCCTGCAAGCTTTTTGTTATGAGTTATCGCTGTATTGATCATGATCCTTTTGATCCATGCCCCAATGGTGCTTTCACTGCGAAAAGTGTGTAAATTGTGAAAAACTTTGATAAAGCCCTCCTGTAACACATCTTCAGCGTCTTCAAGATTTCTGCAATATCTCAGGCAAACTCCAAGCATACCCGGTGAATACTTTTCATAAAGTTGACTCTGGGCTCTCCTTTTTCCTGCAATACATCCTTCAATTATCCTTTGATCGGCTGTCATCAAAAATCATTACATTATAAAGACTCCGATTATATCATTTGGTTGCCTGTAATAAAAAATCAATATGTTGGTCTTGTATAGTAAAACATAAAAGCCCCAAACAAGGAGCCTTAATTCATTAATTCTAACCTGTATTAAGTCAGAAATTATCAATAAAAAGAAATGTGTGGATTTAAAAAGACATTGATCCAGCACCTTTATTTTTTGATCAATTTTCTCAATACTATTTGATTTTGTATTTCAATCCTGACGAAGTAGATGCCGGGATTTAAACACTTCGTATCTAAAAAAATATAATCAGAACCCATGCTGGATGAAGGGTTATATTCTCTTATCATTTGCCCGGTTATACTTAGCAGGGATATTGAATTAACCGGAACATCGTTGGTTTGCAGTTCGATACAGGCTGATTCCGAGGCCGGATTGGGATAAGGCTGCCCAATCAGGTATGTCATTTCATTCTCAGTCACACTACTAATATTTCCATAAACAGCGAATGATCCGATTGTAAGTGTAACCCCGGTGATTGCTGAATTTAGATCATCAAGGCTTACCATTAGCGGATAGGTATATTTTCCTGTAACTTCAGGATGAATATAGTAATGACCGGGGTCAAGATTTTGAAATTCGAACTCGCCGTTTTCAATTGAATGGGTGCAAATGGAGGGTTCAAGATTTTCATTTAAAAGCAGGATCTCAACATTGCAGGCAGGAAGGTTTCCGCCATCTTTAGAGTCGAAACCGTAAAATATATTTCCCGAAATCGATCCCTGACCGGAAAATGATTGTGTAACCGGAATCAGTTCAATATCATATTCATGATTATTGGCTGTATGAAAAATTGTATCGGCTTGTGTCCATTGCGGTTTGTTGCTGTAATAGGTGCTTAAAAAATGATTGAAGTGGATGGAGTTGGGGCACAAATCGGCCTTAACAAGATACTCACCCTCAATTACCTGGTAAAATAAGTAGTATCCTAAGGTGTCATTAAAAACGGCTGTATCAATCGGAACTAATGCATTGCTTTCGATTTTATATAAATAAGCTTCTCCATGATCAATTGGAAAATAGGCCGCCATAACATGTCCTCCGATGTAGAAGTAATCTTTTACCGTAACATTGATCACTTTTACTATACTTGAAACGATCGGCTGTGAATAAGGATCAGGCTGGATGGTAACTGTAAGCATTACCCTGTAAATCCCGCTTTGTAAAAACTGATGAATCGGGTTTGACTCTGATGAATAAAAGCCATCCCCAAATTCCCAGAGATGGGATAAAATATTACCCGAATTGGTCAGATCATAGAATTGATATTCTGATGGATTCTGACCAGATGGATTTCTTTGGTAATAAAAGTTGGCATGATAATATACCTGCGGTGGTTCGGTTGGCAGGTAGAAATTTACAAGTAAGACATTCACCTCACTCCAGTTAAATCGGCAATAAACCGTAGTGTCTTGATTATTTCCTAAATAATCAGTTGTTGAAACCACTAATCCACCCTTATTATATGCTGTGGTAATCGTATCATAAAAATAACCCTCGATATCGGTAAAAACAATATTTTGGTAATTGAATCCGGCCTGATAGGTTGTATCTGACAGGATGGTAATCTCCTGTTCTTTAATAGGACCTCCGTTGAGTTGATTAGTGACCTGTCCGATTAAATAAATAGTATTTTTTTCAATAAATTCCTGACCATTTACTGAGGGTACCTGAAATAAAACAAGCAACAATACAACTCCACAAAGAGGTGTAACTAAAAACTTCGATATTTTAAAATTAACTTTCATTCTTTACATCCAAATTAAAATCCCAGCACAAACCCAGCCCTTAAGCCGAAAGAATAAGGATTCCCGGTTTTAGTGCCATTTTGATCATGAATTGGATTGACGTAGTATTTAAACAATGGCTCAACAGCAAGGCTAATCGTGTTGCTCAACTTATATGAAAGGCCTGCTGAAATTACAAACTGCCAGTTGGTTTTCAACCTTCCGGGGATTTCATCTTCAACATTCAGTATCTTGTTTTGAGAATCCGTCAAATTGATATCAGGTATGTCTTCTTTGATAAGGAATGATAGCGAGGGGCCTGCCTTTACATTCCATCCCCATCTTTTTCCTTCATTTCTATAACCGAATAATAAAGGTATGTTCAGGTAAGTAAAATGCCTTTTGGTCGGAGAGATCGTCACATGGTCCAAAGTGTCATACACATTAACTGATTCTGTATGGTAAATGGGTATCAGTTGTCCACCGATCGTGTCAAAAGTCACATCATAAACATCATCGTAAGAACCGAGATACTGATTATAATCAATTTTGTAGTTGCCATTATCAGATGACCATCCAAAGCCGAAACCACTTTGAACGATAAATTCCGAAAATTGGTAAATTGCGTTCAGATCAAGAGAATAGCTCCTGTTATTGAATCCGGTTACCGCAGGATTAAAGATCACTTCAGGAGTGAAATACAATCCAAACAGCCAGCTCCCTTTTTTGCCATAGTCGCTGCGTATGTCAGCAGGTACAGTTGGCATGCCTGATGAAAGTTCTTCAGGGCTGTCAGTAACTGCTGATTCCTCAATGATTTTATCAGATTCATCATTATAGTTGTAAGCAGGCCCGGGAGCAGGTGATTCTGGAGTTCCGGCAATATCTGCTTCTCCGGAACTGAAGTTGCCTGCAGAGGGGATCCAGTTGTAAACCCCGGATTTGTGATCTCTTGAGATGTTTTTACACCTGAATAAACATTTATATCTCCAGCGGAAGAGGAAACAGTAAGGTTTGCTTTCCCTTTTGGGATATTCGAATCAATGTTTGAAGCAGGCTTTTCACTTAGCTTTTGTCGGTTTTTCGCTTTCAATGCTTTGGGATCGCTACTGTTATTATCCGGCAATGTTTTGTTAATATCTTGCGAAGTCAGGGTTGCCGACCTGGGAGTGGAATTATTATAAATTGTACCGGTTGACTGCCTGATTTCGTTTTTTTCATTCTTAAAAGTGTATCCTGTATTTGTCTGAAGTAGATAAAAAGCGACAATACTGCTGATCACAAGTATAATCGTAATACCGATTATGCTTCCGTTTGAAAGTCCCTTTCCTGATTTATCCTTTCCGGTGACTTTTATTTGCTGCTTTATATTATCCCAAATATGATCAGGGGGATACAATTCAAAATCCTTGAATTTATCCCTGAATAAGTCATCAATATTTGAGTATCTCTTCTCCATTTACTTTATGTCCTTCTTTGCCCTGTTAATTTTTTCTGTAATGCTTGTCTTGCCCTTGATAGCTGAGATTTGGAAGTGTTTTCGCTGATGTCGAGCAGCTTCCCAATCTCTTTGTGTGAATATCCTTCGATGATGTTTAGGTTAAAAACAACCCTGTAGCCTGTGGGCAGATCCTGAATTAATTTCAGTAACTCCTTGGTGGAAATTCCATCGATGGAGTCTTGCTCCTGGTTATGAATTGTTTCGGCATGTTCAATGTCGGTATCTTTCTGGTGTTTTATATTTTTTTTGTAAAGGTTAATGGCTGTATTAACAATCGTTCTTCGCACCCATCCTTCGAGTGAACCTTCGTTCCGGAAAGACTTCAGGTTTGTAAAAACTTTTATAAAACCTTCCTGAAGTATATCATCAGCCTCCATCTGGTTTTTGGCAAAACGCATGCACACACCGTACATTTTGGGTGCAAAGCGCTTATAAAAATCCCCTTGTGCTTTCTGATCGTTTTTTAAGCACTGGCTGATCAAGTCCTCTTCAGATACCATGAAAATGATATAACCTTATCGTGTTTAACCGACCGAACTATTTCATAAGCTATTACAAAATAGCGGCTTACGAAATATCGCGTAAAATTACGACATTATATCGACATCACCAAAAATCTGATAAATGATTTTCAAACAATCTATTCAAAGAACGCAATATGAAAAAGTTACACATCAGGTTTGCCTGATACAGTTCAAGACAACAACCTTATTTAAATGGTTGCATTATTTTTATCTGGCAGTTTTTACTTAATGCTTTATGTGTTTAGGTTGACGGATTTGAAAATATATTTACTTTCGCCCTCAAAATTTAATGATAAAAAATCTGGTACAATTATGAAAAGAAGGATGTATGCATTTGCTGCTGGTTTTGTCTTGTTATTCATTGCATTTTCATGTAATACGGCTACGCAAAATCAACCGGTGCAAGAAGAACAATCTCAAGTGGAATTAAGCCCTATGGAAAAAAATATGCAAAAATATGCGATAGTGAAACTGCAGTCGGATATAAATCATTTAAGTGCAAACGAGAAGGAAATGCTGAAAATACTTTTCAGTGCTGCTAAGCTTATGGATGATATTTTCTGGATGCAAAATATAGGCGCTAAAGATGAATTTCTGGCCTCGCTGTCCGATCCTGCTGCAAAGAGATTTGCTGAAATTAACTATGGTCCCTGGGACGAGATGGATAACCTAAAACCCTTTGTCGAAGGATTTGGCGAAAAGCCGGCAGGGGCTGAATTTTATCCTCACGATATGACCAAAGAGGAATTTGAAAAGTATACCAACCCCAATAAATCCAGTCTTTATACAGTCATTCGAAGGAATGAAAAAGGAGACTTGATAACCCTCTGGTACCATGAAGCCTACAAAATGCAGGTTGAGCAGGCGGCAGATCTTCTCCGAAAAGCATCCGCACTGAGTGATGACGCAATGTTTGCCAGGTATCTTGAACTGAGAGCCGAAGCTTTGCTGACCGATAACTATCAGCCCAGTGATTTTGCCTGGCTCGATGTTAAAAACAGCAATGTCGACCTGGTTATCGGACCTATTGAAAACTATAACGATAAGCTCTTTGGGTTTAAGGCGGCTCATGAAGCATTTATCCTGATCAAGGATAAAGCCTGGAGTGAAAAGCTTTCAAAGTATGCTGCATTTCTGCCACAGCTTCAGAAGGAATTACCTGTTGATCAGGTTTATAAACAGGAAACCCCCGGAACCGACGCCGACCTTAATGCTTACGATGTAGTTTATTATGCCGGAGATTGTAACATGGCCGGCAAAACCATCGCTATTAATTTGCCTAATGATGAAGAAGTGCAATTGAAAAAAGGAAGCCGGAAACTTCAGCTCAAAAATGCCATGAAAGCTAAATTTGAGAACATACTCACCCCGATCGCCGCCCAGCTGACGCATCCTGATCAGCAAGCCAATATCACTTTTGATGCTTTCTTCTCAAATACCATGTTTCATGAAGTGGCACATGGTCTTGGTATTAAAAATACGATCAACGGAAAAGGAACAGTTCGGAATTCGCTGAAAGAGCAATATTCAGGACTTGAAGAATGCAAGGCCGACATACTCGGTTTGTTCCTTGTCACCCGACTGCATGAAATGGGAGAATTTGCCGAAACAAAACTGATTGATAATTATGTTACTTTTATGGCAGGCATCTTCCGGTCGGTCCGATTTGGCGCCGCGAGTGCACACGGAAAAGCCAATATGATAACCTTCAATTATTTTAATGAGCAGGGAGCTTTCACCCGGACCGAAGAAGGAAAATATATAGTAGATATCGATAAGATGAAGGAAGCAACCAAAAGTCTTGGCGGTATGATTTTGAAAATTCAGGGTGATGGTGATTATGAAGCTGCAAAAAGCCTGATAGCCACTAAAGGAGTTATTGAACCCTCACTTCAGGCTGAACTCGACAAGATCGGGCAAAGCGGAATACCTGTGGATATCGTGTTTGAGCAGGGGCCCGAAGTTCTCGGGTTATAACGGACAGATGTTCATCATTGAACATTCGATGACGGAATAACGAACATTTAATCAGATAATTTTTACAATTCAGGAGTAATAATCGTTTTATTCCCAAATTATTAGATCGGATGGCATGATTTTCGGAAAAGCAAGGCATTTTATAAATTATTCAAAATAATAAATCTATTTAAAAATGAGAAAGATTACATTGTTGTTGTGCGGATTAGCATTGTTAACGCTCAAATCGTTTGCATTTACTCCTCCTGACGAGGGTATGTGGCTGCCCATGTTTGTCGACAGGCTAAATTATGTTGACATGCAGAAAATGGGGCTTAAACTGACAGCTGAAGAAATATACAGTATCAATAATTCAAGCCTGAAAGATGCTATTGTCGGCCTTTCCAACGGTCCTGCTCCCGGCGGCTATTTCTGCACGGGCGAAATTGTTTCGGACCAGGGATTGATGTTTACCAACCATCATTGCGGTTACGACATCATTCAGCAGCATAGTTCCCTGGAGCATGACTATCTTAACGATGGCTTCTGGGCGAAGAGTTTCAATGAGGAACTTGCAAATGAAGACCTGTCGGCTTCCTTTCTTATCAGCATGGATAATGTAACCGACAGTATAATTCCTTTCCTGTCGGATACCATGTCAGAAGCTGACAGAAGGTCAAAAGTAAAAGAGATCAGAGACAGGTTGCAAAAGGCATTATCGGAAGATGGAAAATACAATGTTGTTGTAAGCAGTTTTTTTGAGGGTAACGAGTATTATCGTTTTGTTTACCAGGTTTATGAAGATGTAAGGCTGGTAGGCGCACCGCCTTCGGCCATCGGCAAATTCGGTGGCGATACCGACAACTGGATGTGGCCCCGCCATACCGGCGACTTTTCTGTTTTCAGGGTCTACTCGGCTCCCGACGGTTCTCCGGCAAAATATTCCGCCGATAATGTCCCCATGAAACCCAGGCATCATCTTCCGGTTTCCCTTAAAGGCGTAAAAAAAGATGATTTCGCTATGATCTGGGGTTATCCCGGAACCACCAACCGTTATATCACCTCGGCAGGCCTTAAATACAACCTTGAAAATTATAATCCTGCGATGATCGACCTCCTTGGCAAAAGGCTTGAAATTATGAAGGAAGATATGGATGCCGACCGCAACGTAAACATTAAATACGCCTCCACTTATGCCAGCCTGGCCAACTACTGGAAATACCTGATCGGTCAGACGAAAGGGGTAAAGCGCCAGCGTGTGATGGATAAAAAAATCGCTATCGAAAAAGATTTTATCAATTGGATTGAAGCCGATCAGGCCCGGAAGGATAAATACGGAAATATTTTTACAGATCTCGATAACGGTTATAAAAACATGTCCGGTTATATCGGTCCTTTAATGTATATGAGCCTTGGACTGCTTGGCCCCGATATTATCAACTATAGCCAGGAATTTTCACAGCTTGAGCAGCAACTTGCAGATATGAAAGAAAACCCCGAGGCGCCAAAGGAAACTATTAAACTTTTGAAAGAGGGTATAAAAGATCATTTTAAGGATTACAATGCGCCGACTGACCAGAAGATACTGGCCGGAATGTTCGCTATGTACGATAAGGGAATTCCTGCCGATCAGCAACCCGATTTCTTTAAAGAAATAAAAGCCGGTTGTAAAGGTGATTTTAATGCTTATGCAGCTGAGTTATTCGAAAAATCAATTTTTTCCTGTCCCGATAAGGTGAATGCCTTCCTCGACAAGCCAAGCGCAAAAAAACTTTCGAAAGATCCTGCTTATGTTCTGGGCGGAAAAGTGATGGAAGGACTGATGGCTGCTTCCGGTAATTACCGTAAAGCTCAGACAGGAATAAACAAAAGTAACCGCCTGTTTATTGCCGGCCTGCGCGAAATGCACCCCAATAAGGTTTATTATCCCGATGCTAATTCAACCATGAGGCTTACTTATGGTTCGGTTCAGGATTATATTCCTGCCGATGCCGTGGAATACGATTATGTTACTTATCTTTCCGGAGTTATGGAAAAGGAAGATCCCACCAATGATGAGTTTATCGTTCCTGAAAAGTTGAAAGAACTTTATAAAAATAAAGATTTCGGTAGGTATGGCAAAGATGGTGATCTTGTGGTGGGGTTTTTAACAACTAATGATATCACAGGCGGTAACTCGGGAAGTCCGGTAATCAATGGA
Source organism: uncultured Bacteroidales bacterium (assembly GCA_963708435.1). Lineage (GTDB taxonomy): Bacteria > Bacteroidota > Bacteroidia > Bacteroidales > JAADJA01 > JAADJA01. The sequence continues at coordinate 19,726 of CAVPSZ010000004.1, forward strand.
AATGGCGAACTGATAGGCCTTGCATTCGACGGCAACTGGGAAGCCATGAGCGGCGATCTTGCCTATGAACCGACTGTTCAAAGAACAATATGCGTGGATATTCGGTATGTCTTATTTGTGATCGATAAATATGCCGGCGCTACCAATCTTATTAATGAGCTGACTATTATTCAATAACCCGTGATGATCTTGTCTTTTAGTGAGACATGATTATTCTCAGGCTTATATCATTCATCCGGTTACAAGCTGTTACCGGATGAGTTTTTTATTGGCATATATTTGCATCGGGATTCACACATCTAAAAAACTGTAATTATGAACCTTTCAAGGTTAGTACCTCTGATAATTTGTATTGCTCTTCCTTTGATCATCGGGAGCTTGTCGGGCATTGCCAATATCGGTGGCCTGAATGACTGGTATATTGAACTGAAGAAACCTTCATTCAATCCTCCCGGTTACCTGTTTGGCCCCGTATGGACGATTCTTTATTTATTAATGGGTATATCGCTATATCTTGTCTGGATTTCCCCGGCAGGTAAAATACGACAAGAAGCCCTGGTCATTTTTGGGATTCAAATGATGCTGAACTTCGCCTGGAGCTTTATATTCTTCTATTTCAGGCAACCCGGATGGGCGCTTGTGGATATAGTTGCCCTTTGGATTAGTATTATCATTATGATCTTTTTCTTTTACAGGGTCAACAGAGTAGCCGCCATGATTCAGATTCCCTATTTACTTTGGGTCAGCTTTGCTACTGTATTAAATGCCTCCATTTGGGTATTGAATAAGTAGTTCTTGTGCGAAAACAAAATACAGATAATATAGAGCGTTCTGCTTACCTCTGATTGTGCAGACCCTGACAATAAAGTAATTGGGTGAACCGGGAACTAAGAACCACCCAACAGCTAAAACCTTTTCAACAAAAATTGACTAAATTGACTAGAGTTTTGATTGACTAAATTGAAAAGCCTGACTAAATTTAAGCCAAACTGAGAATTGAAATCTGCGAACCCAACTGCGAACTCCTTTCCTTTCCCATTTTGTAGTAATTTTACCCAAAAATAACTACTTATGGACATGATGGACAAGTACGCTGCCATACAATACATCGTTAGCAACAACCCTGTATGCAACGATTGTTCCAGGGCCAACCTTGAACACATAAGGATAGCGGCTGGCCTTTACCAGTTGCTGAAGGACATTGTATCCGATAATAAGGAAAGCTATTCAGGAGAAGAGCTGACAAAACTGATTGGAAAGGTAACCAAATATTGACCAGGATGAGGATTAAGGTTCCTGACTAAATACTCTTTAGGCAGGCAGGGGTGCCTACCTTTTCGATTGACAAAAATTGAGGATCCAAAAGCGAGCATTTTGAACCAGTAACCTGCTTCAAATCCTGGTGTCAAAGTAGTCAAACTGCAAGGCATTTAATGTAACCTTGTTTAAAATAAAAAAGCACTGGAAATAATCAATATCCAGTGCTTTTTTTAATTGAAGGTTACTAAATCAATCCCATATTAGATGTTCTGTTTAGTCTCCCTCCGGGTAATTTAACCTTTAAAATTCATTTATTTCAGTGGTGGTATTACAATTGTCGAAATTCACAACCATATCATCCTTCACCGGAGGAGCTGAAAGAAGAGCTAAGGGTAAATAGATCAGGGTTAAAGTAACCTTTCCAGTCTGAAGATCTTGCTTACCGGCCGTATAGGTGGTGTTAAGTCCATATGGGTTTTCAAATGTACCATCACCGCTGGTTAACCAAAGGGTCATCCCTGTTTCATAGGTGTTTATACCCTGGGTCTGAATTTTGGTGCCATTACAGATAGAAATATCAAAGCCCGCCGAAATGAATGGCATGATAGAATTAACTTTTTCTGCATTGTTATTTGCCCTGGTATTCTGACCTTGGGTAAATTGAGCGATCATTATCATACTTCCAATCATGATGGAAATCAGAGAAATTTTTTTTATCGTTTTCATATTATTATTTTTTTAAGTTAAATTTTTATTTATTTAGTCATACATTGAGAACTAAACATCCTCAATTTACTTTTGTTTGCCAGAAGTTTAATAAAAATAGTTAAAGTTTTGTTAAATAAAATGTTTATGGTACTATTGCGGGTCTGCAGCCCTGTCTGAATTTCTTTTTTCAACATTTCCGGGTGATCGCTTATTTAAGGATTAGTTAAACCAAAGAGAAATTCTGTTTGGATTTATACCATAGAACATGTTCGGGCTGTTTTATATGGGTTAGACCAATTACCTGAAATCGATAGCAGCAAATGGCTAAGCGCTAAAAGCCTTTTCAGCAAGAACTTGCCTAAATTGACTATATTTTAGATTGACTAAATTTAAGCCAAACCGAGAACTGTGAACCGAGAACAGAGAACCCAACTTCGAACGGAATTAGGGTATAAGAGAAATAAGGGTATAGGGTAAACCCAGAACCCAAAACAGAAAACCGAGAACTGTGAACTGAAAACCCAACTTCAAACTTTGAACCAGCTTTGCTGACAAGCACTTAAAGCAAAGAAGACTCAACTACCCTGTAAACTTTAATCTTGCTTTCTTTACCTCTTGGCACAAGCTCATCAGCAAAATCAATAGTATATTCCGGATCAAGAATCTTATCCTTAATGTATTCTGAAACCAGGAAATCACAGCCCAAACGTTTGCATTCCCCCTGTATCCGTGATGCTGTATTTAAAACATCGCCGAGATAAATGATCTCCTTTTTCAGCTCTCCAACCCATGTTACCAATACCTTTCCTCCATGGAGACCCGCTTTGAACTCCGGGACATAGCCATAGCGTTGCATGTAAACATCTTCCTTCATCCTGATCGTCTCTTTCATCATGAAAAAGCAGGAAAGCACTTTGTTATAATTTGTTTTGCCTGTCACTGGCCAGCTCAGGATAATTTCGTCACCTACATACATGTAAATTTCAGCCCCTGAGTAACGAATGGCATCAGTGATATCGGAATAATAATCCTTCAAAAAAGAACCGAATCTTAAATTACCCAATTTTTCAGCAATGGTGGTAGAGTGATTCAAATCGATGAAGCAAAAAAGCTGTTCGATCTCTTTTGGCTGATGAAAGCGGCCAAGTATAAATTTCATCAGTTCTCCCTTTCGGTGCAGGCTGTTAATTTGATTTACCCCGAGTATTACGATAAATAATACAATAAGTGTAACCAGGTTTACCAGGTATGCTTCCGATTGAAGGTAATAACCTACACCTTCCATAAAGGAAACGTTGTTATCCATGCTTTCCCAGATCCCGTTAATGACAATCAGCCAAAACGTAATGATAGCCGAGTAAGAAACTGACCGTAAAATTACGATCAGGAGAAAAGGCTTTTTCCTGAACGACATGTATAAATAGCCTTCAAAAACCGCAATTGAAAAGCCCATGAAAACCGCAGCTGCCATTACCCTGATAAGCAATGGTATATATTCGCGTTTGTCGTTGATCCAGATGCCAAAATAGTATTCTGCAACAGAATACAACAAGCCAAAGCAAACCACATAGAGAATGATTTTCCGGATCAAGGAAAGGTTGGACTTCAACAGAATAATGATTTGCCTGTGTAGTGAAAAATTCATACTGTGTCAAAAATACGAATAATCATTCAATCCTTTCGCCAGCTTGCATTTCTAAAAGCCAGCAATCGAGAATAGTAAAAATTAAAAAGAGATCCGAGAACTGAGAACCAGTAGTCAGCATCCAGCCACGGGAACAAAAACCCCGGATCCTCCCCATTATTTCTGGTAAGTTTCTTTGTTCCCGATCATTTCACGAAAATGGTCACGATATGAATTTCCTATCGGGATGGATTGATCACCGATCTGAAGGCTGTTGCCTTCGATATAGCTGAATTTGTTCACCGAAACGATAAACGATTTATGAATTCGGTAAAATGGCGGCTCGGGCAACTGGTTCTGGAGGTTCTGCAGCGTTTCATGAACCAAAAGGAACCGGTCCTTTAAATGGATCTTCACATAATCGCCCAGCGCTTCCAGGTAAAGAATTTCAGACATGAATATCTTATGAATCTTTTTATCCGCTTTAAACATCACGAAATCCTCTTTGATCTGATTGCCTGCGACCTTTTTCAGGCGATCTGCTGCCCTGTTAACAGCTTTCAGAAACCGGTCGAAAGGAAATGGCTTTAGCAGGTAATCCACTGCATCCACCTCAAAACCTTCCAGAGCAAACTCTGGATAAGCTGTTGTGAATATCACGAACGGCGGATGGGATAAAGTCTGATAGAATTTCATTCCCGATAAGCCCGGCATATTGATGTCGAGAAACATCAGGTCAATTTTCCGGTTCATCAGTACATCATTGGCTTCGAAAGCATTTTTACAGGTTTCCACAAGGCTGAGATTCGGGCAATCCGCAATATAAGCCTTCAGGATTTCCTGAGCGGCCGGCTCGTCCTCAACGATCATGCAATGGATCTTCATACCGGGGTATTTATTGTTAATTCTACCTTAAATGTCAAATCCTTTTCTGTTACGTCAAAAGTATGATTATCCGGGTAAATCAACTGCAACCGGTTCCGGATATTTTCAAGGCCAACGCCTCCCGTCTGCTTATCGGTTGGTTCAGATGAAACCCCTTTGTTGTTTTCAATGGTAAAATGAACCCTGTTCCTTTGCTGGCTCAGTTTTAAATGGATAAAGGTGTCGCCTGTATCCCCTTTAATGCCATGCTTAAAGCTGTTCTCCAGCAGGGGCAGCAGCAGCATGGGTGCAATCCGGGTTTCCTTGTCGGTAACATCCGTTACAAATTCTATTTGAGCGCTTGCATCAACACGATATTGCTGGAGCTGAAGGTAATTATTCAGCAGTTCGATTTCCGAATCCAGGGTCACCGTATCCTTATTCGATTCATAAATTACATACCGTAAAATATCCGACAGCCTGATGATGGCATCCGGCGTTTCCTCCCTCTTCTTCATTGCAAGGGAATACAATACGTTCAGGCTGTTGAACAAGAAATGCGGGTTCACCTGGTTCATCAGTGCTTTCAGTTCCGCATCGAGCTTTTCCTTTTCGAGCAAAGTGATCTTTTGGCGCGCCTTGCTCAGCTCGAACCACTCTTTCGAGAGCTTCAGCAGGGTGGTGATGACCAGGAAAACAGCGAAGAACTTCAGCAGGTCGCCATATGAGTAATAAGATATAAAGTAATATCCCGGCAGGATGAAATCGATCAGGCGGTCGAACAGCAACTGGTTAAAGAAGCTGAACACAAAAAGACCCGACAGGATCACGATTGCGTATGGAATATACCTTCCTGTATTCAGTAGTTTTGGAATAAGCACGAACAGGTTAATTGCAACAGGGATAAAAAGCGTGCAAATAAAAATACCTGTATAGATGAAATCAATGGGCTGCAGCGTGTCGGACCCTGCAAACAGGTGCAACAATATATAATACGCCAGCACCCAGAAAGCCAGGTGCTGGAGCAAAGCATTCCGCAGCAGGTCGGAAATCCATTTCATAAGGTTGTTTTTCACTTTACGCGGTTCAATTTCAGACATAAAAAGTTCTTATCCTTGTCATCGCTGAATGCATCCGGGTCATTCCCGTATTTGACGATGAATTTCTTCAGTTCACCGGTTGAAGCCGTCAATACGTATTGCTTTCCATACCCGTAATCATCAGAAAGGATCACCTCGTGCGAAATTTTCACGCGGTTCTCTTCAAACATTTTATTCAGCCATTCTTCATTAAACCAGCTTATTGTCATCCGGTCGTGGCTGTCGAACCTTACCCGGGCAAGCGAGTGTGCAGGCACAAGGTGAATATCATAAAACTCCTGTTCACCCTTATCCCTTATCGGCATAAAATCAAGGTAAAGAATGCCATCCACTTTAAACAAATGCACATTAAACCTCGATGGTTTTGCAATATTCTCGTACATCTCCGCAAGGTAGGAATTATCCAGGCTGTCGCCTGTCAAAAATCCCCTCGCGAATGAATACCGGCTGATGACCCATTTCGACGAATCATCATCCAGCCAATTACCGGTTAGTTCCGGTTTATAGATCACATCGCTTTCATCGTAGAACGAATGCAGCGACTTCACCAGGCAGCCGCTCATCATCACTGCCATGATTCCAATTAAAACAATTGCTTTTGTTTTCATAACCTGTAAAATTAAATTTAAAAACTGAATCAAAATAAGGGAGGGAAATTAACACAGGCAAATAATTTCGACGAACGCATGAATATAATCGTTGAACTGCAATTTTTTATACAATCAGAAAATTAAACCCGTTTTAATGTGGTTAATACAGGAACCTTGAAATCGAACTTCGAACCCCTAACTTCCAACCCTTCCCCTTGAACCCTCTTACCACACAAACGGGATGAGCCGGTAGTGTGTTTTTTCGCAATACTCTTTATAGCCTTTCAGGTCTTTCATTAAAATCCGCTCCTCATCAAAGATCCTGTAAACAAGTATTACAGGCCAGAAGATGAATGCAACAAAAGCCCACCACGATCCCAACGCAATCGGGGTAAATGAAAACATTATAATCATTCCGGTATACATTGGGTGGCGAACAAGGGAGTAAGGTCCTGTTGTGATAACTTTTTGCTCTTCCTCCACTTCAACAATCCGCGAAGTATAGCTGTTCTCCCTGAAGACAAGGAATACAAAAAAATATCCGGCCATCACAATGATGTTCGAAATAATAACAAGGGCAAAGGGTATATCAGACCAGTTATACCTGAAATCAAATCCCGGAATTAAAAAGCCAAGGATAAATGGAAGCCTTGCCAGCCTAACGATCAGTTTTTGCTTTTCTTCCTTTTCCTTTAACCTCATCCTTCTTTCAAGCAGCTTAGGATCATGTTTACAAGGTAAAGAAGCGTGGTGATCATTGGAATAAAAAGAGCTACAGAATACATCCATGCCTCGTAATACTTAACCGATCCGGCAGGTAAAAACAGGAAAACTCCAATAAACATTGGATAAAAGATCAACACTTTTGCAAGGAGTTTCATTTCTTTATTCAGTTATTGCCATCAGTTTTAGACCAATTGTTTTTTAATGCTCCATTTTGAGAAATTAAGCCTCACAAATATAGTAAGTTTTTTCCGAATACAAAACCCGGTCAACGTTATTCAGGCATGGTCACATAGCAAAGCGAGAACAAGGAACAGTGAACCCAACTTCAAACTCAAAACTCCGAACAGAATAATTGACTAAATTGACAAGAGTTTTGATTGACTAAATTGAAACCAAACCGAGATCCAGCCAATGGCCAACAGCTAACAGCCAAAAGCCAACAGCAGTTCAAGGAAGAGCTATCACGCAAAGAACAGCAGAGAAGCGCTGAGAACCGCAAAGAAAGAATTTAGGAATTGGGATTTACGAATTGGGATTTCCCTTAGCCTCCGTCTCCGCCTCAGCCTTTTTGATTTAGGATTTTCTCAGCGAATCTCAGTGCATACCTTGCGAACCTCCGCGTAACAGCCAAACTTAATCAAACCGAGAACAGAGAACTGAGAACTCAACTTCGAACTTCAAACTTCGAACCGAGAATTATTGTATTCTTTTCTGCCTGGTTCTTTTTCTTAAAAGTTCTTGCGTACTAACAACTTTCTTAAATCCTTTGTTTTTTAATCCGTTATAAAGTTCCTTATCTCCCGACCATAGAACTCCTTTTAAATAATAGGCAAGGGCAACAAAATCAGTGTCATCAACATCAATGTCTCTGGTGAGGGTTTCTGCTTTCACCCAGATTTTTTCTGAAATTTGTTCTTCATTAATAAAATGAATTTTGGTGAATAGCCTGAAAAGTGATTCCTGAAGTTCTTTATCTGTAAGTTTTGATATCTTTTTCAGTTTATCCCAATGCTTCTCAATTTCGAGGCGCATATAGTTGCAGCTATAAAACTCAAACACATTCTCCGAATCAAATATAATTTCACCAATGGTTGAGCTGGTATTGAGCAGTGCACTGAAAATAATATTCGTGTCGAGGATTATTTTCACTTGATGAACTTTCTTCGGTTCTTATCCCACCAGCCTTTTTTAACCTCTTTTGCCAGTTTATCCACATCCTCTTGTTTGGCTTTCGATTTGGCTGTGGCTTCCTTATAGCAAAGATAATCTATAAACCGCTGAAGGCCATCCGTGTCAACATAGGAAGGAAGCCGGATGATGATTTCATTATTTGTTCTTTCGATGTACATTTTTTTGTTTTAAGTGTCAAAGTTACAAATTTCCACCAATATCCCTCAACCTTTGATTTCTTTTCCTGAAATCCAACTCTGAGAACTGTGAACAAACCTAACCGGGAACAGAGAACTAAAAAACCAGCCAAAAGCTAATAGCTAACAGCCAAAAGCCAACAGCAGCTTTAAAAAGAGCTATCACGCTAAGAACCGCAAAGAAAGAATTTAGGAATTGGGATTTGCGATTTGGGATTTCCCTCAGCCTTAGCCTCAGCCTTTTTGATATAGGATTTCCTCAGCGAACCTCAATGCATACCTCGCGAAACTCCGCGCAACAGCCTAATTTTATACCCGCCAACAGCTAATAGCCATCAAGCAATAGCCGTATAAATATCTACGTATATTATCAGGGAAATATTTTATAAATAACTGACCTGTGCATGACCCTGTAAAAGATTATGGTTTTTTGACTGTATTTTACACCGATAAAATGAAATCAGTATTTATCAGTTGTTTCTGTGTAATCTGTGTCCTATTTATGAATTAACCAGGCTTTTTCTCAAGGTTGAAAATCGTTTTTTCGAATCGGAATAGTTGTATAGTTTATCCTTCTCAGTTTTCTTTATTTCTTTTAATAAAGACAAATCCAGCAGGCTTTCAAAATCTTCACAACTTATCTTTTCAGCAACCTCTTTTACTCGCTTGATATTTTTCAGCAGCTTTTTTATTGCTGTTTTGTCAGCTATTTAATCAATTTTAACGATCAAAGAATC
>CAVPSZ010000005.1:0-21317 GCA_963708435.1 uncultured Bacteroidales bacterium
TTAATTCCGATTGGAGCAGGTATCGTAACTTCGGATGGAAAACAAAATCAATGAAGGCATGCAGGACCTGTCATAAAGGTTGTCACCAAAGCCATTAAAACCAGCATAGCAAAGATTTCAGGTGTAAGCACACCCAAATCATAAGCAACATTAAGCACCACAAGTTCCATCAGTCCACGGGTATTCATCAATGCACCAATGATGAAGCTGTCTTTCCACTTTTGTCCGACAAACTTTGCTGCTAAAGCGCTGCCGATAAATTTTCCGGCAACGGCAACGGATATGATCAGCCCGAAATCTTTCCACAAGGCAAATCATTAGGAGCCCGATCTGCGTCCGCAAACCGGTATAAACAAAAAACAGCGGGAAAAATATAACCAGCGCCACATCTTCCATTTTTTCGATAAAGATATTCCGGAACTGGACATTGTTCGGCATGATGACGCCGGCCATAAACGCACCGAACAGCGCATGAATGCCAATTACTTCGGAAGTAAATGACGAAATAAAGAGCATGACAAAAAATATAGCTACTACTGGTTTACTCAGGTTTTCCCGGCTCGAATAGATTTCGCCCATTTTCTTCATAAATGGTTTGACGAGCTTTAGCATCAATAAAATATATACAATGGCCATGGCAATGGCAAAGATAGAATTGACAAAGGACCCGGCCTTTACAATGGCAATAACAGCGGCAAAAATGCTCCATGCAGTGATGTCATCCGCGGCGGCACAGGTGATTACCAGTGAACCGATCCGTGTGCGGGTCATGCCGCGTTCCTGCACAATACGCGCAAGTACCGGGAAAGCTGTAATGCTCATAGCAATACCAATAAACAACGAAAAAGCCAGGAAACTGATATTGGAAGGAGCCAACTCGTCGTAAAGAAAATAAGCCAGCCCTACACCCATCGCAAAAGGTATAACGATGCTGGCATGACTGATAACCACCGCATCGCTAGCTTTGTTTCTGATCACGTTCAGGTCGAGTTCCATCCCGACAATAAACATGAACAGGATCAACCCGATCTGGCTGAGGAACTGCAAATTGCCCAGCGACTGCAACGGGAACAGGAACCCGGAAAACTCAGGGAAATAGTAACCCACGAGCGATGGACCAAGGATAATACCGGCGGCTATTTCGCCAATAACCATGGGTTGCCTGATCAATTTGAACAGGAAACCGATTACCCTGGCCACGATAATAATGGTAATGATCTGCAGCAAAAAATGGCCATGGGATTAGTGAGGTTGTGGATATTAGATTCGACAAACTGCTGCCACATCGATCCACTTTCCGGTGCAGCCTGGATAATTTCCTTGCCACCTTCGAGCAGCCTGCCCCGCTCCATAAACAAATACATTAGCAGCCCGAATCCCCCGGTAACCACACATAATATACAGGTTCCTGTACTGCTTCATGATCTTTAAAGCCCAGAATTTAGCTTGCAAAATTAGAATATTATACCTCCCTTTGTCCTGGCAGGTTTTATTTTCGGTAAATATTTCTTTCGGACAGTATATTACTTCAATACTCCGGTAGTTTTTCTCAATCTGCGATAATCTGCGCAATCCCTGCCTGACGGCAAGGCAGGTGCGGGAGCTAACATTATTTTTTTCCCCGCTGATAACGCTGATTTTCGCAGAAGATAGTAAGAATTGTTATCCGATTATTTATAAATATTGGCTGAATATTATTTCGGCGGATGATTACACGTCGATTTATTATTTGTAGTTTTACCTGGGAAATACGTCTTCATTTGAAGAAGAAATAATTTTCGCTGGTTAAAACACGTTCTGTTATTTCAAAACATTTTTAATAAAGAACCTTATGAAAAAAATCACTTTCATCGCTTTATTAGCCATTTCAGCTTCAATAGCCTTTGCCCAGACCAGAGAGGATATGCAAACCGTCCTTCAAATTTGTATTGATCAGGAGGACTTGCAGAAGTATTATCACAAGCAACTGGTGGAAGGAAAGCATCACCTTGTCATTCGCGACGATGGTATTGTTCCTGCTTACCTGCAGGTTGAAAAATTCGGTAACCCTGTTTTGTTCCTGTCCACCGAGAAATTATTCTTTTGGGATATCCGTGATCCTCTCATTTTCAGGAAATTCGACGTAACTAAAGATACCGCTGACATGGTATTCGGTTGCGGGGAAGTTAAGGATGTGATTAAAATTTCTTTAACAAAGTCAAATGAAGGCTGGATAGTGAAAGAAAAACAGATTAATTGATACTCATAAATTTTGCGGACATTTGACCAGGTGAATAAGAAATAACGCAATGCTTAAAGACCACAATTAAAATTGAATCAATATGAAAACTATTAAAAATGTATTATTTCTTGTATTGATAATTATCATGGTTTCATGTAATAAACAAGATGAGCCTCAAATTATACCAATTGAAAAAATTGAAATTTTAACAAGCCAAAGCTCTTATAAAGCAATTGACAAAATTCCATATTCTATTAAAAATAAAACTTCAAAAGAAATAGTGTATTGGGCATGTCAATATCAATCCGACCCTAATGTTGCCATTCTAAAAAATAATCAGAATACTTGGGATTATTACTATTATCCGCCTTGTCCTGAATTTTCATGGATTTCAATGAATATAAATGAAATCAGAAAAGATACAATTAACGAAAACTTGCTTGAAACAGGGATTTATAAACTACGAGTTAAGTTTGTTAATAATAGTAAAGACACTTTGATCTATTCAAATACATTTGATATTATTGAATGAATAACGAAAAAGATCAGTACCCAATCGTGCAGCCTCATACCAATATTTCCCATCCTCCCCTTCCCGCCCTTTTCCACGCCTGCCGGTTCAATAATTAGCAGCAAGAAGCGCTTTCTGCGGGAGCAAACATTATCCCTTTTTCCCGCCGATAACGATGATTGTCGCAGAAAATATCAGTTATTGTTACATGATAATTCATAAATAATGGCTTAATAATATTTCGGCGGATGTTTTTCAGGTTGATTTATTATTTGTATTTTTACTGGGGACTTAAATGGAATTTATTAAAATGTTGAGCCATTGAAAATGTTGTACTCTTCCTCATGGTTTACAACCCCAGCGAAACCAGCGAAGGACTGTGGGAAGTGGTGGAAGGGGAATGAAGGGTAGGTAAGTTAGGGCACAAGCGGAAGCTTGAGCCATTTGGATCTGATGAGCTGAAAGATTTATAAGAGATTTTAACAAGTAGGTACTTTGCTTTTAGTGGCACGAGAAATAAACACATTGAAATATTGTATAAATTTGTCAGAGTATATTGAAAAATGAAACAAAGATTTTATTTTGACACCTCTGTTTTTGGAGGAGTATTCGACGCTGAGTTTGAAGAGGCAACTTTGCTTCTGTTTGAACGGGTGAAACTGGGAAGAATTATTTGCATTTATTCTGATCTGACAGAGACTGAGTTAAATTCAGCGCCCAAAAAAGTAAAAAACTTTTTCAAAGATTTGCCAAAAGAAAATTTGGAGAGGGTTGCTGTCAATGATGAAATACTGACACTTGCCACAAAATATATCGGCGAAAAGGTTGTTGGACAGTCAAGTTTTGATGACTGTGTCCACATAGCAACAGCTACAATTTACAAAGCTGATATCCTTTTAAGCTGGAATTTCAGGCATATTGTCAATGTTTATCGAATCAGAGGATACAATGCAATAAATTTACGCATGAACTATCATTCATTGGAAATCCGTTCACCTAAAGAAATAATAGAGTATGAAGACTAAAGAAAAAATACAGGAAAAGGAATTTGATACTGTTAAAACTTTCAGGGAAATTAAAGAGAAAATCTCAAAAGAACTTTCGGGGATGAATTTTGAGCAGATCAAAGAATATTTAAAGTCCAACAGTTTAAAATTCCAGAAACAATAATGGAAATTAAGTCGATGGTAAATGCGACATCCTGACATCCGAGCCTGGCGCCGAAGACAACACCTTCCTGATGGTTTACAACCCCAGCGAAACCAGCGAAGGACTGTGGGAAGTGGTGGAAGGGGAATGAAGGATAGATAATTTGATAAAAACAAAAACTTACGCCATAAGGTGTAAGGAAATTTAAAATAAAACAAAATGAAAAAAGTATTACTTTTTGCAATTCTTGCATTATCAATTAATGCTTTTGCACAAAACAAACAACCTATGTTAAACTTGCAACATCAACCATCAAAATCAATGGAAGATGTTCAGGGCAGGATGGATAAAGAAAGAATAAATAAATCCCATTCTCCCGAAGATATGCTTTCGGCGCTAAATCCAAAATCCCATCAGGGACAAGCTTTCAAACACCAAACAACTGAGCCACTCGAATTAATACAAATATATGATAGTATCTACTACTGGCAATTGGGATGCAATAAGCATTGGATGGGAGATTGATTCTAAAATCATTGATATTGTTTATGATGCCAACCATAATCTGACAAGTTATTTATACAAGACTGGGATGGCAGTGCACTGGGTGAATTCCGAAAGAGGTTATCATTACATACGATGCCAACAATAACCAGACAAGTTATTTATGGCAAGACTGGAACGGCAGTGCCTGGGAGAATTCCTGTCAATACACCTATACATATGATGCAAACAATAATCAGACAAGTACATTATATCAAAACTGGAACGGCAGTGCCTGGGAGAATGACCATCAAATATATCTATACCTATGATGCAAACAATAATCAGACAAGTTATTTATACCAAATATGGAACGGCAGCGCTTGGGTGAATGACTGGCAATATACCTATACTTATGATGCAAACAATAATCAGACAAGTGAATTAACCAAAACTGGGATGGCAGCGCACTGGGTAAATGACTGTCAAATATACCTATACTTATGATGCAAACAATAATCTGACAAGTGAATTATATCAAAACTGGAACGGCAGCGCCTGGGAGAATGACTATCAATACTACCTATACTTATGATGCAAACAATAATCTGATAAGTGAATTAAACCAAAACTGGAACGGCAGCGCCTGGGAGAATTACTATCAATACACCTATACTTATGATGCAAACAATAATCGGACAAGTGAATTATTCAAAATGGAACGGCACTCTGGGAGAATACTATCAATATATCTATACTTACGATGCCAACAATAATCGGACAGTGAATTAAGGCAAACTGGAAGCAGCCTGGGAGAATCCTATCAATTTACTTTACTTACGATGCAAACAATAATCAGACAAGTAAATTAACCAAATTGGAACGGCAGCGCCTGGGTAAACTACTATCAATATGCCGCATACCTATGACGCCAATAGTTTCCGTATAACCGATACATATAAGGAGTGGAATGATGAAGGCACTATTGTGATTGTGGTGACAGCACCTACTACTATTTTCATACGGTTCTTGGTATAGATGACTTGATGGCGCAGGAGGGAAATATTACTGTTTATCCAAATCCAGCTAATAATAAAATTACCATTTCAAATAACAAGGAAATTCCGGAAGAAGCTATTATTAGCATATCCCAAATTAATGGTCAACTGGTAATGCAGGATAAATTCCAAAATCAGAAACTGATTGAACTGGATGTGAGCAATTTGTCAAACGGAATTTATTTATTGAAAATAGAGACTCAGGAAGGAATGGAGGTGAAGAAGCTGGTGATACAATAAAATTTATTCTACTGAGCTTTGCACCGAAACCAATACCTTCCTTATGGTTTACGACTTATGATTCGCCGCAGGAGACCAGCATTCCAGCAGCAAGCAACCAGGGACACCCTGCCCTTCCCGCCATCTATGCTCTGAAATCTAACGTCTAAAATCTAAGGTCTAATCTCTAACATCTATTGCCCTTTCGAGATCTTGATCAGGTTTATTTCAACCGAGCCACCCTGCGGTACAAGGCTTATCCAGTCATTATTCTGCGAAAACCAGGTATATTGTTTACCGATAGGGATAATGTACTCTTTGTTCTGTTTTTGAGCAGGAATGGGGATAATGAACCCGCCGTTCTTTGTGCTGCCTTTGCCATAGCTCAACACTACCCTGCATTCTGTTTCAGCGGCATTGCTGGCTTTAATGAAAATAAAACTGGTTTTGCGGTCGGCTACCGGAACCGGTTCAAAAGTTAACCGCTTCTCTTCATTTTTCCCAATACTGACGGGTGATCCGATCAAATCTCTGATCGCATTGGCATCGAGAATTCCCAAAATGCGCCCAATCATTTCATCAGGGTAAGATTCATCAGGTGCATAGGATTTGGCTAGGCGATAGCTTTCAAGCGCCTGATCGAAGATACCTGAGGCGAAAAATTTGTCTGCATCGGCAATGGCTTTGTCATAATCCTGTTGCTGCTTAAGATTTCCTGATTTAAAATGAAGGTTGATCTCCTCAATTTTCTTGGCAGGATATTCTTCTTTGGGGAACAAAGCCGCAGCCTCGACGTATTTTGCCTTGGCTTCCTGGTAGTCCTTGGCCCTGAAAAGAGCATCGGCATCAGCAATGAGTTTGGAGTAATTCACCTGTAGAAGCTCGGTACTGGAAACAAGTTGTTCTATTTCACCGATTTTTTGTTGTGGATAGGGCTCATCAGGTTTGACTTTTAATGCTGCCTGGTATTTGATTTTTGCCTTATCATAATCCTTGGCCTCAAAAAATGCATTGGCCTCTGCAATCGCCTTATCGTAAGCTTCCTGAACAGCCGCCAACTGCGATTGAATCTCGGTATCAATCTGTTTTAGCTTTTCCTTGGGGTACTTTTCATCCGGCCTGATGGCCAGAGCAAGGTTGTATTTTTCCTGTGCTTTTTCATAATCCTTTGCTTCAAGCATCCGGTCTCCCGCCGAAATATACTGGTTATATTCCGCTTCAGCGGTTTTGGTCTGATTAAGTATCTGTTCGATTTCAAGCATCCTGTCCCTGGGATATTGTTCCTTTGGTCTTGATGTTAGCAGCCTTCATATACATCAGGTTGGACTCGGTATACTTTTTAAGATTAAAAAGTTCATCCGCCTGTTTGATAGCATCTTCATAATCCTTATCTTCATTACCGGTACCTTGAATCAATTTGTTTATCTCCGCAATTTTTTCTGCCGGGTATTTTTCATTGGGTTTCAAGTCAAGGGCTTTCTGGTACTCCTTTTTAGCCAGTTCATATTTACCTTCGCTAAACAGCTTATCGGCGGATGCGATAATCTGATCATAGGAATTTTGCTGCCCCTGTGGTTGTCCCAATAAATTTTCAAGTTCAGCCAGTTTATCGGAAGGATATTTTTCAGCAGGTTTCAGCAAAGATGCCTTTTGAAACTCCGCTTTAGCTTTTTCAAACTCTCCGTTCTTAAAATAAATATCTGCGGCAAAAATAGCTTTACTATAACTGTTTTCGATTTCCCTGTTATCAGCCTGTATTTTTTCAATTTCGGCAATCCTTTCTGTTGCCTGCTTATTGAGAGGATCAATCTCCAGAATTTCGGCGTATGCACTTTTCGCCTGGCTATAGGAACCTTTATCAAACAAGAGGCCGGCGTTCGCAATTAATTCAGAGACCTCTATATCCTTTTGTGAGAGATTGGACTTGACTTTATTGATCTCGTCAATCCGCTCCAATACTGTTTTATTGTCAGGAAAAATAACAAGTGCTTTCTGATATTCGGCTAATGCCAGGTCGTATTGTTTATTGTTTTCATATTTTTCGGCACTGACTATGATCTTATCAAAATCGGACTGATTTTTTTCCTGATCTCGGAGGTAATCTTCAATTACCGTTAATTTTTCCTTTGGATACGATTCATCAGGTTTCAGTTGGGTAGCTTTTGTGAATTCTATTTTTGCGGCAGAATAATCTTTTTGAGCTAAAAGTTGTTCACCCTTCTGGATCGACTGATTGAATTGAAGGGCATCATCCGTCTGTTTTTGCATCATGGCTTTTATTTCAGCAATTTTCTGAACAGGCAACTGCTCTGAGGGTTTAATCCTGGATGCATTTTCATATTCCATCAGGGCGTTAGCGAAATCTTTGCTTTCATAAAACTCAGACGCATCGGCAACAGCCTTTTGGTAAAGCTCTTCCTTGCCGCCGGAAGTGCTGAGAGATGCATTCACCTTATCGATCATCGTTTTTGGATAGTTCTCGTCAGGATAGATTTTAAGGGCAGCCTGGTAATTTGTTTTGGCCGTCTCCATATTTTTGTTTCCATAGGCTTCATCAGCCAAACTCACAAGCCTGTCGTATTCAGTCCGCTGAATAAGAATTTTTTCTATTTCCTTAATTCTTTCGGCCGGGTATTCTTCATCAGGCCTTGCATTAAGCGCTTTTTCGTATTCAGAGCGAGCATCCTTATAATATTTCAGGTTGTAAAGCCGGTCGGCCTGGACAAGGGTTTCTGAATAGGCGGCTTTGACCTTGTTGGTTTCTTCAATCAATAAGGTTAATTCAGAAATTTTTTCCTGAGGATAGGATTCACCGGGTTTGGCAAGTGTGGCATTTTCAAATTCAGCCTTGGCTTGTTCGTATTTCCTGTATTTAATGAACTTTTCACCATTTGCGATGGCAGCACTGTACTCATTTTCTTTGGCTGCTTTTTCTTCTGTCATTCTTTTTATCTCATTCAGTTGCTGATCGGGATAAGGGTCTTCGGGAAGAATCTTTTTAGCTTCTTTATATTTCAATGAGGCCTTTTCAAAATCATCTGCCCTGAATTCTCTGTCGGCCTCTGCGACAATGGCAGTAAACTGGTCAACGACAACCATTTTTTCTCTTATCCGGTTGATGGTTTCCTGTAGCTTTGTTTTCGGGTATTGCTCTGAAGGCCTGAGCCTGCTTGCATATTGATAGGATGTCTTGGCATTGATATAGTCACCGTTCTTGAAAAAATTGTCGGCCTGCGTTATTGAAGCGCTATATTCATCGTTTCCTTTCTGACCGAATGAAAATAAATTCAGCTGGAAAAACAGTAGCCAAAGAATGAGGATCGAAAAATTCCTGTGTGCCGTTATCATGATTTGTCAATATCTGTTAAAGAATTATAAAAGACTTTTAATTAACGATACCTGAAAATTTATATTATTAACCATTCTGAATGATACCATCCTTTATAGTCAGTTTTCTGTCAGCCATATTTGCCAACTCAAGATTGTGTGTTACAATGATAAACGTCTGCCTGAATTCATCCCTGAGCCTGAAGAAAAGCTTATGCAATTCAACAGCAGATGCCGAATCGAGATTACCGGATGGTTCATCAGCAAGAATCACGTCAGGATCATTGATGAGTGCTCTTGCCACGGCAATCCTTTGCTGTTCACCTCCTGAAAGTTCAGATGGCTTGTGATGAAGTCGTTCTGAAAGGCCTAAGAATCCAAGTAAATCACTTGCTTTTCGGATCGTCTTATTACGAGGCATCTTGCCGATGAATGCCGGTATACAAACATTCTCAAGAGCAGTGAACTCAGGTAGCAAGTGATGAAACTGAAAAACAAATCCGATATGTCTGTTCCTGAATTCAGCCAGTTGTTTTTCATTCAAATTGCTGATGGCCATATTTTCAAAGAATACTTCTCCTTTATCAGCAGAATCAAGTGTTCCGATGATATGCAAAAGGGTCGATTTTCCGGCGCCGGATGCTCCGACAACTGAAACAATTTCAGCCTTTTCAACCTTAAGATCAATCCCTTTCAGGACTTCAAGCTTTCCAAAGGATTTATGTATATTGTCGGTGCGGATCATTCGAAAATATTATCTGCAAAGATAAAATATTTATCTTTGACCGTTCGTAATCATAAGGATATTAAAAATGCCGCAAATACTGATAATTGACGACGAGAAAAGCATAAGAAATACCCTCCGGGACATACTCGAAAATGAAAAATACCAGGTGGATGATGCCAACAACGGAGAATCAGCAATCGAAAAAATTAAAGTCAGCGCCTATGACGTGATCCTGTGTGATATTAAAATGCCTGGCATGGATGGTATTGAAGTGCTTTCAAAAACACTGCAGCTTACGGACGCCCCTGTTATTATGATTTCAGGTCATGGAACCATTGAAACAGCGGTGGAGTGTATTAAAAAGGGCGCTTATGATTATATTGCCAAGCCTCCTGACCTTAACCGGCTACTGATCACGATCAGAAACGCCCTCGACAAATCTCACCTGATTAATGAAACAAAAAAGTTAAAAAAGCAGGTAAGCAGCAATTGGGAAATGGTTGGAGAATCAGAAGTTCTGACTTCTATAAAAAACCTGATTGAAAGGGTGGCGCCAACTGATGCCCGCGTTCTGATCACAGGTGAAAATGGAACAGGAAAAGAACTCGTTGCCCGCTGGCTCCATGAAAAAAGTAACCGATCGCACGCTCCATTTATCGAAGTGAATTGTGCAGCGATACCATCCGAATTGATCGAAAGCCAGCTATTCGGACACGAAAAAGGCTCATTTACTTCCGCCATAAAGCAAAGGAAAGGTGATTTTGAACAGGCACATGGAGGCACTATATTTCTTGATGAAATAGGCGACATGAGCCTTTCTGCTCAGGCAAAAGTGCTTCGTGCCCTGCAGGAGAATAAAATCACGCGGGTGGGTGGCGAAAAGGATATTCCTGTTGATGTCAGGGTAATTACTGCCACCAATAAAAATTTAAAAGAGGAAATTCAAAAAGAGCGATTTCGTGAAGATCTTTATCATCGATTAAGTGTAATATTAATTCATGTACCCGCCTTACGTGAACGGAAGGATGACATTCCTATACTTGCCAACCACTTTATGCAGCTAACCTGCGCCAATAATGGAAAGCCAATGCTTGCTTTCGCTGAAAATGCTTACATAGAACTCCAAAAAATGCCATGGACAGGGAATATCCGTGAATTGAGGAATGTGGTCGAAAGGCTGGCTATTCTTTGCGATAATATTGTAACTGCAGAAGATATTGCAAGGTTTGCCCAACCCCTTAAAGGTTGATGGTCAATAGGCATCCCTTTACAAATACAAAAAGGATGTCCTATAAAAACTGTCAAAAAAACAAAACCGGTAATAACTATTCCATAATTTTGCGTGCTAAAAACAATTCAAAATGGAAAATAACAGTAAAGAAAACAATACGGTGGCAATTCTGAGCTACATTTATATATTAGGCTGGATCATTGCCATTTTGCTTCACGGTAAAAACAAGACTGAACTCGGAACTTACCATTTAAGACAGGCGCTGGGGTTGCACATTACCTTTCATTTGTTATTGTTATTCGGAACAGTCGGTAAGATTTTGAGTCTGTTGATAGTGATCTTTATGATAATAGGACTCATATATGCAATACAGGGTGATAAAAAGCCGGTTCCTGTCGCCGGAGAATTGTTCCAGAGTTTGTTTAAAGGAATTGGATAATTCTAACCTTAAAAATTTACAAATTCATAAAATCTGGACTAAAGTCCTTTACAAGTCAATAGATTCATTTCCCCCAGACTTAAGTCCGGGGTAAGAAAATCCCAACGATAATGGGCTTTAGTCCTGATATTTGAAATGATCTGGCTAAATTACAATATCATTCGATTATTATGTTTTTTACTCCTCCTGTTTCCGGATAGAATTCAACCGAGGAAATAGTAGGCGGTAAATAAGAAACACTTCCAAACTGCGCAATCTGATAAATTCCTGAGGCTTTAAGGTCATTGTTCAGTTCAATACTGACTTTCGCACTTACCGGTATCCTGTAGCAGAATCCGTTATCCCTTTTATCTGATTTGTTCCGTTCATCATTGACATACTTAAGATTTGTAAGCGAATCTGTCACAGTGATCTTAAGGTTAATCTTTTCGCCTCCGGCAGCATTAATTTCCTTTACTCCTGTTCTTTCTGAAAAAACGAAAATGGGTATAACCGAATAATCCGTTTCCGGGTCAGGGACAACTGTAAATGTGTAGTGTAGTGTCTTTTTTACTGTTATGCCTATGAAGAGCGACAGATACTCATCTTCAAGAGTTTTAAGCTGCTTATCCATGTATGCCATAGTGCCGGCATCGAAGGCAACCTCCTGGTAACCTGTAAGGAGGTTGAACCTGTTGTCGCGAAGCTTAGTAACCATATTTGCCGCCTCAACAGCTTTTTGCTCGGTACTTTTCTCAACCCATTTCTTATCAAGATATTTTTTTTCGACAGTGACAGTATCAACCACGACTTTGCGAATTACAGTGTCGGCCTTTTCATAAAGATTTGTTTCAGCAGAATACTTGAATAATCCGGAATATACATTTTCCCTGTCAAGAAGCCTTGAAACATTTTCTTCAATTGCCGGCTTTTGGACGTTTCCATCAAGCCCAGAAATTAACCCGGCTTCTGACATTGTAAAAACCATCGCCATATTTTTTTTGATGGCTTTACTATCGAATTCAGCAAAATAATAATGCAGGGGATCAGGCTCTGATTTAGATCCCAATCTGATTTCAGATATCGCATATTCATTGTAATCGTTGGTTGAGACATTTTCCAGATCAAGATACTTTCCAGCATAGGCAGCATAAGGGCCTGCATAGTATTCTGTCTTATTTACCAAAACTTCTACCGTAATAACTGTCCTGGGCAGGGTGTAAAAAACTCCCTGCTTATCACTCAGATCAACATCCTGAGTTACATGGTAAACTTTAACTTGAGAGAATACAGAATAGGATAAAGATAATAAGACAATGATCAAATAATTACAATAAGCTGATTTATAACTCATGTTAACAAACTTTAAATTTTATCAATCAAAATTAATCTTTTTCTGACGGATAAGAGACTGTATAAAATTCAATAAAATAATTAATAGAGATGATTTTTCCCCTAAGACCCTAAGTCACTAAGAAACACAAAGAGTAGAAAATGAATTTACTTAGTGAAACTTTGTGCTTTTGTGTCTTTGTGGCAAAAAAAAATTCTTAGTTTTATCATTTTTAAGCAGACTCTTATTTATCAATCATTCCTGTATTGAGCCATCATTTCGCGAAAGAGTTCTCCGGTCGATGGGGGTGTGTATGAAATTGCGCTTGCCCCGGATTCGATCACGGAATGTATCGTTTCATCAGTGTTTCCAACTGTAGCAATGATTGATATGGTACTATTTTTCGATCTTATTTGTCTGACCATTTCCGAGGTTTTCTCAGCACAAGAAACATTGAGAATATCAATACCGGCTTCAATTCTCTCAGCGAAAATATCTTTCACTGAAACCACTGTCAGCACCAGAGGAATCGTAACGGTATTTTTCAATTTCCTGATCAGGTCATTGGTTGCATTTGGATTCAGCACCACCCCCATCGCTCCATGCGATTCTGCCTCCTCAGCAAGCCTTAAGGATCTCTCACATTTTTCAGACCCGCCTCCGATACCGACAAAAATCGGTTTATAGGCTGCCAGAATCAGTGCCTGCGTAATCAGCGGTTGCGGGGCGAAAGGATAAACCGCAATTATCCCATCGGCATTATTATTCCTGATGATGGCCACATCGGTGCTGAAAACAAAGGTTTTAAGAATTTGACCGGCTACCTTTATGCCTTTACATGAAGCAACAATATCGGGAATTTTCACTTTTTTATATTCTTGTATCGGGGTAAAATTAACTATTATTTATTTACGGACAACCTTATCAGGCCTCCATTTTTTCGAGGGCCATGACATTTTCAACATGTTGTGTTTGCGGAAACATATCAACGGGCTGAACTTTCACAACCCTGTAACCAGCGGAAAGAAGGTTGAAATCCCTTGCCTGGGTAGGAGGATTGCAACTTATATAGACCAATCTGCGAGGAGCTATTTTTAATATTTGTTCAACTACTTTTTCATGCATTCCTGCTCTTGGCGGATCAGTTATTATCACATCCGGCTTTCCATTTTGATCAACGAACAGGTCACTGAGAATCTTAACAATGTCACCTTCAAAAAAAACGGTGTTTTTAATATTGTTTATCTCCGAGTTGATTCTTGCATCTTCAGTTGCCGCCGAAACGCTGTCAATTCCTATAACTTTTGCTGAATAAGCAGCTAAAAAATTGGCTATCGTTCCTGTGCCGGTATAAAGGTCATAAACAATTTCATTTCCCTGCAATTCAGCGAAATTCTTTGCTATTTTATAAAGCTCATAAGCCTGCACGGAATTGGTTTGGAAAAAAGATACGGGTCCTATTTTGAATTTAAGGTTACCCATTTTTTCAATCAAATGATCCCTGCCCTTGTAAAGAACAAAACCTCAAAGATTCGGAAATGGTATCATTTCGCTTTGGAATTAACCACATACATCAGCGAAGATAATTGAGGGAAACTGCTGAAAAACAAAATCGAGTAAGTTGGGTAAATCGGCCTCCCGGTCGTCATAAATAAACCACCAGGATAACCATCAGGTCACCGGTAGTGGTTGTTCGGATAAGAAGATTGCGGAGAAACCCTTGAAATTTTCCTTGTATCAAAAAATGTCAATCCCTTTTCAGTTACGTACTTTTTTTACTGCATTTCTTATAGAATTGGAAGGTTCTGCCTGCAGGTAACAGTTTTCAATATCCACGATCCTGTCGAACATTGCGGGAATATGGAACCCAAGCCCGTTCATACTCTCTCAAAAGGTTGAGGGATCATTTTCCATTTCTGATTCATCAAGCCACCGCTTATTCGAAAAAGTAAATTCAAGCTTGTTGCGATAGAAATACTCATTTTCTGAAGGGATAATCGGCAACACCTCGGGGTAATCAAATTTTCCTATTCTGCTTCAGGCTATCTTCCACCTGTTTCTGCTTATAGAATAAGCTGCTCGCTGTATTTCATATTCTGCCACTTGCAACCACCGCAAACGCCGAAATGCCTGCACTTTGGCTCAACCCGCTTATCAGAAAATTCACAAATGCTAATGGCTCTTCCTTCATAAAAAGATTTCTTATTTCACAGTCTTTGAACGTCTACCAAATCTCCGGGAACAACAAATGGAACAAAAATTACTTTTTCGTTAATCCGACCAATGGCATTGCCTTCAGCGCCGGCATCCACGATCCTGACATTTTCGAATAACTGCAATTCTTTTTTTACCGGCGCATATTATAGTTTGGAAATGGCAAAATTAATAACATTCGCCATTGAAAAGGCTTTTAGCTTTTAACTGTTTGCTTTTTACACAAATATTTCTATACTGCAAATAGTCAGGTTTTCGAAGAAAAGATAACATT
The DNA here is from genome assembly GCA_963708435.1 of uncultured Bacteroidales bacterium. Classification (GTDB taxonomy): domain Bacteria; phylum Bacteroidota; class Bacteroidia; order Bacteroidales; family JAADJA01; genus JAADJA01. Next base: position 15,166 of record CAVPSZ010000005.1, read on the forward strand.
CTTGCATTTATATTCGAATGCCACAGCGATCATATTTTCGAAAACATGTGCTGTTTGGGTATAACCTAACAATTCAGTAATTCTCATCCCTATAATTCCACAATACACTAATTTTACCTTATGGAAAATCTTATTTCCTGGCTCGAAAAACATCAGTTGCCTTGTTTCTACAAGCACTACTTAGGCTTTGAGTGCATCGGCTGCGGTATGCAAACGGCTTTTATCCTATTATTGAAGGGTGAATTAATTGAAAGTTTAAAGACCTACCCGGCGCTATTGCCACCTATTTTTTTAATTTCATTTCTTATTCTTCACCTTATATTTAAATTCAGGAAAGGAGCCATTATTTTGAAATACAGCTTCATAATTACCGTCCTTATTATGATTATAAGCTATGTTGTTCATATCTCAGAAAAATATTTTTGATACGATTAGCATTTAATCTTTATAAATTGAATTACTTTTATCCGTTAAAAGCCTTGATCTATGGAAAGCGAAAATATTCAACCGGCACATCCAAAGAATCAGGTTCCTTTACCCAACGCATCAACTGTCCTGACTTTAGGAATAGTTTCAGTTGTTCTTTGCTGGTGTCATGGCATTGTCGGTCTTATCTTGGCAATTGTCGCTCTTGTTCTGGCAAGTAAAGATATGGCTTTATATAATTCCAATCCATCAATATATACACCTGCATCTTACAGCAATGTAAAGACCGGAAGAAATATCGCAATCATCGGGCTTGTCCTCGCCGGTGTTTTTCTGTTTTTCATGATCATTGCACTATTGTTCCTGGGACTGAATTTCGCATTGTTTCCCTGGGACTTTTTCAATGAATTTTAACAACCTTAATAATTTCAAATATGGAAAACACACAAATCCCTTATCAGCAAGATCAAAAACCTGTTCAATACGCAGGTTTCTGGTGGCGCTTTTTAGCCTACATCATCGATTCCATCATCATCTCCTTTATCTCATGGATCTTCTTCATTCCGGTCCTTGCCATTTTCGGCATATCGCTTTTTTCCATGAAACAATCAGGTTATGATATGGATGATCCAGCGATGTTCATAGCACCATTTTTAATGGCAATGATCCCGATGGCGATCATTTCCACCGCTGCGCAATGGCTCTATTTTGCACTGATGGAATCGAGCAAGCACCAGGGAACTGTTGGAAAACTCCTGTTAAAAATAAAAGTAACAGATACCGCGGTAACCGGATAAAATTTGCCCGGGCTACAGGAAGATATTTTGCGAAAATAATTTCCAGAATAATCCTCATGATCGGCTATATCATGGCAGGATTTACTGAACGCAAGCAAGCGCTGCACGATATTCTGGCAAACTGTTATGTGATCAAAGAATGAACCTAATCATTTGTGAAATATTTTAAATTGAGAGCATTGTTAAATTAAACTTTATGAGAAAGGTTATTTCACTTTTTTAAGTTTTTTTTTCAGTCTTGGTAAATGGGCAGGATAGTATCATGACGATATTAAACCAGGTATTTCCCGCTTATGAATTAAATTCTGATCTTTCGTTTATTAAAAACAAAGCTGAAAATAAAAGGTATGGGGGTAATGGGTTTCTGTATGGAGATAAAGAAAGGTTTTACAAACTATACGATAGCATCGAAAAAGTAATTGACGACAAAAAAGAAATGAGCAGGCTCGACTTCTATCTTCTTACTGCTCCTTTGGTTCGAGGTATTCAGGATGATCAGTCGTATTATAGTTTAATGGGTGATTATGCATACGACAAAAAAATGAATAGGTATAATTCTTTTTCTGACAAAACGATAGTGCCTTTTGATGTTGATGTATTCAATGATACAGCATTTATTTTCAATGATACTACTGAAATGAACAGAAGCATTATTATTAGTATAAATGATATTCCGGCAAGTGACATTATTTTTGAAATATTAAGATATAGTTCTTTTAGTAAATATAATTATTACAAAAAATATCAAACTGGTTATTTTAACTTATACAGGGATCCAATTATTACGAAGGTTCTTTTTGGTTTTAAAAATGAGGTTGAAATCAAATATATTCCAATAGGTGCAGACAGTATCAAAATCAAAAGAATGGATTTACTACCAATGGGTGATAGCTCTTCTACCGAAATGTCGAACAGCGAATTGCCAGCAAGGAATGGTATAGGCTTACATTTAAAAATAATAATGCAATTTTTCAAATCAGGTCTTTACCTGAATTGGGAATGAATCTGCTGGTCATTAATGATATATTTAAAAGGATAAATAAAATAAAGCCTAAAAGCCTGATCATAGATATTTCTTTAAGTGGTCATTCGATTCATTTTGGATTATCCTTTTGAATTATTTATACGAGGGTAAACTTTCCTTGTATGAATACCAAGGCGAACAGCAGGATTTAGAAAAATACACTAAGAAATTTATCTCAAAAAAGGAATACATAGATGGAAATTATTCTGACATAGACCACAAATTAAAATTTACCGGTAATATTTATTTAATTGTTGGTGCTTCAACAGCATCATCTGCCGTTCGCTTTGCTGATATTCTAAGATTTAACAAAATAGCGGTAAAAATCTTCGGGCAAGAAACACTTACCAGAACCACGCAATTTGATTATGCTGCAATACACTACTTACCGGTAACTAAACTTCATTTAAGGTTATCTTCCTCATTAAATTATGGGCTGGATAAAAACCATGATAACCATGGATTATTACCTGACATAGAAATCAAACCAGAAACCACAAAAGAATATCGGGAGAATTTGAATAATCAATTAGTTACTGAAAGAGTGATAAAATACATTGAATCGGGAAAATAAAAATGAAAATCCTACCCATTGAAAAAATCAGGGAAGCTGATGCCTATACCATCGAGCATGAGCCCGTAACCGATATCGACCTGATGGAACGCGCGGCAAAGGAACTATACAAATGGATGGTGGCCAATCTGAACCGGAAAAAGAGATTATGATTTTTTGCGGAATGGGTAATAATGGCGGAGATGGGTTTGCCCTGGCAAGAATGCTTTTTCAGGCTGGATAAAAGTAAGTAATTTTAATCCGTCATGCTGACAAATGTCGCCAAGCTGCAGGATCAATTATGAAAGAATTTTGAAAACCCCGGTTTCGCTGACTGAGATAAAGATGGTGAAGAACTTCCTGAAATCAGGTCTGATACGATCGGTAGTTGACGCCATTTTTGGTTCAGGCTGAGCCGGCCTTGTAACGGTTTTGTTGCCAAAGTTATTGATCATATAAATGAATCTAATGGAGTGATCATTTCAGTTGATGTTCCTTCGGGATTTTTCTGTGATGCACCAAATCTCGACAACCAGGGTTCAATTATTAAAGCCGATTATACACTTACATTCCAGTTTCCAAAAACCGGGTTTCGTGTACCCTGAAAATGAACAATTATCTTGGCCATTGGGAAGTGCTTCCTATTGGTTTACATCCTGATTTCATCAATTCTGTTTCTGTTAAAAACCATTTGGATAATTAATGATGATATCAGGCCAATATTGAAGCCAAGAGGAAAATTTTCGCATAAAGGACTTATGGTCACGGCCTTTTAATAGCCGGAAGTTACGGGAAGATGGGGGCAGCAGTGCTTGCAGCCTCAGCCGGATTAAAAGCCGGTGCCGGACTTATCACTGCCCATATTCCCAAAAAAGGATATAACATTATCCAAACGGCAGTGCCGGAAGCAATGGTCAGCATAGATGCTGATAAAAAGGTATTTTCTGATCTCCCCTACCTGGCAAATTTTAATGCCATTGCTGTCGGACCCGGGATTGGTCTTGATGATAAAACAAAAAATGCACTTAAGTTGCTTATCCAGGATGCCGGCATGCCTTTGATCATAGATGCCGACGCTATCAATATCCTCGCTGAAAACAAAACCTGGATTTCGTTCATCCCAAAAAACAGTATTTTCACTCCTCATCCCAAAGAGTTTGAGCGGTTGGTTGGTAAAACCGCCAATGATTTTGAACGCAATGAAAAACAGCGGGAACTTTCTATCAAATACCAGGTCTATATTGTGCTGAAAGGCGCTCACACAGCCATTACCTGTCCCGATGGCACCTGTATTTTAATTCAACCGGCAATCCCGGAATGGCTACCGGTGGCAGTGGTGATGTGCTGACCGGAATTTGTCGGATTTAAAAGCACAGGGATATTCCTCTCTCGAGACCTGCTTGCTTGGTGTTTATCTGCACGGACTTGCAGGTGATATTGCTGCTAAGAAAACGCGGATCCGAAGCATTAACTGCAGGAGACCTGACAAGGTACCTGGGAAAAGCATTCAAAAAGGATTCAAAATAACTGCAGGAATCAGGCAACCTTACATCGACCAGGATATCGTTCTCGATCCTCAGGTTATCGATAATAAAGGTCTGGCGTTCGGGTGTATTTTTGCCCATAAAAAAAGAAAGGATTTCCTTAATCGATGAGTCCGATGTAAAAGAACCGGATCGAGCCGCATGGATGCCCCAATAAAATACTTGAATTCATCGGGCGAAATTTCACCCAATCCTTTAAACGGGTAATTTCGGGTTTGCCCAGTTTTTCAAGTGCTTCCTGTTTTTCTTCTTCGGAATAGCAATAGATGGTTTTCTTTTTGTTCCTTACCCTGAACAGAGGAGTTTGAAGAATATACAGATGCCCTGCTTTTACCAGATCGGGAAAAAACTGCAGGAAAAAAGTCAGCAGCAAAAGCCGGATATGCATGCCATCGACATCGGCATCGGTTGCAATCACGATATTATTGTACCGCAGGTTATCCAATCCGTCTTCAATATTCAGTGCCGATTGCAACAGGTTGAATTCTTCATTTTCGTAAACCATCTTTTTGCTCAGCCGAAACAATTCAGTGGTTTACCTTTCAGGCTGAAAACAGCCTGCGTATTTACATCTCTCGATTTGGTGATGGAACCGCTGGCTGAATCACCCTCGGTGATAAAAATGGTGGTTTCGAGCCGGAGTTCATCATTTGAATTGTAATGCATTGGCAATCGCGGAGCTTTTTATTGTGAAGGCTGGCTTTTTTAACACTTTCCTTGGCCAGTTTTTTAATCCCGTCCATTCCTTCCGCTCATTTTCCGATTGAAGAATTTTCCGGTAAAGTTCTTCGGCCGTTTCCGGATTCATATGGAGGATAATTGTCGAGGTTCGTTTTACAATATCATTAATATAATTCCGTGATGGTCATCCCCTCCGGGTTCAATGTGCTGCGAACCGAGTTTGGTTTTGGTTTGCGATTCGAAAACCGGTTCCTGACCTTGATACTGATTGCTGCAATAATGGATTCCGTATATCGTTGGTATCGAAATCCTTATTATAGAACTCCCGGATTGTCTTCACCAGGGCTTCGCTGAATGCAGCCAGGTGGGTGCCTCCCTGCGTGGTATGCTGTCCGTTGACAAACGAATAATATTCTTCGCCATATTGTTCGACAATGGGTAAAAGCAAATTCAAAATCCTCTTCCTTAATATGAATGATCGGATAAAGAACCGGGCTATTACCGTTATTATTTTTCAAGCAGATCGAGTAAGCCGTTTTTCGCAAAAAACTGTTCTCCGTTAAAAATAATGGTCAGACCGTTGTTAAGGAAACAATAATTCCAGAAATTTCTCGATATATTCATTAATGAAATGGTAATTTCCCAAAATGTATTATCAGGAACAAACGTAATGATGGTCCCGTTCTTTACATCAGTCGAGCTGTTCCTGATATCGTTGATCAAGTTCCCCTCTGGAATTCAACGATATTGGTTCGTCCTTCCCTGATTGACTGCTACAAAATAGGCTGATAAGGCATTTACGGCTTTGGAACCGACACCATTCAGTCCGACAGTTTTTTAAAAACCTTTGAATCATATTTGGCTCCTGTATTGATCTTTGAAACACACTCTATCACCTTCCCAAGAGGCATACCCCGGCCATAATCCCTGAAGTTACTTTTGATCCTAATGGTTAATTCAATGGTCTTTCCATGGCCCATGACAAATTCGTCAATCGAGTTGTCGAGGATTTCTTTGATAAGGACATAAATGCCATCTTCCTGCGAGCGCCGTCACCCAGTTTGCCGATGTACATTCCGGGCCGAAGCCTGATGTGCTCCGACCACTCAAGGGAGATAATATTATCT
>CAVPSZ010000006.1:0-33497 GCA_963708435.1 uncultured Bacteroidales bacterium
TCGCGCGGGAGCCGTGGGAATTAAAGAGGTTCAACGGGGATGGCTTGGATACTTCCGTATGGCAAGTATTCAGGGTAAACTCAAAGACCTTGATGGCTGGATGCGCAATCGTCTGAGGTATTGCATCTGGCATCACTGGAAAAAGCCCGAACGGAAAAGGAAGAACCTGATTCGTTTGGGGATTGATCCTGACCATGCCTATTCATGGAGCCGGACGAGGAATGGGAGGATGGGCAGTAGCCCAAAGCCCTATTCTTGTTACTACTATTACCTTAGAACGCTTGTGTAAAAGAGGGTATGAGGCTATGCTTACCGTTTACGAGAAAATTGCTCCTCATCTTAATGAACCGCTGTATACGATACCGGCACGTACAGTGGTGTGAGAGGCGCTTCCGGTGGGGCTTAACGGCTCGCCGGCCGTTCTACTCGATTATGGGCATGGTTTCTATTTATTTCATGTTTTTTTGTTATTTTTACTTCAAGAAGCGATAAGTTAATGAAGTGGTATAACCATTGGATGTTTCATAAACAATAAGTTGTGCTACATCTGCATTTAATATAACTACCCTTACTCTTGCATAATATTCTGACTTAACCCCCTAAGGGGCAACAGAAGTATGTGTATTCATCAATTCCATAGTTGTCGCTTGATTACCAATTACTTATTTTTACAGCTTTTTGTTCTGGTGTCAATATTATAGGAGCAGTTGTTTTTGCAGGCACCAATTAAACAAATAACCAGCAGAAATAAGATTCCTTATTCAATTCTAATTGTTTTCATAGAAGGCTTCGTTAATATAAAGTACTACCAAAAAGATGCGCAGTTGAACGGATTTTCTCTTGGTTTGAAAGTTATTGTAGGTTGAGCAAAGACAATGAATTTCATACAGAAACCATTGAAACAATGATTCAACGTGCGATGAACAGACTAATGCTTAACAGACTTGCTAAATTAAACCAAAACAGTTACTCATTTCTCAATTCGCCAGTAAAGACGAATTTTACATATAAAGCTAAAATTTCATTGAAAGCCCTACTCCATAAGGATTTAGCTGCAAATCAATTCTTATTGAATTGTAGCTTTGAGTTTTGAAATTTGAATTATAAAGGATAATTGATTTCTTAAAATGATGCTTTGCTGATATAACCAAAGGTAATCCTATTAAATCAAGACCAACTCCAGCCAGCATAATATAAAGACCTAAATTGGAATTACCTTGAATCTCTTCATTATTTATATCCTCTGCTTTTTGTACAACAGATAAAAAATTTATAACAGCACCAGTGAATATAGTTAATGTTCCACCATAAAGTAAAACTTTTCCAATAGCGTTATTTTTTTGATATTTTCGAAATTCAGAGGTTGAAGTTGGATTATACAGCAATTTTGATTTAATCTCTTTAAAAGGTACCATCTTTCCATCTTGATAATATCTGTGGCCCTTCTTAGTAATCGGTGAATCGTCAATAATTTCGATAGATGCTTGATCATATTTTTTGATCACTCCATTGGCAAATTTGATCATGGATACTTCACTTTTGGGTATACTGTAGTTAAATGAAGTGCCTTTATTATATTCTACCTTTAAAATAGTATTTAAGGTAACTTGACAATTAATTCTTTCTCCATTTATTTTAACTATGGTATCCTGTCCCGAAATCAGCTTGACAAAGATCATAATACAAATTATAAAAATTAGCCTTTTCATGATTAAAACGTTTTATGTTCCCTACTCGTATGGCTTTTCGGTATCGCCCCGTTTTTTGAATGGATTCTGGACTCCATTTTTGTATTTTGAAAAATAATTTTCATTGACTTGCCTCCAAATAAATATCTTTCTGTAATTTCTGTCCGAGTTCGAGGGAGAAGGGGCCGATGGTTTGGTCGGTGTAGCCTTCGAGATGGTAACACGATGGAAAAAGATGATTTTGACTCGGAAGATGAGAGCGTAGCGACCCACATGTGCAATAGTCTTTAATTTGTTCCATAAGTCCTTGTTCTAATGCCATAGATTTAAGTTTAGTTGTTTCGCTTTAACATTACACACAACTTGCTTATCAAAATAACTCACCCTTTAACCAGGTTTACTCATCCAACAACTATTTGTCGGATTAGTATTCCTTTTTTTCATAAGGGTGTATATTGTTTTATCCATATTAAATCAATAAACCTAAATTGCTTAGTAAATTTTAGCAGTAAAATAAAGTAGTTGCTTTCGCATCGTAGCAGTTAGTTTTCTTTCCCCCAAAAATAAATCTTTTCCTTTTTATACTGCAAATATTATTTAACATTTTTTTAACTTTTGGCTTGTGAACGGGTAGTTAGTAGTTAGTACTGAGTAGTTAGACTAAGAGATGACCTATCATGATTTTGGTTGACAAAAAAGAGTAAACTTTCATATTAACTGTTGATAATTCAATTTGTTATGTTTGTTTATATTGTTCAACTTTGTTTCCTCAGGTGAAGCGGAGGAAGGCTCTGCCGGGGGGCAACCTTCCAAGGAATAGCCTGACCCAGGAAAATACCTGACCGTAGTTTTATTGAGTAAAGCTACGGTTTTTTTATTTATGGATATTTTCATGGGCTTATGCCTGATAAAACCCATCGTCGAACTGTTATTTTTTTGTTCTGCTGCATTCTGTCTGAATTCGTACAATTGCATTACCGGGCGTTCCTGCTTGGGTTTGCCGCTGATATATTTTTCAAATGCAAGGGGGCTAAGTTTTCCCAACTCGCCATGGGGACAGTTGTTGTATAGTTTTACCTGGCGTGCTAATGTTGTTTGTAATTGCTTTAAAGTTCTGATGTTATACATCCGAAGATAATCGTTCTTCAGTGTTCCGATTACGCGCTCAGCGTATCCATTTTCAAGGCAGGTTTCTGCCATGCTGATCTGAATGTGGGCAGAGGTAAGCATCTTTACATATTCTTTTGAACTGTACTGACTGCCTTTATCGGAATGATGGATCAGTCCTGTGAATTGTTTTTGCCTTCGGGTGTTCATGGCCATTGACAGCGCTTTCTGATTGTTTATTGTGAACATGTTATCGCTGGCACTGTAGCCTATGATCCGGCGGCTGTATACATCCAGGATCACTACGATGTAGAATGTCTGGTCATAGGGTTTAAAGTATGTTATGTCACTTACCCATAAACCGTCTATATCGGCTATGATCATCCCGTTAACGAGGTTTTCATACCGGATGGTTCCGGGGTAGGTGGTCCGTATGAATGAACGAAATTTCCTTACCCCCATTCCCTGCGATGAAATAAAGCGCTCAAAACGGTTGACACCTATCTCTTCGATACCTAACATGTAATGGATCTTGCGGGCGCTCAGGCGAGGATAATCTTTTCGTACTTCTATTACCATCTCTTTCAGCCGTTGCCATAACAGCTTCTCTCGTTCCTGTTTGTGTACCGCTTTGTGATATGCCTGGCGGGTAATTCCTGAAATGCTATACAATTCGGTCATGATGATTTCTTTTTGTTTGGCATGGAACCATCTGAGTGCTCCAATACGAACTTTTTTTTAATGTCAATTCCCGTCTGCTCACTGCCCAGGTCAATGATTTTTTCCAGGTAATCGATCTGTAGTTGTTTCTGACCAACTTTGCGCTCAAGCTCTGCTATGTGCTTCATCAATTCAAGCGTCTTTGATCCTTCGCTTTCTTTCTCAACCACATATTTCTCCCCTCGTGCAATCCGGGTCGAATATTTACGTATCCATTTATAAATAGCCGCACTGGTTACTTCATAAATCTTGCTCAACTGAAGAACGGTGATCTGCTTGTCTTCAATCATTTTTACCTTCTCCTTCTTAAAGGCTTCGCTAAAATGTCGTATCACTTTTTTCTCTTTCATAGGCTTACTAACTATAAGTTATTAACTAAACTTTCTGTCAACCTATTTTATGATAGGACAAGAGGAGACATAAGAGAGGTTAGACTTGAGACCTGAGATTGAGACTTGAGATCAGAGACATGAGACCTGAGAAGGGTTTGATTTGAGAAATTTGAAATTGGTCATTCAATGTCAGGAAACAGTCTCTAAATAGAATTACTATTATTCAATTTATTCCGTCAGCCCCGCTTGCACAAAACCGTTGTGCGTTCGTTGTTGGTTTATCGTTTTTTCAATAACAATGTTAAAATTCCAGGAATATTTGTTCTGTCATTCCTGTCAAAATATTCTTTGAGCTCAATTATATCAAAACCATTTTGTTTTGCACAACCTGTAAAATCAGAAATATGGTGATTAAAGCAAGTTACGATTTGCAAACCTTCCTGTGTTTCAAATCTGGCCTTTGTTCCACTATATTGTTTAAACGGATGCAGTTCACCAATATAAATATATCCTTTTTCTTTAGTTACTTTTACTGTCTTTTGAAATATGATATCAAGGTTTTCAATGTGTTCTAATACCAGGCTAAAAGTTACCAAATCAAATTGGTTGGCTTCTGCAAAATTCCACTCTTCGTTAATATCGGCCTGAATAAATTCAACATTATTTGCCTGAATTTTACTTTTGGCTTTAGCCAGCATTTCGTTTGACAAGTCAACTGCTTTAATTTTTTCAGCTTTTTCTAACAGCCATGCTGTGTTTTTTCCTGTGCCACAACCAATTTCTAAACAATTTTGAAAGTTTAAATTATCCAGAGTGTCTCTTAATGAAATAGCTTCTAAATCTCTGGTCTTGTTATCGTTTGTGTCGTACTGGCCTGCCCAGATATTGTATGCTTCTCTTGCTTTCATTTTCCAAATTTACTTTTATTCTCTGAGAAACTGTTTAAAATTCAGTAAAATATTTAACATGACAATTTTGCCACTAAGGCTCTAAGTCACTAAGATACACAAAGAGCAAAAAATGAATCACTTAACTTAGTGAAACCTTGGTGTCCTTGTGTCTTTGTGGCGATGAAATTCATCTTTTTTTCAATTTTAAACAGACTCTAAGTGTTTTAACTTTTGTGGTTTTTTGTGTCTTTGAGATTTAGTGGCGGAAAAATTTTGCCACAAACCTGCCCGCTGATGATAGAGCCTTTGCATGGCAGGCGGGAGCTCTAAAACACAAACCCGCCTGCTTCGCTTTTGCGCAGCTCCAGCGGAGCAAAGCCGCAGGCAGGGTTTCACTAAAATTTATTACAAATTCAACCTTCTGCAATATTCATTCTTGCGAAATTTAAACAGTCTCTTATAGTATTTGTGTTTTAGTGGCTAAAAAATGGAATCCGGATTGCAAAGTTTATCCTAAAATTAAATCCGATTTGGAATTACATTCAATCATGTTAACTATTCATTGTTGAAGTGTAAAAGCACAGCACCATTAAGAATAACATGAGAATCGTATTCAATAAGGGGATGAAAGGTTCGGGTAAGGAGGCCGGTTTGGGAAAAGGAAATGGTAAGGATTGGCCTTTACCTTAACCTATAATCCACCCTGGCATCTTAACCAGGGAAGAATAACTTGAGAATTGTATTCAATGTTGGGGTGAATGGTTAGGGTGAGGAGGCCGGTTTGGGATAAGGAAATGGTAAGGATTGGCCTTTACCTTAACCCATAATCCACCCTGTCATCTTAACCCTAACCCAATTCATTTTATGTTTAGTTATATAAGAGTACATAGATGTTAGAGGTTAGACTTGAGAGGAGACCTGAGACGTGAGAAGATAGTTGAGAAATTGGAAATTGGTCATTCAACTGCTGCAATTGCCATCTGTAATTAAAAATAGTCCTTTCAGGGGTTTGTTGGTCTTATCAGAATTGAAAAATGAGTAGTTAGTAGTTAGTACAGAGTAGTTAGACTAAGAGAGGAGACCTAAGAGAGGAGACTTGAGAGGTGAGACTTGAGACTTGAGATCAGAGACATGAGATTTGAGAGGGGTTTGACTTGAGAAATTTGAAATTGGTCATTCAATGTCAGGAATAATTAAGCCATCTGTAAATTGTAATTGCTTATGGAAACGCATGAATAAGTCATCCTTAAATTGAAATGCATGTTCCAGGCACTTAAGTAAGCCATCTTTAATTTGAAAAACCTTATCCCGGCGCCGGGAAACGTCCTCTGGATTTGCAAACCTCTTTCCCGGCGTTGAAACGGAGAGTCTGCAAATGTATCGCTGCATTTCAAAATTGATCTGCTACTGCCGCACATAACTCTTTTTCATTTCAACATTGATCCAACACTGTTGAACATAGCTCCGATCCATTTCAACATTAATCCGGAACTGTTGCACATATAGTGGCTTCATTTCAGCGTTAATCCAGAACTGTTTTACATAGGGTGGCTTCATTTCAACCTTGAAATGTTAAATCCTCAAAATAAAACACAGCAGAACAACAACCTTTTTATTATATCGTGTGTAGAAGCATGTATTATTATATACTGGAAGAACAAACGTAAATTATAATATAAAAATGAAAAAAAACTGGAATATCCTCTCGAACCGTTTCGATGCATCCACAAAGCGCAACTATAAAAAGATGCTGAGGATGATCAGTCACCATGCCAATGTTCTTGGCGCCAGTTCCGATCCGTTTATCCGCAAGCTGTTCAGGGAAACCGACCCGGTGCGGACAGCATTTTGCACGGCCTATGCCGCCTGGACCTCGAAGAAAGGCGGGCGTGCAGGTGAAGCCAGGCGCCTGCGACAACTGCTGAAGGTGCTTTACACCGAGAAGATACCTAAGTGGGAAGTGGATGTGCTGGTCCGCTTCCACGAGAAGTCGCCGGAATACAAAGCCCTGTTTAAAGGTGGCAGGACAGCCTTCCGCCGCGGGCCTTACGACCTGCGTGCCGAAAAGCTGGCTTCGCTGGCTCTGAACCTTGAAGCCTTCCCGGGTTTGTTCGTCACACGGATGGAAGTGGAGGATTTTCACAAGCAACTGACGGACATGCTCAACACAAGCAAGGGTGAATCGACCGGGGTGAAGGGTGCGTCCTTCGGTCTGGAGGCAGCACGTAAGGCTGCCGCTGTAAAAATGTACGCCAACCTGGGACACCTGATGGCTCACTTTGCCGAAGATCCGAAACAGGTGAAGCGGTTCTTCGAGACAGGCAAGCTGCGCCGGCGGAGAAGGAGAAAAACTGCCAGCAGCCACACTAAGCAGCAGGCGGCGTAGATCAGGACAGACTGATATCCTGTCAGGAATTCATTACCCAGACTCCGGCAATAATAATGGCTGCGATGATGCCCAGTATGGCAATTACTTTTCGCTCGAACCTGCTTTTTTCTTCCAGCCCAGCAAGCTTCTCGCTGATCATTTCCGTCCGTATGCCGGTTTCGAGCGCCTTCCGGTACCAAAAGCGGGCCAGCCGGTAGATCTCAATCTTCATGAAATCGTCGCCGTTCTTCAGGCAGTCGTAAAATATCGCTTCTTCGGGAGTAGCGGGTATATGTTCTTCGTGATGTGCCATGTTTTAACATATTTGAGAGCAAATATATTAATATTTTTTAACCTGCCCTTTCAGGGCGAAGGTAAAGATAGATAAATTCCATTTTACCCAAAGCGCTGCTATTGGGCTGAATTAAGTTATCCCTTCGGGATGCTTTTTACCAGCACATCAAAATAAATTGTAGCGAAGTAATGAAGGTTAAGGTTGATTGCGGTGTCCATTTTGCAATAATTTTTGTTCAGTTCTTTTCCATTATTGGTTTTGGCCTATCCGCAAATTGCCTGGTCCGGTCTGGCAACTTATATCCATGAATAAAAATTTTACCTCCATTGAATCAAATAGGTAAACTTATTATCCAATTTACGGTTGTATATATCTAATCATAATAAAAGGCAACATAAAAAATTCAACGAAGGACTTAATTAATCAACATTTTATCATGAGAAAAACCAACCCATTCCTTTACACTGTCTTGCTTTTACTGATGATGATTTGCATAAAACAGATGATGGCAAATCAGTCAGAAGCCGATAGCCTCATTTCATTGCTGAATAAGTATACCGAAAGTGATACGCTCAGGGCTAATTTGCTCATCAGCGTTGCAAATTCACTTTACCTCACTGATCCTGATAAAAGCATCACTGTATGCCAGTGAACTTGAAGAGTTATCTGTTTCTGATGCCGGCAAAAATCAAAAAATTGACCGGGATAAATACCATTCGGAAGCATTGATGCTGAAAGGGAAAAGTTATCTTTCCATGAGTCAGAATAACAAGGCTGATTCGGTATTTATGGCAGCCGTTAAACTATGGCAAAAGAAGGGAGATAGGAATAAAGAAGCAAAAGCGCATTTTAAAATCGGCTGGATATGGCAGACGTTTTCCGGATATTCAGAGGCACTGGAGCATTACAATCTATCCCTGGCATTGGAGGAGGAGCTTGGAAACAGAAAAGATGCTGGCGTCACTCTTTACCAGATTGGATCGGTATATGATGACCTGGGTGAATTTCTTCCTGCAGATGAAAATACACGTAAAGCGTATGATATCTTTAAAGAACTGGGTGATGACAAAAGAATGGCGATATGCCTGAACAACCTGGGAAATTTCCAAAACAGTCTGGGAAATAATACAAAAGCACTCGATCTTTTCCTGGAAGCCCTGAAAATAAATGAAGCCATCAACAATACAAATGAAATATCAAAAAACCTGAATAATATCGGTGTTGTTTACCTCGGTATGGAAAAGTATTCCAAAGCCCGCGAATATTTTCAGCAATCACTTGCCATCATTCCTAAATCAGGAAAAAAGGAGGATATTCTCAGGGGATTGGGGAATATCGGGATCACTTATTCAGCCGAAGATAATTTTGAAAAAGCGCTGGAGTATTTCGAACAGGTGTTACAATTGTCGAGGGAAATAGGCAATAAGCCGGCTATTGCGACAACCTATAACAATATTGCAAGGATTTACGAGGATATGAAGGAATCGGAGAAAGCCATAGATTACTATTCAATGGCTTTTGCAATCAACGATTCAATTGGTGATAAAAACTCAATGGTTTATAACCTGGTTGGCCTGGGCGATGTGTCGGGCGATCTTGGTAATTATGACAAGGCAGCCGTATACCTGAAGAAGGCCAGATCACTGGCCATGCAGATTGGCGCCCAGTATTCCGAAAAGGATGCCCTGCAGGGACTCACTGAAATGTATGCAGGACAAAAGCGGTACGACAGCGCCTTCAGGTATTTTCAATTATTTTCTGATTTAAAGGATACCCTCCTGAACCAGGAAAACATTGAAGAGGTTACCAGGAAAGAAATGCAATATGGCTTCGATAAAAAGATGCTGGAAGAACAACTCCGGTCGGAACTGGAAATCAATAAGCAGAAGAACAGGAAAAACATTTTTCTGTTTGCCGGGCTCGGAATATTCGTGATCCTGATTGGATTATGGAGCCGCTTAAACTACATACGGAAATCACGGAAGATCATAAAAAAAGAAAAAGAAAGATCTGAAGAACTGTTGCTGAACATTCTTCCGGCTGAAGTTGCTGAAGAATTGAAAGAAAAAGGCTTTGCCGAAGCCAAACATTTCGACGAGGTTACGGTATTGTTTTCCGATTTCAAGGGGTTTACGCTTATGGCCGAAAAATTATCCCCTGCAGAACTGGTGCATGAAATTGATTTTTGCTTCAAGAAGTTCGATGAGATCATTACCAAATATGGCATAGAAAAGATAAAAACCATTGGCGACGCATACATGTGCGCCGGCGGATTGCCTGTTACCAACCAAACCAATCCAACCGATATTGTAATGGCTGCACTTGAAATACAGAACTTTATGGAAATGCTTAAAACTGAGAGAATAAAAGAGAACAAACCTTATTTTGAACTTCGGATAGGCATTCACACCGGTCCGGTTGTGGCGGGTATAGTCGGGATTAAGAAATTCCAGTACGACATCTGGGGCGATACGGTAAATATTGCATCCCGGATGGAATCGAGCGGAACTGTCGGCAAGGTAAATATTTCGCAAATGACCTATGAGAAAATCAAGGACAGGTTTGCATGTGAATACAGGGGTAAGATTGAAGCTAAAAACAAAGGAACGGTAGATATGTACTTTGTAAATGGTCTGCTAGCGAAATGATTTATCTATTAGTCCTTCCTTTTCATACCAATAAATCCTGGCCTATAAAATTAATTTTAATCTAAAAATAGCCATATAGGCATTTTGGGTTTTTGGAGTGGTATATATTGTAAGTCCCAGCTTTTCGGAGCAATGGATAAACCCACTTGATGATTTACCAGCCAAAGGATTGCAGATAGGGATATTTTGTCCAATGATCCTTTTAAGGTGGAAGTAATTGGACTATTATAGAAATTCAATCGGTGTGAATTATTTGACTGTCATAAGTTTTAATTTTAAATCAACCGGATAGTTAATACAAGTAGATAGATTATTATAAAATTTTTCATGTAAATTTGAAGTGTCATAAATTCGACAAAAAATCAGGTTGAAAAGTTAAACATGATATAAAACAGTTATGTCTGAGAAAAATCACAAACTAGCAGCTATTGTGTTTACTGATGTCGTTGGCTACACACGACAGATGGAACAGGATGAGCAGCGAACAATGCAGCTTCTTCAGAAACAGCGCGACATCGTGTTCCCAATAGTCAAATCGTATGATGGTGAAATCATCAAAGAACTTGGCGATGGATTACTGATGATGTTCAGCAGTGCTTTTAATGCTGTAAGGTGTGCAATCGAAATTCAGACCCGGCTTAAGGATGAGGAACTAACTATCCGTGCAGGTATTCATGTTGGAGAGGTAATTTTCAAAGACGGAGATGTATTCGGTTCAGCTGTGAATGCTGCTGCACGCATCCAACCTTTAGCACAGGCAAACGGTATCTGTATCTCGGAGGATGTTAAAATTCAGGTTCAGAATAAAACCGATATCCGGATGAGTTCCATTGGGATAAGAGAACTCAAAGGGATTAAGGAACCAATGGAAATTTTTGAGGTATTTATTGAAGGGGTTACCGAAACAAAAAAGAAAAACCTGAAATACATGTTCAATGATTTATGGAACCGCAGAGTATTTCATGTACTTGGTTTTTATCTCCTCGGAGCCTGGCTGATCAGAACAGTAGTCGCCTGGCTGGTGAATACAACTATGTATTCGCCTCACTGGGTCGATTTATCATGGATTATTTTGCTTTCTTTGATCCCGACCGTTTTTATCATTACTTATTTCCATGGATACAGAAGACCAGGCAGATGGGCAAAGGCTGAACTTATCGGGTTACCCGCCAACATCGTTTTTTCGATATTCCTGGTAATATTCCTTTTCAAAGGTAAAGACCTTGGTGCTGCAACCACCAAACTTACCATCGAAGATGAAAACGGGAATAAAACCGAAAGAACATTCTTAAAGAATGAATTCCGGAAAAAAACCCTGGTTTTTTTCTTTGAAAATAAAACGGCCGACACTTCTCTGAACTGGCTGCAGTATAGCATTCCGATATTTCTTGAATACGATGCTTCGCAGGATATCTTCATGGAAGTTTGGGGTGCTCAAAATTTTATCGAAAAAATAAAAAAAGAAGGATATAAAGATGGGATCGTGACGAATCTGATGGTTAGCAAGAAAATTGCCGAAGATGCTCACCGGTCAACTTTTATGACAGGAACCATTGCTCAGGCTGATGGAAAGTATCTTATTACTACCCGGCTATATAATACTCAAAATGTAAAATTGGTCGCTGAAAACCAGGCTACAGGCATTGACATTTTTAATATCATCGATCAAATCACATCAAAATTAAAAAGAGACCTTGAAATTCCGAACAGCCACATCGAGCAAACACAGGACATGGAAATCGCGCAGATTTCGACCCATTCGGTTAAGGCGATGGAATATTTCACGAAAGGATGCATGATCGCTTTATTGGATAAACAGTGGTTAAAAGCAATTCCCCTTTTAGAAAAATCAGTACAGGAAGATCGGGATTTTATTATAGCCTACCTGAGTTTATCGGGTTTCTACCAGGCCAATAATCAAATGAATGAAAGCTTCGGGGCATTGAAAAAAGTAATGGAAAAGCTCAACAGGCTTCCTGAACGACAGAAATATGTGGCAAAAGCCAATTATGCTGCTTTAAACCAACAACCGGAAAATGTCATTAATATTTGCGAAGAATGGGTAAAGGTTTTCCCGCAGGACATACAGGCTCACGCAATCCTGAGTTCCGTTTACCGTCAGAGGAATGAGATCGAGAAAGGAATTAAAGAATATCAATACATATTAAACCTCGACCCGGAGCAATATTCTTATTTAAATGAAATAGGTAAATTGTATAAAAAGATTGGAAATTATGATTCATCGAGATTTTATTATGAACTTTACTTAAAAATCTTTCCGAATGATTTTAACTGCCATAACGAATTGGGAGAATTGTATCTGACCATAGCTGATTTTGATAAAGCAAAAGAGTGCTTTGATGATGCCCTGGCTAATGAACCGGGAAACATTGCTGCAATACTTTCCTTATCTGAAGTGTCATCCCGAAAGGGCAAATTAATTGAAGCATCGAGGTTTTACGATGAAGCCATGAGTTTTGCGAAATCCGCAGAGGACAGCTCAAAAGTTTATTCCTCACTATCGGATTTCTATAGTTTTAAAGGACAGTTAATTCATTCATTGGAGTATCTTAACAAGAGCTTAACCGAATCAGCTAAATTTTCACCTACTATCAAAAATATATTTAATTCCATGTTTGGAATCGACTCATATATTAAAGCAAACAGATCAAATGAAGCGCTGGAAATATTAGAAGATGCAAAACAAATTCTTCAGCCACCATTCGATAAATTTTTATCATTCGGTTTTCTGGTCTATTATATAGAAATGAAAAATCCGGATGAAGCCGAGAAGCAAATAACAACTCTCGAAGAATTTATCAATGCCTACGGAGCTGAAAATATCAGATCTTACACCTATTTAGCCAATGGCAAAATTGCCGGCATGCGCAAGGATTATCATTCAGCGATCGGCCATTATCAGAAATACATCAAATCAGAGCCTACTGATTACGAACCCTACCGATTGATTTCAATATGCTATCGCGAACTTGGAGATTTTAAAGAGGCGCAAAAAAGTATTGATCAGGCGTTAAAACAACATCCTTACGACCCTGAAAACAACTACGAAGCCGCCATGCTTTATATGAAAAAGGACGACAGGCATAAAGCCAAAGAACATCTCGACAGGGCGCTCGAGGTTTGGAAAGATGCGGATGCCTCCTACGAGCTATACCAGAAAGCACTGGAACTGAAAAAGCAATTGGGACAAGTCTAAAAATTCCTCATTGACTCATTTGCTTCAATTGCTTATTTGACAATAAGGCAGTTCCTTGCTTGATAATTGTTTTCCCAGGTTTAGGCTGAGAGTCAGTTTCAGTCGATATTACAACATCCTTGTTCGCTGTTTTTGCTAAAGTGAAATTTTATCTCAAATTTCTTGTTTGTTAAAAAATTGTTAATTTTATTGTTAAAATTAGCAGCAATGGTTTATGAGGTTATTAAAATCAAAATTTATTCCCTATGAAAAAGATCACCTTTATTTTCTCTTTGTGCCTGACTACTGTTGTCATGTATGCACAATCGACAGCAACCCTTGCCTTACCGGATACTTTAGTACATTACACTGGTGAGTTTGCTGTTCCCCTTAAGTTGAATGCTATTTCAAATAATCGGATTGTAGAGATACAGATTTCTTTCTATTTTGATGTGTCAAAAATACAATGGATGGGATCGACCTCGGATCCCGGGGCAGGTGTCTCTTATATAAATCCCTTATTAACACCTCTTGGAGACGATTGGCTGTGGGATTATAATACTCAGGGAAATTTAAAATTTCTATGGATTGATCCTACATACAATGGAGTTCAAATTTCTCCTCCCTCCAATCTTATAGTTTTCCGATTTAATAATTCTGGTGGGTTGCTTTCAGGTGAATCTACACCACTAACATTTTCGCTAACTGTGAAAACACTCGATAACTCAGAAACAAAAACTATAAATGAATTGATTGATGAAAACTTTGAGGTATATTCTTTGACATTAATAAACGGCAGTGTTGGGGCTGACTACTGGCCTCCCTTTGTTGCTCTTGACCTAAAAGCATATCTTGAAGGACCTTTTAATGGTTCGACGATAAACACCGATCTGAATGACCAAAATCTTATACCACTAACACAGCCATACAGTACAGCACCGTGGAATTATACCGGATCTGAACAGGTAAGTTCAATACCAAATCCTGATATTGTTGACTGGGTATTGATCGAGTTCAGGGAAACAACCGGAGATGCATCTACAGCAACTCCTGATAAAATGGTCCACCGACAGGCAGCCTTCCTGAAAAAAGGCGGCGAGGTAGTGGGATTGGATGGTAGCAGCTTAATCACCTACTCCGGTTCGATCACATCAAACTTGTACCTCATAATTTGGCACCGGAACCATCTCGCATTTATGTCATCCGGACCCCTTACCGAAACAGGAGGCATTTATTCCTGGGATTTTACCGATCAGTTATCAAAAGCTTATCTTGACGGGCAAAAGGATATTAGGAGGAGGAAAGTTTGGAATGATCGGCGGTGACTGCGATGCAAACGGATGGATCAACATCCTGGACAAAAATGAAAACTGGACCAATGAAGCCGGTGAGGCAGGTTATTATTCCTGTGATGCGAACATGGATACGGAGATAAATAACATTGATAAGGATGAAATATGGATTCAAAATAAAAATCAAAAATTATAAATTACCGGAAGGGTTGGCTCACAATTGCGAAGATCCTCTTGTGGATGAGCGCGACGACCAGGTATATTCAACAGAATTCAAATTGGCAATCAATGCTGGATGGCGGAAAACCTCAACACTGGAATCATGATCGACGGAAGTATCAATCAAACGAATAATTCAACCCTTGAAAAATATTGCTATGATAATAATACTGCTAACTGCGACACTTATGGAGGTTTGTATATTTGGAGTGAAATGATGCAATATATTACAACTCCTGGGACTCAGGGTATTTGTCCTTCCGGTTGGCATCTGCCTGATGTCGATGAATGGATGACATTGAACGGATTTTTAGGAGGCGAAGAAATCGCTGGAGGCAAAATGAAATCGATGGGTACTATTGAAGCAGGAACTGGTTTATGGCTTGCCCCAAATACAGGGGCAACTAATGCGAGCGGTTTTACTGCCCTTCCAGGCGGGCAGGCTAATTATAGTTATTTTGGACAACTTGGTAGTATGGCTGCAATTCACTCTTCCTCTGATGATTTGGGGATATATATGGTTAATAATTCTTCCATTTCACATCTATGTATTTTCAGTGATTTCCTGGCTGGCAGTGTCCGTTGTATTTCAGATATTGCACCACCCTGGACCTGCGGGCTTGAATTCACTGATACGCGCGACGGAAAAGCATATAACACAGTTGAAATTGGCTCTCAATGCTGGATGGCTGAAAATTTAAATACCGGCACCATGATTCCGGGAGCTAATAACATGGAAAACGATAGTATCATTGAAAAATATTGCTATGATGATAGTGAAGCGAATTGTGATATTTATGGAGGCTTGTACCAATGGAATGAAATGATGCAGTATTCAACGCTGGAAGGCTCACAAGGCATTTGCCCCGATGGATGGCATTTGCCAGACTTTGATGAGTGGCAGGTACTTGCTTTGTATTTAGGAGGTAATGGTGGCAAAATGAAAACCACAGGTACAATTGAGAATGGGACCGGTTTGTGGCATGCTCCCAATGAGGGCGCGACCAACGAAAGTGGTTTTTCAGGTTTGCCCGCCGGATATAGAATTAACGGCAGTATTGGAAACCTTGGATTTATGGCAATGTTTTGGACTTCTACAGTGCAGATTGAACCTAAAGCATATTTCCGTAGATTGTATCGTATGGATTCCATTCTTGGAATGGGTTACCTCAATAAGGAATGTGGTTTCAGTGTCCGCTGCCTATTGGATGATTAAATATATTTGCATCCAGGGGTTACGAATGCAATAATGAAGGTCAGATTGATCTTTGGTTTAAATCCTTTTCGAAAATCAATTCAATCAGTTTCTCTGCATTTTTATCATTCGAGTAGTATTCATCAAGAATTCCCCTGCGACGAATTATTTCTTTTTCATCAAACTTTTCAGTAAATAACTTTTTTAATTTTTCTTTCTGCTCAGCAGAAGTATTGGCAATTTCGCAAAGCTCTTCAAGCCCGGTGCCATTCAGCATTTTATCATTCACAAGACAGAATCTTCCATTGTAAAGCGTATTCAGCAGCTTCAGTTTTAAACCGGTGGCCTGAAAAGTAACAAGCACATTGACATGGGCATTTCTGATCAGGTCGAACATTTTTTGATCATCGGGATTGGCGATGATCCGGATATTAGGATTACCCTCAGCCAATTTCCTTATCCGTCCGGGTGGATTCATACCTGCGATAACAAGAGGTATATCAATTCCATTGAATACCTCATTTACAAGATAGCTCACAGAGTAGGCGTTTTCGGGCACCTCAATATTGCCATTGTACAATGCATAACCTCCTGAACCGGTTAATATTTCAACTTTTGAATTTGCATGAAAACTTGGAAGGTAAACGATTTCCTTTCCCGGGAAATGCTTTTTAAGATACTCTGTATCATTTCTCGAAACTACCAGCATCAGGGAAGCATGATTCAGTATCTTCTGGTATGCTCTTAATTTTAAACTTGCAAATAAGAAATAGAGCTTGTTCTTCCAGTTTTTATCAACTTTGAAAAGGCTGAAATAATAATAATGCTCGATGTTACTTTCACGGTACACCAGCATTCTTCCTTTAAGTCTTTTATCATTTAAGTAATAGCAGCTGTGCAAGCCTTCGAACAATACAGGGTGATCATCTTTTAAAAGGTTATTGATCAGCTCATCCGAACGCCTGCTCGAAACGATGTAAGGCTTGAATGACAATGCCGATCTCCATCCGAGCAAGCGGGGATAATAATAAACCTGATGACACAGCTCGTTCATCTGGTTGCTCCTGCCGCGTCCGGGATACTCGTAACAATGCAAAATGATCCTGACACCCTTGCTATGCAGCGACTTGATTTTATACCACACATCTATCACCCCGCCATAGTTTGGCGGATACGGAATATCAAACGCGATGATATGTAAATATTTATCAGGCATAAGGCTTATACACTTCAATCAGGATATTTTTCTCCTTTTCCCAGCAAAGCTCCTTTGCGGCAAATTTACAGTTTTCTTTATAAAGATCGAGATTCTCCTTATTTGAAAGCATCTCCCTGATCCGGGATGCAATATGTTTTGGGTCATGGTTTATGATGGTTTCGCCAACCTGATAATGCTCAATGATCTTTTTTACTTCAGGTAGGGGAGATGCGAGAACCGGTATTCCAGCATGAATGTAATCGAATAATTTGTTCGGAAGGCTGTAGCGGTAATTCAGATTGGTGTCTTTGTCCAGCGTAAGTCCAAGATCAGCATTCGAAGTATATTGATAAAGTTCATCATTTGGCAGGTGTGCAATAAATCTGAGGTTGTTTGATTTCAATTTTTCTGCCATTTTTTTCAAATCATTTATAACATCGCCACCACCGATGATCAGAAGTAAAATATCCTTAAGATAAACCATCGCCTCAATAAGTTCTTCGGCGCCCCTCTGGATATTGATCCCCGAGCCCTGCAACAGGATTATTTTCTGACCGGAAGGTAAGCCAAGCTCATCTCTCGATTTGACTTTTTCGAAGGCTCTTGTGACGGGAACATTCCTGATTACTTTTACATTTACATTATACTTTTTTTTAAAAATCGCAGCTATCGATTCACTTACAGTAATTACATCTGTGAGCCTTGGGAAAATCTGCCTTTCAATTCTCTCCCATACCCCTTTTACAAATTTCCGGTGGATTACCTCAGGAGTTTCGGTGAATAATTCATGGCTGTCATAAACAATCGGTATTCTTTTTATTTTATGAACCAGGTAATTTGGAAGCAAAGTGTCAAGGTCGTTGGAAACAAGCAAATCTGCCCGCTGAAAAAGCAGAATGACAAATAAACGGAAATTATATTCTGCATAAAAAAGAGGACCTTTTTCAAAAAGTAGCCTCATTCTGTGTGTCCTGTAATTCCTGCTATCAATGGCAGGACTTTTTCTTTTTTTTCTGCCGATCAAAAGGACGTCGAATCCAAGGGCAGTAAGGGTATGGCATACTTTTCCTACCCGTTGATCGGTAACCAGGTCATTGATAACTGAAACCACAACTTTCTTCAACGCTCCTCTTGTTAAAAGTTTACGAAATTATACATTAATGAAGTTCTGAAAAATTATATCTTTGAATCCATGATCATCAGAGAAAATTACAGCCTAAAATCGCTCAACACTTTCGGTATTAATGTAGATGCAAAATATTTTACCGAAGTTGCTTCAATAAATGAAATTGGAGAAACATCCGGATTTATCCGCTCCGGGCAAATGAATCACCTCATTCTGGGAGGCGGAAGCAACATTCTGTTTACTAAAAACTTCGATGGAATTGTTTTAAAAATCAGCCTCAGGGGTATTGAATTGGTTAAGGAAGATGCGGATCATTATTATGTGAAGGCTATGGCCGGTGAAAACTGGGATGAATTTGTCGATTACTGTGTGGCCCATAATTACGCAGGACTTGAAAACCTGTCCCTGATCCCCGGAACTGTCGGGGCAAGCCCGATACAAAACATCGGAGCCTATGGAGCAGAAATAAAAGATACTTTTCATGAACTGGAAATGTTAGACCTGGAGACGGGTAAAATAATCGTCATGAAGCCAGAAGAATGCCGGTTTGAATACAGGAACAGTATTTTTAAAAATGAATTAAAAGGTAGGATCATCATTCTTTCGGTTACTTTTCGGCTCAGTAAAACTCCCTCTTTACTGACCGATTATGGAGCCATCAAAGATGAACTGGTAAAAATGGGTATTAAAAAACCCACTATACAAAATATCAGGGAGGCAGTCATCAGTATTCGCCAGAGCAAGCTACCCGACCCTAATGAAATCGGAAATGCCGGAAGCTTTTTCAAAAATCCTTCGGTCACCGCTTTTGTTCATAGTGATTTGAAAAACCGTTATCCAAACCTGGTTTCGTTTCCTCAGAAGGACGGAACCTATAAACTTGCTGCGGGGTGGCTCATTGAACAGTGCGGATGGAAGGGAAGACGTGCGGGAGATGCAGGCGTTCATGAAAAACAGGCGTTGGTGATAGTGAATTACAGAAATGCAGGGGGTAATGAAATACTGGATTTTTCTGAAAAAATCAAGCAGTCGGTTTTGGATAAATTCGGGGTAGCACTTGAAAGGGAAGTTAATGTGGTTTAATTGGGAACATCTAAATATTATCGCGCAAAGGCGCAACGACGCAAAGGAATAATGAATACGGAATATATCAGAATATTTATTAAAGATCAACTGGTAAGTTTCCTTATCAGTCCCTGGATGATCGCTCTTCCGGTGGCTCTTATTATAATTTATTTTCTTCCTCCGATTCATAAATATAAAATTGAGCTGGTTAAACGGGAAGTTTCTGATAAGCCTGATAGTTTTGTCCGTTATGTCGATCTGGATAAGGATGGATATGGTGAGAAATTGATTTTGTTTAACAATCAAAAGGAAGAGGCGGCAATAAAGGTATTGAATCAATCCGATGTAATGCTGAACTGGTCCGATTTTAGAGGGACGATTTACAAAGATATTCCTGCATCCGGTGATTTTGATCATGACGGAAGGCCTGAAATTTATTTTATATCAAATGTTGATGATTCATTATACCTGAATATTCTAAGCACAACTGCAGATCACAGGTATTTAACAAAAAGAAAATTTATAACTCCTTTAAATGTTAAAGACCGGAACAGCGATTATAGCATTTATAACTGGCAATTTTGCGACCTACTGTTAGATGGCTTTGATGAAGGTGATGTTTAGTGTTTTAGCAGGATATTCCACTCAACCCAGAAGATTGTTTGCTTATGATCAAAAAAACGATACCGTCTATGCCGGGCCTGTAATGGGATGCCAGGTTCTTTTTCATCCTGTTCAACTCGATGAAGATCCTTATATCGAGTTTATCGGACAATCTTCGAGCATCGGAAATATGAAGAGAGGATCAAACATACCATTTGATGACAGCAGTTCCTGGCTGATGGCGCTCGATCATAAGTTGAATTTTATTTTCAATCCTGTTGAGTTTAAAGGGCATCCGTCCAAGTTTATTTGCCAGTCAGTAAATTTTAATGAAAACCATTATATCCTTGGATTATATGAATCATCTTCGGTGATACCAGCCAGGCCATACCTTTCACTTTGGGATACACAAGGCAGGATGGTAAAACATAAAGAACTCAATAAACCTGGTGGTAATATTTTCTATGATCTTTTGTTCTACCGTTTTCCATATAAAGACAACAGGATTTTAATAAGAAACATTTTAGGAGATATTTCCAGGGTTGATGAAGAATTAAACTTGACTAAAATTGCTCAGTTTCCCGAATACAGCAATTCACGATTTTATTCGTTTGATCTGGACAATGACGGAGCAACAGAATTTATTTTCATGAATCTGGATTGCGAAAGCGTAATCATTACAAGGAATGACTTTTCGCATCCTGTTATGATAAAACTTCCATTTGACAGGGCAAGGTACTATTTATCGAGACAGGAAAACGGGAATGAAAATCCCTCTCTTTTCATTGATCGTGGCGACCGGGAATACTGGCTAAGCTATGGATTCAACCGACTCTGGTATGTAAAATTTCCTCTCTGGATTGCAATTTATTTTTCCATTATCGGGTTTACCCATATCGTCCGCAGATTCCAGGTCATCCAGCAGAAGAAGGCGAAAGCCCGCGAAGATCAACTTGCCGAGCTGCAGCTTGAAACCGTTAGTACTTATCTTGATCCTCATTTTACCTTCAATACGCTCAATACCATCGGTTCACTCATTTACAGGGAGGAAAAAAGCAAAGCCCATGAAATCATTACCGATTTCACTTCCCTGATACGTTCAACACTCATGCACTCCGGGAATACTGCACGCAGACTGGACGAAGAACTGGAATTCGTGAGGAATTACCTTGGCATCCAGCAGTTTCGTTTTGGAAATATTTTTACCTGGGAGATACATGCAGCCGATAATGTTGACCTTTCGACACAGGTGCCGAAAATGATGATTCAGCAATACGCCGAAAATGCCCTAAAGCATGGATTGAAAAACAAAGGTGCAAATGGCAGGCTCGATATTTTAATTAATAAGGATGATACCGGTATCCTCATCACCATCAGGGACAACGGTATAGGCCGGGAAAAGGCAAAGGTGCTGGCAGAATCGGGAACAGGAAAAGGGATCGAAACACTTGAGCAAATCTACCGCCTTTTCGAACAAATACACAAAGTCAGAATAGAACAGCAGATCATTGACCTTAAAGACGAAAGCGGAAACCCGGCAGGTACAGAAGTGATATTGAGGATAAACAAAATTTAAGATTTTACCTTTCCATTTTCGATTCAGTCATTTCCTTGTAAAAAGAGGGAAAGCCCGTCAATATAGGACACACAGAGTAATCGACAAAACTTTTCTCAGTATCATGGATTATCTTAACTTTGTACCGCCAGAATTTTGAAAAGATGAAAACATACACGGCAGTGATTGTGGACGACGAACCTGCAGCCCGTGAGATATTATCCGGGTTGATCGCAGACTATTTTCCCGACGTTAAAGTAGTTGCTAACGCCGGTTCTGCCGACGAGGCAATCGGAATTATCCTCGCCGAAGATCCTGATATTGTTTTCCTCGACATTGATATGCCCGGTAAAAACGGGTTCGAAGTAGCCAGAACCATTGGTGAACAAAACTTCCAAACCACCATTATCTTTGTAACTGCTTTCAACCAGTTTGCCATCGATGCCATTCGTTGTGCAGCCTTCGATTACCTCCTGAAGCCGGTGAGTGTAAATGACCTTAAAGCCTCCTTCAACCGGCTTAAAGGGAGGAGAAAAACAGAATCGCTGCATGAATCGATGGACAGGCTGCTCAGTTGCCTGAACAGGGAAAAGCTGTCTTTTATATGCACTTCCGGAAGGATATTCATCGATACGCTGAATATACTTTACTGCGAGGCTGACGGAAATTACACTGATCTCTACCTGATGGATGGTAACCGTCAAACCGTATCGCAAAACCTCACTTCTGTCGAAAACCAGCTTATCGGGAAGGGATTCTCGCGTATCAGCAGATCGGTACTGATCAACCGGAGGCATCTGCATAAAATCAACAAAAAGGAAAAGAAGTGCATTTTGCAGGTTGATGGAAAATCACACAGCCTTGATATCAAAGGTTCCTACCTCAGGAAATGGGATTTATAAGTTTATCTCTCGCCACGACGCCAAGTCGCAACGAAGAAAAATATGTACCACCATGCAAGAACAAAATAAAATCCTTTGCGCCGCTGCGCCGTTGCGTGAAAATATCTCTCGCCACGGCACCAGGATGCAACGAAGATTAATATATACCACCATGCAAGACAAAATAAAACCCTTTGCGCCGCTGCGCCGTCGCGTGAAAACGATCTCTCGCCAAGGCGCCAAGTCGCAACGAAGAAAATTATGTACCACCATTCAAGAACAAAATAAAATCCTTTGCGCCGCTGCGCCGTCGCGTGAAAACAATCTCTCGCCTCGACACAAAGCACCATGTTAAATCATAAAACTGAAACGATGACAGAAAACGAAATTGCAAAGATCATTCTCGATAAATGTTTTAAAATCCATAGAACCCTTGGCCCCGGATTATTTGAATCTGTCTATGAGGAAGTACTGGCTTATGAACTGACTAAAGAAGGATTGACCGTAAAAAGGCAACAGGCAATTCCTGTTATTTGGGAAGATGTAAAACTTGATATTGGATTCCGTTCGGATGTTATTGTGGAAAACAAAGTAATGATCGAGATAAAATCGGTTGATGCGCTTGCCCCGGTTCATTATAAACAGTTATTGACTTATCTCAGGCTTACAGGATTAAAGCTTGGATTACTTGTCAATTTTAATGAAGAACTAATTAAAGACGGTATCCACCGGATAGTAAATAACCTTTAAAATCTCTCGCCACGGCGCTAAGACGCAACGAAGAAAAATATGTACCGACCATCAAGAACAAAAAATAATACCTTTGCGCCGTTGCGCCGTTGCGTGAAAAACTACTTCGTACAGAAAAACCTATAGTTCGTCATTAAAAAATGGCCTTTCACACAATAAATCGTTGTTTTTGTAATTTCCGGAAATTTTCATATTATGTTTGTCTTTGTAAATTTTACCGGCATTTTATGGTACTTACAAAGGCAAATTCTCATCTTCAAACCGGAATTCCCGGTTACGACCTGAAAAAAATTTCATTGTTTGCCGATAGTTCCGCAAGATATAAGAACATTCAACCCTGCATTCATTTTTATGAACCCAGCGGGTTGGATGTTCACAGCCGGTATCCTGAAAACAATGCGATACCGTTAAATATTTATTTTCCTATCTCCTTGCGCTGGAATTGGACATACGACCATTCCAACTTTGATTCTGTTGCAGATTTAAAGTTCTTCGACCAGAGCATCATCCGCAAGTGGAAAAGAAGCAGTAAAACCAACGGCAGCCAGGTGATCGTATACACCGGCGAAGTGGCAGCCGAAACCAAACTGACCATCATTGAGAAAGAATTTGCAGAAACCCAGAAATTCAATATTGAGAACTCCGGCGAAACCGTGTTGCACTTATACCTCGCCGCCGCCCCCGCCGACGAAGTACCCACCACAGCCATCATCCTCCAGCCCGGCGACGAAGGCGAATACACCGCCCTCCAGCTCGGAGCCAAAGGCAATAAGTTTTTGATGGTGTACAACCCGGATAAAGAGAATATGGGGGATTATGTGGTGGAGGTGGGGTGAATTTCAATCTTTGAGGGATAATAAAATAAAATTAAAAATAAATAATTGGAGGTTATTATGAAAAAACAACATTTTATCTCGATGGCCATTTTTATGGCTTTTTACGTTTTGACAAATGCACAAAATACAATTGTAGTTGACCACAACGGAACACCGGCAGTTTTTACAACCCTTAGCAGTGCAATGTCAGCCGCACAAAGCGGGATTACATTTATATTTCCGGAGGGGTTTTTATGGTAAACGGTGGTGTTACCATAATAAAGAAGTTACATATATTGGTGCAGGGCATTACCCTGATTCTACTATTGCAACAGGACGAACTCAAATTAAATTTAACATTAGTTTTAGCTTACAGGTTCAGATAATAGCTCATTAGAAGGTGTTTATTGGACGGAAATAGAAGTTCGGAAACAATGTAATAATATTGCGATCAAGCGAAGTTCGTTTTCGGATCAATTAATTTGGCAATTCAACAAGTGATGTGATTATATTACTTTTCAGAATGCTAATTAACTAAGATATTTCAAGATTCAAAAGGAATTAATAATTACTTCGAAAAAAATATTATTGGGTCTATTGAGACTGCACAATGGTGTTTTTAGTAATAACATTATTTATCTAGTAATGAATGCATAGCACTTATATTATCCAATTGATAATTGTAATTATTGCATTTTTTCAAAATAATATCATATTGGGGAGATAACGAGTTATAAAATATATAATAGTAACTATTTAATTATATTAATAACATTTTTACATTTTCAATTTCATTTCCTTACTTAACAAATAATGGCCTGAATAATTTAGTTAGCCAATCACAATCGCATATTCATAGATTATTCGGGATCATCATTCGGTTATTCTTATAATTATCATTTAAAGTCCACATGCCCGGGTGTTGGAGCGGGTACGGATGGAACTGATATTGGAATATATGGTACGGATGCGCCCTATAAAGAAGGGGGTGTTCCATCCAATCCTCATATAAGGTATAAACTCATTTCAAAAGAGGATAATCTGATACATGTGAATGTAGAGGTAGGGGCGCAGGACAGGTAAATAGGTTGATTTATCATAATTATTAAAACTGCATTATGAAAACAACTATTATTTTTCCTACTGTCCTTATATTGATAATGCTCAGTATTTTCAGTATTGTTAATTGTCAGGAAGTTAATAAACCACCCTATCCTATCATATTTATTCATGGATGGGCTGGAAATGAAGGAACATGGACCCATGATGAGGGAAATTGGCAAACATATTTTGAAGGGTTTGGTTGGCAATATGGAGGCAGAATCGATATCTGTCTTGAAATGAACACACAAACACTCCATGATGAGGCTTATTCAGATGTTGAATGTTTATCAGAAAATTTGCCTTCAAATGGTGATTTTTTTATGATCAATTTTGATGTAAACAGAGTGGATACAATACATCCGAATGTTGTATTTTATTTTCAGGATATTCAGGAAGAAGACCAAATAATTACAATGAAACCTGAAGAAATTGCCAATCCATATCATATTAATGTAGATGATATTTTAGCAATTACTTCAACGCCATTGTTAAGCTTAGGCAAAACTGAGTATGTTCGTGTATTAGCAGCAGATTATTTGAACAAATCTTTTCAGGTTGAAAGAGGGCTTTTTGACTCCCCAAAAACTGATGGTGAAGTTAATTTTGTGAAAAACCATGAAAACTTAAGCAGCCAGGCGAGTGCATTCAAACAAGGTATCGCAGTCAGGATGGCCATTGAGAAAGTAAAACAAGCAACTGGTGCAGATAAAGTAGTATTAGTATGTCATAGTATGGGTGGATTGGCCGCTCGTGCCTATGTACAAAGTAGTAATTATAATAATGATGTTTCAAAGGTTATTACCATTTCTTCACCTCATATGGGAAGCGATTTAAGTGACGTAGGTTTTGTTTTGGATTTTCCAATAATGGGTATGGATATACAAAGTGATGCAGTCAGGGATTTAAGATACCATTTAAATGGAATTTTAACATCACCACCTGAGCCTCCACCCTATCCAAATGATATAGATAATGCTCTTTATTTATTCGGCGGAAGTGAAGACACTCAATGGGGCGATTTTATAATTTCAAATTTTATTCAAATGACATTAACGGTGATGGAATTGAAAATGGGAATTATTGTATAAATGGTTTAAATAGTAATAACTGGCCAAATGATGTACTTATGCATTGTATAATTGGCGAAAGGTGGGGTAAAGGAAATGATGATGTTGTAAGATGTGATCGACAATATCCTTTTTTAGGATTAATACCAATTGATTTATTCGATACAACGAAAATTATTTTTCCTTCCTCAACTCCAATATTTCCTCTTATACATTTGATTGATAATAAAGAAATTTCAAGATGCATGAAGGGCCTTGATGAACCAAACATGATTGAATTGGCTTATAAAATTCCAATAAATCAGCCATCAAATAATTACATTAATGGTTTTACTAATTTTCAACAATCGAACGTTAGCCTTGATGCGGACTTTTATAAATTTACTTCTGATAGAACGGGAGAAGCAATATTGGATGTTTACAATTTAATTAATTCTTCTTATTGGCAAGTTGCAGTATATAGTGACCCAAATTCATCACCAATTGAATCTACAAATAATGATTTGCAACCAGGATATTATGGTCATTTGACTTTTGATGTTGTTCAGGG
Organism: uncultured Bacteroidales bacterium; assembly: GCA_963708435.1. GTDB lineage: Bacteria > Bacteroidota > Bacteroidia > Bacteroidales > JAADJA01 > JAADJA01. The sequence goes on from CAVPSZ010000006.1 coordinate 26,665, forward strand.
ATCAGATTATTATATCAGAATATCAAGCGAAGCATTACCTTATAGTTATTATTACCCATACAAAATTCGAGTTAGCACAAATGAAGTTCCTTATGAGCTTTTCACTAAATGCAAATGTTTATTGTGTTAATAATTATATGCCTGTTACAATAACAGCTCATGCCTCAGATGATTCAGGAAATCCAATACAAGGAACTGTTATTACTTTTTCAAGTAATAATGATGGATATTTTACTGAACCCAATGATAATGTTTCTACTACTGATGAATCGGGTAATGCAATAGTTATATATGTACCTACCGCCGATGGAAATCATAGTATATCTGCCATAAGCACTAATGGAGTCTCTGGGCAACTCCCTACAGTAATAACCAGTAATGGAGTTACAGGAGAGAATAAAGTCATAAAATATGAATATTGGATTGATAATAATTATGCCTCCAAAACGACAAAAGGAATTGTCCCTGTAAATAATTTAGTATTCAATAAAGATTTGGATTTGCCTATTTTATCTGATGGCTTTCATTCTCTGCATCTGAGATTCATGGATATGAATAATAGATTTAGCGAAATCAATTCAATTTATTTTCACTATGACTTTTCAAAGATATATATTGATAACAAACTTGTCTCTTATGAATGGTGGCTGGATGCTAATTTTTCAGAAAGACACTCAGGTACTTTTCCACCAATTAAAAATATTAATTTACTGCAAGATTTTGAAATCACAGGATTAACAAAAGGAATGCATTCCTTTAATTTTAGGATTAAGGACATAAAAGGCAAATTCAGTGAAGTCTCCAATGTTTTATTTTATTACAATGAACTTGATTTTCATACAAATAAAAACATTAGCTATGAATACTGGTTTGACAATGATATTCAAAACATCAGGATCAATGATGTTGATCCGAGCCAGAATTTAATTTTATTACATGATGTTGATTTGGGTAAATTGTATAATGGATTACATACCTTTAATTTAAGAATAAAGGACGATGAAAATCTTTACAGCACCATTATGCAATATATGTTTTATTATAGTGGTCTTGATCTGCACAGTAATAAAATTATTGCTTATGAATATTGGTTTGATGATGATGTTCAAAATATCACCTTTGTTAATACTCCCCCTGAACAAAATTATATTCTCCTTGATGATATCAAATTAAAACAATTGCCAAAAGGATTACACACCTTAAATATTAGGATAAAAGACGATGAAAACCTTTACAGCAATTTATTGCAGAGTGTATTTTATAAGCCTGAGATATCTCATATTCCAAATCTTGTGAGGGGTTATCGATTTTGGTTTGACAATGAGGTTGATCACATTCAAGACATTACCATGCAAGACCATTTGAATCCATTTGACTTGATCATTGACGTTAACATACCTGCATTATCAGCCGGAAACCATTCGTTATATTTACAATTTAAGGATGAAAACAGCAAATGGAGCATTCCGATTGCTCATGCATTCAGTTACGATCCCTTAACTTTTACTATAAAAGTAATTTTGGAAGGTCCATTTAATGGAACAAATATGAACACAACTTTAAATAGTTCCAATTATTTGCCTTTTAGTCAACCGTATTCATTCCCTCCGTGGAATTATAATGATTTTGGATATGATAAAGTTACTTCTATTCCAAACAGTAATATTGTTGACTGGGTTTTATTTGAATTGAGAAAAACTTCTGGACCAGCTTCAACTGCTACATCAGATTCTGTTGTTGCAAGACGATCAGGTTTTTTGAAAAATGACGGATCAATAGTTGGGTTGGATGGTATTTCTCCTATTAAGTTAAGTACTGCGGCTACCGGTAATTTTTATGGAGTTGTTTGGCACAGAAATCACTTGGGAATAATGTCGGCCATAACATTATCCAAAAGCGGAAATGTATACACTTATGACTATTCAACGGGATTTGATAAAGTATATGGTGGTTCACTTAGTTACAAACAATTGGGAACCGGAACCTTTGGAATGCTTTCAGGCGATGGAAATGATGATTCTCAAATTAACAACTTAGATAAAAATGATATTTGGAAAGGTCAATTAGGTAATTCAGGATATTTAAGAGGTGATTTTGATATGAGCGGAACTGTAAATACAACAGATAAAAACAAATGGAGTCCCAATTCTGCTAAAGGGAGTCAGGTGCCGGAGTAGAGAACTTATCAAATTCATAATAGAAATCCTAAATTAAAAAAGTGCTAAGACATAAGAAAAAGTAGGCATAAACGTGCGGTTCCATCTGCACGCTTTTTTATTGGTTATTCATATAATAATGCGCTCACATAATCCACCACCTCATCCGGGGGATAACAGCCGGAGATACCAATATTTAGGATTTTAGCTTTGGGATGTTCTGCTAAAAATTTTAAAGTGCAATCAGGATCATATCCTATATATAACCGCACTTGAAAGCAAGACTGGTTTGCACTTTGTAAGTTCGAAACATTAAGTTCACTTAAACAGGCAAATTAAATTTTAATTAATTTTGCATTGATGCAAATAATAAATAATGTTTGTTCCTAAGATATATATTGATACATCAGTGCTAGGAGGATATTTTGATTCTGAGTTTGAGAAATCTACAAAAGCATTATTTGAGCTTGTTAAAAAAGGCCAATATGAAATTGTGATATCGAACATTATGGAAGGAGAATTACTCAATGCCCCGGAAAATGTTAAAACATTATTTCTTAAATGGGTATTGAATATGAAATAATAAAATTAACGAATGATGCAATTCGTCTTGCTGAGGCTTATATTCAGGAAAGTGTCGTTGGTAAAGACAGTTATAATGATTGTTTGCACATAGCTATTGCTACGATTGAAAGATTGGATTTGGTTGTAGCTGGAACTTTAAACATATTGTCAATATTAAGCGGATACATGGTTACAATGGAGTGAATATTAAAAATGGTTTTCCGGCAATAGAAATTCGTTCACCGAAAGATTTAATTGATTATGAAGACTGAAAAAGATTTTGATTGTGTAAAAATGATGCGGGATATTCGTGATAAAATCACTGCTGAAGTCATCTCAATGGATACGAGGCAGGTTTTAGAATATTTTCGCTTAAAAGGTGAGGAATTTGAAAGCCGGTACGGGAAACCGTTAGCTATTGCTTCAGGCAATAAACAAGGAGAGGAAAATGATTGAATTTTTCAAAGAAATGTCTCATCTTATTCACTTTTTTCTCAGGCATAAAAACGTTTGGTCTGATTATGATGTGGAAGTTGATACCCTATACGTGCATTTTAAAAAACCCAATCATTCCGACCACTCAGAAATGACCGAAGACGATATCATTGTGCGATATGAGAAGGATGAAATAATTGGAATGACTATTCTAAATGCCAGAAAAAGATCGGCTATAATTTGAGAACTTCTTATTTTGTAATTCGTAAAGCGTTCGGTTCAGGCTGCAGGCTTTTTATTGATTATTCATACAATAAAACACTCACATAATCCACCACCTCATCCGAAGGAAAAACTTCACCGGAGTTGCCAATTTTAAGGATTTTGGCTTTGGGATTTACTATCAATAATTTGAAAATAGCTTAATGCATCTGAAGGCCAGTATGATTTCAAATGGTAAAAATACTTTATGTGTTATTTGAATATTTTCATTTGCAGTTCAAACTGTCCTCCAAGACTTCAGGTTGCAAAGATTTTAATTTCTGTTCATTCAATAAATTAATGAACTTACATAATATACCAACTTCTTTGAGCGATGTATTTGCAGTAACAGGAATTCTATAATCAAACAATAGACACTAAAAATAAAAAGGAAAAAAATATTGTTGATTGAATAGAATATATTTTATTATCTTTATGACTTGGTTTTAACAGGCTAAATATGATCCCAATAGAACAAATAACATTTCATATCACTAAGTTTTGGGAATATAACCTTAAACAACTATATTTAATGAGTGCGACAGTTTGGAAATTCTTCATAATTCAAGTCATTGTTGCTATTTTTATGGTAAATAGATCAAATATTCAATTCGAAATATTCACTCATTTTGATTTATTAATTATTTAAACATTAAGACCTATGAAAAATTTTATTTTAATTCTTATCTGTATCCTCTTAAGCAGAGGAATCTTTGCACAAACAATAATCCCTGCCGGAAATATAAGCGGAAATTGGACTACATCTGGTAGCCCATATCTGGTTTACGGTGACGTTGTTGTACCTTATGGCAATACTTTGTCAATTAGCCCGGGTGTAAAGGTAATATTTCAGGGCAATTACTGGTTTGAAGTACAAGGCACCCTCAATGCATCGGGCACTTTAAATGATAGTATAACATTTACGCTTGCCGACACAACAGGATTTGCAAATGGTACCAATCCCGGATGGAAGGGAATTATCAGATATTATAGTTATAATGTACTGTTGGTAATTGAATACTGCATTATCGAATATGGAGGTTTAGAGGCTTTTGATTCAGACATGACTATCCGACATTGTGCTATAAGAAAAAGTAGAGCAAATGGAATAAATGTTTTAAGCTCAAGCAGTTTCCTAATGGAATATACAACTATAAAAAAATCCAGAAATGCTGGAATGTCAATTAGCAATATGGGACCTTACTATTATGAAGCTCAATTGAACCATTTTTCAATAACAGATAATAATTCAGTCGGTATTAGTTTGGGATATGAATCTACTGCAATCCTTTCAAATGGGATTATTTCAAATAATAAGCAGCAAGCGATTTCGACTATTAATGCATCGTATATCGCTATTGGGAATTGTTTAATAGAAAATAATGGAAATACCTTGATTAATGGGGGCGGAATTTATACAAAGGGAATTGTTTATTTAAATGAGGTTATAATAAGAAATAATAAAGCATTGAATGGAGGCGGGATTTATTGTTACCCAATTGAATTTGGATCATTAAATGTAGATAATTCAATAATCGAAAATAATCTTGCAGTTGAAAACGGAGGAGGTATCTATAAAAAAAGTGGCACACTGGTAAGTTTTTCTATCCAAAATTCAGTTATAAAAAACAATCAAGCACTCAATGGGGGTGGTTTATATTGTGGAGGCAATTATCCTGCACCCGGTTATTCTCAAACCGTTAGAATTAATAAAACTGAATTTTCAAATAATCATAGTGTAAACAATGGTGGAGGTATTTTTAAAACCGAACATGATGAAAACAATGGAATTCGTGATTACTCTAAGCTAACTATAGTTAATAATACGGCAGGTATCAGCGGAGGAGGAATTTATAGTGAAATAAGTATTGCACCGAATACATTTAAAAATTTGATTGTTTGGGATAACGAACCTCAAAGTATAGTTGATTTAAATTCATTGTTAAGCATAGTTTATTCTGATATCGAAGGCGGCTGGACAGGAACAGGAATATTAATTCTGATCCATTATTCAGAAATTCTGGTAATGAAGATTATCAATTGACCTGGATAAATTTTCCCATGCTTGATTATACCAAATCCCCTTGTATTGAAGCCGGCGATCCGTCGAGTCCTGCTGACCCTGATGGAACAGTTGCAGATATGGGGGCATATTATTTTGATCAAACTGGCTTTAACACTATAACCATGGATATTAAAGCGTTTCTTCAGGGTCCATTTGTAAATAACCTTATGGTTCCAAATTTAAATATGCTAGGTCTTATCCCTTTGCACCATCCCTACTGTATTACTCCATGGAATCATTTTGGCACGGAATCGGTATCATCAATCCCAAATAACAATGTAATTGATTGGGTCTTTATTGAAATCAGAAAATTAAATAACCTGGATGATTTGAGTGATTATTATCCTGTATGCAGGCGGGCTGCATTTATTATGAATAATGGCACTGTACGAAATTCAAATAATAGTTTAATTGGCTTCCTTACTAAAGAAAATGACAGTCTTTATATATGTCTTTTTCACAGAGCCACTTGCCAATAATGTCATCTTTACCTATTTCGTCTGGCGCCAATCCGGTAATCTATGATTTTACAAACTCTCCTGAAAAAGCCATGGGTGGCATTGATGTTCAAAACCAGCTTTCACCAATTGCATGGGGAATGATTGCGTCAGACGGAAACAAAGACGGAGAGGTTGATAATCGCGATAAAAACGAGAAATTGGTGATACAAAATGGAGGGGCGGGTCATCTTTTAAGTGATTACACCATGAATGGAGTAGTCGATAATGCTGATTGGCAACTTTGGGATTCGAATTGCGGCAAGGGTAATAAATTTAACTTTACCCCATTTACTTATCAGTGTGGTTATTCTTTTACTGATGAAAGAAATGGCAAATCGTACCGAACTTTACAAATTGGCCAGCAATGCTGGATGGCAGAAAATCTTAATTATGCAACTGCACTTAGCATGTGCTATGATGATAACGAGGAAAATTGCAATATCTATGGTCGTTTATACCGATCTCAATCAGCAAATGTGTGTCCCGGCGGCTGGCATCTGCCATCTTCTGGAGAATTTTCAGCCTTAACTAATTTCTTAGGTGGAGTCAGCATAGCTGGAGGAAAAATGAAAACTACTGGAACATTTGAAAGCGGTACAGGCCTCTGGAATGCTCCCAATACGGGTGCTACCAATGCAAGCGGATTTTCGGCATTACCAGCTGGTGTCCATATTATGTCGCCAATGCCTCCAAATTATCAGTATTTACATCAATATACCCATTTTTGGTCCTCAACAACAAATGAATGGGGTGATCGATACTCGATCAGTCTTAGTCATAGTAGTTCCCAGGTAACTTCTTTTTATACATATGAACCGGATAGTTGGAGTGTAAGATGCATTAAAGATTAAA
>CAVPSZ010000007.1:0-41785 GCA_963708435.1 uncultured Bacteroidales bacterium
TCTGTCCTATCATAAAATAGGTTGACAGAAAGTTTAGTTAATAACTTATAGTTAGTAAGCCTATGAAAGAGAAAAAAGTGATACGACATTTTAGCGAAGCCTTTAAGAAGGAGAAGGTAAAAATGATTGAAGACAAGCAGATCACCGTTCTTCAGTTGAGCAAGATTTATGAAGTAACCAGTGCGGCTATTTATAAATGGATACGTAAATATTCGACCCGGATTGCACGAGGGGAGAAATATGTGGTTGAGAAAGAAAGCGAAGGATCAAAGACGCTTGAATTGATGAAGCACATAGCAGAGCTTGAGCGCAAAGTTGGTCAGAAACAACTACAGATCGATTACCTGGAAAAAATCATTGACCTGGGCAGTGAGCAGACGGGAATTGACATTAAAAAAAAGTTCGTATTGGAGCACTCAGATGGTTCCATGCCAAACAAAAAGAAATCATCATGACCGAATTGTATAGCATTTCAGGAATTACCCGCCAGGCATATCACAAAGCGGTACACAAACAGGAACGAGAGAAGCTGTTATGGCAACGGCTGAAAGAGATGGTAATAGAAGTACGAAAAGATTATCCTCGCCTGAGCGCCCGCAAGATCCATTACATGTTAGGTATCGAAGAGATAGGTGTCAACCGTTTTGAGCGCTTTATTTCATCGCAGGGAATGGGGGTAAGGAAGTTTCGTTCATTCATACGGACCACCTACCCCGGAACCATCCGGTATGAAAACCTCGTTAACGGGATGATCATAGCCGATATAGACGGTTTATGGGTAAGTGACATAACATACTTTAAACCCTATGACCAGACATTCTACATCGTAGTGATCCTGGATGTATACAGCCGCCGGATCATAGGCTACAGTGCCAGCGATAACATGTTCACAATAAACAATCAGAAAGCGCTGTCAATGGCCATGAACACCCGAAGGCAAAAACAATTCACAGGACTGATCCATCATTCCGATAAAGGCAGTCAGTACAGTTCAAAAGAATATGTAAAGATGCTTACCTCTGCCCACATTCAGATCAGCATGGCAGAAACCTGCCTTGAAAATGGATACGCTGAGCGCGTAATCGGAACACTGAAGAACGATTATCTTCGGATGTATAACATCAGAACTTTAAAGCAATTACAAACAACATTAGCACGCCAGGTAAAACTATACAACAACTGTCCCCATGGCGAGTTGGGAAAACTTAGCCCCCTTGCATTTGAAAAATATATCAGCGGCAAACCCAAGCAGGAACGCCCGGTAATGCAATTGTCTGAATTCAGACAGAATGCAGCAGAACAAAAAAATAACAGTTCGACGATGGGTTTTATCAGGCATAAGCCCATGAAAATATCCATAAATAAAAAAACCGTAGCTTTACTCAATAAAACTACGGTCAGGAATTCCCTGGGTCAGGCTATTCCTGGAAGGTTGCCCCCCGGGCAGAGCCTTCCTCCGCTTCACCTGAGGAAACAAAGTTGAACAATATAAACAAACATAACAAATTGAATTATCAACAGTTAATATGAAAGTTTACTCTTTTTTGTCAACCAAAATCATGATAGGTCACTCTAAAGACTAAATATTATGTACTAACTACTTTTTCACCATCTTCCCCACCTCCACCATTTTTTCATCCTGCACCCTTACAAAATAGACTCCCTGTGGCAGGGTGCTGATGTCGAGTTGGGTTTCGGTAACTGTTAACTGCCTTTCAATTACTTTTTTACCGCTGACATTAAAGATTGAAAGTTGGGTATTGCCAGTAATTCGAGCAAAGGAAAGAGTGATTTTATCCTTTGCCGGATTGGGGAAGATAGCTAATACATCCGATTGCACGACTTTTTTTTCAAAGACATTTGTAGATGTGTTAAAATAGTTTAGCAATTGGTTGAGCAACTCCTCCCTTGTATTTGGAAAATTTCCATCGGTAAGTCTGGACAGGGCATAGGAAAAGAAAATGTATGCCGGCCATTTGGGATACTCTGCTGAACAGCTACAGTACCGTAACCATTTTCTATAAATGCCGTGACGCCATAGGCATAGGGCACAGACTCATCAATCCAGGAATTGGAGACCTGGTTGTTACCATTGAAGGTCATTTCATTTGTTAAAGCACCGGGCTGCCCTAAAAGGCTATCAATTGGATTACTGGCTGTTCCATTTGATGCGCTGGCAAGCCCGAAAAAATTCAATAATTGTGTGTTGCCCACCTGGTCAATACCCAAAGCATTACCCCCTTCCAGGTATACATATCCGCCATTATCGAGATAATCAATGATGATACCTGCCATTTGATTATCAAATATAGTAAGAGCTGTTTCATAATTCCCGAATGACAGGAATACCGCAGAAAATCCGGAAAGGTTCTCGGGTAAAATGTTCCGATATGTTTCATTATACGAAAACTCCTGAAGATAATCCCTGATAAATGTACCGCTGAAACTGATTCCATTAGGAACACCTTCGTAAACAAGGTACCCGGTATTGACGGTTATTGAACCTTCCCTGACCAGGGTATCAGCCTTTATTCCATTGGATATTATCAGTTTTACGTCGTATGTTCCCCCATCATTATAAGTCCACACCGGATTCTGATCGTATGAGTCGATAGTGCCGTCATTATCAAAATCCCATTGCCATGAAATTACAGGGTAATTCGGATCAGTGATTGAAATATCAGTAAAGGTAACTTCCAAGGGTGCACCGCCTACCCTTTTATCTGAACTAAAATTCGACAGGATATATCCTTGTGGCAGGCTATAACCAAAGAAATCCATCACTTTTAACAATATATTATACCGGGAGCTTATAGCATCTCTGTCGAATAATTCGGCAAGCGAATAACTGATATAAAAAGTTTTGTGCCCATATGTAGCCGTTCCGTCAAAAATCATCGAAACATTTCCAAAATTGTTTTCATAAAATGGTACCACGCTTCCTGAAGCAGGAAACAATCTGTCGATATACCAATTGTAAAATTGATTTGATTCCGTAAATAATACTTCTTCCAGGGGGGTGCCTTCAACTCCCATTAGCGAATCGATTGGATTTTCAATCCATGAGGATTGAATAGAAGCTACTCCAAACAGTTGCTTCATTGCCTCTTTATTGGAATAATTGGCACTGATGATCCTGTGAAACAACCCTCCCATTTCAATATACACGTTTCCACCGTTTTCAAGGAATTCCTGGACCATGAGGGAATGTTCTTCGGTAAACATAGTGCCCTTATCCAGGTTTTGACCTAAATTACCATGAGACAGGAATACTGTTTCAAATCCAAGTAAGCTGGCTGGGTAGGAATTGGAATAAGTGTAGTTGTACCCCAGACGATCGAGAAAGCCGGTGATGAAAGTGCCACTGTAATCGCGGCCGTTTTCTTCTCCTTCAAAAACAAATATACCAGAAGGAGCTACTAAAATTTCAAGATTCATATCCTGACCTGTCAGGATGGGTATTCCCGATTCGAAATGAAGGGTAATTCCTGCATAATGACAGCCTGCGCTGGCGCTAACCTGTATCTGTAACTGATCGCTGATGCTGAATGAGGAATCAGGAGGGACACTGACAGTGTATGTTCCGTTGATAATAGCAATATCAGGATCGTCGGTCAAAATGGAAACAATTACATTTTCCGAACCATTGCAAGGCATGTAATTGTAAAGGTTGAAACTCAAAGTGATCGTTTCGCCGGGTTCATTGATGTTATTGCCGTTTGCATCTGCAACCAGATATGAATTTAATCCCAGTTTCAGAAAGGGAAGAACATTCTCTTCTGTGAGCATACGGTAAGCATTTACCCTTCCTGATCCAAGCATGCCAATATAGTTGGGATTGAGAGAATCGATATTATCTGATGTTCCCAGCAACTGTGTTATTAACTGATCATTAGACCAGTCGGGGTAATAGGATTTCAACAAGCCAAAACAGCCAGCTACCAGCGGGGTTGCCATGGAGGTTCCTGACAACACATTATAGTTATTACCCGACATTGTACTTAAAATACCACCATCAGAGCCACCACCGGGGGCCGATACATCCACAGCAAGGTTATAACACGAATAAAATGCTTTTGTGTCATCAGCACTCACCGAGGCAACGGAAATCACATCACGGTAGGAAGCCGGATAATAAAGTACAGAATTGTTGTCATTACAGGCAGCAGCAACTATAATACTACCAAGCCCTGCTGCATAAGTCACCACTTCCTGGTTTGCAGCAGAATAGCCACTGCCAAAAGTCCAGCTATTCGAAATGATATCAGCCCCGTTTTCGGCAGCATAGATGATTCCATTATAACCAAAACTAAAACCATTAGGAGTTGCAATATTAATTGCCATTAAACTCAGGTTCCAGCTGATACTGGCTATACCTGAGCCATTATCGGTCACGCCATTGGAAATTCCAGCACAGTGGGTTCCATGATACCACCAGGGGGTGACCTGGGTTTGGATCAGGATTTCCATTATTTGCAGAAAAGTCCCATCCAATCAAATCATCTGTGTATGTGTTCGCATCATCATCTATTCCGTTTAAATCACCCGGGTCAATAACCCACCCTGTTCCGTTATTCTCTATGGTATGGCCATCACCATCGGCATCTTCTGCCAGGTTTTGCCATATATTGCTCAGCAAATCCTCATGATCCCAATCTACCCCCGAGTCAACAATGGCAATCACGATATCCTCAGTTCCGTTTTCTCCTTTGTGAACGTCCCAGGCCTGGGGAGCAAAAATTTGTGGCAGATGCTGCATCTGGCTGTACAAGGCATCATTGGGAACATCAGCGGGGTAGCCGATAGCAATGACTTCAGCATATTCCACATTCGGATCTTTAGCAAAAGCATCAACCACCTCATTCGCTGAAAAGCTTTTAGAAAAAGACAGCATATATATCCTCGAAAGATCAGGTAAGTCCGGTCGCAGTTTTGCAGGATTATACCGGAACCGTTTTTCCAATTGATTAATCCCATAATGAGAGACCTTTTCATCCAAAGGTGGGATACCAAACCGAACTGTTCCGGTTTGTTTTACAAAGTCACCGACGCCAGGTTTGAGCTTTAGGGTAATCGCTCCCTCAACATAGAGTGGGCCTGATTTTTCGGTTAAAATTGTGCTCCCCGACTGCCCGTAGGAAAACCAAACGGTGCAGAGGAGAAATGCTGAAAGTAATGTTAACCTTTTCATAACTTTTAATGTTTAAATTATGTTTAGGGCAAGGAGTAGTTTCATACTATTCCCTTTATACCCTTTTACCTATATTCTCAAATTTACATTTATTTCAATTATTTTCATCAATTTCAATTAATATCCCTTTCTATCTCATTCCTTCACCATCTTTTCCACCTCCACCATCTTCTCATTCCGCACCCTCACAAAATACACTCCCCGTGGCAGGGCGCTGATGTCGATTTGGGTTTCGGTATCTGTTAGCTGCTTTTCAAGCACTTTTTCTCCGCTGACATTAAAAACCGACAGGTGTGTATTGTCTGTTATAGAAGGTGATGAAATTGTGATTTTGTCTTTTGAAGGATTGGGAATTATACTAAATAAATTATTTACATAAATAATGTTTTTATTACCAACAAATGAACAGTCGAATGCCGCTTCAAGCACCTCATCAATTCCCTGCCGGATTCCTTCAATCGTTTGGAAGACTTCGATATCCGGAATGATACCTACCCGTTGGGTGGGTGTATAGTCCGGGTAAAAAACGCCCAATCCGCTAAAATATCCGGTAATTGATCCCGGCAGGTTAATACCCGAAACATTACCATCGGCAGCACCGGTCTGGCTTCCGATCTTGATCGCCCCCGGATGCTGTTCAAGTCCCATACACGTATATTCTGCCTGGCTCCAAGTGAATATATCAAACAATATAATTAACCGACCATTGTAAACTTCAGTGTTATAACCTCCGATAATATCATTTTGCCAGAATATGACACCAGGATATAAGATATCGGGTGTTGTGTAACTGGAAATAAGAATCGGCTGTGTAAAAAGGTAGTTAACCAGCGTCCACAAGGTATTCATAGGATAATTGCGGATATCAAAAATGATGGCATCGGTGTTCCACAAATCATTCATCATACTCCCGACCTGAGATACTGTCAACCGCGACATGTCAACATACCCTAAATTACAACTTTCATCAATGATGGTATCGAACCAGACAGGACCGGTAGTCGGGAGAAAAGCCTCATGCTGGCTATATGACCAGTTTCTTTGTAAAGTGTAATCGAAAATCCCCTGTTCATTTTCAACGGTGATGTTAAAATCACCGCTGAGTCCATTGATAACGTTTTGGTGTGCATTATACTGAACTGCAAGTTCATTTGAACCGCAGGAATAAACCTCACAGCTGTCGCGTAATACCCCTATTTCTGCATCATCTAAATACCTTATGATATCGCCCGGCTTAACTTCAGAAATGGAATTATCAACTTTATAGATGACCGTTTCATCTTCAAAGTAACCTATGGCAAATCGGGGATAAATTGTCCCGTAAAAAGAATCTAATACACCTCCTAATAAAAAACCATGCCCATCATTGATCCGCTTTGCCAGTTTAAGTATAGCTTTATTGTATTCTACCCCGGATGACGCTTCAACGAATAAGGGAATAACCTCTGAGAGGGTCGAATCCCAATTTTGATCCATAATATTTTTATGTGGGAAAAAATAATTGATGATATTCCAGTACCTGAAAAGCGCAAGGATTCGTAACTATTTTCTATCGGATACAAGCCCGATGTATTATTGTACATGATGTCGTTGTTAAAGGTAGGATTTCCATTGACGTAGACCTCCCCTACCAGACAATGCGGCCTGGGTCTGAACCTGACCCTGATAGTGTCTAACGCATCTTTAACTGCTTGGGTAAATACAACATCCTGTATCCAATCGAGGTTCAGATTGTACATCAGACTGTCAGGAATTACTGGCAGTGGAATGGTCGGAAGTGCAGTTTCATCGGGACTGTTAATCAATTCAAGTAAAACTGTATTGAATTCATCATTGTTTGCGGCTTGTTCAATTTCCGGTAATTTCTGAATAAGGATACTGTCGAGATTGATATTGCAGTTGGCTGTTTCCGAATGAAAATATTTAACGAATCCCCAAACTTTGCAGGTATAAAAGAGCCTTTCTAATATTCCAGCAAGTTTGAACGGATCATTGATGAAGCCCCAATTTCAGTGGGTGAACAGTTAATAATTTCAGAATGCAGTTTTCCTTCATCAATAATTACATAATTTTGATTACCTCCTATTTTTAAAGGGTTGAGGTTCATCTGATCTATTGTATTTGGGATGATCTGTGCCTCAACTGCAGCCGCTATTGCTAAGCCGTAGGAAATAAGTAACAGTTTTTTCATTTCAACCTCCTTTTTTTTTTGTCACTTGTTACTTGTCGCTGGTCACTGGTTTACAAGAAACAAGAAACCAGCAACCAGCAACGTTATTTATTGTTTAATTAACTTCGTTACTTCTATCATCTCCTCATCCTGCACCCTCACAAAATAAACTCCCCGCGGCAGGGCGCTATGTCGAGTTGGGTTTCTGTTTCGTTAGCTTCTCTTTGCAATACCTTTTCCCCGCTGACATTGAAGATTTAAAGCTTTGTAGAGCCAATCATTTCAGGTATGTAAATGTGATCTTATCGGTTGAAGGATTGGGAATAATGAGGATTCCGGCGGGTGTACCGGTTTCTTCTAAAGCGGTCAGGCAGGCTTCCTGCACTTCTTCGGGGCTGTTGCACCGGGGGCGTTGTCATGAATTTCGGCATCCGCCCACGGTAAATTCATGTAATTGCATACGCTTTCTACATTACATGTTATCAGGGAATCGTTTTCATAAATAAATAAATTACCGATTGTAGAAACTCCAATATTATCCAATCCTGATAAACTGTTCAAACTATAATTTCTCCGAATTAGAATGTCCCCATTAATGAAGGTTAAATTTTCCAGGCCGGATAAACCAGTAAGTAAGTCGTTGTAAATAATCCAAATGTCTCCATTAACCGAATTCAGGTTGTTCAAACCGGATAGACTTAATAAGGATGGATTACCTAAATTCGTTGTCACCTGGGGATTTTGGACTAAATAACCAATTCTTAAACTGCCGTCAATTTCAGTTAGGTTATTTATTCCGGACAGGCTTTCTAAGGAAAAGTTGTCAAGATAGTAAGGTCCCCGCCGATGAATGAAAGGTTTTCCAAACCAGCGAAACTGGTCAATGAATCATTGCCTATTATCCAAAGGTCTTCTCCTATATCAGTCAGGTTATCCAATCCCGATAGATTCAGCAAGGATTTATTACCACCTATCCATGTTGATTGTCCGTTATATTGTAAATCACCAATCCATAAACTTCCCTCTATAATAGACAGGTTTCCTAATCCCGTTAAACTTGTCAGCCCATCGTTACCATAAATATGCACTGTACCCTGTATTGAAGCAAGATTGTTCAGTCCTGTTAAGTTGGTCAGTACATCGTTGTAAGTAATAAAAAGGCTCGACCCATAATCACCTGCACTGAGACTGGTTAGATTTTGCAGCCCGGATAAACTTGCCAGGGAAGCGTTTGATCGAATACTTAAGTATCCGCCAATATGAGATAAATTATCCAAACCTGACAGCGTTACGAGATCAGCATTTCCTTGAATTAATAAATCTTCCCCGACCGCAGTCAAATAGTTCAGCCCTGTTAAACCTGTGAGCGAATCATTACCAAAAATGTTAAGATTTCCTTGCACGTAAGACAAGCCCTGTAATCCTGCTAAACTTGCCAGGGAAAAATTTCCACCAATGATGAGGTCCCCATTCAAGGTATCGGTCACATTTTCAAGAGCAGACAAATTAACCAAAGATGTATTGAAATAAATTCCTATTGATCCGCCAATGGATTCAAGGTTTTCCAGACCCGTTAAATCGATCAGGCTTGGATTTTCGGCAACAAACAATTCCCCTCCGATGCTTATCAGGTTTGCCAAAGCCTCTATACTGTTCAGGTTATCATTGGCAAAACCAAGACCCGGGGGTACAATATCTCCAATATTTAAATTCCCTCCCACAAAATTCAGGTTGCCAAGCCCGGATAAACTGGTCAAAAAATGATTATAAGAAATGTCCAAATCTCCCTCAATGGATGTTAGAACATATAAACCATTAAGGTTATAAATGGTATCCATTACACTACCAATATGAACATTTCCTTCAATTTCTGTGCAGTTTGGGTAGTTAACCTGGAAACTGTCAATCTGTTCCTGGGTAGCAAAAAAGATCCCTTCTGGCAGGCAGGGCTGTGCGTTTGCACTGGACATCCCGACCAGGGCAAACAATAAAAAATAAAGATTTTTCATGATGTTCAGTTTTTTTGACTCAACCTTTCTCCCCTCTCCAATTGGAGAGGGGCCGGGGGTGAGGGATTATTGTATTATCATTTTTACAGTTTCTATTGACCTCTCATCCTGCACCCTCACAAAATAAACTCCCCTCGGCAGGATGCTTATGTCGATTTGGGTTTCGTAATGAGTTAGCTGCATTTCAAGTACTTTTTCCCCGCTGACATTAAATATTGAAAGCAGAGTATTGCCTGTTATTGTAGATGATGTAATGGTGATTTTGTCGTTCGATGGATTGGGAATGATTGTTATTCCTGACTGAATAGTTTTTTCGTCAACCTTTGTTAGGCACGCTTCCTCAACTTCCTCCGGGCTGTTGCAGCCGGGGGCGTTATTTTCAATCTGAACGTTAGCATTTGCCATTGCCAGGTAATTGCAAATACTCTGAACATCGCATTCAGATAATGAAGGATTATAAACAACTGATAAGAAATCGACAGACCCGGCTTCTATATTGTCCAGTCCAGATAAATTTTCAAGTAAGTAATTGTGCCAGATTGAAATACCTTCACCCAACATGGTTACGTTACCAAGAGCAGATAAACTAACCAGGGCGGGATTTGAAGCAATACTCAGGCATCCACCAATTGTATCGAGATTATTCAGACCTTCAAGGCTGGTCATTGTGCTATTCCCTTCTAATTGAAGATATCCTCCTATCGAAGACAGGTTAATTAATCCTGTAAGATCTATCAAGGCAGGAGAATTATATATGCCAAGAGTTCCGCCAATGTAAGTCAAATATTCAGATCCGGTAAGGTTTGTTAATATGGCATTTCCCTCAATGTCAATATTCCCACCTATAAATGTCAGGTTATCCAGTCCGGTAAAAGCTGACAGAGCATCGTTAAAACGAATATATAAATGACCGTCAATTGAAGACAGGCTATTCAGTCCTGTTAAATCAGAAAGGGCATCATTATTATCAATAAGAAGCATTCCGGCTGAGAACAGACTGTCGATACCGGATAAGTTTGCAAGGTTTTCATTGTCTGAAATCCAAAGCCCTCCAACCTCGGCTATTTTCCCCAATCCTGATAGATTTATAAGCGAAATATTATTGGTAATTCGTATTATAGATGCGACATAAGTCAATTCATTCAACCCAGCTAAAGTGACAAGGGATGGATTGCCCTCAATAGCAAGATATCCGTTTAATGTTGTCAGGTTGCCTAATCCTGAAAGGCTGGACAGGGATGGATTATAGCGGATTTCTAATTCTTCTCCAATATTTACTAAATTATCCAACCCGGACAGGTCAGCTAACGAGGCGTTATCCAGGACACTAAGCGTGCCCCCGATACTGCATATATTCTCCAGACCTGTTAAACTTATAAGGTTTTCGTTATTTTGTATCCAGGCGCTTCCGATGTAATTCAAATTTGCCAGGCCTGTCATATCATTCAAGTCATCGTTGCCGGTTATGTTAAGTTCTTCCCCGATATAATTTAAATTTACCAATCCGTTTAAATTGATTAAGGCTTCATTACACCAGATTTTCAGGGAACCTTCAATGGTATCAATCGCATTCAGCCCGTCAAGGGATGCCAGAGATTGATTGACATGGATATCCATATCTCCGTAAATATGACTTATTTGCTCCAGGCCGGTAAGGTCGGTCAGGGATTCGCACTTCATTATAACCACGCCCCCTCCGATTTGATGAAGACTGGTCAATGCATTCAGACTTAATAAATTTGGAGTATTAAAATAAGCACCGTACATTGAGTATCCCAGGAAAAAAACCCCTCCGATGGTTTCAAGGTTTTCAAGACCTGTCAAGGTTGTCAAGGAATCATTTTGCAGAAAAACAAATATTCCCCCAATGGAAGTCAGGTTGTTAAGGCCTAAAAGATTAACAAGCACCGTACTATAACCACCGAATTCAAGACAGCCGATAAGGAGACTACCTTCAATGGATGTTAGTACGATTAGTCCGTTAAGGTTTGAAATATCGTTACCTGTTACTGTTACATCCCCTTCTATTTCCGTACACCCGGGATAGTTGATCTGGAAATTATCAATCTGTTCCTGGGTTGTAAAGGTGATGCCTTCGGGCAGGCAGGGCGATTGGGAAATGGCTGCTATGTTTGTAAACAGCAGAACGAAAATTAAAAGTGCAAGTTTTTTCATTTTAACCTCCTTTTTATATTGTCTTGTTACTGGTTACTGGTCACTGGTTTTCAACATGAACAAGCAACCAGCAACCAGCAACGGTTATTTATTGTTTAATTAATTTTTCATACTTCTATCATCTTCTCATCCTGCACCCTCACAAAATAAACTCCCCGTGGCAGGGTGCTGATGTCGATTTGGGTTTCGTTATTGGTTAGCTGCCTTTCAAGTACTTTTTCCCCGCTGACATTAAAGATTGAAAGATGGGTAATACCTATAATTGCAGATGATGAAATGGTGATTTTGTCAGTAGAAGGATTTGGTATAATGGTAATTCCATTTCCAGTTTTAACTTCTTCTACCGTTGTAAGGCAGGCTGCCTCTACCTCCTCGGGGCTGTTGCAGCCGGGGGCGTTGTCATATATTTCGACAGTGCCGTTTGGATTTGAAATGTATTCACAAATGCTTTGTACATCGCAATCAGATAGGTTGTGGTTGTAAAAAATTCTCAGATCATTGATCGAATTCGCTGCTATGCTTTTCAATCCGGTGAGGCTCATTAAACTATCATTTGCTGTAATCCAGATTGTTCCTCCAACCTGCGAAACATTATCAATCCCATCTAAACTGCTCAAGGCGGTGTTTCCCGAAATATTTATTATTCCACCTATTGAAGAGAGCTGATCGAGACCGGTTAGATTATTCAGTAAAGAATTTTGATAAATAAATAAATCGCTCCCAATTGAGGAAATATTATTTAGCCCCTGTAATTCGGGCAGGGTTTCGTTTCCAAAAATATAAATGCCTCCTCCAATGAACGACAGTCCCTCCAATGCCATCAGGCTTTCGAGCTGATCGTTATAAAAAATTCCGAGATTACCGCCTATTGAATTAAGATTACTCAATCCGGACAAGTTAATAAGGTCATTATTTCCTCCATAAAAAGAATTTCCGATGTTCAAACTGCCTCCGATTGCGGTCAAATTATCTAACCCGGTTAAACCGGTCAGTGCATGATTCTGAAAAATAAAAAGATTACCTCCTACAGAAGTTAAAACACTTAATCCTTCAAGATTTGTAATATTGTTTCCAAAATCGCTGATTGTGACGTCTCCCATTATCATGGTGCATCCGGGATGGTTGATCTGAAAATGATCGATATCATCCTGCGAGCTAAAGGTGATTCCTTCAGGAAGGCAACCCTGCTGGTTGCTGCATGCTTCCTGTACCTCGTCAGGATCGCTGCATCCTTCAGCATTATTGCTGATGTACACTGTACCACCCGGATTGGCAAGGTAATCGCAAATGCTTTGCACCTCACACCAAAATAATGAATTATTGTCATTGATGTAAAGGTTCATCATCGAATTGCTGTTAATGTTCCCTAATCCGTTCAGGCTTGAGAGGTTATTGTTATATTCGATGGTAAGGTCCCCGCCGATTGATGTTAAACCATTAAGTCCGATTAAATTCATCAGGATGTAATTATAGCCGATGTTTAGTTCTCCTCCGATGGAAAGTAAAGATTCAAGACCGGACAAACTATGCAGGAAGTCATTTTCAGTAATATATAAATCTCCGCCGACAGACGTCAGAGCGAAAATCCCCATCAGGGAAGTAAGATCGTTGTTGTTATAAATGATGAAGTCGCCTCCAACTGAATTCAATACTCCCAAATACTCAAATGCGGTAAGGGCATGGTTGTATTCAATAATCAGATCACCGCCGGTTGTATTTAAAACATTTAATCCTTCAAGTGTTTCAAGTGAAGAGTTGTAACTGATGGATAAATCTCCGCCAATGATTGTTAAGCTGTTTAATCCTGTAAGGTTGGTAAGGCTGTTGTTAATACTGATTGCCAAATTGCCATTAATGCTGGTGACGCCATCAAGTCCTGATAACGACGTAAGGGAGCTATTTCCCATGATCATAAGGTCGCCGGGGATATAAGTAATAGCTTCAAGTCCTGAAAGAGAAATAAGGTTGGGATTGGAACTGACTAAAATATTTCCCCCCACAGAAGTTACATTGTCAAGTCCAATTAAATTTGTTAATGCATTGTTGTCATGGAAATTTAATATTCCACCAATCGAAATCAGGTTATTAAAACCTGAAAGGCTGATCAGGGAATCATTATCGGTAATCCAAAGATTTCCTCCAATGGCAGTAAGTACATTCAAACCATTAACGTTGATGATATCCTCACCTGTAATGGTTACATCGCCTTCAATTTCCGTGCAGCTGGGATAACCGGTTTGGAAATTATCAATCTCGGCCTGAGTGGTAAACGTAATGCCTTGAGGAAGGCAGTTTTGTGAAATAGAAAAGAATGGGAAAATCACCATTGACAGGACTGCAGCAAGAGCATTCCTGATGAAAGCGGAATTGTTATTTTTCATTTCAGGTATTTTAAAATCTTGGTTGTGATAAATTTTCATGTTTTACTGACTTTACACCCGTAAAATTAAATAAATTGATTTGAATTTCGCAAGTTTTTTTTAATAGGGTTAAAAACTATTCAAAAGAAATATCAATCTGATGACATTAGAATCAAATTTCATTATATTTTTGCTACTGCATAAATGGTGCACTTGTTCTTTAAAAGAATAGTCTGAAAAGGGAATGCCGTGCTCCCGTTAACAGGGAAAGTCGGCAACAGTGCCCGCTGCTGTAAATCCGATAAAATTCCAAGAATTGAAAATCCAAAATCCAATTTGTTGGCTTTTGGAATTTTGGTTGTATGGTTTTGTAATTGGGATTGAAACCTGTGCCACTGATCCGCCTTTGGCGGAATGGGAAGGCCTCAATCACACGGATAAGTCAGAAGACCTGCCATTTGATGCAACATTATTTTAAGCTTTCGGGAAATAAAGCTGCACATATTTGATCCATCAATCTGTTCACAGGCTATTTTCCGGGAAGTCAAGATTAGGTTTATTATTACTTGCGATCCTGATGCGGTTCATTTTACTGATATTTTCTTTTTCTTCAGTTTTAGCTGTTTTCAGCCAGGCTCAGACGAATGATACCGTCATTCATCTCAACCAGGTTCAGATAACGGCTTCGCGATTAAATGGCAACACATCTGGGCTGAAAATCATCTCCATCGATAGCCTCGCTCTCGCATCAGGCAAATTCAGCAACCTCGATGAAATTATTTCAAGGAAAACACCGGTTTATATCAAATCTTACGGACAGGGAGGGTTGGCCACCATTGCCTTCAGGGGTACAGCAGCGACGCATACAGGTGTTTACTGGAACGGAATACAGCTCAATCCACCCAATGCCGGCCTTTTCGACCTGTCACTTGCACCGACCGCATGGTTCAATTCAGTGCAGATATTATCCGGAGGGTCAGCCTCCGCTTTTGGAAGCGGCAATATTGGCGGCAGCATATTCCTGGGTAACGAACCAAAGTTCGGTGAAGGATTGAACCTGAACGCAGCCATTTCGGCCGGTAGTTTTAATAATTATGGCGCCTTTGCCAACGCTGAAGTCTCCGGCAAGAAGTTCTACAGTTCAACCGGGTTACTTTACAGGTTTGCCGAAAATGATTTTCCCTATCAAAACCTCGATGGTGAAGAATCCTTCCAAAAGAATGCTGCCTGCAACAATTACGGGATAATGCAGGATTTATACTGGAAACTGAATGAAAAATGGCTAACCGGAATCTCGCTTTGGCTGCAATCGAACGACAGGGAAATACCGGCAACCCTGGTTAGCAAGGAAAGCATTGCTTCGCAGGAGGATGAATCGGCAAGGTCTGTTCTGTCTGTCAGAAATCTTTATAACAAAGGGTATGCTACTTTCAAACTGGCTTATTTTCATGATTTTCTTCATTATATGGATCCTTCAAGCCTGCTCGAATCCGACAGAGACTCACGGGTGACAACAAATAAAATTACTGCAGAAGTTTTGGACAACCGGAAATTGCTTAAAAATACCTACATAAATACCGGGGTTTATTTCACTTATGAATCAGGAAAAAGCAATAATTATGAGGCTGATGTGAGCAGGAATCAGGCCGGTTTATTTGCATCTGCAATGCAGAATATACCAGCTATCCAGTGGCAGGTGAAGCTCATCTTCAGGCAGGATTTCTTCGAGGGCTATTCCGGACCATTTACTCCTGCACTTGAACTGGAGGGAAAAATCTGGAAATTCCTTTCGGGAAGGGCAACCATCTCGAAGAACTTCCGCATTCCATCCTTTAATGAAATGTACTGGGAACCTTATGGAAATGAAGATTTGGAGCCTGAGAGATCATGGAACGAGGAAGCAGGCCTCACAGCGGAGATTGGAAGGCCAACCGGCCATCATTCCTCTGAATTTTCAATTACAGGTTATAACTCTAATGTTAATGAATGGATCCTCTGGATACCAACCGGCAACTTTGGCAACCTGAGAATATCAGCAAGGTTTGGTCGAGAGGTTTTGAAATAGACGGAAAAACACACTTAATGATAAAAAATAAATGCAGTCTTCAAATTTCAGAAGGCTATACTTTTTCACGTTCAACAAGTGAAAAGAAACTCTTCCCGAATGATAATTCCTATCAGAAACAACTGATATATGTTCCGGTTCACCGGATATTTGCTGATTTTTTAATTTTATGGAAGGGGTACAGCCTGAATTATAATATTAATCTAACGGGACAGCGATATACCTCTTCCGATAATGAACAATTTCTGCCGGCTTATGTGTTGCAAAGCATTGTTGCGGATAAAAATTTCAGGATAAAAAAACACACAGTCCATTTGCAGTTTGAAATCGACAATTTATGGAACGAAGAATACCAGGCTATCAGCTATTATCCAATGCCGGGAAGGTCATATAATCTTAAACTTAGTTATAAATTTTATTAATATGAGCAGAAACATTTATGTATTGTCAGCATTTAGCCTGTTTTGGCTTTTTATTACCCTTTCATGTAAAAAGGAGGATGATACCAGGACGATTCCCGACAATGGCTACAGGGGAGGAATTTATATCGTTAATGAGGGCCCGTTCCTTACAGGTACAGGAACCGTTGATTACCTGAACCGGAAAATGATAAAATTTGAGGATCTGTACCCGGCATCAAATAATGGCCAGGTGTTGGGCAATTTGGTGAATTCCATTCAGGTAATCGGTTCGGAGACTTATATCGTTGTTAATAATGCCAATAAAATCGAAATTGTTGATTCAAAGACTTTCACTAAGACAGGAACGATCGATAACCTTCCGTCACCGCGCTATATAGTTCAGGGAGACGAATCCAGCGCATTTATTTCCTGCTGGGGTGATAGTTCGGTAAAGGTCATAAACCTGCAATCCAATGCAATAATTCACTCATTCAAGCTTAACGGCCCGGAAAAAATGGCAAAAATCGATGATAAACTCTGGGTGTTAAGTCAGGGTGGCTTATCAGTCGACAGTGTCATTCTTGTGATAGATATTCCCTCCATATCTGTTGTGAAAACTTTGCAGGTATATCCTCAGCCTTCGGGTATACAAACAGATAAAAACGAAAATGTATGGGTGATTTGCTCCGGCCGGAATTCCTGGCATCCGGGAGGTGAATCCAAAGGACACCTGATTTGTTTCAGTCCGGATGACTATTCTATTCTTAAAGATATAGAATTTCCTTTATTAAGCAGTCACCCTGAGGAGCTGATCATCGGCGGAACCGGGGATGTCATGTTCTACAGGTATCCCGGAGGTATTTTTAAGATCGGAATCGAGGCGAATGAGCCCGAAAATTTACCATTTATTGCCAGAGCCAATGGATTTTATTCCCTGGCGTATGATAAAATTGAAGATGCAGTTTATGGATCCGATCCTCTAAATTATCAGCAGAATGGTTGGATTTACAAGTACCGGGCTGATAGTGGTGCAGTTATCGATTCCATCGGGGCAGGATTAATACCGGGTGAAATTTATATCATGCCCGGCTTAAAATTTTAATTGCATCATTTATTTTTATTTTCAGATTCATTGTAAATTTGCTCTCAACAAAAAAATGACAGAGTATGAAAACTAAGGTAGATGTCACCTGGACAAAAGATATGGCCTTTGAAGCGCTTGTCAATGACCATATTGTACTTCTCGATGCTGATGAAAACGCAGGCGGGCATGAGTTTGGTCCTCGGCCTAAGCCACTTTTACTTGTCGCGTTAGGAGGTTGTACAGGAATGGATGTAATTTCCATCTTAAAAAAAATGAAAGTTCATCCTGAATATTTTTCTGTTCACGTTGAGGGTGAATTAACTGATGAACACCCGAAAGTTTACCATACGGTTACGATCACCTATGTTTTTCGGGGACAGGATCTGGAGAGGGAAAAATTGGAAAAAGCAATCAGCCTCAGCCAGGAAAAATATTGCGGTGTTTCGGCCATGCTTGGAAAAGCAGCTAAACTGCAGTTTAAATTAATTATTGAATAATTCCTTTCCCGTATAGGCACTTAGGAATATAGGTTAAGGGATACTTAATATAACTTCCTTCAATTCGCTGAGGATCATAGCGGTCGCTCCCCAGATAACATGGCCATCAACATCAAAGTATGGGGCTTCAATTTTATGATCTTTTATTTCTATGATTTTGGATTTAATCTTGTTTTCATCAAACAGGAATGATATATCGGCTTCAATTATATCCGACACTTCAGTGGGATCCGGCTTCAAATCAGGACGATTTTCCATGAACCCAAGAACAGGAAGGACCAAATAATTGCTCGGAGGGATAAACAATTCCGACAAATTCCCAAGGACATTCACTTTTTCCGATCTGATGTTAACTTCTTCCTCGGCTTCCCTCAAGGCGGTCTCGATTAGTGAATTATCATTTTCTTCAATCCTGCCCCCGGAAAGGAGACCTGTCCCGAATGAACACCATCGTATGTCTGACGAAGAATAAATATGGTTTTGATCCTGTTAAAGTGAGGATATAGGAGTATCAAAACACTGCTCTTTGTAGCGGTAGAAGTATCGTAGCTGAAATCCAGCTCCTTGTTCCTGATGGTTGAAGCCATTTTCAACTGAGCCATTTTTCCGGGCAGCGGTAATTTTAGCCTTTCTCTGAAAGCGTCAACAAACTGGTCAAAATCATGATAGGATTTTATTTCCCCGGTTAAATTCATCAGACAAAAGTACCATTAAATATAAAAGTTACTAAATAACAGCTCACTCAATATTTTTTGAATCAAAGTTGTCAATATCTTTGCAAAAAAGATAATTGGAGGTTCAGAATTATTACTACTTTTATTGCATCATTTTAACATCTTAATAGGATGACAAAAGAAAAAATCAATCCTGCCGACAATACGCAGGAACTTAATGATAACTTAAAGGAACTGATTTTGTTTAATGATGATGTGAATTCTTTTGATTTTGTCATTGAAACATTGATCGAAGTTTGCGGACATGAGCCGGTGCAGGCCGAACAGTGCGCGCTGGTAGCTCACTATAACGGCAAATGTGCTGTAAAATCAGGAACAAGGCTGGAGTTAAGTCCCTACTATAATGAAATGACGAACAGGAAATTATCAGTTACTATAAATTAGCCATCAAATGACCTGGACCATTATTGCTGTATTAATCGCAGTCGGATTTCTTTTTTTGCTGCTCGAGGTATTGGTATTACCCGGGACCAATATTGCAGGAGTTGTAGGTTTTGTGCTGCTTGCAATAGGTATTTGGCAAGCTTATGCTGTTTTCGGAGGACTTGCGGGCACCATTACTTTGATAAGCACTTTGTTTTTATCCGCAGTGGCATTGTATTTTGCATTAAAATCCAAAACATGGAATAAGGCGGCCCTGCATAAAAATATTGACGGTAAGGTTAATGTTGTGGATATCGAAAAGATAAAAACCGGTGACAAGGGAATAACGGTATCGAGGCTTGCACCAATGGGAAAAGCGGAATTTGCAGGTGAGTATTACGAAGTGAATGCGCTGGGTCAGTTCATCGATCCGGGGACGGAAATAGAAATAGTAAAAATTGAAAACAATAAAATAACAGTAAAAAAAACTTAACATTATGGAAACAAACTTTTTTATCATAATTGCAATTGGCGTAGCAGCGCTTTTCGGGCTATGGATCATTTTTTATTTTATTCCGGTTGGTCTTTGGTTTACAGCCCTGTTATCCGGGGTCAGGATTTCGCTTTTGCAACTGGTATTGATGCGCTGGCGGAAAGTCCCTCCCCAGGTCATCGTCAGGAACCTTATCGCTTCGACTAAAGCGGGTCTTAAGCTGAACCGTGACGAACTGGAGGCCCATTACCTTGCAGGAGGAAACGTCGTCGCAGTCGTCAATGCGCTCATTTCTGCTGATAAAGCCAATATGGGACTTGATTTTAAAGTGGCAACAGCCATCGACCTTGCAGGCCGGGACGTACTGGAAGCCGTGCGGATGTCGGTCAATCCTAAAGTCATTGATACACCTCCCGTGACTGCTGTCGCCAAGGATGGTATTCAATTGATCGCAAAAGCGAGGGTAACTGTCCGGGCAAATATCAAACAACTTGTTGGTGGTGCCGGTGAAGAAACTGTACTTGCAAGGGTAGGAGAGGGAGTTGTTTCATCCATTGGTTCAGCACAATCTCATAAATCCGTTCTTGAAAACCCGGATTCTATTTCTAAAGTAGTTTTGGGCAAAGGACTGGACTCAGGAACAGCATTCGAAATTCTCTCTATTGATATTGCCGACATTGATATTGGTAAAAATATCGGAGCAGTTTTACAAATGGACCAGGCAAATGCCGATAAAAACATAGCCCAGGCCAAAGCTGAGGAACGGCGTGCAATGGCTGTTGCTGTCGAACAGGAAATGAAAGCTAAAGCCCAGGAAGCCCGCGCCAAAGTCATCGAAGCTGAAGTGCAGATTCCCCTTGCCATGGCAGAAGCTTTCAGAAGTGGAAACCTTGGTATCATGGATTATTATAAGTTTAAAAACATCCAGGCCGACACTCATATGCGCGAATCCATTGCAGAGCCTTCAATCGCCAGAAAAAAAGAACCTGAAAAAGGCAAAGAAAACCAGGAAAAATAGCTGGTGATTGAATCGGTTTCAGGATATTTAAAAAAATCGGTTTAACCATTAAACCTGTATTCAGGTTTCCATCATACAAGGACCACTAAATTGGCTGCTCAGAAAATAAATCTGTCGGCCTTTAGTTTAGTCCTAAGTAAAGCGTGATACCTGTTTATTGAAAATTACCTTTCAGGAAATGAAAGTAAAAGAACTTCAGGAACAAAGCAGAATAAGGATAGTCCGAACCTACCGGGATTTGCTGAAAACCTGCCGGCCTTTTGCCGATAAGCAGAAGCAGGAATTGCTTCGTAAGGCATTTGAAAAGGTTCTTGAATATCACCGGCTAACGTGGGAAGAAACAGGGGAGGAATATATTTATCATTCTATTGAAGTCGCTAAGATTGCATTAAACGAGCTGAATCTCGGGATCCCATCGGTAATTTGTGCCTTGCTGCACAATGCAGTGGATTATAAGAAAATTGTACTTGCAGAAATAAAGAAAACCTTTGGCAATGAAATTTACACTATTGTTGAAGGCTATGTTCTGTTATCTGAAATTCCGACTGAAAAAATTTCCCTGCAGTCCGAAAACTTCAGGAAGCTTTTTCTTTCATTAATCAAAGATATACGGGTTATTCTTGTAAAGCTTGCTCACCGGCTATATGATATGCGCCGGTTCGACCAGTTGCCCGATGAAAAAAAACAGAGGTTTTTACTTGAAGTCAATCACATTTACATCCCTATTTCGCATCGGCTCGGATTCTATAATATCAAAACCGAACTTGAAGACTTATATCTTCTTCATTCATTTCCTGATGTTTACCGGTCGATTGACACCAAAATCAGGGAATCGAAGACGAAGCAAAATGTTTATATCCGTGATTTCATTGCGCCTATCGAGCGGGAATTGTTCAGGTATGGTTTGAAATTTGATATCAAAGGCCGCCCCAAATCAATCCATAGTATCTGGATGAAAATGAAAACACAAAATGTCGAGTTTGAAGAAGTATTCGACCTATTTGCCATTCGGATTATCATCGACTCCCCCATTGAAAATGAAAAAGCGAATTGCTGGCGTGCTTATTCGATCGTCACCGATATTTATAAGCCCAATCCGCAGCGTTTACGAGATTGGATCACAACCCCAAAACCCACAGGATACGAATCGCTGCATACAACAGTTTTAGGACCGAGCCAAAAATGGGTCGAAGTTCAAATTCGGACAAAACGCATGGATGCGGTTGCCGAAAAAGGTCTTGCTGCCCACTGGAAATATAAGGACGGCGGAGTGAAAAAGGAACAGGAAGAATGGATGGGCAGGATCAGGGAGGTGATTGAGCACCATGATGAGAAAATTGAAGGTAATGAAGCAGCAAAAATTGATTTGTACGGCGATAAGATTTTCATTTTTACTCCTGAAGGAGATTTAAGAAAGCTACCTCCCGGAGCTACTGTTCTTGATTTTGCTTATGATATCCATTCCAGCCTTGGTGACATGTGCAGCGGAGCTAAAGTGAACGGAAGAGTGGTCCCGATCAGGCATATACTAATAAATGGTGACAGTGTACAGGTAATTACTTCCAAAAATCAAAAACCCAAGCTCGATTGGTTGAGTTTCGTAGTGACTGCCAAAGCCAAAGGAAAAATAAAAAGAGCAGTGAATGAAATCAAATTTCAGGAAGCTGAGCTGGGTAAGGATATTTTGAGGAGAAAGTTGCGGAACCGCAAAATACCATTCAGTGATTTATTGGTCGACAAGCTTATGAAATTCCACAAACTGAAATCATCTACCGACCTTTATTATCTTATTGCCAACGATAAAATCGATCTTTCCAGTTTGAAAAAGCTCCTTTCTTCTGATTCAGCTGACAGCACCAAAACCTCAGTTACTGAAACTGAAAGACAATCTCCAAGGGAACAGAAAAAAAAGCCCGCCGAGGGCGATGAGTTTATGTTTATCGGAAACTCAATCGAAAACCTCGGTTATGAGCTTGCCAAATGCTGTCATCCGATTTATGGTGATGATGTTTTTGGTTTTATCGCTGTAGGTAAGGGAATAACAATACATCGTGTCAGTTGCCCGAATGCGCGACAGCTAAAATCGAAATTCGATTACCGTGTGATTAAGGTGAAATGGCGCCAAACTGGCGAGCAGAAAACCTATATCACTACTTTGCAGGTTTCAGGAAAAGATGAACTGGGCATTCTCAATAACATCACCCGGGTTATTTCGGATGACTTTAAGGTAAATATGGTTTCGGTACAGGTGGAAACACCGGCAGATGGTAAGTTTACAGGAAAGTTTAGGGTCAGCGTTAAGGACATAACACATCTTGAAATGCTGATCCATAAGCTGCTGAAAATAAAAGGTGTAAGGAGTGCAAAAAGAATGGAAACAGAAGCATGAGTACGTCCGATACTGAGAATATCATAAGAATTAAAGAAGGAAAAACCTATCCTTTTAGAATTAGCGGGATTGCAGAATTACCTGATGGTATCGAGCATTTTATCTTATCCGATCCAAATAGCGTTAAGCATCTCCTGGAAAAAAAATGGTATACGCACTATAATTTTGAAGTCGGGCAGTTAATAATTTGCAGAATAGATAAAATCAATTGCAGCGGAAAAATATACATCGAACCTCTTCACCCGTATTACAGGCTTGGTAAGGTATATGACTTTGCCGTAAAGAGGATTCCCGAATCCGACAAGAATGATAACCGGAGACTGGTTGTTTTTGAAGATGTTTTCGGTAACGAGATATGCTACCTCTGGTCTTGTTCTCCGGTGAAATTCGGACGGGAAAGACTATCAGGCTTAAAGTAATAAGAATTAGAAATGGAAAAGTTTTCCTTTCGGAGCCTGAATTTGATATTGAAAACTCCGGATTGAAAATCGGTGAGGAATATGCTTTTAGTATTTCTGATTTCATTGATGATCCGGGAAACCGCAGTTTTTTTATCATCACGGCCGGTAATGGTTCAAAATTTAAATTGCGAAGTAAATATTACGAAAAATATGGCTTAGAAAAGGGACAGGTTATTAATTGCCGGTTGATCCGTAAAAGAAAAGAGTTGTTTTTTGAACCGAGGCATCCGGTATATGCAATAAACAAGCGATATGATTTTGAAATAATTGAAGAAAAGGTTTTACCACATTATCCTGACCTGGTAAAAAAAGCGTATATCCTCAGACATGATTATGGGAAGGATATCATCCTCCCTGAAGAAAATGTAGATAAACGCTTTCTCCGAAATAACAAAATTACCTGCGTTATAAAAGATATACAAAAAGCCCGGCTATTTCTGAATTGCCGAAAATAAAAACAGCCTTCCGGTTCCGAAAGGCTGTCTATATTGCAAGTATAAATTTACTTAATAATAATTCGCTCGGTATGTTTCCCGGCATTTACGAAATAAATCCCTTTTTGAAAACCTGACAAATCAATCCGGCTTTTTTCTGCTGAAGGCTCTGAGGTAAATACCACCTGGCCTATAAGATTTAAAATTTCAATTCTTTCTAATTTCTGTGCTGAGTAAACATTAATGAAATCTTCTGCAGGATTTGGATAAACATTAAAAGATGTACTAGTGATTTTTTCATCAATTCCTAATGCAGGCCAACTTGTAAATGTCGATAGTTTGATTTGGTCGCCGCTATTTGCGCCATTTCCATTCGCAACATTTATTGCAGCATAAAAAGTTATATTTCCTGTTGTGGTTTCCGGTGCAGTCCATTGAAAAATCCAAACCGTACCCTCTCCTGTCAAAGGAACTGTTCCTGTAGGGGTGTGAGTGACAGATTTGTTGTTGTTTGCCAGTTTTGAACGACCGTCGACTCCCGGAATAAAGGTACCAACCTTATTTCCTCCTTCATCTTCTGCAGTAGCTTCGAAACCGAACTTTTGAGGATCAGAATTTACAGCTATTACTTGAATGTTATAAGTTTGTCCGGAACTATAACCCTGAGTACCAAGCTCAGAACTCCAAATCCATAACGGTTCGGTGGTGGCCGTACCCATATGACATCCGGTGCAATTTTGATTTTGGTCACCCGGTGATCCGGTTTTTCCGCCAGGAGAACCACCTGAATTACTTATTTCTGACGTAAAAACCAGAAAAAGTGCTGGTATTGCTAAAATAATCAGTGCGTTGTAAAATTTTTTCATAAGTTAAATTTTTAATTTAATTGATACAAGAATTTTTAATATCCATTAAAGTACAAAACTAATATTGTTCAGAATCTTTGCAATTTTTTTTCAACACGACAAAATTATGACATTTCTATGAATGAATCATTTAAATGATTCTGAAATTTCTCATCAAGTCATCCGATGAATTGAGGAAGTTAATTTATTATTCTTACTTATTTATTAATTGCCGGTTGATCAGTAAAAGAAAAGAGTTGTTTTTTGAACCTCGGCATCCGGTATATGCAATAATCAAGCGATATGATTTTGAAATTATTGAAGAAAAGGTTTTACCACATTTTCCTGACCTGGTAAAAAAAGCATATATTCTCAGACATGATTATGGGAAGAACATCATCCTCCCTGAAGAAAATGTAGATAAACGCTTTCTCCGAAATAACAAAATTACCTGCGTTATAAAAGATATACAAAAAGCCAGGCTATTTCTGAATTGCCGAAAATAAAAACAGCCTTCCGGTTCCGAAAGGCTGTCCATATAACTAAGAATGATATTATTTTATGATAATTCGCTCAGTTTGTTTCCCGGCTTTTATGAAATAAATTCCCTTTTGAAAATCTGACAAATCAATCCGGCTTGCTTGTGCTGATGGCTCAGAGGTGTATACCACCTGGCCAATAAGATTTAATATTTGAATTCTTTCTAATTTCTGAGATGAAATAACATTAATGAAATCCTCTGCAGGATTTGGATAAACATTAAATGATGCATCGTGAAAATTGTCATTTATTCCCACTGCTGGAGAAATTGTAAATGTAGATAATTTGATTTGGTCACCACTATTAGCACCGTTCCCATTTGCAACATTTATAGCTGCATAAAAAGTGATATTACCCGTTGTGGTTTCTGGCGCAGTCCATTGAAAATTCCATACCGTACCCTCTCCTGTCAAAGGAACTGTTCCTGCAGCCGTGTGAGTGACCGACTTGTTGTTGTTCGCCAGCTTCGTGCGACCGTCGGGCCCCGGAATAAATGTACCAACCTTTATTCCTCCTGCAGCTTCTGCAGTAGCCTCGAAACCGAACTTCTGAGGATCAGAATTTAATCCTATTACCAACATATTGTAAGTTTGTCCGGAATTATACCCTTGGGTTAGAAGTTCAGGACTTTGAATCCATAACTGTTCGGTGGTGGCTGTACCCATATGGCATCCGGTGCAATTTTGATTTTGGTCACCCGGCGACCCTGTTTTTCCGCCCGGAGAACCACCTGTACTGCCTATTTCTGAAGTAAAAATCAAAAAAATAGCTGGTATTGCTAAAATGATCAGTGTGTTGTAAAGTTTTTTCATAAGTTTAATATTAAATTAATTGATAACAAGAATATTTAATAACTATAACAGTCAATATTTAATGTTGTTCAGAATCTATGCAATTTTTTTATAACACGACAAAATTATGACATTTCTATGAATGAATCATTTAAATGATTCTGTAGTTTTTATAACTGGTATCCAGGCCGAGGTAATTTTTCATAAAGGATTTTAACTTTTCTTTTGATGTTGTTCGGTTGAATGAAATATCGTAATCGAATTTCCAGTTTTTGTCAGCAATACGCTGCTTCATTTCTTTCGGATGGGTTCCATTGAATTTGGAAAGCTTCGATAGTTTTTCGTTATAATCGAATTCCTCAGCTTTAATTATATTTTTTTCTACCCATTCATCATCATGCCAGTATTTATTGAAATTTTCCTGCTTTCGTTGCATCGCCGCCGGTTCTTTAACCCAACCATAATGATAAATATATGCCTCAACAGGTTTCACATTGAGCATTTTTTCATTTCCTTTTCTGAATCCCTGAGCATCCCTGAAGGAATAAAACGACCGGTCATTTCTGATAACCCTGATTTCCCTTGAATACCATTTTGAGGAATCGCCGACGTAATCATAAGAGCCGTAGAAATGCAGGTAATTAAACAATAACCCGTCTACACGTTTATCCTCCCTGTAAAGTTGCATAGCCTGATAAACCGGATCAAGGTATTCTTCATGTATGGCTTCATCTCCCTGTATATAAAATGCCCAATCTGAATCAGGATTGATAGCGGCAAAAGCTTTATCAGTTTCCAGGGCAAGTACCCTCCCTCCCTTACGCTGGCTTTCATCCCAAACAGTATCAACTATCCTGATTTTGTTTTTTTCAATATTGTCAATCAGTTCCCTGGTACCATCGTCTGATTTACCAATAGCAACCACAACTTCATCACAAATGGGAAGAATGGACTGAATGGCTTCCCTGATCGGGTAATCATAAATAATTGCATTTTTAATAAAGGTGAATCCGCTTACTTTCATCTTATATGATTTTTTCTGTTAGCTTTTTTTCAGTGCCACTTAAAGACTTTTAATCCGGCCGCAAAGAATCCAAGACCCGTTAAAACCATAACGATGAAAGGCATGAATGTCTCTTTGAAACCCGCTCCTTCAATAAAGATACTTCTCATCCCGTCAGCCAGCATGGTAAGAGGCAGTTTTTGAATTACCGGTATACTCCATTCCGGGAAATTGTGGTAGCTGAAAAAAACACCCGATAGAACCATCATCGGCATCACTACTGCGTTGATAAGCCCGTTACCTATTTCAGTATTCGAAGTGTGCGATGAGATCAATACGGCAATTCCGGCAAAAACAATATTTCCTGCAAGGAAGATCATCAACAGAGCAGCAATGCTGCCCTGAATGGTAATCCCGAATACAAGCCATGCAAATACCAGTAGCAAAACAGATTCAATAAAATTCATCGCCACTCTGACTATTATCAAAGCCATTAAAAAATAGGATTTTTTCATTGGTGTGGCTACCATTCGCCGTAAAAGCTTTTTTGAACGCTTATCAATCATCCCGTAGCTAAGTCCCCACATGCACGACATCATCACACCCATTGCTATCAGGCCGGGTATAAGAAAGTCAATGTATCTTGTCCCGGTCACAGTCAAAGGTTCAATAGCTTCATTCTGCGATTCGGATATTATCTTTTCGCCACCAAATAATTTGGAGAGTTTAAGATAGGTTAGTTCCGCATCAGTATTCACAGGATCGAAGTGATAGCGGATCATCCCGGAGTCTTCCGTCATCACCACACTGATATTTCCCCTCTTCAGCATTACCATTGCCTCCTGCCAGCCTGTTTTGTAAAACAAGAAAGTAGCGTTGCCCATTTTTTCATCAGGGAATGTTATTTCAAAATTCGACTTTTCACTGCCTTGTTGGTTTTTTTTCGCTCCGATAAAATTAAGGACTTTATCAATTCTTTTTATTGTATCGCTATTTGAATTCCAGCCATCTTGTAATTGAACAATAGCGACTTTCATTGTGACATCGGTTTTTTTTGTGAAGGCAAATCCGAGACCCAGTGACATCAGTATCGGAAAGGCAATTCCCCAGAAAAGAACGGCAGGCTCCCGGATCATTTCTTTGAAATAAGCCGATATCATTTGCACAAGCTGATGACTGTTCCTGCTGCTATTCATTCAGATGTCGGCCTGTTAAAGAAATAAAAACATCATCAAGTGTTTTTTTTCTGATTTCAAGATTCTTGATTTTAATTCCAGCACTATTCAGGAATGATAAAAATACCGGAAGTTCGCGCTCAACCATGCTCAGCAAGAAAGAACCTGTTTGTAAACTATGATCCCACTTTACACTGTAGCCAGCATCTTTCAAAAGTTTTCCGGACGAAATATCCGTATCCTGGAGGGTGAAGCTTAAAGTTTTATAGTTTTGCCCGTCTGCCTGGAGCAATTGCTCAAGATTACCTTCTTTAAGTATCTTACCTTTATCGATGATAATGATATAATCGCATAGTTTTTCTGCCTCTTCCATATAATGTGTCGTAAGAACGAGCGAAGTGTTCCATTTCTTCCTGAGTGACAAAAGAATATTCCAAACTTCCTGCCTGGCATTTGGGTCAAGTCCGGTCGTAGGTTCGTCGAGCAAAAGAATTTTCGGATTGTTGAGTAAGGCAATTCCAAGAGCAAGCCTTTGCCTTTGTCCGCCGGATAAATTAACAACATAAGATTTGATTTTCTCTTCGAGTCCTACCAGAGAAATTATTTCCTTAACTTTTGTAACATCCAGATTGAAGAAACTCGCAAAAAGCATCAGGGTTTCTTTTACCGTAAGTTTGTCAATAAAATAAGTTTCCTGCAGTGACAACCCTATAAGATGACGAAGCTCCGTTTCGTTGCCCTTCCAACGCTTTCCCATGATCATTATTTCTCCTTTATCGGGTTTTTGAATGCCTTCTATCATCTCAACCAGGGTGGTTTTTCCGGCGCCATTGGGTCCCAATAATGCCGTAAACTGACCTGGCATAATATTGAGATTAACCCCTCTAACAGCCTGCACTGTTTTAAAGGACTTATACACATCTTTTACCTCTACTACCGGGGATTCAGCCATTTTTTGACCAGGGTTGAGTTGAAACATCAAGCAACAAAAGTAACCCTTAATAGTAAAAAAGTATATGCTAATTATAAAAATAATATTTTTACAAAAAAAATGACTATGTCAAAGTATTATATCATCGCTTCAATATTCATCCTTGGAATACTGCCACGGCTGGTGACCTCTCAAAGCACCCAATCCACGGAACCTTATTTCAAAGAAAAGGGTGAAATCTATTTCCGTTTCCCAAACAATGACAAAGTTGATATTCGTCAGTTAACCAGGATCATTTCCATCGATCATAAAACATCGACCGAATGGTTCTATGCCTATGCAAATGAAAAATCATTTGCTCAATTCCTTGATTTAAATATCAGTTTCGAAATTTTGCCTCATCCCGGATCGCTTATTAATCCAAAAATGAAAGATTTTGTTGACATAAAAGCCACTAACGACTGGGATTTTTATCCAACTTATGAAGCCTACATCGACCTGATGTACCAGTTTGAACAAACCTATCCCGATTTGTGCGATGTATTTAGCATAGGAACTACTGTGCAGGGAAGGCAGATTATGGTTGCTAAAATTTCTGATAACGTTAATGTGAATGAAAAGGAACCCAGGTTTCTTTACACTTCAACGATGCATGGTGATGAAGCGACTGGCTATATTTTAATGCTCAGACTCATTGAATACCTTTTGAAAAATTTCGGAACATACGAACAGGTTACCAACCTTGTTAAGAATTTGGAGATTTGGATCAATCCTCTGGCTAATCCCGATGGAACTTATGCCGGAGGGAACAATACCGTCTGCTGTGCTACAAGATTCAATGCAAACAACATTGATATTAATAGGAATTTTCCTGATCCTGAGGATGGACCGCATCCGGATGGCAACGATTGGCAGCCTGAAACAATTGAATTCATGGAACTGGCAGATAGCCTGACGTTTGTCATGTCAGCCAACTTCCATGGTGGCGCAGAAGTTTTCAACTACCCCTGGGACACCTGGGCAAAGCTTCATGCTGATGATAAATGGTGGAATTTTGTCGGCAGAGAATATGCCGATACAGTTCATGCCTATGCACCGGCAGATTATTTCTCCGATTTTAATAATGGAATTACGAACGGTTATGAATGGTATTCAATTTCCGGTGGCAGACAGGATTACATGAACTATTTCCATCATTGCAGGGAAGTGACCATTGAGATTTCGGAAATTAAAATGCCGCCTGAAAACCATCTTCCGGAATACTGGGAGTATAACTATCGTTCATTCCTTGGATATATGACGCAGGCATTATATGGAATTTCAGGAACTGTAACCGATTCCGAATCCGGTTTACCGGTAAAAGCTGTTGTGACAGTAAACAATCATGATATTGACGGTTCATGGGTTACAACAGATTCATTGACCGGAGGATATTTCAGGCCTCTGTCTGAAGGAACCTATTCTATCACATGGATTGCTCCAAAATATGCCTCTCAAACCATCGAACAGGTATCTGTTTACAATTATCAGCAAACCATTCAGGATATTCAATTGGTTTATACCGGTTCAGGAACAGCAGATAACGCTTATTCCAACCTGTTTTTAATTTCCCCCAATCCGGTTAAAGAAAATTGTAAGATTACCTACCTGGGAAATGAAATTATTAATTCCAGGATCGGAATTACTGATCCGTCAGGCAAATTGGTGAAAGAAGAATCTTTCATTTTCAGACCGGGTAATAACAGTTTTTATTTTTCAGCCGTACGCCTTCCGGTTGGATTTTACCTTGTTGAGATAAGCACCCCTGCGTTTGAAATTTTGAAAAAAATCATTATCGATTAGCCATTGAGAAATTCGATACCAGATTATCTTTCCGGCACTTTAGTCTTTTCTTGTGGTGCTTTTATCATGATCTTTGAGATCGCAGGCTCAAGGCTGCTCGGCCCTTATCTCGGAACTTCCACATTCGTATGGACCAGCCTAATCGGTATTATCATGGGCAGCCTCAGTATTGGATACTGGCTTGGCGGTGCAGTTTCAGCGAAAAAAAGCGATATGGTCGTGCTGGGCTGGATGTTGCTTATTGCTGGAGTTTTTATGCTTACCACCTGCATTACACACGACTATGTATTAAGAAGAATATTAAAATATGTTCCTGAATTCAGGTTTAGAACGGTAATTGCGGTTGCTTTACTTTTTGGTCCTGCCAGTGTATTCCTTGCAATGGTTTTACCCTATTCTGTAAGAATGCTGGTCAATAACGTCAGAACATCAGGTCAGGCTGTGGGTAATCTATACTCGATGTCAACGGCAGGCAGCATTGCAGGAACATTCCTAGCAGGATTTTTCTTATTACCTGAATTGGGTTTTGCATCGGTACTT
The DNA here is from genome assembly GCA_963708435.1 of uncultured Bacteroidales bacterium. Lineage (GTDB taxonomy): Bacteria > Bacteroidota > Bacteroidia > Bacteroidales > JAADJA01 > JAADJA01. The sequence continues at coordinate 31,512 of CAVPSZ010000007.1, forward strand.
TTTGCCAATTCTGGATTTCTTTTGATTTTTGCCCTTTTGCTTTTCATGATCGGAAAAAGACACCTTTACTTTTTTATTGGCCTGACTGTAAGCATTATCCTCATATTCATATGGTATAAGACGACCAGTAAACCACTCGATTATATTGATACCGATACAAAATATAACCGGGTACTCATTTATAATTCTACAGATAAGGTAACCGGCCGGCCCATAAAAATCCTGAATGTAAATGATGAGCGGAGTTCAGCAATGTTCACTGATGCAGATAATGATCTTGTATTTGAAGTTTTAAAGTATTACAGGCTGGCTGAACATTTCTCTCCCGGATTCAAAAATTCGCTGATGATTGGCGGTTCGGGATATGCCTTTCCGAAGGATTATTTGCGCCGCTATCCCGAAGCAGCAATCGATGTGGTGGAAATTGACCCCGGTTTAACCGAACTTGCCCGGCGTCATTTTAACCTCCCTGATGATCCCAGGCTTGGTATATTTCATGAAGATGGGCGTACTTTTCTGAATCGCTGTACAAATAAATATGATGCTGTTTTCATGGATGCCTATAAATCAATGCTGACAATTCCTTATCAATTGACGACACGGGAAGCCATTGAGAAGATATACAATTGTCTCAATGAGAATGGCGCAGTTTATGCCAATATAATTTCAACATTGAATAATGAAGAAAATTTATTCCTGCGATCCGAAATAGCAACTTACAAAAGCATATTCCCACAGGTTTATCTTTTTGCCGTCCAATATCCGAATTCATTAACGGACGAGATGGATATATTCCGGAATTTTATACTGGTAGGCCTGAAATCCGAAATAAAACCTGACTTATCAAATCAGGATCAAGATTTAAATGATCAGCTAAGCCATTTAATTACAATTGAACCCGGAAAGAATGCTATTGTATTGACCGATGAATTCGCTCCGGTTGAATACTATGCTTCACGAGCGCTAAGCCGGATCACCCGCCAAAAGTAATACCTGAAACCAACCCAAATCTGAAGGTCAGAATAATAACAATTGTAAGTATTAAAGATTTCCAATGAAGTTTTATCCTGCGGGTTCTTCATCGAAGTATATTTCATCGTAGGTCTTAAAAGATATTACGAGAGGAATGATAAGAATGGAAAATGTAAGTAATTTAAAAAATTCATAATACATCTCATCAGTTGTTCCAAAGTAAAACTGGTCGGGGATTTTTATTAGCGCCAATATAATACTGCCTGTCACAACCGGAAAAATAACCTGCCCTGAAAGTAAGAATTTACTGCTCTTTTTGTTAAGGAAATTATAATAGGCATTTCCCGATATCAGAAATGATTTGGCTATTAACCCGCCGATTATGACCAGTGCAAAAATGGAAATGATTGAAAAAATCATTTTACCGGTATCACGGTAGTAAAGGTAGGCAATCACCCATCCAAAGTCTTTGTTCATCAGTGTACCCATCAGAAGTGAACCGAAAAACATGACCATCCCATGTACAAATCCCCAAAGCATAAAGAGTTTGAGGTTTCCAGGCTCATTTCGGAAAATACTGAATAAAATCAAAAAAAATGTTCCCATCAGAACGCCTGTCAAAGGCATAATGCTGAACAATATTTTTACCGAGTCGGCGCTCCAGTCATAGCTTTCGATATCGTAATAAATCTTATAGTAATAAAAAACGGTTTTATATCCGAAACTGCCTGCGACCCACAAAGTAATCAACTGGCTGGTGATATAAATAACTAAGTAAGAAAGCAGAAATAAAGCCAGGGAATTAACCGAAATAACAAAAAAACTATGCCTTTTATCTTTGTTCTCTGCAAATTCAAGAATCCCTTTAAACCATCGTCTTAAAGATTGTCTGTTAAAATGGGTTAATTCGTAAATAATTGCTTGCCTTTTTACTCTACGATTTTCCTTTTGTTCAATCTTTCTCAGTCTTTTTTCTTCATTGCGGAGATTTTTTTCTGCTTTGTCCCTTTCCAAATCCAGCATCCGATCCTGTAATTCCTTTTCCCTGATCCTTTGCCTAATCTCCGACTTTTCGGTTTTTTTTGCCTGCCTGATCTCGAGCAGCTTGGCTTTGTTTTCTTTTCTTCTGAGGTTCCATTTTTTTAAGGCGTACCTCGAAAGCCGTAATATCCTGTAAAGCCTGAAAGAAAGTGTCGATTTGGCTGTGTTGCCTGAAGCTCCTATCGTTTGTTGTGATTCAGTTGTCTTCAATTTCCTTGTACGCTTCAGTAGCCTTTTTTTAAAGTGCAGGAATCTTATTTTCCTGTAAACTGAATAAAACCTTTTTCCAAACAATTTCTTTTTCGTTGAATCTTTCATTCTGTTAGGCTGTTTCGCAAAAGTAATACATACGAACGAGGGAGGAATCAGTTTCTTGAAATAAAAAAACCTGACCATTTGAATAATCAGGTTTTTATTTGGGCTAATTTTTTTTATTTAACAACCATTGATGCTATCGACCCGTCGGAGTATTTCCCCTCATCGAGGTTCTTCTTAATAGCTGAAAAGGCATTAATGGTGAATTCTACATCTTCGAGTGTATGAACTGCAGTAGGGATCAACCTCAGCATGATAACATCCTTCGGAACTACAGGGTAGGTGACGATAGAGCAAAATACGTTATGATTTTCCCGAAGATCTTTTGTGACCTGTGTGGCTTCCGGAACACCTCCTTTAAAAAAGACAGGTGTTACAGGGGATTCTGTATGACCAAGGTTAAGATTCTTGGCCTTCAATCCGGACTGCAGGGCAGTCACTATTTTCCATAGTTTTTGTTTGTGTTCCGGTTCATTTTGCAATAGTTCCAGTCGTTTTAAGGCTCCGATTACCATTGGCATCGGCAGTGATTTGGCATAGATTTGAGATCGCAGGTTATACATCAGGTAATTGATTACTTTCTTTTCACCGGCAATAAAACCGCCAATCCCTGCCATCGCTTTTGCAAAGGTTCCGAAATAAAGATCGATTTTATCCTGAACTCCTAAATATTCTCCGGTACCTGCACCGGTTTCTCCCATTGTTCCAAATCCATGCGCATCGTCAACCAACAATCTGAAATTAAATTTGCTCTTCAGATCAGTTATTTCTTTGAGTTTCCCAAGATCACCAGCCATTCCATAAACCCCTTCAGTGATAACAAGAATACCGCCACTTGTGGCCTGTGCATTTTTTGTTGCCCGTTCAAGCTGCTTTTCAAGGTTTTCAATATTATTATGAGGATAAACGAATCTTTTTCCGATATGAAGCCTCATCCCATCGATAATACATGCATGTGCTTCGGAATCGTAAACGATAACATCACGGCGATCGACTAGGGAGTCAATAATCGAGACCATTCCCTGGTAACCATAATTAAGAAGGTAAGATGATTCTTTTTTTACAAAGGCAGCAAGCTTTTGTTCCAGTTCCTCATGGTATTTGGTTTGCCCCGACATCATTCTTGCACCCATTGGATAGGCCATTCCCCATTTGGCTGCAGCCTCAGCATCGGTTTTTCGAATTACAGGATGATTGGCCAGACCCAGATAGTTGTTAAGGCTCCAGACCAGTCTTTCCTTTCCCATAAAAATCATTCTGTTCGAGATTTCTCCTTCCAGTTTTGGAAACATATAATAACCATGGGCTTGCTCCATGTACTTTCCGAGTGGACCAAAAGAACTTTCAATTTTATTGTATATATCCATTGTGTTAATTATTAACTTTAAATAACTGTTAACCAATTAAAAGGCGCAAAACTAAAATTTATTCGATTGGTTTTCAAAATAAATTTTCAAATTATTCAAACAAAAATAATTGCCCGAAATGTACGTTTTTTCAATTCACTAAAAAACTGTACTTTTGCGGCCATGTTAAAAAAAGCCTTTTTTTTAATTGCAATTGTCTTAGTTTCAGGCGTATTGTTTTCGTGCAGCAAGTATTCGAGAATTTCAAAAAGTCAGGATTTTCAATACAAATATCAAAAAGCACTTGAATATTACGATAAAGGCGATTATTTCCATGCGATGAACTTATTTGATCAGGTTTTGCCCTTTTTCCGCGGAACAGAAGATGCAGAAAAAATTGCCTATAAATATTCATATGCCTACTATTTTCAAAAAGAATATATCATGGCAAGCTATCATTTCAACAAGTTCGCCAAAACTTATCCGAGAAATGATAAGGCTGAAGAGTGTGCTTTTATGTCGGCATATTGCAAAGTAAAGGAATCACCCTACTATAAACTGGATCAGACAAACACCTTTGACGCCATAAGAGAGCTTCAGTTGTTTATTAATGAATATCCTGCAAGCGATAGTCTGGAGGCTTGCAACCGGCTTATTGATGAAATGAGGTATAAATTGCAGCGAAAAGATTTTGAAATTGCCAAACTGTACCTGAAAATGGAAAAGTATAACTCTTCCATTGCTGCATTTGATAACTTACTTAAGAAATACCCCGATACAAAATTCAAGGAAGATGCATTGTTTTATTCCATCAAAGCGCACTACTACTATGCGTCGAAAAGTGTAAAGGGTAAGAGAAAAGAACGATACCAGCAAGCCGTTGACATCTACAAGGAATTTACCAGACTTTATCCTGAAAGCAAATACAACAGGGATATTGAATACATGGTCGGCAAAGTGAATAAAGATTTGAAAAAACTATAAATAAATATAACAGATGGATTACAAAAAATCAAAGGCAGATTTAACTGCCGTAACCCGTAAAATAAGGGATTTTGACAAGCCTACTGGCAACATTTACGAAACAGTGGCCATCCTTTCAAAACGTGCAAATCAAATTGCCGTCGAAATCAAAGAGGAACTCAGTCAGAAAATTCAGGAATTCGCTACCACGCAAGATAACCTGGAGGAAATTTTTGAAAACCGGGAGCAAATTGAAGTGGCAAAGTTTTATGAAAAACTTCCCAAACCCACATTGATAGCCGTTCACGAGTTTTCGGAAGATAAAGTTTATTACCGGAATCCTCAGAAGAAAAAGGAAAACGAATTTTAAACACCTGTGCTCAAAGGAAAAAAAATATTGATCGGTATTACCGGAAGCATAGCTGCTTACAAAATTCCTTTTCTAGTCAGGCTGCTGATCAGGGAAGGCTGTGAAGTAAGGGTGATCATGACGCCGGCAGCCAAAGATTTCGTCACTCCTTTGACGCTTTCAACCCTGACAGGTCAACCCGTTTTCAGCAGTTTTTTTGAAAAAGATGATGGAACCTGGCACAGCCATGTCGATTTGGGAAATTGGGCCGATGCTATGCTTATAGCACCACTTTCGGCTAATACCATGGGAAAAATGGCAAGTGGTATAGCTGATAATCTGCTTACCGCTACTTATCTCGCGGCAAAATGCCCTGTTTTTTTTGCACCGGCAATGGACGTAGACATGTTCAAACATCCGTCCACACAGCAAAACATAATGCATCTGCAGTCATTCGGCAATATTTTCATCGAACCTGAAGAAGGCGAACTTGCAAGCGGTTTGTACGGAGCCGGAAGAATGCAGGAACCTGAGAAAATAGTCTCTATACTGGATTCCTATTTCAGAAAAAAAAAGATTTTAAAGGAATCAGGGTTCTGATAACCGCAGGCCCGACTCATGAATCCATCGATCCTGTAAGATTTATTGGCAATCGTTCGTCCGGGAAAATGGGATTCGCGCTGGCAGAAGAGTTTGCCAACAGAGGTGCTGCTGTTCATCTGATTACAGGACCCGTTAACATTGAAAAACATCATTCTGAAATTTCAATTACAAGAATCACCTCCGCATACGAGTTGCATCAAGCCTGCATGGGTGCTTTAGCAAAGTCCGATATTATAATAATGGCTGCTGCTGTTGCCGATTATACTCCGGAAATTAGAGAAAAACAAAAGATAAAAAAGGAAAGTAGCAAACTGATCGTCAATTTGATCAAGACAACTGATATATTGATGGAACTCGGCCAAAAAAAGAATAAGAATCAATTGCTTGTCGGGTTTGCTCTCGAGACCGTAAATGAATTGGTAAATGCCCGTGCTAAGCTGAAAAATAAAAACCTTGACCTTGTCGTTCTTAATTCTCTCAGAGATAAAGACGCAGGTTTTGAAAAGGATACAAATAAAGTAACCCTGATTGACAAAAAAGGAAATTTAAAATCTTTTAATCTTAAGCTAAAAACGGAAGTGGCCATTGATATTGCTGACTATATCAAGATCCTTTACTCCGACATAAAAAAACACCTGAAATGAAACTTAAATATCTTGCCGCTGTTATCGTTTTTTTAGGACTGGTTAAAGGTCTTTCAGCCCAGGAACTGATGTGTAATTTCCAGGTCAATTCTCAACAGATTCAGGGAACAGATAAACGGGTCTTTGAATCGCTGAATGCAGCCATGACTGAATTCATTAATAACCGCAGATGGTCAAATTATGATTTTAAAAATAATGAGCGGATTGAATGCACAATGGTTCTGAATATCCGCGAAAGGCCTTCATCCGACTTTTTTAAAGCTTCGCTGAACGTAGTCGCAAGCCGACCTATATATGGAACTACCTACAATTCAGTAATCCTCAATTATATTGACCAGCAATTTGAATTCGAATATATCGAGTATCAGCCATTGGAATACCAGGAAAATCAATTTTCCTCCAATCTTACCTCTGTGGTAGTCTATTACATCTATCTGATTCTTGGACTCGATTTTGACACTTTTTCACCTTATGGAGGAACACCTTACTTTGAAAAAGCGGAACAGATTGTTAATGTTGCGCAGGATGCGGGTTATACCGGATGGAGTTCATCTGATAATGACCGAAACAGGTACTGGCTGATTGAAAATTATCTTAATAAGTCCTACGCGGATGTCAGAACATTTCTTTATGAATACCATTCAAAGGGATTGGATATCATGGCCGAAAAAACAGACCAGGGGAGGGCGGCTATGGCCCAGAGCCTCAAACTTCTTCAGTCTGCCCACGATTCCAAACCCGGATTATATATACTACAACTGATCATCGATGCAAAAAAGGATGAATTCGTCAATATCTTCAAAGGTGGAAACCCCACCGAAAAAACGGAAGTAATAGCTATATTGAAAAATGTGGATCCGTCGAACTCTTCTACCTATTCAAGGATCAACGAACGGAATTAACCGGAATAAGTATCTTTAATCCCTTTTAAAACCAAATGGTTTTGTTTATTATTTTTGCAATTTATACTTTCAGTAAGGAATATGCTTACTCATATATCGGTTCAAAACTATGCCCTCATCCGGCAGCTGGAAATTGATTTTACGCAGGGATTCACTGTAATCACCGGTGAAACAGGTGCGGGAAAATCAATCTTACTGGGCGCTTTGAACCTGATGTTGGGTAAACGCGCCGATACCCAGGTCTTGCTCGATAAATCAAAGAAGTGTATTGTTGAAGGTATATTTTCAATTGATCAGTATAATCTGAAAGATTTCTTTACGGCAAATGATCTGGAATATGACCTGCAGGCCATTCTCCGCCGTGAAATCTCTGCCAGCGGAAAATCAAGGGCTTTTATTAATGATTCGCCTGTGAGCATTTCACTGCTGAAAGAACTCGGCGAACAATTGATCGATATTCATTCGCAGCATCAGACAATTACTTTAAACGACTCGAATTTTCAACTGACTGTTATTGACAGCTTTTCAGGAATAACCGAGGATGTGAAAAATTATAAAACACGCTATAAAAATTTCATCCGCGTAAAAACCGAGATCGATCGGCTAAAGGAAGAAGAAAAGAAATTGAAAAACGAGCAGGATTATTTCGAGTATTTGTTTAAGGAACTTGATGCTGCCCGTCTTTCAGCAGGAGAACAGGAGCAACTGGAGAGCGAAATGAAAGTGCATAATCATGCTGAGGAGATCAAATCACGCTTAAGTTTTTCTGCCCGGGAACTGGGGGAAAATGATAACAGCATCCTTAGCAGACTTTCTGAAGTGAGATCAAACCTGAACCAGATAGCTGCATTTAGTGATGACCTCACTGAAATCTCCTCCAGGGTTGAAAGCAACCTGATTGAAATAACAGACATTTACAGCGAAATACAAAAAAATCTCGGGTCTGTCGCTCACGATCCTTCACGAATTGCTGAGATCAAAGAACGCCTCGATCTGATCTATCATCTTCAAAACAAGCACAGGGTCAACAATATTGAAGAACTCCTTGTTATCGAGGATGAACTTAATCTGAAGCTGAATGATATCGGTTCACTTGAAGATAAAATTGAAAAGCTTAATAAAGAATTACTGCAACTGGAAAAAGAGGTACTAAAAGAAGCGAAAAAACTTTCCGACATTCGAAAAAAGAATTTAATCCCTATTGAGAAAGAAATAGCCGGCAGGCTTATAGAACTTGGTATGCCCTATGCCCGCTTCAGTATTCATCACCAATCCATGAGCAACCCCGGGAAAGATGGCCTCGATCTGGTCAGGTTCCTCTTTAACGCAAACAAAGGCGGGGAAATGCAGGAATTATCGAAAGTAGCTTCAGGAGGTGAATTGTCTCGTTTGATGCTTGTGATTAAATCCCTGATCTCACAAAAAAACCTGCTGCCTTCTGTCGTGTTCGATGAAATCGATATTGGGGTCTCAGGAAAAGTGGCCGATAGAGTTGGCAGCATACTCCATCAGCTTTCACGATCGATGCAGGTGATTGCCATTACCCATCTGCCGCAAATAGCCGGAAAAGGGGATGCGCATTATTTCGTCTACAAGGAATCGGATGCAAGTACGACCAAAACTGAGATCAGAATACTTGACCGTGAGGAAAGGGTGCTTGAAATTGCCAAAATGCTGAGCGGGCAGGAAGTAACCACTTCTTCTGTCGAAACCGCAAAGCATTTGCTGAAGTAAATATGTAAAACAGGAAAAACAACATTTATGGCCTACAACTTATTGAAAGGAAAAAAAGGAATCATTTTCGGAGCTTTAGATGAAAAATCAATCGCCTGGAAAGTTGCAGAAAAATCATACGAGGAGGGAGCTGTTTTCACCCTTACAAATACCCCGACTGCAATGCGATTCGGCCACATCGACCAGCTGGCAAAAAAATGCAATGCTGTAATCATCCCGGCGGATGCTACAAGTACTGCTGATCTTGAAAACCTGGTGAGTAAATCGATGGAAATACTTGGGGGACAAGTCGATTTTATCTTACATTCAATAGGGATGTCGATGAATGTGAGGAAAAAGAGGGTTTACAACGACCTCGATTATGATTTTTTCACCAAAACGCTTGACATTTCCGCATTGTCGTTTCACAAGCTCCTGCAAACCTGCTATAAGCTCAATGCCATCAGTGAATGGGGAAGCGTAGTTGCACTGTCTTATATTGCGGCTCAGCGGACCCTTTATGGCTACAACGATATGGCTGATGCGAAAGCTTTGCTTGAATCGATATCGAGAAGCTTCGGATATATTTATGGTCGTGAACGTAGAATCAGGGTGAACACCATTTCACAGTCACCTACGCTTACTACCGCAGGAAGCGGGGTAAAAGGCATTGACGGGCTGATGGATTTTACTGAAAGAATGTCACCACTTGGGAATGCCTCGGCTGAGGAATGTGCCAATTTCACCATCGTAATGTTTTCCGATCTTTCGAAGAAAGTGACCATGCAGAACATATTTCACGATGGCGGTTTCTCAAGCATGGGTATGAGCCTCAAAGCAATGAAAATGTACAACCGGAGCCTCGATTGTGAAGAGTGCCCGCCGGTAGATTAATATCATTTATAAACTTAATGTAAAAAATGTCTTTTATGACCATTAGGAAAGTAGTATTACTAAGTATTGTTTTTTTCTTTTTGGGAACTGCAGTTTTGATTGCACAAGAAGAGAAGCCGCAAATATATAATCCCTCGGCAGATGCAAAGGCTGATATTCAGAAAGCCGTCACTCAGGCAAAGAAGGAGGGGAAGCATGTTCTTTTGCAAGTAGGAGGGAATTGGTGAACCTGGTGCATACGTTTTCATAAGTTTGTACATGAAGACGCACAGATCGATTCACTGCTGAAGGCCGATTATGTTTTCACATTGCTGAACACCAGCCGCGAAAATAAAAACCTTGACATCCTGGCTGACCTAAGTTATCCGCAGCGTTTTGGTTTCCCGGTGCTGGTGGTGCTGGATGCTGAAGGAAAGCGCATCCATACCCAGAATTCGGCTTACATGGAACAGGAAAAATCATACAGTAAGGAAAAGGTTTTTGAATTCCTGAAGCAATGGACACCGGCTGCTATTGACCCGAAGAACTACCA
>CAVPSZ010000008.1:0-47535 GCA_963708435.1 uncultured Bacteroidales bacterium
CAGGAACAGCCCGACGCTGGCAGGCGGGTCCAGCCGCGCTTCACCGATGACTCCGATGGCCGATAAGGTGAATACCCACTGTTTCGCCGCAATCGCAACCAGCAGGGCGCCCATGCCCAGGGCTTTCAGCGGGGAAAAACCGCCAAGCATCGCCATCCACTTGGGCGGCGGTGCATCAGGGTCGTCCTCCTTCTGCCATTGCTTGAACGCAGTGATCAACATCAGGATGCCGATCACCAGCAGCAGGGTGAGGGACGATCAGGCTGGCCCCTTCATCGCTGCTGGCCGCAGGATCGCTGCGGAAGATGTAGCCAAAGACGATGCCCTGCGCAAGACGCACGACGATGGCGCCGCCGGCGAAGGCCGCTGCCTTCAGCAGGCCGCTAGGGCGGTGTCAAAGTCAGGTATATCCAGAGAAGCCCACGAGCTTGAGCGTGCGATCGAGTGAAGCGCTATAGAAATTGATGGCATCGGGAATGGAACGCCAGCGTTTCAAGCGGAAAAGACTGAGCACTGCATTGCGAAAGGCAGCAAGCGCCTGAGGCGCACAACCGGTACGAACGTGGCAAGCATCTTCAGCGAAGGTGACGTCGCGGACATAGTGGACTTGGTTCTCGATGGTCCAGTCGACGCGCGCCAGATGGCGGCCAATTGGTCGGCGTTAGCCTGTTGGAGCGGCAAGCTGGTGATGGCGTAGGTGATCTTGTTGGTAGTCTTGCCAGAAGAGATGATCGTGCGCTGCGAGTGCCGTAGCATGACTTGGCTTACGCCAGGCCAGTCGAGATAATCGGCGAGCGAGGTGCTGGTCTCTAGCAGACAAATCTCGATCCGACCATGCTGTTTTTGGCAAGAGCGCACGCTCTGGTACTCGCGGGTCTTTTCATGAATGGTCCAGGGTTGACCCTCGAAAAGCAAGGCGATGTCGTCGTACAAACTCGGCTGGTTGCGCTTCACCACAACCAGGTAGTGTCCGCCTTGGTCTAAAATCTGTTCGGCAAAGGCTACGTTGGGTCAGTAACGCATCCATGGTGGTGACCGTGCCCGTCAGATCACGCTTTGCCACTCACTGAGGAACCGCCGTGATTTCGTTGCTCTTGTCGCTAACCGCGACCTAATTCAAAACAACGCCACTGCTATGCCGGACAGAGGCTCACCAGATGCAACGAACGCCCATAACGGCGCAACCCACAGACTGTTTTGCCGTCAATCGATTGTCCTTGCAGTCCGGGGAGATCCCCTTCTGCTGCTGTCTCCTTCGCCAGGGTGACCTCGGCTTTGCTCATGTAGGCACTGAGCCGTGCTTCCAGCGTTTCCACGCTCATTGGTTGCCGGTGCTCGTCGCAAGGTCAACGCACTGGGTACGCCGTGCGCCAATTTCAAACGCTCGGTCAATTCTTCCCGCCGAACTCCAACCCAACGAGCAATGGCCTTTTCACTGCAAGCGCCATTGGTCATCGCTGCTGCTATCAGCGTGAGGATCACGATCCATGCATGCCGTTTTCCTCGCTGCTTGCGCGGATCGGCGACGTCTGCCAATGCTGCACTTAGTGTGCTATACTCACAAGTGTCCATCAGTCGCTCCTTCCTGGAATGCGTTGTCTGTTCTCTCAGGATAGAGTAACTGATGAGACCGCTTTTGTAAAGTGGACTTTGACACCGCCCTAGCAGGCCGCTCTTGTTGCTCAGCAGCAGGAGCGCGATGATCATCCAGATCGGCACCACCGCAGCGCCGACGATTAGGGGAAGCAAGCTTGCAATTGCGCTGCCCATAGCACTCCTTCACAAATTAGTATAGCGTGGCTTACGGCCTACTGCTTGCGCAGGAAGACCTTCATTTCCGCCTCATGGTCGGTCACGGCTTCGCCGCTCACGTCCACAATAACCCGCTTGAGGGTTCCCGTGAAGGCGAAGGGGGGCTTGTATTCCGGATTCACCGGCGCGCCCGTGTCCGCACCGACCACCATGGCGCCGCCCTGGCCGATCCGGATCGGGATCGTATGCGGCAGCTCCCCGCTGGCAAGCGGATTTCCGTCCAGCAGGAGCGTGACCTTTGCCGCCACCCCCTTGCCGTTCGGGATGTCCGGTTTCCCGGTCGGCTCAAACTGCATGCTCAGGAAGTGCGCCCCGCTCGGCAGGCGATCCGCCGCTTTGACGTAGAAGTAGTCCAGCGCCAGATAGTTGTGGAGGTAGCAGAGTTTGCCGTCCTGGACGTAGAAGGAGAATCCGCCGTCATTGCCGCCCATGCTGAGCAAGACACCATCCGCGCCGCCGTCGGGGATCACCACCTCGGCGGTGAAACTGTGGGCGCGATTCGTCGTTTTCGGGGCTGCCGCCACGACGATGGCCTGCGTCCCCGGATAGAGCGTGTAGCGGGTGCGGTTCATCGCGATCTGCGGCCACGGCATCGCGATGCGCTGGGTGCCACGGCCGTCGAGCGGGAGGACATTGTACTTCCCGGCTTCCACGTACCACAGGCTGATCATCGAGATCAGGCGGGTACGCTCTTTGGCGGCCAGGTTCTTGGTCTCGGCGAAATCCTCCGCCACATGATAGAGCTCCCAACCTGTGGCGTGGACCTCGGAGAGCAGGTCACCGCTGATTTCCGCGCCGAACTTCCGGCCGGATCCGGTGAACGATGCCCCAGTCCAAGGGCAGACCGCGCGCCAGCCGTCGTGGTAAAGGACCGATGGCCGAGCATTTCGAAGTACTGGATGATGTGCTTACCGGAAGCGCCGCCATCCTCGAACAAGGAAACCAGGCTCACACCCTCGATGGGCGCCTGCGTGACGCCGCGCAGCGACGTGGGCGGTTCGATGCCGACCGCGTCCAGTACCGTGGCCACCATGTCAATGGCATGGGCGTACTGCGTCCGCACCTCCCCCTTGGCCTTGATGCCCTTGGGCCACGAGAGGAGGAACGGGTCGCTCGTGCCGCCCCGGTAGGTCTCGCGCTTCCAGCGGCGGAAGGGGGTATTGCCGGCATGGGTCCACCCCCAGGCAAAGTGGTTGAACGTCGTCGGGCCGCCGATCTCGTCGATGTGCTTGAGGCCGTCCTCCACCATGGTCCGGGACGTTGTTGAAGAAGCGGCACTCGTTGACCGACCCCGTCGGCCCGCCTTCTGCGCTCGATCCATTGTCCGAGATGAGCATGATGAGCGTAACAAAAAGATAAATTAGCAGTGACTTGCTGATTGATATTCGCAGTATTTAAATTCAATGTTTTTATGCATTCAAGGTTTGGATCTCCAGCAAAGTAATTTAAAAAAAATTCGAATATTACTTATTGTTGTTTAGTGTCATCATCAGGATCTCCTTTGATGTTGAAATAATTACTAGTATAAAATTCACTTGCAGTAAGTGTAAAATATTCATTATTGCCGCTGCTACTGACGGTTTCATAATCAACTTGCTTTCCATTGTTAAAAAGTAAAAGATCACCAGGGTTAACCACTGAATTTACATCAAAATATAATCTACAATAATCAAGACCTGCTTGCATTTCATTATAGGTACTTGTAGGAATAGTATGGTCTATAGCCCATGCCGATTGAGAAAAATGAAGAAATTGTTGTGAATTATTAATCTGCCATTTAACATTTGCTGCATTGTTATTAAAAATGTCGATTGCTAGTCTAAATGTATTTAAACCATTATTGAGTTTTTGTAAAATGTCTTCATTCACGCTATAACTGGTACTATGAATCTCCTTGTTATAATTGGTTTCAGGGATTCTAAGATCCAAATGTGAATTTCCATAAGAAAGTAATTCTGTTACAATTGAAATTGTCCATTTAGAGGAATTAACTCTATTATATTCATCAACAGTCAATATTTTTGAATTATCTAGTAAAGTTGGATAGGTGGTATTTGGATCATTATCCAAATTGAAAAGATTTACATTATTGAACATATGCATTAATCCCGTAGTGCTTTGATTAGTTCCATCGATAAGAGTACTTCCAGATAAAAGGGTTTTCTCATAAAGTCCTTGAGTGTATTGCACAACTTGAATATTGAGAGTAACAACATTGCTTCCTCCGGGATAGTTAAAAGTTATGGTAGCACTATAATTTCCAATTGTTGTTCCTGCGGGGATAGTAACTTTGTAGTTATAAACTTTAGTTTCCATTGCAATTAAAGAAAAAGTTGTTCCATCGAAGGTAACCCAACTGCTTTGATTTCCTCCTTTTGTTACTGTTCCATTAATTGGAGCGGAACCATTATTCTGCAATTGAAGTGTAAAATCACAATAGGTATTGGGACTAAGCGAGATACTTTTAATTGGATTGGTAGTGCCATCAATCAATAAATTACCTGCTACTCCAACAAATATAGGGATTTCCATAAAGTCATTGCTTGAGTTTTGATCACCTGTTAAATAACTCTGGACTTTTAGATTATGAGCGCCTCCCACAGCAATCCAGTTAAAATAGACCTCCGCTGTTTGCCCAGGTGCGAGTTGAGGGGTCATTTGTGTTGAGTTATTATATGCGCCATCTACATAGAATTTGACAGGTTGTCCCTGAGATTCCGTGTTTGTGCCAATATTTATTAAAGTTGCAGTGACAAGTACCGTTTCGCCCTGGACAGGGTTTGGTAGAGATACAGTAATATTTGTTATGTGATAATCATGATCATGATCACTACAAGGGGAAGTACACGCAGAATTCGCAATGGTATTCAAAAGCACAGCTAGAGGTTGTGGTCCAAAGCCCAGACTAAAATCAATGCTAACTTCAGGTATTAAATGACAATAACTCATTATTGTCCATCGTGATTGGCCCTGTTTGGGCAATCACCTTCAGTATATTGTGTATTGAATGTAGGCCCGCATCCATCTATCGCTGTACCATCTCCATTCCACACACAAGCATGCGTATGACGTGATCCGATTAGGTGACCCATTTCATGCGTACAAACATATACTGACCACGAATAAGTTGGGACAGTTGAAAAGGCAGGGTGTATACTGCTAAAACATTTACTATTGTCAACATTAGGCGCACAAATCCCCGCAAAACCAGCCGCTTTTCCACCACTACCCTGGTAGGATACCAAATGACTCAGATCTCCATTAAATGCTCCAGTATTAGCCTGGTAGGAAGCCAACATTTCGTCGGAGGAACTCCTGAATAAGGAGCTGGCGTATCCCATGCCAGAATTTCATTAATTACCATGTTTATTCCATCATTTTCATAAAGGGTTATCACCTCATTAAATAAACCCGTTACATAGTTGGTGGCTCCAACTGCACCGCCTTTATCTGTTACAATGTCATCATCAATTTCAATGTACACCCTTATACAGTCCCCTACAGTTTTATTTCCACCGCCATCGAAGGTCAACTCCTCCATGCTGTAAACATAACCATCATTCTCAGTATAGCAATCAAAATCAATCGAGTTGACTAAATCAGCATCATTATAGATAATGTGTTTATTCCCTTTGGTATCCTTTAACTTTCCAATGACATAATTTCCATTGGAATTGCTGATAAAACCCATGACTTCATTTTCAAAAATACTTATAGATACAACAGAATTTGGATCATTGCTGATCACACCGTTATAATATTTTCCAGGCTCATATTTGGAAATAATTCCCAGGTCAGAACTTGTCCTGAAGATAAAATCATTAGTCAAAACCTTATTTCTGACCAAATTTACAGTTACCGGCCCCTTATCGGGCAATGGAAAACTTAGCTGAATACATTCAGAATTGGTCGATTTCAAAGTGTTAATCTGCCCATAATCCAGATCAATAATAATTCCTTTGGAGATTTGCTCAAGTGAAAGATCTAAAGATTTTAAATCTTCGTTTGCAGTTTCAATGATATTGTATGTGTCTGGAACTTCATTCTTCATGGCCTCTTGGACTTTATCAAATAGGTTTCCATGCATTGAATGAGTTGCAAACAATTCATCTGATTGGGCATTTACTAATAAGCTTCCAAGCAAGAATAAGATTAAGAATTTAAAGTTCATATTGTTTAATTTTTAAGATTTATTTATAAATGTTTTAAGTGCTTCGTTAAATTTCAGCTAATGGGATAGGACCATTTGTGCTTTGTTGAGCAATAATATATCTACTTCAGCATGTGATGAAAAAGTATCATTTTTATATTTGTTCCATGCATTTTTATTATTTGAAAAAGATTCAAAACATAACAATGCAAATAAAAATGTAATAATAAAATAGCTTTCATTTTGACCTCCTCTTTTATAAATTATGTTTAATTTTCGATATTGTTAAAATTCACAAATAATCCCCCTCATCCAACCCCCTCCCGAAGGAGGAGGCATAAGGATAAGAAGAGGTCAATATTTGCGAAGAATTTTTCATAAATCCAAATTTATAATTTTTTTCTTCTTCACCCCCCACCAATCCCCTTCAACCATTCATCAATTTCCTTCAATTCCTCATTCAATAAATTCCTTACCGCTACCCTTATCTTCCCGACATTATAATCGTCAGGATTAACAAATTTGCTGATATATTCCATTACTTCCCTCTGACATTCCATGCCCATCTCAGCCAGGCGTAAATGAGTTTTATCATTTTCATTGAAACGGGGGAATGGAACATCAAGGATTTTTTTATGTATATCTCTTGGCCAAATAATCCTTTTGCTGGAAATTCTTTAATGAATATATTAGCATAGATTGACTATTTAAAAACATGAAATGTAAGTATGCTTCTTTTAAGAATCAGTATATAATACATAACGTGATTTTGATCGGTAATAAAGTTTAAATCAAATTATTTCTGTCAATTACCACTGAATTTGCATCTTTAGCTGATGCAGTATAAAGCACTAAAAATTGCTTAGTTAAATCTTGTTCTGTGAGTCCTCTTTGGAAATCAATTCGTTTTAAATATGTCATTGATTCAGAACTCTCAGTTTTATTTATTTCCCATAGCTTTTCTATTTCTTCAAACCACTTCGCAGTATCTAAATCCCCTGATTTTTTTATTGTTTCATGATCAATTAGCTTAATTTTTTTATTTCCAATAATACTGACAGGTAATATTACTTTGGGGAGATCAATATAACCAAACGGTATGATATTTTTTGCTATAGCGGTGTAAAAACAGATAAGAGGTATTTACCTGACCCTTTATATGTAATCCTTTCCAGGGTTTTTTAGCATCTTTATCGTTTTCGGGGTGCGATACGATTGATATAATACGATCATTCCAGTCGGGCGGTATTTCTGATTCAACTTTTATAAAATAAAAGTTACGGGGAACAATAGTAGCGCCCTGTTTAAAATGTTTTTTATAAAAATTTGAATTTGTACTAAACGCTATTTGCTGATTGGTTAAAGCCGAAGATTTACCCAGCTTTGATAAATACCATTTTCTTTCATCGGTTTTTAAAGTTGTGCTTACCTCATCCCAGGTTGAATTTTGTTTTTTTATCCTGCCGGAGAAATTCAATCCCGTAATGCCTGACTTAGGAAACATTCTCAGTACTTTTTCTTCCGATACAAAAAATACGCAGGAGGGCACATTGAAAAGAGGGATCACTTTTTCGAGATCCCAAATGCTCTCAATTTTATAACCATAAGCTTTTCCAGTCCTTGAATTATCATGGTGTTCTGCCGATATAAAACTACGGGGCAACACAAAAGCCAGTTTCCCTTTATCTTTTAGAAAATAGGAGGCCGCATGTGCCATAAATATGGATGCAATTTCAAGATGAGGCATGTTTGCCTTTTTCTCAGGAATTACATTATATTTTTCAGCAAGTTTTTTTAATTCATTCTGGTATTCTGAATTCCTGACCGAACTATAAGTAAGCCAGGGAGGATTGCCAACAACAAAATCGAAATATTTCTTAAAAAAGAAGGGTTTATATGAATTTTGTAAAACAAATTTCCAGATACCATCCCGTCCGTTTTCTTTTGCTTTTTTAAAACCAAGGTAAATCTCATAAAACTTGTTTATAAGCACATCGTCAATCGGATTTAAAAAATGTTTTTTCAATGTATTATGCAGGATTTCCTTATTTTCCGGGTTTTTATGTAATGAACTTTCGGCCAACTGGTCTGCAACGGATACTGCATAATCGAACAACATGGGATTTTCGAATGTGTGTTCAGGAAGGAAATAAGGATTCCCATCAAATTTGATCATGAATTCCTTTCCAAATAAACTTACTGTCCCCTCAGGCGAAAGAATACTATTCGATAAAAATACCTGCAAATGAACAGGCCGTTTGGCGTTTTTAATAAGATTGCCAAAAGCAAGCAGCAAGGTGGTTTTGGCAACCTGTACGCTCAACGGATGAATATCAATGCCAACAATCTGTGATGAAAGCTCTTCTATTGTTATTTTGTGATGAAGCTGTTTCATTCTGTTGATGGCTGCCAGCAGAAATGATCCGCTACCGCAGGCCGGATCAAGAATTTTTGAATCCGTTTTAAAATCATAGTTCTCAACTATTTTCCGGCAAAGCCAGTCGGGAGTATAGTATTCACCTAAAGCATGACGGGTTTCCAGATCGATCAGCTCTTGGTATACTCCTTTTAAAATGTCGGATTTGATATTTGAAAAGTCATAGTCAGAAATTTTAGTTGCAATGCGTCTGAATGCCGGACGTAAATCCCAAAAATATTTAGGATTGATTACCCACCTGTAGAAATCATTTTCGATAAAATTAGCTACCTGAAATTTTTTAAAGATAGAACCCTCAAGAATTTCCTTCATTTCATCATCGTCGATATAATCATCATGAGTAATGACTGAATAAGCAAGGAATTTGGAAAAGACACTTAAATAGGAATGAACCAGGAAAATATCTGCCGAACCTTTAAAAGTGCCATAAGCAATGCTTAAAAAACTATACCATTCATTTAATGCAGTCTGAATATCCGGATTGTCCTGGATTTTTTGCCAGTAACTTTTTAATTCACCGATAACTGTAATAAACAGTGGAGAGCTTTCACCAAAATCAATCTGGATATTATCAAGGGTTGCATCTTGTTTTTCGTAGCGGAATAAATACCTGTCGATAAACCTGAAAAAGTCGAATGATTTTGATTCATCCAAAACGATCCAGTCAAGTATCTTTAATTCGAGTTCTTTAACGGTAAGTTCAGCTCTTCCTATAAAACTTTCGGGTTTTAAGCCATATATAATCCACCGGATGCCATCTGTAGAGATCAAAGTGTAATTGTAAACATTTCCCATGTTCCAGTTACCAAGCAAATATTCCTTGAGTTGCTCTTCTGCGTGATTTTTGGTTTTATTTAAATCTTTCTCAAACTCAATTATTACTTTGCCATATTGCGTATCCACTCTTCCGGTCTTCGTGCTGCATTTATTAATAGGAATATCAAAAACCATCTTCTCAGCGCCAAGACTCATTTTTGAAATTATCTCCTTGATCTCATCATTCTTTTTATATAATTCCATCAGAAGATTAAAAAGGAGCAGTTTTTTAGCTTCTTCTGAGTTAGCGTGTATTACGTTGTTATAATAATTAAGGATTTCTTTCATTCAGGGATAATAGGCTTATTTTTTCAATACATAGTTCAATTAAGTTTAGGTTACTGTTCGGTTAAAATTTTCAAATCATTCATTTCAAATTATGGTTTGAACCTACAAATATATATAGTTCTTCGATTAATCAACTAAAATCCAAAATATTTTTAATTGCAGAAAATTACCCACTTATCTATTTTTATCAATCTCAATCTATTTCTATATATAATAATAGGTATCATTTTAAAATCCTAAAAACATAACCATCATTATTATCATAAAGGGTATACAAACGGATTATAATCCTTCCATACCCATTTAACCCGAAATATCAAATTCAACTAAAGGATTCTACATCTGTAGGATCGGCGTATCATATTTAAAATTATAGATCAATACGCATAAAACCGAAATATCAATCACCATACAAGGTTTCAACGCTTGCATAATTAAAATATCGTACTTAAAATGATGATCCTACGTGCATAGATATGAGATATCAAATTTAATATGACGATTTTAGGTCTGTAGAATTGAAATTTCGAATTCAACATGACGGTTCTACGCACATAGATACGCAATATCTAATTCTGAATGACGTCTCTACATGAATTGACGCGGGATACAGAATTCGGTATTTCAAATACATGTTTATAGTTACCTATATATATTCATAAATGTATCATATTTCGTAACCTTACATTTGTTTTTGCGTAAAGCCTGTAGTTTTTGGTTAATTAAATAAATGTTTCACTAAAAATTTTTCAAATGAAGAGAAATTGGTTTTATCTCTCGAACGTAATTGAGCATGCGACGAGAGGTAATTTTAAGAAAACGATCACTGTGGTCACCGATCACAAATCGAAGCTGCAATCCGGCTCTTCGGATGCCGAGATCCAGACGCTGTACGACCGTTTCAAACCCGTACATACGGAATTTGTGGAGCTGTACAACGGATGGATATCGCTCAGAAACAAGCGTGAGGGGGAAACCCTCAGGTTTACCGACATGATGGCCGAGCTCAACGACCAGAAAGTCAAACAATGGGATATAGCCATACAGAATCATTATCTCGATGGCACAGCTGATTACAAGGCTATATTAACCAACGGACGCTCGGCCTTCAGGCTGGGTACTTATGAAAGCAGGATAGGCCAGCTGGGTGGTCTTGTCGACAGGCTCGGCGATTATTCTGCTTTGGCAACCCTCAAAACCGAAATCGGTACTTTTTATGAAGCTATTATAGCTACGAGAAACACTCAACAGATGACCGAGTATGAAGTAGGTAAAGCTTCGAAGGCGCTGGAACTGGCGCGTTTGAAGATAACGAAGCTGATGTACTCCAATCTCGGATTCCTGATGTACAAGTTCTATGAAACCCCTTTGGAAGTTGAGAACTACTTCGATCTGAGCCTGCTTCGTTCGGCGGTAACAGTTAACGGCGAGGTTGAGCCTGAGCCGCTAACCGGAACTGTGGAGCATGAAGCCATGGCTACCATCATGCAGGGTGGTTTCGACAGTAATACCTTATTTAATATTGTCAATACAGGTGGTACTTCGCTGAGGTTTTACACGGCCATGCTGCCTTCCGATCCGGTGCCAGGATCGGCAATGGAGCTATTGCCCGGCGAAGAAACCGAGGTGTTTGCATCGGAACTTGGGGCCGAAAGTAACCTGTTCCTGATGGTTTATAATCCCGACCTGACCAATGCAGGCGAATACAGTGTACTGATAGCCGAACCAGAAGAAGAAGCCTGATGTGAATGGGGCAAGTCCTTTGAAGATTCTCAGAAGGACTGAAAGCATTGGGAAGTGGATCGGCACAAGGCCGAACAGAAAGGAATTCCGTAAAGGGGTTCCTTTCTTGTTTAAAGCATTTCTGCGCAAGACTCCTACGGGACGGGCAGGTACAAATCCATAACAAACATTCTTTTTATGGATTCCTGATAAATCCTGGCGGATTTTCAGGAATACCTTTGAGACTCCAAAAGCATTCTTGCGTAATCAGGAATCCAGAAACATTGCTTCTTAACTGGATTCCTGATAAATCCTTCTGGATTTTCAGGAATGCCTTTGCAGACCGCAATGCATTCCAGCACAGGCGGAAATCCAGAAAGGAAACCATTAATGGATTCCTGATCAAGTCAGGAATGCTTTTGAGACAGAATAAGAATGATTCAATAATACACCACCTTGCAACCCGGTTTGGCTTCCTTAAACTTATCGATAGTTTTAGCGGTGATCTTGGTATTGTAACATTCGAGTGATTTCAGGTTAGGAAGTTCGAGCAGGGGCTTAAGGCTTTTGATCAGGGTGTTGTTCAGCTTTATTTCTTCCAGTTTCATCAGGCTTTCGACCGGATCAACCGATTTTATCTGCGTACCGGAAGCATTCAGTGTCCTTAGCTCTGCAAGCACAGCCAATGGCTTCAAATCTTCAACTGGGGTGTTTTCAAGATCGAGATTCACGAGTTTAGCAAGTCCCGATAAAGGATTGAGGTCGCTAACAGGGCTTTGGTTGCATTGCAATACCTCAAGATCTTTCAGTTGCGCTAAAGGCAGCAGATTGTTTATCGTCGTTCCGCTGAGGTAAAGCTTTTTCAGCCCTCTGATCATTACCAGCGGATCAAGGTTTTCTATAGGATTATTGTTTTTGATATTGATGGAATCGAGGAAAAGCAGCCGGTGAAGTTGCTCCTTTGCAGGCGGGGAATCGATCTTGAACTCGCCGGAAAAAAAGCTTTTCCAGGAAGCCGAGAGGTTGTTCCACCACGATTCAAGCTCCCCGGTTTTATAAATTACGATGCAGCCTGGATTCTTTTTCCTGAAATTAAATGCCTCGTCGTCTGTAATTCCGGTTTTATCGGCATAAATCAGCCTGAGATTGGAAAGGCCTTCGGCAGGCTTAAGCGAATTTACCGTTGTGTTCTCGATGTTAAGTGATTGTAATCGTATAGACTTTGTTAAAAAATCAATGGAGCCAACAGCATTATTCGAAACATTTAAATTTTCGAGTTCCAGTACCTCGGCTATGGGCGTGAAATCTTTGAGGCTGGTTGACGAAACGTCAAGGAGCTTCAAATTGAATAACCGCTTTATCGGATTGAGTGTTGTGATTTCCTTGTTACCCGAAATGTCGAGTTTGTCGATGGTAATGACTTTATGAAGCTCTTCTTTGGTCGGTGGTTCGCTTAATTCAGCATTTTTCCTGACGATGTCTTTCCAGGGCTCCTCAAGTCCGTTCCATCCTGCCAGCAAGTCCTCCGATTCAAATATAACAAGACATTCAGGATTTTCACGCATGAATTGTATGGCTTCACTTTTTGGGAATGGAAGTATTGTCGCAATAAATTCTTCTCAGGGTTTTAATTTCTTTCAGTGAATTAAGAGTGCTTATCTCCGTATTGCTTATTCTCAGTACTTCAAGTTTTGGCAGACCGGTCAGTTGTTCGACGGATGAAATCGCTGTGTTTTCGCAATTAAGGTAAACCAGACTATCAAGCTCACTTATAACAATGAGATTGATAATACCTGTTCCGGAAATATCGAGGTTTTCTAAAGTTTTTACTTCCGATAACGGGCTCAAATCATAAATTCTGGTATTGCTGCAATCGAATGATTTTAAGCTCTTCAGATTACGAACAAAATCAAGGCTTGTTATTTTGATCCCCTCGCATTTCAGATCCTCGATATTTACCAGTCCGCTGATGGGTTCAAGGTCATTGACCAGAGTATAACTGCAATTCAGTTCTTTCAGGGTTGTGGTGTAATGCAGCGGCTGAATATTATCCACAGGGGTTTCGGAGCAATTCAGTTTTTCAAGATGATTGAGGTTGCGGATAGGGAAAAGATCGGTTGTTAGGGTATTTGCACAGTTGATGTCTCTCAGCTCCGTCATTTCAGTAAGCGGGCCGAGAGTTTTTAATTTCGGTTCGGTTCGAAACATCGATCTGCTGCTGGTTCAGGATTCCTTTTAACTTGCCGAAGATTTCATCTGTTTTAACATAAATGGTATCTTCTGCCGGGGGATTATCGGAATACAATTGCTTATCTTCGGGTAATTCGATCTGATAAGTCAAACTGCTGTCGGATGGGGTTAAAGAAGGAACGACTTTTCCTGAAATCACCGCCATGCTGTCGCTGAAGAAGATGATCCGGGTTAGTTCAACAGAATCGGAGACGTATACATTTTTCCCGAAAATCTCTTTCCAGGTATAAGACAAGTTGTTCCACCAAACTTTAATTTCTTCCTTTTCGTCGAGCTTGGTTGTATAGATACTGGCAATTTTCAACGTATTGGCATTTACATCAAGATTAACCTCCATGTACCTGATCTTCCGGCTGCTTACCGAATCGCCCGTAACGGTAAGGCCATTCATTGAACGGTTAAATGCTACCTTGAAATAATGTACTTTCTTTTCGTTTACGAAATGGGTTATATCGGCAATAACAAATTCAAAGGAGACCCTCCTGTAAAAGAAGCCGATATCCTTCAGGTAAGCCTGGACATCTTTGTAAAGCGGGACTTCCCGGTTATCATCGAGGTCGTCTTCAATCTGCACTTTATCGTTCAGGAACATTTTCAGATAACTTTCGTTGATGACGATCTCTTTTTCTTTGGCGATGGATTTGGGATCGCCCAGAAAGTTTACCGTACTCTCGAAATATTTGACAAGACTGGTAACCTGCTGCTTGTATTTTTCTAAATCCTGTGCAGAAAGGGTGTTTTTATCCTGAGCGCAGACAGCGGCAAAAAAGCCAATCAGGAAAAGCAATAACAATATGGTAAATTTTCTCAAGGCAAATAAAATTTAATGAGTTCTTCTTTTTCGGTTTCAGAAATCTTATACAATTTCGAGATCAGCCATCCTGAATTACCACCGGGCCGGTTGAGGAAGGAAAGCTCGAAATACCATCCAGGTATCTGGAAGAAATGAAACTTCACCTGTCCTGAACTGACAAAAGACATATTGCCGTTTTTAATTTCATAGTACAAAAGCGAAAGATAATCAGGCCGGTAATTATTCCCGCTATAATATTCCACGTAAGTTTTATCCCTGAAAGCTTTGTAAAGGTTCATAAAATCGAGTTCATGGCTCATGGGGTGAAGAAAGGAATTAGCTATTTCGTTTTCCTCTCCTTTATTGAATAAGCGTAAAAACCGGTTATAATAGATATTGGTGATCACCCATTTCGATCCCAGGTTTTCTTTTTCAAGCTGAAAAAATAAGAGCAGGTTTTCATTATTTCCTCCATAGCTGAAGGTGGCAGCCACCTCGGCAAACCACATTCCCCCGTGAAATTCAAGAAACTTCGGTGATTCCGTATTGGTGACAAATTCAATAAATTCCTTTTTGTCCTCCGGATCGATGAAAGAACTTGACTGATCGAAGATCATATTCAGATAAGTATTTCTGAATTCGTTGTCACGGTAATGATTGTCACCGGGGTAATAACGTACTCCAAGTCTGTCTTCTTCATTATTGAACCTCCTGAAAAACTGATTCACTTGCTTGGTCTGGGCATAAAGCGTGCTTTCATCTCCGGTAAGGCTCCCAAGGCTGTTTTGTGGAAAAGCAAAGGGTAAGGTCAGCAACCAAACCAATACAAGTAAGAAAAGCTTTTTAATAATCATGCTGAAGAATAATGAAGGCTTTAAAGTTCAAAAAAAAGTTCACGCAAAGAACGTACTTACATGTGAAAAAAATACGAAGGTATAATCATCTTACAATTAATACGTGTCAATATAGAACTAACTTAGCGTAATTTGCGTGAAATTTAAATGCAGCATCACCTCTTGAAACAATGGATTAATGCAGCATTAAAGATACAATTAACCTTAGTAATAACTAAGGCTTTGAAGTTTCCTTAACCCTAATATCACCTAACAAAACATCCCAGAAACCGATCAGCCTTCCGGCTATCTGGGTTTCCTTGCGTTTTACGTAGACTGTAATATCTTTCTTTGTAACATCCTGGTATACGAGGCCGCCTTCTTTATCATATCCTGAAAATTTCTGGAAAATGGTGATCACTCCCACATAGGTTCCGTCAGGTTGCCGTTCAAGGTCGCTGACGTATTCAATCTTGTACCATTCCACATCAACTTTGCTGTAATTCAGCCTCATCAATCTTTCCAGATAAGTTCTGACCGGATAATAGTTTACATCCGGGCTATTTAAGGTTGAAACACCGACCTCGCTTCCATCCATAAAAAGCTCAACAGCCCGGTCGATCACGCGGGTAGCTTCGGAATATTCGGTGTTTTTATCTCCAATGAGGCTGATGTATTTACTCAGGTCGCGTACTTTTTCGAGAGCCAGAGAATCAATTGCCTGTTTACGCTGCGGACTCAGGTTATCCTGTGCTGAAATGCCGGTGGTTAATGAAACAAAAACCAGTGCTGTAACAAATATTTTCAAGTTCATAGTCAATTATTTTTTAATTAATTCAAGTTCTGTAATCTGTCCGTAAGAGTCGAATTTCACATTATAAATATCATTGTTGTATTTCTTCTGATCTTTCACGAAATTCAGGTATTTTTCAATGGTAGTTGGTTTGTCGTAATCGGTAATACCGTCGGCCTGACTGATGATGATCAGCACAGGGACGTCTTTACCGGCATATAATTTCATCGCTTCCTGAATTTTTAAATTGGCCTCATTTACATCTTTTGCAAAAGCTATCTGCTTAAAATAATCATTGATATAACCGTAACCGACATTTTCCTTCTTTTTCTCTTTTTCAAGTTGTTTTTGCTCTTCCAGCAACTTTAACCTGGCTTTCTCCTTTGCAATTTTGTCTTCAACTTTTTTTATTAACGCATCTACACCCGGATCATTAAGGTTTTGCGACTTGATGTCATTCAGCCTGCGTTCCATTTCTGCAAGGGGCATTGTCCCATTATCATCTAAAATCGATTGTAACTCCGCTTTCGCTTTTTCCACTTTTTCTGCATATTCTTTAGCTGCGGCTTCCTGGGCAAGTTTTTTCTTGCTCTTGCAGGAACTCGTGCTGAAAACAATTCCTCCTATCATAAGGAAGAGAAAAAGTTTTAATGTTAAATTCATTGCATTACTACTTTTCATTTTTATAAGATTTTATTTGTAAATACTTGTTTTATTAGCGATTAATTTATAACAACGCCGAAATGTCGGGGTTATTTGAACCATCAAAATTATATAAATTTGATGCCAGAAATTTAAATGAAAAAAAAACATTTCAACATACCGGTTTTTATTCCTGAGCTTGGCTGCCCTTTTCAATGTATATATTGTAACCAGAAGAAAATCTCGGGTTGTTGTGCAGTCCCCTCTGATGAAGAAATTAACAAAATAATTACAACTCATTTAAATACAATCCCTAAAGAAAGCGCACAAACCGAACTGGCCTATTTTGGTGGAAACTTTACCGGGTTAAACTTAATGATCAGGAAAAATATCTAAAGATCATACAACCTTATATCCATCAGGGCAGGATATCCGGAATCAGAATTTCAACACGACCCGACTATATTAATCCTGAAGTTTTGAAGTTACTCGGAAAGTTCAACGTTAAAACGATAGAGCTTGGTGCACAGTCAATGGATGATGAGGTTCTGAAAAAAGCCGGGAGGGGACACACAGCACTGGATATAGCCATCGCAGCTGGATTAATAAAAAAATCAGGATTCTCACTCGGTTTGCAAATGATGATTGGGCTTCCGGGTGATACCCTGCAAAAAGCAAAACTCACGGCTCATAAAATAATTAACCTTGGAGCCGCAAATACCCGTATTTATCCGGCACTTGTCATTAGAGGAACCAAACTGGAAGAGCAGTACCTTACAGGCCGTTATCAACCACTAACTTTGGAAGAAGCTGTTAAATGGTCGAAAGAGTTGCTTAAGATATTTGAAGATGCAGGTATTACAGTCCTCCGCCTCGGTCTTCACCCTTCCGAAGGTTTGCTTTCAGGTCAGGATTTGGTCGCCGGGCCTTTTCATCCTTCCTTCCGTGAGCTTGTGCTCACTGAAATATGGAATGATAAGTTCATAACACTGCTTCATAAACAGGGTGAAAAAATTGAGATTACGGTTTCACCCGATCAATTGAATTATGCGATAGGTTATGAGTCGAAAAATAAAAAGAGGCTCCATGTTAATTTCAAAAATGTAGTTTTTCGAACCAATCCTCTGTTAAAAAAACAACAAATAGACATTAAAATAGATAGTATTTGAATTGAATCCTTATTTCAGGATTACCATCTTAGTGGCCGCTGTTAAATCTTTATCTATCTGCAAGGTAACGAAATATATCCCGTCCGGCAGATCTTCTGCATAAAAATCTGTCTTAAAATCACCTCTGGTTATGTATTCATCAACAAGGGTATAAACCACACTTCCGGTTAAATCAAAAACACTAATTTTCAGGTTACATGGCCTAGCTAAATCATAAGCGATGGTTGTTTTATTGATTACCGGATTGGGTGTAATCGAGATAAAATCGTTTTGTACCGCAAATTCTTCGTCCAATCCTGTTATTGTCGATGCAAGATAAATGATAATATTTTCCATTAAAAATATTTTCTCATTCGACTGAATGGCCCAGTCCTGGTCCGAAATCGAGATCATCGATCCGTAATTAGTGTTTGGAGGAGTAAAGATAAACCCGTAATAATTTCCCTGGAACTCAAGAAAAGTCTCGATGGAATTGTCTCCGCCTCCCTTTACTCCATACCAGAAATAACTTAAGGTGGGCACGGTATTGGGGGTTGTCGAGAGCACTCCGGTAACATTCATCGGATTTAATTCGCCCTCAACAGTGATGTCCCAGGCAAAACTTCCCCCCATGTTATTGACGATCGTTTCAAAAGCCTGATTAGCAGTCAGGTCAGGACTATATTCCGACTGAAAATAGACAGGTCCTCCCTGTTCTGCAAATTGCTGAATAATATCTCTGCGGTTATCAGGCATCGTAATAACTCCTGATGAAATAATAAGCAAGTCGGTACTGCCGAAAAAATCCGTATTATCCAGTAACGTCTGTGGCTCAATGGATGCATTATGCCCCATGTTCTGACAAACTGTAAGCCAGGTTTGATCCATATTATGCAAATTACTGAATGATTGGCTTTCAATGATTTTAATCGATAATGATTTTACACTTTCCGGATTGGTAAAAGATTTAAGTTGTTTATTATCAAGATCAAATTTCTTCGATTCACCTTCCAACCGCAATGGGGAATCACTGGAATTTGAATGGAATGAATAATTCTGTTTTTCAATATTGTTCTCCTGTGCAGTTAATGCAGACCAACCGCAAAGAGTAAATCCAGTAACCCAAATAAGATATTTCTTTAATGTAGACCTAACTGTTTTTGCCATAACGAATATATTTAAGATCAATTTTTCTGATTTCATTCTACGCTTAAGTAACCGGCAGGTTACAGAAAGAGCGGTAAATAAAGGACTCTACCAGCCAAAAAGTTATTCATTCATTAAATTTAAATTCTTCCACGAATAATAGTTGTTATGTCAACTTCAGTAAAAGTCTTTGGGAGATTCAGAATTTATTTTATTTTGGCGTTCTATAAATATTTGTCGAATGTTTATTCTTTTGGATCAGCGTATTCCTGCGAAAGCATTAAAAACTCTTCAAAACTTCGGAGAAGTCATTCCTTTTCTCACCGAAGGCATCACCTACCCTGCCATTGCAGGCCATCCCGATATTTTCTGCACCCAAACCGACGGGGAATTGATTATCGCGCCCAACCTTCCGGATAAATTTAAAGATCTGCTTTTTAAAAACGAAAGTTCATTTGTTGAAGGAGAATTGCCGGTTGGCACCGAATACCCTGAGACTGCAAGGTATAATGACGTTTACACTAAAAATTTTCTTATCCATAATTTCAGGCACACCGACCCTTCCATCACTGACAGGGCCAGAGAACTTGATCTTATCCATGTCGATCAGGGCTACACCCGCTGCAACCTGTTGCCCTTGAAAAACGATCATTTTATAACTTCAGATGCCGGTATATCGAGGGTCCTTGGTAGGTATGAACTAAATAATCTTTATGTAGACCCTTCAGATATTCTTCTGCCCGGTATGAAGCATGGATTTTTCGGTGGCGCTTGTGGTATTTTTGAAAATAGCGTTTTCATCCTTGGAACACTGGATAAATTCAAAGATGGTATTAAGGTAAGGAATTATCTTGAAGCACTTCATTATAAAATCATCGAACTCTATGATGGTCCTTTGTTTGACGGGGGGAGTATTTTGTTTCTTTAATTGAAATCTAATATGCAGAAATCTTATTAGCCAATTTCTTTAACTTCGCAACCTGAAATTTATACCTGATTTATGTTACGAACACACACTTGTGGTGAATTGAACCTTCAGCATAATGGTCAGAAATTGACTCTCGCCGGTTGGATACAGAAATCGCGCGATCTGGGCGGTATGACCTTCATCGACCTCCGTGATCGATATGGCATAACCCAGCTTGTCTTCAATATGGAAATCCGTCCCGAACTTTGCGAAAAGGCCAGGAAACTTGGAAGAGAATTTGTCATCAAAGCTACCGGTATGGTTGCCGAACGCAGCAATAAAAATCCCAAAATGCCTACAGGCGATATCGAGATTATTGTTGAAACACTTGAAGTGCTTAACTTCTCTGCCACTCCACCTTTTACCATAGAGGATGTTTCGGATGGAGGAGATGAGCTTCGGATGAAATATCGTTACCTCGATTTGAGGAGAAATCCGCTAAAGCAAAATATTGCCCTGCGCCACAGAATGGCTATGGAAACCAGAAATTACTTAGATTCTCTGGGATTCTTCGAAATAGAAACTCCTTTCCTTATCAAGTCTACACCTGAAGGCGCCAGGGATTTTATTGTTCCATCAAGAATGAACGAAGGTCAGTTTTACGCACTTCCTCAATCACCGCAAACATTCAAACAAATTTTAATGGTGGCCGGCTACGACCGTTATTTCCAGATCGTGCGCTGTTTTCGGGATGAGGACCTGCGCGCCGACCGCCAGCCGGAATTTACCCAGATCGACTGCGAAATGTCTTTTATCACCCAGGAAG
The DNA here is from genome assembly GCA_963708435.1 of uncultured Bacteroidales bacterium. Classification (GTDB taxonomy): domain Bacteria; phylum Bacteroidota; class Bacteroidia; order Bacteroidales; family JAADJA01; genus JAADJA01. Next base: position 20,564 of record CAVPSZ010000008.1, read on the forward strand.
ATATTCTGAACACCTTTGAAGGCCTGGCAAGACACCTTTTTAGTAAAGTGAAAGGAATTGAACTGGACGAATTCCCGAGGATGACCTTTGATGATGCTATGAAGAATTATGGTAGCGATAAACCCGATCTGCGGTTCGGGATGAAATTCGTCGAGCTGAACGATCTTGCTAAAGGAAAAGGGTTTAGCGTGTTTGATGATGCGGAACTGGTAGTGGGAATCTGTGCCGAAGGTTGTGCCGAATATTCACGCAAACAACTGGATGAACTGACAGAGTTTGTGAAAAAGCCTCAGATTGGTGCAAAGGGCCTTGTTTATATCAAATACAATGCTGACGGAACAATTAAGTCGACCATCGATAAATTTTTCAGCGAGGAAATCCTGAAAACCTGGATGGAAAAATTCAGCGCAAAACAGAGTGACCTGATCCTTATCCTTGCCGGAGAAAAACATAAAACAAGGAAAGCCCTCAACGAATTGCGCCTCGAAATGGGCAACCGACTTAGACTTAGAAATCCAAATATCTTCAGACCGTTATGGGTGATTGATTTTCCTTTACTGGAATGGAACGAAGAAACGCAAAGGTATTATGCCATGCATCATCCTTTCACCTCACCTAAACCTGAAGACATTGACAAAATGGAAACCGATCCCGGAGCAATCAGGGCAAATGCCTATGATATGGTAATCAACGGGGTGGAAATCGGCGGTGGTTCTATCAGGATTCATAACAAGGAATTACAAAAAAGGATGTTTACCTTGCTTGGATTTTCAGACCAGGAAGCACAGAACCAGTTTGGATTTTTAATGAATGCTTTTGAATATGGCGCTCCACCTCACGGAGGAATTGCTCTTGGTTTCGACAGGTTGGTGGCTATGTTTGGAGGTTCAGATTCTATCCGCGATTATATTGCTTTCCCGAAAAATAATGCAGGAAGGGATATGATGATAGATTCCCCTTCTGAGATTTCAAAAGAGCAATTGGAAGAGTTGAAACTGAAAATTATAAAGTAAAATTAGAATCAATAGTTGAACATACCGCTGGAACAGAGAACCGGAATGTTGTACTGGTTGTTTATCAGCGATTCCTTGTCTGCCTGAGCGAAATAAAAGTATTCTTCTGTTTTAACTGACATCATTGCAATTAATCCTGCATTGACCTTATCGGCATATTGGAGGGTTTGTTTCGCAAAGCCTACTGAAAAGACGGTTGATTCCTCCTGAACACGCTTATATGGAATTTTGTTATCCTCAAAATATTTCATTGCAAATGCAGTATTATCCTTCAGTTTTTGAGAACCATCATCCCCTCTGCGAATCACTGAATAAAGATGGACTTCAGAACCGAATAATTTTGCCATCATAGCTGTAGCTTCGATTAATGCCCCGAACCCTTCATGTCCGCCAACAGGGAAAACAATCGGATGATAATCCCTGCAAACACATTCCCTTTGAACCACAAGACAAGGAACAATCACTTTTCGGATAAGCTTAAGCATATCAGCGCCCATTAATTTTTGCTTAATCCCTTGTATTCCGTGTGTGCCGATAACCATGAGTTGGTTTCCTAATTTGTTTGCCGCTTTCGGTATTTCATCAAATATGCTTCCGGTTGCCGTCTGATAGTCGCAAATTACTCCTTCTTTGTTAACAGTATTTGCAATCGCTTTTAGCTTGTCAATGATGACGGCATTTTCACTTTCGTCTGCTGATTCATCTGTAATTACATGAAAAAGTGTTACAGGATAATTTATCCTGAGGGCGATAGCGATTGCCTGCTTTGTTGATTGCTCTGATGTTGTTGTAAAATCGATCGGAACAAAGATTTTTTTAACGTCCATGCTAAATAATTAAGGATGTAATGATAATATTGTTTTTTGTATTTCTGAATATTAAATATAGAATTTTTTTCAATTTGTTGGACCGGGGAAACACCAGAGCGCTGACCTTCCAGATTAGGAAGACATTTTAAATTCCAAATTGTTCAGGAACATCAATAATAATTATTTACTTCGTCTGTCGGAACCAGTTTTCCATTCTGAATGGAAAAGACCATCCACGTATTTCCTTTCTGTTTTTCTGAAAGTTGCCAAATGTTCAACAGCTTGCCATCACCATAAATTTTAACCATGGCATTTGATTTTGACAGGACTTTTGAACTTTTACCATTTTGATTGGTAAAATCTTTTACATAGTAAGTGTACTCGGCTTTCTCATCAATGTCTTTTACCGTAATTGTTTCCGGGCCAAAGCCATCCTGGTCATCGCGATCCAGAATGGCTTTGCCATCAGCAGAGGTTATTTTTTCCCGGTACGAAATATGGTAATCGCCTTCCTTAACCAAATGAGCATCGAGATCGTCCGGTTTTTTATCCCAATCCAGTACGATGCGGATAGCGCCTATCGCTATCACAGGAGAAACGGTAAAGCGGTTTCGGAAAATCGTTTGAGCGGCAATTTCAAATTTATTATTTTCGGAAATAAATCCTTCCTTTTCAAACGAAAAAGGATATATGCCATCCGGTTGAAGTGCAAACCGGATTTTACCTTCCATGTCTGTCATAAAGGATTGAAAATTCTGGATACTGATGGATGCATCAGGAACAGGTTCACCTGTTTCGGCATTGAAAAACCGCAGTGTCAGCATCCCTTGTTCTTCGGCTCCGGCATCGTCCAATTCATCGCGCATTTTATCAATTTGCGAAAGGGAACTTAAAGAAAAGCCAAGTATTACAAATAACAAGAAATTGATCTTTTTCATAAAACTTCTATTTATTAATTTGACCATTTACACATTTACTTTCTTTTTACAACAATTCCATATTGTTCAACAACCCGCTCCTCCAAAGGAATCTGATATATCCATTTCATGATGTTATTTACTTTAACATCGTCCATAAAAGGGATGTTGTCCTTTGTGAAAACGAAAATCAGCAAATTGTATTCTTTTTCTTTAACTTCATTATCTATGCCAAAATAATATCCATCCATGTTCTGATTGACAGGGAAATGAACTTTGTCGTTCTTTATAAAAATTCGTTCCGGATCATCCTTAAGATAACCATAAGCCGGATCATTATATGGGTAAAGAATAAACGATGTCTCATCCGTAACATTGAAAATTTTCAGGTAGCCATCTTTAGATGGGGTGAAGCTAAAGTCAAGAGGATCTTCTTCCAGATAATTCTCCCTGATCCCATCTACTTTTATGACAAATGTGGGATCCTTTTTATCCTCATGTTTAAAAATTACTGAAGAAATTTCGACCTCGATCAGGATATTCCCGAATTCATTGATGTCGCGTTTCAGTTCCCTCACTTCTTCAACCATTATTTCGGCCCCGGTTTCAGTCGAAACAAAGGACTGAAAAATTTCTTTAAATTTTTCATCGTCCTCGAATGTATAAAGGAAATCTGAAACCTTGACATTTTCTGAAATACCGGCTTTTACCATGGCATTCTTTTTGGCTTCATCAATTGCCTTATTTTTTACTTCTTCAAGGGTCAGATCACGGGCTTCATAGCTTCCCCGTGCAGTCACTTTTATTTCTTTCTGGGAGAAAAGCTTTATGGGTAATAAACCAATGATAATCAGGAGAGATAGCGCTGATGTGATTATTTTCAAATTCATTTTATTCAAACACATATTGTTAATCCTGTACAAATTTCCAATTTCTCCATAAGTTTTCGATATCGGGGCTGACATTGACTTTGGGATCCTGTTCTTTTTGATTTACCCTTAATGATTCAATGGAAACATTGCTTGAAATATAATCTGCGAGTGATCCGTAAGTAATTACCCCTTTTGATTCTTTAAGCTTCTTCAGCAAAAAGTAAGTAAACATGCCATGCTGTTCTTTTTCGTAGGGCATAGCGGACTGTTCTCCACTGCTTGCTGTGAAAACAATTACATTGCCGGTAATCAGGTTTTCTTTCGCTTTCACCTTTACGCTGCGGGCTGCAATGAGGCCTGCATCCCGTCCTCCGCCGCTGAAACAGGCATCAAGAAAAACAGTTACCCTTCTGGCACCGCTTTCAGCAAGCTTTTTATAAATTTCCTCCAGTTTTATTGCAGCAGAAAGGTTTGTACCGGTAACATCCACAGGAATAAGATAGGGTGTCCGGGTTTCTTCATCCGGTAATCCGTGGCCTGCATAGTAGAAAATCAGTTCTGCCTGCTCACCCGATTTTGCTGCGAGTTTGGAAATAAGGTCGATTTTTTGGGAAATTTCTCCTGTTGTAGCATCCAGCAGCAAATGTGCATTCATCTCATCTACACCTAAAGTTTTTATTGCATAATCTTTAAAAACTGAAGCATCGTTCCTGGCAAATTCGACATTGGTTTCGGAACCAAGCCCCTTCTGATACCTTGCATAATCTTCATTACCAATAATAAGGGCATACCTGTAAGGCATTTTTGTTTTGTTGATCGGAATATTTTTATCCACCTCAGAGGTGAGGGAGGCAATTTTGATGTCAGGCGTAACGGTATTTATACCACTTATAACTACCTCACTCCGGGCAGTTAGCTGTTCTTCAAGACCAACAGTGAAAGTAGTATCTCTGCCGTATTTACCGAAGGATTCATTGATGTCGACAAAAACAGGTATTTCGTTCAAAACATACCGCCGTGTTGCAGTAAAAAGAAACTCAAGCTCTGCTGTAGCTCCCCGGTTTAAATTTCCAAGTTCAAAACGGTTTTTCTCGCCAAGAAATATACAATTTGCATTGGGTAACTTGAATTCAGTGATTACATTTTTAGCATCACCTTTACCCACATTTTGAATAATCACTTTTAGGTTGATCGGATAATTCAGCTTGATCAATCCGCCATCTTCAGTACTAAAGACAGCATCGGCGACAATCACTTTGGGGCTGGCGAAGGATTTTGTTTCTATTTTAATTTCAAGCGGGAAGGCATCAAGCCCCCGTTCTTCCTGCACTTCTATTATAAACTCGGCCAATCCATTCTGAAGACTCATATTTCCGCCTATGGGAATGTTTATGGGCTTACTGCTGTTGCCCTGCAAATCACCCAAAGGATAAGTTCCTGTGAAGTCAAGTCCTTTAAATGGCGAGTTTTTTAACGATAGCTTAACATTTACCTTGTTGGCCAAACCATCACCAATATTGTCGACGTTAAAAATCAACTGACATTTTTCACTTGCATCAATGAAATTATTCTGGTTCTCATCAACAAACCTTTCACCCGTTATAACCAAATCTGGCAATTTTGTAACAACAGCCCTTTCCGTTTTAGTAAAAGTCACCTTTTTTTGTTCGCTTTTACCAGAAATTACCTGGCTATTGGAGTGAATTGAATAAACCAAAAACAGCAGGAGAATAATTTTAGTTTTCATAGTTTTTCTCAAATTCATGTTTAAAATCTGTAGCTTAATCCGAATAATGATTTGTTTAAAACCGGATCATAATAATAATTGAGTGAAACTTTTGTTTCCGGATTTTTCCTTGTTTTGCTGGCCTGGAGGCCTGTCCAAACAAGATCGGTAACCCAGATACCGGCAGCGCAATAAATCAGGATCTTTGAGATTTTATCATTTTTTTCAGCTTTACTGAAATAAGCATCGCGGTCTCCGGCATTATCAGCCTTCTCGTACTCTTCGTAGGCATTATAAGCAGATCTGTTCAGAATTACCGATCCTGCTATACACCCATAACCCGCAACTCCCAAGAGCCATTGTGATCCGCTGCCTTTAACAGCGCGATTTCCAAGACCCGGAAGAACCGCTGAAAATGCCAGGGCTTTACCCATACTTATCCCATTGCCACCTGTTTTTTGAGGTTTCTCCTGTGGAGATTTTTTAGCTTCAGTTTGGGATGTTGTCGTCTGGGTATCAGAACGTCCATAAACCTCTACAGAAAACTCTTCTTCCAAAGTCACATTATCCGCTTCAACATCCCAGACAATTCTTTTTCCAGCGCCTCCCGAAACGCCTTTGTTCACATCGCCATACATGGTTGACGGAATAATGGTTTTTCCTGATGCTGTTTTAATTTTAACCCAGATTTCAAATGTTTCACCTGTTTTAAACTTCAAAATATCATACGTAATTGCAAGCTTTGAACCCTCAGCATCGAATTTGATATTTTCAATTTTAGCTGCAGATTGTCCATAGACTTCCTGGGGAATGATAGAGATAAACAGGCTAAATGACAGAATTAAATATTTAATAATGCTTTTATTCATTTTCTTTATTTTTTCCTTGATCAATTATTGATTTTTTTACCTGTCGAAACCTTGTGCTCAGTATTACTCTTTAACAATCTGACCGGCTTCTCTTCTTTGTTTATGGGAGAATTATTTAAAATCAGCTCCTCGCCTTTCTGATTCGTAACAGCAACTCTTAAATTCCAGTTATGATACATCGGAGGATCCAATTCCGAAAGGGCAAACCATGAAGCTCCTAAATCAAATGAAATCATATCTGCCTTCCCTGTCGGATTTGCCGGACCATCATCAACCCCGGCAGGATAGGTTCCGGCCGGGTGACCATAAACCCAAATACCCACCCATACCTCCTTATTTGCCTCAATATAATAAGAGTTTGTCGGAATATATTCATTCCATGAAGTGATCACAGGGTTGGGAATCTCTTCATAAAATTGAAGGTCCGGAGGGTTTGGACCGGTAAACACTTCATAATAATAAGCTGTGGGTGAGCCCGCAAGTGGATAAAATTTAATTTTAGAAATCCTAAAACCTACATAGTTAATCAGGTCCTGGACAGTAAACCGGATAGCATAGTCAAAACTTCCTCCATCATTTAATCCGATGCCGTCATCATTAATTCCATCGTCGTAATAAAGCCAGTTCTCATTCCGGATCCGAGGGTTGTAAAACTAATTTGATCCCCATAAGTAATCTCAGATCCATCCTTAATGAAAGCTCTCAGGTAATATTTGGTGTTTTCGTTTAATCCGGTAATGTTTTTTGAATAGGTAACTTTACTGGTGACTTCTCCAAGATTGGGAGATGACGAATTATAGACAGGACTTTGGGTTGTGGCAAAGCAAAAACCATGAGCAGTAAGAGAACCTTCTCCAATATCAATGATTTCAGCATGTGCATCCACTGAATTATTTGTAATATTGGATACAGGTTGTGTTTTAACAGCGGCGATTCTAACCAGTTCAATTTTTTTACATCCGAAAATGATAATTCCTGCAGAAATAACGGAAATAAAAAACAACAAAAGGATTTTATTTAAATTCATATTATTCTAATTTTCGTTTTTACCATTTATTCTAATATATCAGCCTTCAGATTCATTGTTTTCTGAGTATGATCTGAGTCGTAATCAAACAACAGATTGCCGTTTAATTTGTATAACTTTACATAATTCAGGTCGAACCAGATGACCATCTTTCCCACCGAAATTCCAGACATAACGTCAAGCTGTGCATCTCCGCTCTGCAAGGCAGTAATTTTCAAGGGTCGCACCACTGTTGATTTTCAGCTTGTCGAAAATGACCGACGAGCCATCAATCGTTTCCAGTTTAATTATGCCATCACTGTTAAGCATGATATTGATTTTCCCAAAATTGTTATAAATTTCGGGGTAAAGCTTTTTAAATCCGGGATTATACTTATCAAGGACTAACCTTACATCTTCACCTGAAATTTTAACCCCTGAGAGTTTCATGTGGTTCATTACTGAAAAAACACCTGCAATGTTCTTTTCATATTTGGCGGCAACAAGCTTATCACTCTCCTGTTTCAGGCTTTCGATAATGTTGAAGTTCTTCATTTCGTTTGTATTTAAAGCAAGCATACCCACAGCGGCTCCGGTTGATTTCTGGAAATTACCGGTGAGATATAACATTCCCATTGGGCCAAGTTTGCAGTCCAAAGTTGCTAAATCCTCATTTTCGTTGTAAAAATGCTGTTCCCTTGTTAACGCCGTCTTTGCTGCATTTGGCAAGATAAGTTAGATAATTTTCCTGAGGATAAGTATCCAAACCAACCTTCAAAGCCCATTTAAACTGGCCGGAATTGGAAAACTTGGCAATAAAGACATCTGACAGCCCTTCCATACATTGCAGAGAAGACAATCCATTTTCAAAATCAATTTTTCCACCGAAGAGTTCCTGAAATGTATACATCACCGGAGGGATCATATAAAATTGAAAATCCTGAAGCGTTATCAGTACCGGAAGCCTTTTTCGCCCAGACAGCATTGCCTTCATTTACGAATTTGGCGATAAAAACACTGCGAATTTGATCAGAAATACCTGACAGGCTGAAATTTCCGAAGTTCAGGCTGCCAATAAAATATCCCGTAAGGAAAGCATTGCCCTGTTTCGTCGAAAACAATGTCTTTTAAATTATTTCCTCTTTCACCACCGGCCTTGTCGCGCAAGCTCCCAGAATGATTTATTATTTGCACCAGGGTTCATATATTGATCTATCTCAATGACTCTTACCTTCACATTCCTGTATTCGGGCATAGCCATATCCAAAGGAGCATTTTCAAAGTAGCATCAGCTATGATGTATTTCTCTCCATTATACATAACATAATCACCTTCAACATCCTTGGAACTGAATTTACAGCCGTAGCCACATGCCCTGGATATTCAATCCCGATTACTTTATTATTTAGAAAGGATTTTACAAGGTAAGCTAACAGAACAGACCGGTCTTCACAATCGGAATAAGGATAGTAGAAAATTCCTCCAGGAAAAAGAACTTTTCCTTTAAAAATTGCTGCTGATCGGTTTGATATCTGAAAAGAAGTTTGAACGAATTTCAACAAAAAACCAACAGCTTCTGCTTCGCTCATGTTTTCAATAATGGGTTTAAAGTTATCAAGATCAGATTCTTTAGTTTCGCCGATACAGGAGCATCAAAATAAACATTCAGATCTGACTGGGGATAATCTTTATAGAAATCAATGATATTTTGATTTACATAAAAATTAAAGGAATACGGATTGTCTATTATAGGTCAGACTGAATGTTTTCTGACTTGACATCTTTCGGGTCAAATTTAAGAGGGCTTTGATTGAAAAATCGAACAGATTATGCGGCATCAGGATAATCTTTGTCATAAGTAAAAATATTTGATCCTATATCGCGCATCAAGTAATAGTTTAATCCATCCGACTTCAATGAAATTCTTTGAATAAAAGCGTATATTCGAAGGTACAAGCAAGCTGACATTATTATTGGCGTAGGCTATTCGTGATTTGAAACCCGACCGGGTAAGCAAATCCCATACAAGCAAATCTTCGCCAACTTGCGAATCTGGATAAAGGGCCTGTGCGAACTGTTGAAGCAATGAATAGTAAGCCCAGTCATTCAGGTTCATTTCGGTTTTATATTTCTGAAGTTGATCCATCAGGCTGCTATAATTAGCTTCCGCTAAGTTTTTCCCAGAATTTGCTGATGGTAGAGGGATTGATCACGTTGGCGGATCAAATTTAATCTGTTGGTCATAATCAAGGACTAAGCGGATCCGAAAAATCCAAAGGTCATATTTCCTTTATCATAAGTCGCTTCATCGTTTTTTGAACAGTAGGCATGATGATTCCTTTTTCATTTCTTGCTTGACATTACTGATGGCTTGATAATCGGCATTTTACTCCAGGCCCTCTCTCGCTGGTTCAGGTTGATATTCAGGAGTAACAACAGGTTTGGGGCGTTCAGGCGGGGCAATGCCCTTCATTAAATTGATTTGTTCCCACTGCTTTTTCAGATAATCAGCAAACTCCTGATCTCTTTGCTTCACATATTCATTAAATTCATTCTGCATCCTTTTGATGAACTCTTGCTGTTTTTGCTTCATCGCCGCCATTTCATCTTCCCTTTGCTTTTTAAATTCTTCTAAAGTCTGCTGTGCATTAATTGCAGAAAAAATACAGAGACAGAAATAAGCAATATAATCCTTGTTTTCATGACGTTAACATTATTTAGGTTTAATCAAATAATCCAAATCAACATGCAAGATAATTGTTACTTACGTAAATGTCCTTAGTTTAAAGGAAGGACTGGCTTCAGAGATTTCCCTCGACAGGCTTTGATTTTCAGAAGTATAATGATCTCCAACCTGCCTGATATTAGACGACAAAAGGCTGGGATAATGAAATGATTTTTTGAACTGATTTGTTCCGAATATGCTTTCCATAAACCATAGGATCAGTTTTACGCTTCCATCAGAAGGAATGCATAACTTGAGGTGTCATCATCCATTGCGTATACTAAATAATAATAGGGTAAACGAATAGGTTCATCCTGATTGAAAACCGGAATTAATTTCAAATAAATTGTTAAATGAAATACAGGAATATGAGAATTTTTAATATTAAAATAGAATCCGATAAGGTAATTAACATGATCCTTTAACATTCGAGTCGTTCTTCTGTTTCAAATTGTTTTGTTTTTGCCTTTCAACCTGATAAGAATCAACTGTAATGTTTATTTGCTGGCATTTCACTGGATCCATGAATGGGTAAGTTGTATTTCACAAGTAAAATTGCTTCACCGAAAGAAGTAAAACTACTGTCGACAATTTGAAATCCTTTACAGGGGCAACAATAGAAGATTCAATTTTATAAAGATTTTCATATTTGGTGATAAATTCATCGGCTTTTACTGAGGGTTTTTCATTTGCAAAATTTTCTGTAAGGTCGGAACCTGGGGATGGGTCATCAATGCAACAACGTTTTGGCCCTGAATTCTGGCAAGAGAAAGGCTTTCTCTCTTACCATTCCCGGATCAGATATTCCAAAAACATATACAACCTGGATTGTCGGATGAAGGAATAGAACCAAACCAATCAGGCAGACTTGCAGGATGAAGAGCGCTTTTAGCCCGACCAACAGTATCGCTCTCCGAGTTTGCAGTTTCTTTTTGCAGGGTGATTGGAATTGAATGTATTGTTTATCGGTTTGAATTACGCTATTATCCTGAGCCTTAATCAATAAGAAATCAGAAGTATGCAGCCAAATATTTTTAACCTGATGTACATCCCGATCCGGATTTACACATTATACATTCCCCGATAAAAAACCGAAGAAATGAAAAAGTCTAACTTCAGTAGGAATTCGTATTGATGGGCTCTGCCGCACAAAGAAGCAAAGTTCAATCTTTTATCTTTGCTTCTTTGTGCTGTCAGATAATATTACTTGATTACCGACAAATTGCAGGATCTGGAAGTTTTAATATCCACGCTCTTTTGCCATTTTTTCCATTTCAGCATCGAAGGTCTTTTTGAACTGTTCGTAGTCATAGTCGATCTTCAGCTTGTCATCCTGCGAAAGCCTGGCATTCATCGCGTTCATCAATTCATCACCTGCAAGTTCAAGAGCAATGTATGTTTTGTAATTCCCGGTGCTGGTCTTTGTTGTTTTCTCACAAATCGTTTTTACGCCAGTCAGTTTCTGATCGATTACTTCACGCGAAAGGGATTCAAATCTTTCTTCTGCATCTTCAACATTGTTGAGTTCCCTTGAATTCACATAATTGTCGATCACAGCTTTCACTCTTGTTTGAATTGCAGATGCAAGATCAGCACGTGCATTGCTCATAGCTTTTTTCTTCGCAGTAGCCTGATCCACACTTTCTCCTACCTGGTTAGCCCTGAAATACTCATTATTCGACTGGAATTCGGGTCCGGAACAATAGACTTCAATCGGGGTTTCTCCCTGATCCTTTACTGACGCTGCTTTCTCCTTCGATTTGCAGCCACTAATAACAACAGCCGAAACAAGGGCTGCAACCACCATAATACTGGTAATTTTGTAATAATTTTTCATAATCTTTTTTTAATTAAAGTTGATAAATTAAAAATATTTTTTACAGGTCAAAGTTAAATTTAATTTATGATTTGCCAAGGTGTATGAAAATTTTTTTTTAAAACCTTACCATTTGTAAATTTCATATAGCATATACAATGCTTTCAGTAGATTAAACTTCCAATCGCTGTTTAATAAATAAAGGGCAGGCTTTACCCTGAATTTTTATTAAGTAATTTTGTCCGAAAGTTTTATAGCAAAGATGACTGTTTCCGAAATAGAGATCATGGCTCCGGTGGGTTCTTACGAATCGCTGATGGCAGCCATCCAGGGAAAAGCCGATTCGGTCTATTTCGGGATTGGGCACCTCAACATGAGGTCAAAATCGAGTAAGAATTTTACCCTTTCAGATCTAAAACAGATTTCAGACATTGCTCAGAATCATAATCTCAGAACATACATCACCCTGAATACTGTAATTTTTGATAATGAAATCGGAGAAGTGAAAAAGATTGTAGATGCGGCATTACATAATCAAATAACCGCCATCATTGCTTCCGACCAGGCAGTGATACAGTATGCCAAGCAGGTCGGTATGGAAGTTCACATGAGCACCCAAACCAACATTACCAATATCGAAGCCGTTAAATTCTGGTCGAAGTTTGCTGATGTAATGGTGACTGCGCGTGAACTTGAACCTGAAACAGGTGGCTTCAATAACCAAAGCCATTGATGAACAGCAAATCAAAGGACCATCGGGAAACTTGGTGCAAATTGAAGTTTTTGCACACGGTGCATTGTGCATGGCTGTTTCAGGGAAATGCTACTTAAGCCTTGACAATCTGAATTCCTCCGCCAACCGTGGCGCCTGCCTGCAGCAGTGCCGCCGTCCTTACCATGTAACCGATGACGATGGAATTGAACTGGTGGTGGATAATGAATACATCATGTCGCCCAAAGACTTGAAAACCCTTGATTTTCTTGATAAAATCCTGAAAGCTGGAGTTAGGGTTCTTAAGATTGAAGGCCGTGGCAGATCGGCGGACTATGTGAAAACCGTAAGCAAAGTTTACCGTGATGCAGTGGATGCTTACTTTAATGGATCATTTAACACCGAAAACCTGAAACACTGGAACCTGGAACTTGGAACTGTTTACAACCGCGGATTTTGGGATGGCTATTACCTCGGACAGGAAAATTGGCGAATGGACTGGTCAGCATGGTTCGCTGGCTACAAAGCAAAAAGTATATGTGGGGCTTGTCACCAATTTCTTCAATAACCTTAAGGTTGCTGAAATCAAAATGGAAACCCAGGACCTGAACCTGGGTGATGAAATTAAGATCATCGGTCCGACTACCGGCGTCTATGAGGATTTTATCGGCGAGATCAGGGTTGATTTGAAAAATGTGACTAAAACAATTAAAGGGGATCAATGTTCTATTCCGGTGAAAGATATGGTCAGACGGGGAGATAAGGTTTACAAGATAATAGATACGGAAGAATTTTAAGAGACATGAATTTATTCAACCTGCATACCCATTCTTATTTCTGCGATGGCAAAGAAGAACCTGAAGAATATGTAACACAAGCTATCGAACTGGGGTTTCATACCCTGGGCTTTTCAAGCCATGCACCGGTTCCTTTTGAAAATAATTTTTCGTTGAAGGAGGACAAAATGGAGGAGTATTTTTCGACCATCCGGGCGCTTGGTGAAAAATACAAAGACAAGATCAACATCCTTCTTTCAATGGAAATTGATTTTATTCCTGGAATAACCCGTAATTTTGCTGAATTTTCAAAAGCAGGAAATCTCGATTATACGATCGGCGGCGTTCACCTTGTCAGGAATAAGGAAATAGAAGAATTATGGTTCATCGACGGATCGAAACAGGAAACCTATGATAACGGGCTGCAAAAACTATTCAAAGGGCATATCCGAAGAGGTGTAGAAGCTTATTACAATCAAATCATCGAAATGGTGGCAACACAAAAGCCTGACATCATCGCCCACCTGGACAAGATTAAAATGCATAACAAGAACCGGTATTTTACTGAAGAAGAAAACTGGTATAAAGATATAGTCTGGAAAACTTTAAAATTTATTGCCGATGAATCGGATAGCATCGTTGAAGTAAACACACGCGGACTTTATAAAAAGCGGTGCGGTACTTTTTTCCCAGGTCCTGAAATACTGGAGCAAATCCATCATCTCAAAATCCCCGTTACCCTAAGCTCGGATGCACACCAACCGGAGGAACTGAACGGGTATTATGAAGAAGCTTTAAAACTTATGAAAGAAATTGGGTTTAAGGAATTGGTATGTTTTGATAATAAAGACAGAATCAAACAGCGAATCAATTAAAATTTCTATTACTTATTAAGTTCCATCAAATAATGCTCTATCCCGGCTTCAGTAAATATTTCTCCCTTTATTACAAATCCCGCTTTTTGATAATAACTGACTGCCTTTAGCTGTGAATGAAGGTAGATCATTTTCCCCGTTTTTGTAACATCTTTTAAAACTTCCTTGAGTAACTGGGCTCCCAATCCTTTGTTCCGGTACTCCTTCATCATGGCAAACCGCTCCAGCTTGATCCCTTTCTCTGTTTCGCGCCAGCGGGCGGTTGCAATTGGGTTACTATCCAAGTATAAAAGGTAGAAATGACTCTCTTCCTCATGATCGTACTCCAACGCCCTGTCAACCTGTTGTTCTTCCACAAAAACCTTAGTGCGAATCGCACTGCTGATGTTGAAAAGCTCTTTATCCTGAAATCCAAATCGTTTAATTTCCAGCATTGGATTATTGTTTCAGCAAAGATAGGCAAAGGCTTTAGGTTATTATTATTTGCCGACATTTTTCTATTATATTTTAACAAATATTATAGTTTCCGTCATGGTTAAAAATATTATTTTTGGACACTTATTGGAATATGCAGATGGCAAAGCACGAAGAAAAATATTACCGTAAAAGGCTCCAGAGTTCTTACATCACGACTGTGGTGAGTATATCACTTGTGCTGTTTATGCTGGGGCTGCTGGGACTGATCATTCTGCATGCCAAAAAACTGTCGGACTACGTGAAGGAAAACATCAGTTTTTCCGTCATCATGAAGGACAATGTGAAAGAAGCAGATATTATCCGGCTTCAAAAATTCTTAGATGCAAGGGAATATGTAAAATCTACGAAATACATCACTAAGGAGGAGGCTGCCAGAGAATTTACAGCCGAACTGGGAGAGGATTTCACAAGTTTTTTAGGTTACAATCCCTTATTGCCCACTATCGAAGTCAGGTTTAAAGCCGAATATGCCAACAATGCCAGCCTTGCCATAATTAAAACGGAAATCCTCAAAGACAATAATGTGAAAGAGGTCTTCTACCTTGAATCACTTGTGGATGTGGTAAATAAAAATGTGAGCAAGATCAGCTTTATTCTTTTGGGATTTAGTCTTTTACTGCTTGTGATTGCCATCGCACTCATCAATAATACCATCCGGTTATCGGTTTACTCCAAGCGATTTATTATCAGAAGCATGCAACTGGTTGGTGCCACAAGGAATTTTATCAGTCGTCCTTTTATTCTTATCGGTATTTTGCAGGGCATAATAGGTTCAGTAATCACCATTTTCCTCCTGATCGGGGTGATTTACATTGCCCGGCGCGAATTGCCTGATCTGATAAGCCTTCAGGATGTAGATATGTTTCTTATTTTATTCGGAATGGTTATCCTTTCAGGTATCCTGATTTCATGGCTGTCGAATTATTTCGCAGTCAGAAAATACATCCGGATTAAAACCGATTCGCTTTATTATTAAAAACAGTATTACTTTTGCCCCTGTTATAACGAAGTATAAATTAAAGAGCATGAAACTAAAGGAAACAACTAAGCCCTCTGCACCTGAAAAGCAAAAACAAGCCTCCTCCTCCGATTTTGCTTTCGGCAAAGAAAACTATAAACTGCTTCTGATCGGGCTGGCACTTATATTTATCGGTTTTTTACTAATGATCGGCGGTGGTTCAAAAGACCCTAATGTTTTCAGCGATGATATTTTCAATTTCCGGCGGCTGACACTTGCTCCGATTCTTGTGCTTGCAGGGTATGTGGTAGAAATCTTCGCCATCATGAAAAAGCCCAAAGATTAATCCTTAATCATAGTTCATTATTTTTGGATTAAAAACTTTCATTGTCAGCTTTCGTTAATCCAAAATTCAACATTCATAATTTCCTGTTTATTTATGACCTGGTTAGAAGCAATCATTATTTCAATCGTTGAAGGAATTACTGAATTTCTTCCCATTTCCTCAACAGGTCACATGATACTGACCCAGGGAATTCTGGGAATGGAAACCAATGATTTTGTAAAGGCATTCATAGTCAATATTCAGTTTGGTGCAATCCTTTCGGTTGTTGTTCTCTATTGGCGTTATTTCATTCAGTCGGTTAATTTTTACCTGAAATTATTTGTTGCTTTTTTACCTGCGGCTGTTCTTGGTTTTCTTTTCAGCGATTTTATCGACAGCATGCTCGAAAACGTTTACATTGTAGCCGTAACCCTTATCCTGGGCGGTGTAATTCTGTTATTTATCGACAAATGGTTCAATAAAACCTCCGATGATCAGAGTATCAGTTATCCGACTGCGCTTAAAATCGGGCTGTTTCAATGTATATCTATGATTCCCGGAGTTTCACGCTCTGCGGCAACCATCATCGGCGGAATGACTCAAAAGCTGAACAGGAAAACAGCAGCGGAGTTTTCATTTTTTCTCGCCGTTCCAACCATGTTTGCCGCATCAGGCTATAAACTGATGTCGAATTACAAAGCGATTGACACCGAACACCTGGGTCTCCTGCTTGTTGGGAATATCGTGGCTTTCATCGTTGCAATGATCGCCATCAAATCTTTCATAACTTACCTCACCAAACATGGATTTAAGGTATTTGGCTATTACCGGATCACTGTAGGCGTAACCATCCTTGTATTGATTGCACTGGGATTTGATCTGACCATAAGCTGATGGCTTTCGATTTTCTGAACGGCGAAGTATTGCTGATCGACAAGCCTTATGGCTGGACCTCTTTTGATGTGGTGAAAAAAATAAGAAACCTGATTAAAAAATACACCCGTCACAAGGATATTAAGGTTGGCCATGCCGGAACCCTTGATCCGCTTGCTTCAGGATTGCTTATCATCTGTACCGGAAAGTTTACAAAGCGCATAGATGAATTTCAGGGTCAGGAAAAAGAGTATACCGGAACCTTTTATATTGGGGCAACCACACCTTCTTATGACATGGAATCGGGAGTAAACCAGGAATTTGAAACCCGGCATATTACCGAAATGCTGTTAAAAGAGACCGCTAATAAATTAACAGGTGAACAGGATCAGGTTCCGCCAACCTTCTCAGCAGTGAATGTTAACGGTATAAGAGCCTACCATAAAGCCCGGAACAAAGAGAATTTTGAGCTTCCGCCCAAGCGCATTAATATATCAGAATTTGAAATTACTAATCCTATCCTCCCGGGTGTAGGATTCAGAATAGTATGTTCAAAAGGGACTTATATCCGTGCTTTAGCAAGAGATTACGGCCAGGCGCTCAATTCCGGAGCTTACCTCACTGCACTGTGCAGAACGAGAATCGGATCTTTTCCCCTGAAAAGTGCAATGAGTCTGGAAGAATTTGAAGAAAAACTCAAAGCTGAAACCAACTGACATACCAAATTATTTTTCGCTGTAAATCAGATTCAGTAAAGTCTGACCAACTACTTTTAATGTTTGCTTGTCAATCACACTCAGATTATCACCTGTCGTATGCCAATATTCAAAAAAACTTCCGTTTGATGATTTTGGATCAAGGTGAATGATATTGATTGTTGGAATGCCTGCAATTTCGTTGAGGTATTTATGATCATCATCAATATAGCCAACCGGTTCATAAAGAAAATATTTTTTATAACCAGCTTTGTGAGCAGTATTCCATACCATTTGTACAATTCTGGAGGCATATTCCATTGAGTATCCTTCCATATAAAATCTTGCATCTGCTGCACCCACCATATCAAGTAAAATCCCATAATCAGCAGTATAATCAGGATCATGCGGATTTTTCGACCAATGCTGAGAACCCAATCCATACTGATCCTTTTCACTACTCGCCGGGTGATCTCTCGGGGGGCCATAGTCTTCGACATCAAAAAAAATGATATCAATCCCTATTGACGGTTTCCTTTCTTTCATCAACCTGGCTATTTCAAGCAAAACACCAACTCCGCTGGCGCCATCATTTGCGCCATCAATCGGTGTATCATGTAAAGAAGGATCGGGATCGTGATCGGAAAATGGCCTTGTATCCCAGTGAGCGCATAATAAAACTCTTTTTGAGTGTTGTGGATTAAATGATCCAATAATGTTTATGGCGTTCAGAACAGTTCCGTCATATGCGCTTGCTTTAAATAACTGAACCATTGCTGTATCTGCAAAAGATTTTAAAACAGCATACAAATAGTCAGCGCACTTTTGGTGATTTGGGGTGTTTGGGACTCTTGGTCCAAAATCTACCTGATTCTTTACGTACATATATGCTGAATCCGAATTAAAATCGGGAACTGATATTTTTACCCTGGGTTCTTCGATTGGAATTTGCCTGCTTTTCTTGTCCTTGCAGGATACACTCGCTATCAATATTAAAATTCCAAACAAAACTATTTTTTTCATTATAATGTCAGATTAAAAAATTAAAGTAAAAACCGAACCTTCATCCATTTTTGATTTGACTGAAATTGAACCTTTGTGCAGGTGCATGATCTGTCGCGAAAGACTTAAGCCTATCCCTGATCCTTCTTTCTTTGACGTGAAGAAAGGCATGAATATTTTATCGATCAGATCTGGTTTTATACCGGTTCCGTTATCTGCAACCTCTATGGTCGTGCGGTTGCTTTGATTGTTATAGGCAATCAATGAAATCTCGGGATGTTCCTTTTGTTTTACTGCGTCGATGGCATTCAGCAGCAAATTGATTATTACCTGGTCAAGCAGATCAGGATCGGCAGTAAGCATCAGATCATTCGGGAATACCTTGCAATTGCATTTTATATAAAGGTGTTCGATTTTGGGCTTCAACAGCAATTCCGCCCGGTCAAATGCTTCCCTGACATTAAAGTACCTGAAATTGGGCTTCGGAATCCGTGTCAGATTTCTATATATATCAACAAAATTTAACAATCCCTGACTTCGGTTTTGAACTGTTGCAAGCGCATTTTCTACACTCTCTATATCCTCTTCGTCAAGTAATTTAAGGGTTGGTTTTTCATTGGTGTTATCGATCAGCATATCATGGACCGTGGAAGCAAGCGACGAAATAGGAGTTATAGAATTCATGATTTCATGAGTAAGAACCCTGATCAGTTTTTGCCATGACTCAATCTCCTTTTCTTCCAGTTCGGCATGAATATCATGAAAAGCCACCAGGGTGTATTCCTCTCCCCTCATCCTGAATTCAGTTGCATAGAGCGACAATTGTTTCAGTTCGTCTTCCGTAAATATTTTAATCAGGGTTTTATCCCCGGCCTTGAGTTTCATCAGGATTTCAGGAAGCTCCTTTTTGACAGCTTCAAGATCATGGATATTTCGCAGAATATTTTTGGTGAATATTCTCTTGGCTGCATTGTTATACATATCTACCTTCCCATCCTTTCCAAAGCAAATGATCCCTATATTGATATGCTGAACGACCGTTTGAAGGTAATTGTAATGCTCTTCCTTTTCAGCGCGGTTCTTCTTAAATTCATTAATGACTTCGTTGAATGACTGGCTGAGTTTCTCATAACTCTTTCCCAGCTTTTTATCGGAGAATGAGGTCGAAAAATCGGAATGCCGGATACTGTCGAAGAAAAGTGTAAGCTTCGCGTTGGTTTGGTTCACATAGCTGATCAGCCAGAAAGTTTCCAGTACGATCAAAAGTCCCATGATGACGCTGCTGACAACATGTTTGGCATAAATGATCAGGAAAATAAAAAGGAAAATACTTGCCACTAAAAGCAAAATCCTTAGAACAACAATAAAGAAAAACCGGTTATAGATCATATTTTTCAATTCTGCGGTATAGGGAGGCTCTGGTCAGGCCAAGTTCTTTGGCCGCTTTACTGATATTTCCGCCATACTTGTCGATCACTTTCCTGATCAGCATTTTTTCGGTTTCCTCCAGGTTGAGTGATGAAGTATTAATTTCTTCTGATTTCGAATTGTCAGTTTGCGACAGGAAAAAGTCTGTCGGTTCCAGCACTTGTGATTCACTCATGATCACCGCCCTTTCTACCGAGTGCTGCAGTTCCCTGATATTGCCCGGCCAGTTATGCTTTTCCAGTCGTTTAAGTGTGGACGAACTCACCCGTTTGAGCGGAATATTGTATTTCTTGCAGTAAATTCTCAAAAAATGATCGATCAGCAATGGCAAATCTTCAAGCCTTTCTCTCAGCGATGGTACCTTAACTTCCACCGTATTGATCCTGTAAAGCAAATCCTGCCTGAACTTGTTTTCCTGAACCATTTGATAAAGTGGCATGTTGGTAGCGCAGATCAGCCTCACGTCGATCGGGATTTCTTTATTGGTGCCGAGCCTTACTACTTTCCGGTTCTGAAGCACGCTCAACAGCTTGCTTTGCAAAGCCAGCGTAAGATTACCAATCTCATCCAGGAAAATGGTGCCCTTGTTGGCTGCCTCAAACCTCCCGGCCCGGTCTTCGATGGCATCGGTAAAGGCTCCTTTCTTCGATCCGAACAATTCGCTTTCAAACAAAGTCTCACTTATCGCTCCCAGGTCAACACTGATGAATACCTCGTTTTTGCGTCGCGATGCTTTATGGATGGCACGTGCAACCAATTCTTTTCCGGTGCCGTTTTCGCCGAGTATTAAAACATTCGCTTCGGTTTGTGCAACCTTTTGTGCGGTGGATAAAAGCTGATCCATCACCTGCGACTGACCGATAATATCGCTGTACGACTGGTCGCTGTCGGCTATTAAAACTTTTTGCTTTGTGCGAAGATCCTCCAGCTCCTTTTTCGACTCCCTTACTTTCAGGTTGGCGGTTATGGTGGCCAGAAGCTTCTTGTTCTCCCAGGGCTTTAACAGGAAATTGGTCGCCCCTTCTTTGATTCCCTGGACGGCCAGCTCGATGTCGCCGTATCCCGTGATAAAAATAACCACTGCTGCCGGATCGGTTTCGAGAATCACATTCAGCCAGTGAAATCCTTCCTTTCCGCTGGTGGCATCCTTTGAAAAATTCATGTCGAGCAGAATGACATCATAGTTTTCATTGGCCAGCAATCTCGAAATATTCTCCGGGTTGTTTTCGGTATGAACAATTTCGAAATGCTGTTTTAAAAATAGCTTCGCCGCAAGCAAAACATCCTGATCATCATCAACGATTAAAATTTTAGCTTCTAATTTACTCATCCTGATATGCTTATTGATAAACCTTTGTAATGCGCAAAGATAATCAATTGTTCGGAATCGAACATGGAAGATAAAAGAATTCATCCAATTGAATTGAAAGCCTGAGCTAAATTTATTTCTAAGTATAAACAATTTACCCTTATATGAATTCATGTTAATTTTAAGTAAATTTGTAAACCATTTTATAGTAAAATGTATTTTGGAATTGCGGATAACTTTTAAGGATAACAGATTTGTAGTTTAGTAATTATACAATCATCATGGATTTACAGGCACAAAAAACGTTAATAATAGAGCAGTTTAAAAAGGTGGACGATATAGACCTTATTAATGCAATTAAAAACATGCTCGATTATGCTTTAAAGAAAGAAAAAGAAATCTTTGATATTCCTGAAGCTCATCAAAAACTGGTAATGGAACGGTTTGCCAGGGTAAGGAAAAAGCCGGAAAGGTTTTTGGATTGGGACGAAGCTAAAAAAACGCTGAAAGCCTGATGAATTACAAAGTGAAAATTGAACCCGATGCCCCTTGCAATAGTATGTAAGTATTTTTGTTAGGGTTATTCATCGGAACTTGGGTCGATGACCCTGAAAAAAGTGAAAGGTACTGAAAAGAACAAAAGCATTTTGAGGAAGTAGGTTATTTAAATAAACATTTAAAGACTCTAATACCGTTGAAACATAAATCATGCAAGTGATTAAAATTATAAATGCACTACTCACTCCGATAATTGCAGTATTAGCAGTTTATATTGCTTATCAACAGTATTTAACTAATAAGAAAAATTCTGAGCGTCAATATTATCTTAATAAAAAGAAATTAAACTTCGAATTGTATGAAAAGCAATATCGGATTTCCAAAAAATTAAGAAAATTTTGCATCAAATTAATAAAGAAGCTTGGATAATTTTGTGAGTTAAGAGATTTTAAATTTAATACTAATGGCTCTAAATTTCTTTTTGATAATAAAATTATCGAATATTTGGAAGAGCTTCAAACAAAAGCAATTAATTTAAGCCATTCGACAGAAGAACTTAAAAATGTGAACTTAAATCCTGTAAATTCACAAAAACGAAATGAATTAATTGCTGAACAAAGTACATTGATTTCATGGTTTACTTATGAATATGAAAATGTGGAATATCGATTTCTGGATTATTTTGATTTTAAAAAATTATGAATTGTACTATATCTTATGAGTAGTTTCCCCGCTTTTAATTCTGCTGGGGATAATATCACACTTTTATCGCCGATATTATCAGAACTTTATAGTTATTGATTAAATATGAAAAAGCTACAGAATAATTCATGTAATGCGAAGTTATGAATAGCAATAAACCCAAAAAGAAAAAAATTAAAAATTTCAGATGAAGAATTGTTTGAATATATTCTTAGTTTAATTTCAGCTTCTTGAACAATATCTAAAAGATGTTCCATTTGATCAATTGGAAATGATATTTTAATACAGGATGCTGTAAACTATAGATCGAAATGATTGGCGTGGCAGCCCATGATTTAACAGAAGAAATAAAAGAAAAATACAAAGAATTTCCATGGTATTTTTATTTAATTTGGGAACTTACTCCTGGCTTCTTGTGGCATGCCTCAACATGAAGAAATATGGGATTTGGTAAATTCTGCTGAACAAAATAAAGATGACTTTGATTCTATTAGAGGGCTTTTTTACCAGGTTTGAACAAATTTACTTAAAAGAATTTCATGCCCGATAAGATGAAGAAATTAAAAAATCGGAATGAAAAACCATTGGATACAGACTATCCTTATCCAATAAAAACTTGGAAGAAGTCTATTTGGATTGTAAAAAATAAACACAAAAAACAATGAACCCTTTAGGGATATAGAGTAGGATAAGCACAAGTCAACATGATTAAGGCGGCGAGACTTCGAATACCCACGCTGTTGCACGCCCGCTACCGCACGATTATATCTAAAATCCGCATGTCTTTGATTTACTTTTTACAAATATCAAGTTGCATAAAGTTCTTAGTAATACAATTAATTATTTTGCTACACTTCTTGAGGTGATGAAAAAAGCAATTAACACGCAGTTTTTACTGATATTTCAAATTTGACATGCGGATTTTAGGTTGCATCGTGTGGCATTATAATTCTTGTTTTTATTGCACTTGCAATATCGCCATACTCCAAAAGTAATAAAAATTTTTATTAAAATTTACTTGACAACGGGGTATAAAATGTTGTAACTTAGCCGCTGAAATTTTTTAATGCTGTTTTTTCGTTTGCGTTCATTGATTTGTTTGATTCGATTTCTAAAGAATCTAACGCCGGTCTGAATGCCCTTTATTGATGAAACTGAAAAATCCGTCATCAACCTTGGCGCCCCGGGCAGCCGGTATCTTTATATTAAGAATGCCAATCCCGATTTGGATGGGGCAGTGGAGATAATAGAGGTGACGGGGGTGGAAGAATAATTTCGATGCAACAAACAGAAAACCTGTTAGGTTTTTTCAACCTAACAGGTTTTTCAATGTCACTGTAACAAAAAACCTTTTGGAGAAGTATAAGATTAAAATTTATATAAATTCAATGAACAATAAATTCAGCCTGCAGGAAACTGCGGGCTGAGTTGTTTTATGGAAAACCGTTGCCCGTTTCTGGTTGCACGTGGCTGGTTGCTGGTGTACCGAAAACCTGTTAGGTTTTTCCAACCTAACAGGTTTTTTCAATTCACTGTAACAAAAAACCTTTTGGAAAAGTATAAGATTAAAATATATAATAAATTTATAGAGCCTAAATTCAGCCTGCGGGAAACTGCGGGCTGAGTTGTTTTATGAACAAACTGTTGCAACCACCCATGCTTCGACATGCTTCGACAAGCTCAGCATGACCCGCTGCTCAACTCATTCACACATTAAATAATTTGGAGATTCGCAAATTCAACAATTCTCCACTTCAACAATTTCTGAAATTGCCCGAAAAGGTCATCCTAAGTTTTTATGAACCGGATATCGGCCCGGATAGCTTAGTTTTTGATGATTTGCCTGAAAAATGATTTTGCCTCAGTCTCTATCATCAGAAAATATATTCCCTGATTCAATTCTGCAATATCAAGTATGATGGACTTATCAGAAAAAGTCTCAAACATCAATTCCTGACCGGTGTAGCTGAAAACCTTAACAGATAAAATGGGTTCATCTGCCTGGAGGTAAATATTTTGATTTACCGGGTTAGGAAATATACTGACAGGCTCATTTTCAAACTCTCCGGTTGCCGTTAATAATACCTCCTGAATGTTAGTCGGTTCCGATTCACCTTCATCGTAAACAGCCGTTAAATAAAATGAGTGCAACCCGCCTCCGGGAGACTCCACGATATAAGAATTCTGGGTGGTATATGTCAGCAGGTTAAATCCACCGCCATTAAAGGAGTAATAAATATTATATCCTGTGAGTTCTTTACCGTTTGGAGGATCCCAGGTTAATTGTAAATTATTAAAGGCAACATTAAGAGTGAAATTCAATGGCGGTAAGAGTTGGGGATTACCGAACTCTTCAATCATAAAGTCATCAACATAGTATTTTGGTGTTCCTGCACCGTCATTATCCCATGCGTATAAATTAACACCTCCAAGCTGGTTCAGTGAATTCTGGCCAAAAGCGCCTATGCTCCATTGCCATCCATGTATGGAAGCCCCGTCGATTTTAAATTCAGCCCAGTCGTTATTCATATCTACGATTACTTCGTTATACATCCAGGTATCATTAGGAAAACTAAACGTGGCAGCACCCTCTCCACCTCCGTCAACAGAGCCTTGTCCGTTTTCGTTGAAAAACACCTGCATCCCCCACATGCTATTGGTTCCGGCAAAAAGTTGAAGTGTATTGAAATAACCCAGGAATCCTGAAGGGATGTACATTTGAAAACTTATTTTGTATAATCCTTCAGTATAATTTGCAATCAATTTAACAACGTCATTTACCCCCTGAACAATAACTGCATTTGATCCGCTATATGTAACAGCGGAATTGATATAAGCATCTTCGTTTGTGCACGGAGCATTGCTCCAGGTCGTCCACTCCGATGAGTTCTGGCAGGCAAGTTGACCTCCCGTGTTATAGGAGTCAAAATTATCTTCAAAAACGGTGGTTGTGCCTCCTCCGATAAATATAGAAATTAATTCTGAAGGAAAAGATTCCCCTTCGTCATAAACGGCGCAAACATAGTAGCTATAGCTGCCCTGGTTCAGTCCTTCATCAGTATATTCGGTCGCGGAGGTATATTCTATCAATAAATTATTCCGGTATACATTATAACCGGTAAGATCTTTGCCCGATGGTGCATCCCATGCAAGGTGAACATCTTCGCCAACAACTTCAGCAGTAAAATTTAACGGTCCAGCCAGCGTGGCAGTACCTTCAGGATATAAATAAAACAAAGCCGACTGACCCTGGTTAAACTGAAATCCTCCGGGATTCAGGTTGTTCAGATAAAAATAGCCATTGGCGTATCCGCTCCAACCCCAGTTGAAATGGAAGAAATCATTGCCCTGATAACCATCGCAGACAAAAGCATGTCCGCCTCCGCTTCCTGAGCCGCTATCGTAAACCGGCCTGCTCAGGTTCAGCTCATTTTTCAGTTTATAAATAAATGTTTCGATAGGAAAACTGCTCTTGGGCAATAATTGTGCGTTTGGTGAATAGCCGAAATATTCCACAAGTGCATTCCTGGCATCGGAACTGAATGCCCCTGATCCGTTAGGGGAGTACTGCATATCAACCGATACGCCTAAATGATACAACAGGGTAGCAACCGCAGTATTGTTTGAATTAACCTGGTTTGGCATTGAAGTCCATTGGTAAGTAGTAGTACCAAAATTTGCCGATTGTGTGCCATAACCCGGGCAGTTGTAAGAATGTGAACCAGACCCCTGCAAAGGGTGATCATGGAATTTCATAACCTGAGCCATGGCCGTTGCAACACAACCTGCCCATACGTGGCCTCCGGGACCACCCGGATCGGCCGGGCATAATTGGTTGTAGTATGTACCCTGATCCCAAAGTGTCGACAGCAGGGGATCAACATTGTCAAAATCCTTGGAAACAGGGTCAGAAACAAGTAAACTATTCCAGGTACTTTCGATTAATTCATCTGCCGGGAGAGTGTTTTCACGCACATATAAAATCTGGTCGAAACAGTTATCCATCCAGTAATTGAAATTGGCCGGCTCAAATCCGGGTTGACTTGTAAAGCTTCCTTCAAAGGAATAACCTAAGATCGGATAAACATTATCCTCAGCCGAAACGATTATAAACCTTGATTATCCCCAACATTATAAATATAATAAACGGGTTCTCCGTCTTTGGCTTTTGTAAAAGCCAGGTTCAAAATTATACTGCCATATTCGATACCATTTGTATGTGTAAAATAGTGATTTTTGGCAACTTTTGCAGCATCCGCCTGAGGCACTATATCTGCTAAAAGCATTGAAACGGAGCTGAATGTCAGCAACAAAAAGAGGGCAATTTTTTTCATGATTAACAAATGAATTAATTTAATAAAAGTGAATTTTGAAATATGTCTATATTGACACGTGAAAAACCAGAAAAGGTTGCAAATGTATACTGAAACTTGACAGGTTTGCAAAAGCAAAGCATTTTAGTTTGAGTTATACCGCCTAATTAGTTAGATTATTTTTGTAAACCAGTTTACCGGCGGTATAATAAATTGAAATATGGAATTTCGATGAAAATAACGGGTATGTCAGGAAATAATTATGAATAAATCAAT
>CAVPSZ010000009.1:0-32004 GCA_963708435.1 uncultured Bacteroidales bacterium
AAACAGCTTATATGAGCAGTTTCATAAAGAGGGTTTTGAAATAATAGGTATTAGCCTGGATACGGATAAAGAATTACTGATGAAATTCCTTGACAAGCATAATCTTTCCTGGCCAATTTCATGCTCATATAAAGGATTCTTCAAAGATGAAACGGCATTAATTTATGGCATTAATGCAACCCCGTCTACCTGGCTTATTGACCGAAAAGGTATTTTGCGTTATAATGAGATAAAAGGAAATGAGTTGAAAACAGCAATCGAATCACTTATAAAAGAATAGAAAAATACTATGAATCCCTGTTGCCGCGATTGTATCGGGTGGTTTTAACATACCTCCACCTTTTTCTTTAATTTTTACAGCCATTTTCATGGATACAAACTTCTTTCTTTATCTTTGAGCCTGTGGTTTGGGGGGACGGCGGATAAAAAACTATAACGTTATGGACAAGATTTTACGATAACCGCATAATATTGATCAATTTGGAGATCAGAGACCACTTTCAAAAACGGGGCGCAACCGAAAAGCCAAATGAGTAGGGAAAAAATATAGTTTCACATGAAAGACTTTAAATGGACACAAGGTTTTCTGGGATTTCTTGGATTTCTCGGTACACCGGCAATTACGAAAGGAGATTGGAAAGAGGCATTATGGTTTTTATTTTTTATCTGGTTTATATATTTTATTCCGAAGAGAAAAAAGGAGTAATAGTTTGCCATTTTTAATTCCCCGCACCTACAAGTGTTCCGCAGGATCACTTGTAGGATTATATATGCAAAGTTCCCCCCGTTCCCTCGCGATTTTATAGCATGGTTTAACATACCTCCATCTTCTTCTTTAATTTTAACAGACATTTTCCCGGATTCAAATTTCTTTCTTTATCTTTGAACCTTAGATGGAGGGGGACGGCAGATAAAACCCTGTTCCCGCGGGATTGTTCAACTATACAATTTTAATTCACTGCGTTCTTAAAATTTAAGTTTCACGAATAAAATAATTAACTTTATCCGATGAAAACAACGATGACGGGAGGAGATTGCACAAATGCCCATATCTGCCGGGTAGTTAGCAACTAAATTTTAGCAGTAAAAGAAAACATTTATTTTGGCACAGCATCACAGGTTTCAACAAACAATACTTTTGATTAAAAATATTTACAAAATTATAAACTCAAAGTAATATGCAATCTGTATCTGTCAAACAATGGTATAAACTGAATATCTATTGCGGATTTTCAGCATTTGCTTCTTATTCTCTTGCTGCATTTGTTCCTCTTCCGGATAAAATAGCTATTATCCTCGCATTTGCTTTTGGTCCTTTATTTATGCTGTCATCAGTTGGTCTTTATTATGTATTAAGAAATTTGAAGGACTCGATTAATCTCCGGATAGGAGTGCTTTTTAATGTTGTTGCCACTGCTATGCTTACAATGATGCTTGTAGTTCAGCTTACTATTCAGGAGTTTCATCAAAGGTTCAAAGTTTCTTTAAATGATAGCATTTCACAAGAGCAATTGAAATGGATATTTAAAGAAGTAAACTCTGTACAGTTAGGTATGGATGTGGCCTGGGATATATTTATTTCTTCAGGGACTTTCTTTTTTGCACTGGCAATGTTCCAAATTCGTCAATTGAATAAAATTATTAGTGCTATCGGCTTAGTTTTATCTTTTTTATTGTTAAGCTATAATTTGGCTTATTTTCCTGAACCTCCTTCTGAAGCTGGTTCCATTGATTTTGGACCTTTTGTTTCAATTTGGTATTTAACTTTAATGGTTTGGCTTATTATAAGGCGAAAATCGGTTGTGTCTTAAAAAGAGACAAGGAAGCCAAGCCAGTAAAAAGGGTTTTCTCAAACGAATCTAATAAATCTAATAACCTAATAATAAAATTGCATCAATTATGAATAAAGTAAACTCACTTAAAAAGACAGCAAGACTTGCTGGATTATTATATCTTTTGCTGATAATAACAGGCGTCTATAGTATTATGTATGTATCATCTCAAATTATTGCACAAGGTGATGCTGTTACCACAGCCAAAAATATCCTTGCCAAAGAATTTTTATTTAGGACCGGCTTAATTAATGATTTTATCAGCAACACCATTTTTGTGCTTTTGGTATTGGTTCTTTACAGGTTGTTCAAACAGGTAAACGAGAATCAGGCTAAACTAATGGTTGCATTGGTTGTTGTGCAAATTCCTGCTGTTTTTATTATGGGGGCATTAAATATTACTTCCCTTATGATTTTTAAAGGCGAAATATTGCAAACATTTGCACTTAATCAGAGACAGGATTTAGCTATGCTATTTCTTAAAATTAACGACTACGGAATGGTTGCCTTAGAGGTATTTTGGGGGCTTTGGCTTATCCCATTTGGCAAATTGGTGTATAAGTCAGGGTTTATTCCACGTATTTTTGGGATATTGCTTATCATTGCGGGTATAGCCTATGTGATTGATAGTTTTACATTTTTTCTTTTCCCGAGCTATCGTGAATATTTAAACCAACCTACTCTTTTGATTGTAGTAATAGGAGAAATCTCAATAACTATATGGTTTTTAATTAAAGGTGTAAACAATAACATATCATCAATTGAAAATTAATAACGATAAAAAACAATATTGCATATAGACAGCAGACAAGAAAAGAAAAACAACACCCGTTCCCGCGCAATTGCATCGCGGGATTTAAACCTTAAGCCGGATCATTTGTGGTAATCAATTAACCCTCATCCTTTTCTTTTATTTTGGACTTTACTATTCCCTCAATACTGTTTTCCTAATTAATCAATAAGGTAATAAGGTCATGTTCTCCCGGTTTTTCTTTGTTACTAAGGTTGAGAAGGGAAAATAAGGTTGTGCGTGGTCTGCTAAATCTGCTGCCCCTACTTCCGCTGCTGCCAACTTGTTTCTGGTTTCTTATTACTTGTTTCTTGTCTCTTGTTTCTTTTTTCTCCCGCTCCCCGTTGGCGCGTGATTGTATCGCGTGGTTTTAACATACCTCCACCTTCTTCTTTGATTTTTGCGGACATTTACCTGGATTCAAACTTCTTTCTTTATCTTTGAGGTTCTGGTTTGTGGGGTGGGGAAAAAAACAATAAGAAGTTAGGTTAGGGTGAGGAGGCCTGTTTAGGTAAAGGCGAGGGTAAAGGGTTTCGCCTTAGCCAGCACTTGTGAGTTTTAACGACTGTGCTTAGAATTTGTCTGCTTCCAAAATAATCCATAGTTTTGAACTATGAATTGGAAGAACAGGAAATGAAGGAGGCTTCACTTTTGGGAAATATTGTATTTTTGTTCAATGAAACTGATTGATTCAAATAA
Organism: uncultured Bacteroidales bacterium; assembly: GCA_963708435.1. Classification (GTDB taxonomy): domain Bacteria; phylum Bacteroidota; class Bacteroidia; order Bacteroidales; family JAADJA01; genus JAADJA01. The sequence continues at coordinate 3,322 of CAVPSZ010000009.1, forward strand.
AGACAGAATTATCGAACTTTGCAATAACCATAATGTAAAAGAATTGTATTTGTTTGGTTCGTCATTAACAGAAAGATTCCAGGACACCAGCGACATTGATTTGCTGATCCAATTTTATCAGGTTGATTTAGTGGATTATTTCGATAACTACATGGACCTGAAAGAAAAACTGGAACAATTATTTAACCGACCGGTTGACCTTGTTGAAAACCAGGCGATAAGGAATCCCATTTTCAGAAGAATCGTTGACAGAGAAAAACAATTGATCTATGAACGAAAAAGTGCTTAAATGTCTTTATGATGTTAAGTTTGCAATGGATGAAATAGATTCCTATTTTCTTTACAGGCAAAAACTTTTTGAAGATTACTCAAAGGATATTATCCTGAAAAGGGCTATTGAACGGGACCTTGAAATTATTGGTGAGGCTATTAACCGGATTCTGGCAATTGATCCGGAGTTTCCAATTAAAAATTCCAGACGGATTGTGGGGTTGAGAAATCAAATAATTCATGGTTATGATAGTATTTCTGATGAGAATATTTGGGCAATTATCATGAATCACCTGCCTGCATTAAAGCTGGAAATTGAAGGATTAATAAAATAATTCACTGTTCTTCCCCGTTGCCGTGCAATTGTATCGCGTGGTTTTAACATACCTCCACCTTCTACTTTAATTTTTACGGATATTTGCCTGGATTCAAACTTCTTTCTTTATCTTTGAGGTTCTGGTTTGTGGGGTGGGGAAAAAAACAATAAGAAGTTAGGTTAGGGTGAGGAGGCCTGTTTAGGTAAAGGCGAGGGTAAAGGGTTTCACCCTTTGCCGCGCGATTTTTTCGCGGGATTTATAACTTTATTAGGATTCCATTGGTCTGCTGGTGTTTCGCAGGATCACAGGTAGGAATAAACGTACCCATAAAAGTTCATTGAAAAAATTGTAATTTTGAAATATTCAAAAATCATGTATTATTAAAACACAATAATTATGGAACCAAAATTTTTATGGATACTTGACAATGGACATGGCAGGGGTACTGCCGGCAAGCACTCACCGGTACTGGAAGATGGCAGGCAGTTTTTTGAGTATGAATTCAACAGAATTATCGTTTCAAAAATTGTAAAGAAAATGAAAAGCGCAGGATTAAAATATCATGTGCTTGTGCCTGAGGTTGATGGTGATGTTTCGCTTCAGGAAAGGGTTGGAAGGGCTAATTCTCTTCAAAGTGACAAAGTCAAATTATATCTATCCATCCATAGCAATGCTCAGAGCGATAACTGGGGCAGCGCATCGGGAATTGAAACCTATTGCTATCATAAGCCATCCCGTTCGGAACGACTGGCGAAATGTTTCCAGAATAATTTAATCAAAACCACAAAATGGAAAGACAGAGGTGTGAAAACAGCAAACTTCTATGTCATTAAAAACACAAAAATGCCGGCTGTTCTGACTGAAACAGGTTTTTACAGCAATAAAGAGGAATGCCTGAAATTGTTGGATCCTGCCTGGCAGGAAGTGATTGCAGAAGCGCATTTTAAATCCATTATTGAAATTGAGAATATTGGGGTAAATTTTTAGTTACAAGTTCCTGAGCTAATGTATCGCGGGTTTAAATTTTATTAGGATTCCAATGGTCTGCTGATGTTTCGCAGGATCACGGGTAGGATGAAATGTGCTGGCAGTATCAAGATGATCTATAGTGTTGAATTATGATATTGAATGGCAGTAAAAAGAGGGTAGCTTACATTTGTATTCATTTTAAGTTTAGTACAATTGATCGAACATTTCGGTAACCTTGCAAATCGTTTTGCGTAACCTAGCAGCAATTCGAACAATAACAACATTTTGCATAAAGCATCGAAAGACACTACAATAAGATAGTGACACTAACAACTTATTTTTGATACCTTACAGACAACATAACAGCCTAAAATAAAAATATCTTTTTCAGTGCATCTTACTCCTTAAATCTTCATCTGATGAAAAAAACATTCCTGGTAATCGCAGCAATTTTTCTGATGTATTCTTTTTCTTATGAGCAGACCATTATTCCCGCCGGAGATATCAGCGGTAACTGGACATTGGCAGGCTCGCCCTACCTTGTGCAAGGTTCTGTGATGATACCCAACGGCTCCACCCTAAGCATTGAACCGGGAGTTAACGTGAATTTTCAGGGATATTATAAACTATACATACAAGGTCGTTTGCTTGCGCTGGGCAATACCACGGATACCATTTATTTTACTGCTGCCGACACTACAACCGGCTGGCGAGGATTACATTTTGATAATACGCCGGTAACCAACGATACATCCAAAATATTTTATTGCAAAATTCAATACAGTAAATCTTTATGGGATGGAGGAGCATTGTTTTTTGTTAATTTCTCCAAAGCCATTATTTCGAACTGCTGCATCTCAAATTGTAAAACAGATACATATCCCGGCGGAGGTGGCATTCATTGCGCCGGCAGCAGTCCTGTAATTACCAGTAATACTATTACTCACAACATGACATCCTTTGGCGGCGGTGGTATTTGCTGTGAAAACAGCAGCCCTGCCATAACCAACAATATAATCTCAAACAATGCAGCTTTAAATGGCGGCGGCGGAATTGAATGTTTTGGTATTTTCAACGCCAGCAATGCGACTATTTCAAACAATATCATAACCAATAATACAGCCTTTAATGGCGGCGGTATTTCAATTTCCAACAACAGCCCAAAAATTTTAAACAACTTCATTTCAAACAATAGAGCTTCCAATGGCGGAGGAATTTATTGTGGTAACGACGGCACCCCGGCAATTATCAATAATGCTATTTCAAATAACTCGGCTACGGAGGGAGGAGGCGGAATCTGCTGTGATTACACTTACGGAAACCCTTCTTTTGCTAATAATACAATTTCAAATAACAGTGCTGCAAGAGGAGGCGGATTGTTTTGTAATTTGTATAGCAACATTACACTTCAGAATTCAATTATGTGGGGCAACGCTGCAAGTACAAGCGGACATCAGGTATATTTAGATGATGAAAACAGTGACCCTGCTTTCTATTATTGCGATGTGCAGGGCGGTTTGGACGCATTTGGACTTAACAGCGGTATATTTTATACCGGTGTTTACCAGGATAATATTGATACTAACCCTATGTTTATTTCTCCTTCGGCAGGGAGCGGCGCAGAATTTGACGGAATTATGGCCGACTGGTCTACGGAGGAAAATTCACCCTGCATAAATGCAGGCACACCGGATACAACCGGTCTTGGTTTACCGGAGTTGGATTTAGCATGGAATCCACGCATAAAAGGGGGGCGTATAGATATTGGAGCATACGAGTATCCGCTGCCAAATTCAATCAATGAAATCGGGAATCCTTTTTCTATGGACATTTATCCTAACCCGGCTATCAATGAGCTCACCGTTGAAATGAAGCAAAAAGCAGAAATAGAAATTTCAAATATCAAAGGACAAGTTATTAAAACCATTCACTGCAACGACTCAAAAACAACAATTGATACAGGAAATTTTCCTGTCGGGGTTTATATAATAAAAGTAAAAACCGACAAAGGAATTGCAATAAAGAAATTTATAAAAGAATAACTGCCCGGAGAATAACGGAAAAAGGGTAAGAGGCTCTAAGGAGCAGATGGGATTTAGGAGATAAAATTTATATTTTTTGAGTTTCAGCTCCATTGTAGCGTAATTAGTTGATTTTGATTACAAGAAAAACAGAAGGGATTGGGAAATGATCTCGGCAAACCTCTGAACAAACTTAGCGAAACCTTATGACATAACTAATTTATGAACAAATACTTTGTTTTCGGAGATTTCTTTAAAAGAGAGGGGAATATTTCAAATTTTTTTTCAAGGAATATTCATTAGTTTAAAAACTCTCATTAATTTTACTTTCAGTTGAGTAACATGATAGGCAGATATTCGGTAGCCAAATGGGAAATAAAGAAGAAATTGATTTGTTAAAGAGAGAAGCTGAAAAATCGAAGGACGAGAAAATGCAGTTATTGATAAATGAACTGCAATTGCTGCTAGCAGAAAAACGAACATCGTTGTCAGTGCTTCGCACCGGAATAGCTGTTTTTGCACTTCCATTATCGGTAATGAGTGTGCTTATTGCAACTTCAAAAATGTATTTAATAAGCGAGGTTCTGAATTTATTTATTCCTTTACTCATCCTTAATTCAGGGTTAGTGATCCTGGGCGTATACCTGATTGTAAGGTCGCTGTTAAGGCTTCATCGGATTGACGATCACATCAACCGGATCAAAAGGAAATCACCGGTTACCAATAAACTCATCGACTGAAATAAAAAGTTAAGCTCAGCACTGTTGCAATGGTATTGCGGGGTTTTAACTTTATTTGGATTCCAATGTTCTGGGAGTGTTATGTATAACTTTGTATGCTTTCTATCCAGTTGTTTTCTTAAATCAGAGTTGTCTTTAATAACTCGGTAACGAGTAGGTTGTCCATCCTCCCGAGTACAGCTCATGAGAATAGAGTGTATATCCCCCACCACTTATCTGAGGATCACTGAGAATATACATCCTTACATACGATTCAATATCCATCTCATACACCGGGCCGGAGCTAAATCCAAAAGTCCACTTCTGATTTCTGAGCATCCCATTTATATAAAGGATTCGTATGTAGCATTAGTGGCTACCCAGGGATACCCATTAGCGTCACCGGCGATCTTTTGTAGCAACAAGGGTTTCGACCCCATCGAGTATATGGCCCAGTCATCTACATCCCTGCTCCAGACATTGCCGGTATGTGGTGGTTGGATAAAGATGAAACAGGCGGCCGTTCATGACAGAAATCTCTGTGGCGCCGTTATGAATACTGTTCCAACTCTGAGTGTTTGTTATAATATTTATAAACACACGGAAGAATCCGGTGATTTGAGTTAGTACAACAGGTTGCATTGCCATCACAAGCAAGCTTGTTTATATGCCAACCGTGCCTATCGCAGGATAAGTAGTCCAGTTGCTCGCCATAAATATCACGGGATTTAATAGCATAATTACCTTGAGCATCCGGTTTTGTCAGGATAATGAGAAAGGTGCCGCATAGAGCAAGGTCAGCGGCAGTTCCCGGAGGCTCTTTTTGATCCATACGGAACCGTTGTACCCATAAATCGCACCATCATTGGTCAGAATCCAGGGCCGATCGGACTGCGGCGACTTTCATGGCGCCATGAGTAATCGGTCCTCCATTGGTACTAACGATTCCATAGAGACCGGCTAAAAAGATCAGGCCTAACATTAAAAGTAGAGTGACTTTTAAAATTGATTTTTTTGTTCTCATTTTATCTTCCTTTGTTTGTTTTTATCAGAACGATATAGGTTAAGATAGCGCTAATAATAAGGGCAAATATATCTTTTGGATCAAATCCTTGTTCCAGTGGAACACTCAAAGTAATTAAACCGCTTTGCTAAAAAAACTGGTGGCAATTCAGGCAGTTCTGACAGTCACTTAAATAACAAGTTTCTCTTTTAAATTTCATGCACTTATGGTGAAATGCCATAATTAAAAGTTATAATCAAACATATCATTCGTCACTACTATCGCAGTTATTAAAAGTGCGGTATCAATGCCTAATCCAATCAATAATCCTTTTACTTTGGCATTATTTTTTTATATTTAATAATTTCAATTTCATTTGCCGGAATATTTATTATGTTATTTGCTTCATCTTTTAACAGCACCGAGGTTAAAAGGGCAATCCTTGATAATTATCAATTAAAAAACGTTTTTTGTTATAATACACAGTTCTATCACGGGAGGAATTTGTAATATAGAAAGCTTCTTTATTATTAAGACGATTCAATAAGACGGTGTCAATTTTCAAACCAACAAAAAGACATTTTTCAGTTGTATTGAAATTCAGTTTGTGAACTTCGACTGTATCACCGATCCTCGGAATTGACGTATCATTGGCATGGAGTGAATTGAACATTTTATAATCCTCAAGGTACTTTTCATGTGAAACTTCCGATGTTCCTAAATAATTACCAATTACAGTTTTGCCTATGGTGTCGATGATTATCACATTTTCACCAATTTTTAACCGGTCAATTTCTGTCGGCTTAATATCAATTGTTTTTTTAGTCTTAATGTTTTTTGCGTCAATACCATAGCCAATTGCTAATCCAATTATAGTGCAAGATGTGTTTAACGCATAAGACTGAATAAAATCACGATGATAACGGATGTGGTATTAATTATTGTTTTCATTGTTTTACAATTATTAAAGAGGATCAAATGTAACTAATAAATCAATTAGTTTCTGACATATCCTAAAATATTTGAATTATAAACCTAAGAATGATTAAATCCATTCGTTATGTTCTAAAAAATACATACTAGAGTGGTCTTCCAGTTCATTTGTGGAATACATGAGCTTGTAACCGGAGCATTGAAAAACTGTGATTTGAAACATTCAAAATTTAGGGAAGCATACAAATTGTTTGTGGATTACCGCTTGCCTGATGGGCAGCCAGGCTTGCATGGGAATGCTATTCGTTTTGCGAGAGCATTCCTGAAAAACCGATAGGTTTTATCAGGAATCCAGTTATGGCTGCTGTTCTGGATCCATTTTTCTTGCTTGCGCAGGAAATGCATTTTGTTTAAGAGGGCATTCCTGAAAGTGCATTCCTGAAAACCGCCAGTATTTGTCAGGAAACCGATAGGTTTTATCATGAATCCATGTATGACTTTTCTTCTGGATTCATGCTTATGCAGGAATGCATTACTGGTTACAAAAGCATTCCAGAAAATCCGTGTTCCCTCACGATTGTATCTGGGATTTTAACTTTATTAGGATTCCAATGTTCTGGGAGTGCTGAGCAGATTCACTTGTGGGGAGAAATAAAATGGGATTCTGAGTCAGATAATAATCATTCTGAAAAAAAAAACCCGGATGTTTTTAAGCAGCCGGGTTTTTATTGTTTAGAAATTTATGAAAATTCCTTATTTCAGAATGGTAATCTTAGGTTTACCAATGACCCCTGCCTTCTTCATGACATCATTTAATTCAGGGTCTTTTACCATCTTTTCGAAAACTGCCATATTGGTAGTTTGAAAGATGATATAAACATTATTTGCATCATCGTCTTTTGCGCCGACAAAAATTTCTTTAAGTTTTGCTTTTTCTCTTCTTGCAGTGTCAGCATCATAAGTTTTTTTCCAAGCTTTATAATCACGTACCTTGTGATTGAGAATGATTGTTGCCATAGTTTGTTTTATATATTTTTAATGTTTATAAATCAACAAACTGTGTTAATAAAAGTTTAATGTGTTTCTACAACCCAAAATCCTGAAATAATCCTTATCGGCTAATTATTAGACTGTTGCGGTTTTAGTGATTGAAATTTTGAATTTATTTAACAAAACTTTAACATATCTCCATGTCAGAATCTTAAATTATAGCTGAGTTGAGGGCTAATTTTTATCGTTTTGTATTTTATTTTCATTCTGACAAAAAAGTTTCATAATACTAATTTTCTAACCCGGAATAATCAGTAAGGAATTCTCTGCTTCCCCGCTTGTGCGGGAATGCTATTAGTTTTTCAAAGCATTCCTGAAAAACCGGCAGGTTTTATCAGGAATCCATTAGTGACTTTTTTTATGGATTCCTGCCTGCCCGACCGTCAGGCGGGCTTGCGCAGGAATGCTTTTCGGTCTGCAAAGGCATTCCTGACTTGAACAGGAATCCACTTATGACTTTTCTTCTGGACTCCTGCCTGCCCGTCTGTAAGGCGGGCTTGCGCAGGAATACTTTGCGTTTTACAAGGACATCACATTGCGTTCAAAAGGACGCTTAAGAGAGCTTTGTTTGATCGAATGTTTCAATTACTCACACAGTAATTGTCCTGAGCTTTAAATTATCTTTTCTTCTCTAAAAAGCACACAATTCCATAAGGAGGTTTCAACTTTTTTCTTTTATCTATGTTATTTTAAAATGAAATGACTCGGACACAATTTGAAGTGTTAAGTTTGCAATAAATAAATAATATGGATGCTGTAAATAAAACTTTCGACCTTAGCTTTCTGATTGACTTTACGCATGGAAGTGAAGAAAAGTTAAAATATTATATCGGGATTTATTTAAAAACAGCTTCCAGGCTATTTGGCGAACTTGAGGATTCCATCGATTCGATAAGTCAGGATGACCTGTATGTCAGGGTTCATTCGTTAAAACCACAAACACAATATGTGGGTATACGTGGTTTGTACAATTTGCTTGCGAAAATTGAAGATGAAATAAAAACGGGAAAAGAAAAGGAATCTGTTAAAAGAATGGTACTTGAAGCCATCGAATTAAATAAAAAAGGGATGGCTGAGCTTGAAAAATACCTTGATGGCTATTGAAAGATTTCTTTCAGAATTCTGTCAATGTTTTGAAACGCGTTTTCATCTTTTATTACATAATGCTTTGCCCCTTGGGAAATGGTTTGCGCTGCGACACCATATTTTTGCTGGCTGGATAACATAATAACCTGTGCATCGGACTTTTTATTTGATATTTCATGCAATATTTGTAGTCCATTAGCAGCATCTTTGTAAGCATCATTCAGGTAATAATCCAGAATGATCAAATCGGGATTCAGATGAAGATTGTTCAGGCATTCTTCTCCTGTTCCAAACCGTTTGATCTCAAACCCCGGGTATCTGCAAAGATGATCATACAGCATCTCAGCGAACATAACATTGTCATCTACGATAAAAATTTGTTTTTTCCTCATTTTCTTTAATTCCGAAATAATTTTGTAAAACTATTAATAGTTTTTTAACTCCGTATCCCTTTTTTTACAAATTGAATAAATCAGGCCCAGGTTATAAATTGTTCTGCAGTTCCATTACTTTATTGATCTGATCAATTAAATCATCCCGCTCAAAAGGCTTTGCAATATACCCGTTCATACCTACCTCGTAGCACTTATCGACTTCCGTTTTTAAAACGTTGGCTGTCATTGCCATAATTGGTATATTTGCCTTCAAACCGCTCATTTTCCTGATTTGCCGGGTTGCATCAAAACCATCCATCACCGGCATATGAATATCCATAAGGATCAAATCAAAATCTTTGGATTTGAGCTTTTCGAGCGCCTCTTTTCCATTACCTGTCACCTCAATGCTGGCTCCCGGAATACTGTTTTCCAGAACATCCCTGGCTACAATCACATTGAATTCATTGTCTTCGGCAAGAAGGATCCTTATATCCTTTAAAACAGGCTTTGCAATTTTTATTTCCGGTTTATTTTCTTCAGGAACATTTCTGAAAGGTAATTCGACGGTAAAAATGCTTCCTTTATTTAATTCGCTTTCTACGAAAATCTGACCATCATGCAATTCAACGAGCCTTTTGCAAATGGAAAGACCGAGTCCGGTTCCGCCATATTTTCTTGTAGTATCTGTGTCGGCTTGAGTAAATATGTCAAAAACCTGGTCTAATTTATTGGTTGGAATGCCGATACCCGTATCGACAACTCTAAACCGAAGGATAATTGACTCATTTTTATCCGCAATTCTTTCGGCTTCAACCACCACACTGCCTTTATCTGTAAATTTTATAGCGTTGCTTGTAAGATTAAGCAAAATCTGGTTAAGGTGGGTTGGATCGCTGCATACTGCATGAGGAATGTTACTATCAAGTTTTACTTTTAATTCCAGTCCTTTTTCTTCGGCCTTGAATCGCAATATATTGATAACATTGCGAATGATCTTGCGGGGATCAAAAGGGATGTTTTCAGGCTCAATTTTCCCTGCTTCAAGTTTGCTTAGGTCAAGGATCTCATTCAATATCAGCAGTAGACTTTCTGAACTCTCCTTGATGGCTGCCAGATACTTATCCTGCGATTTCGGATGCTCATTCCTGATAAGTATATCGGTTATACCATTGATCGCATTCATTGGAGTACGAATTTCGTGGCTCATGTTAGCCAGAAATTGCTCTTTGATTTTTTCGCTTCTGGTGGCTTTTTGTTTTTCAGATTCAGCAATAAACCGCAGACGATCAGCCTCATCTTTCCTTTCCAGCAGTTCTCTGCCTGCTTTACGGATAAATCTTAAACGGCTCCACAGACCAAGTGAAACTATTACAAACATGACCACCCCTGCAAAAAATAATTGTTTTTGAATTTTTTCAGCCTTTAGCTCAACGGCATTTAATTGGTCCTTTTGATTTTGCAAAAGTTCATTTTTTATTTTTTCTTGTTTGTAGTTGTATTCTATATCAAGCTGAACTGCTGCCTGCAGATTGGCATTAGAATCAACGAGGTCTTTGAAGTGCATGGAAATGTATTGATGCTCCAGGGCTTGTTTGTATTGGCCTGTCATTTTATGGATATCGGCAAGATAAGCGTTAATTTGAAAAATATCCTTATAGGCATTGATTTGATTAGCAATCGATAATGCCTGATCAAAATAATAGATCGAACGGTTATATTCTTCTTTTTTAAAATATATATTTCCCTGCTTTGAATTAATGGTGACTAACCCAAGTTGATTCATGATTGAGGTTGCCAGTACTTTCGCTCTTTCCAAATTAATCATGGCACTATCCGGATCATTCTGATTAAGGTATATATCCGACATATTGATAAGTGCTGTTATTTCACCCTGCAGGTTTTCTGCGTTTCGAAAAGCTTCAATGGACTTCTTCAGAAATTGTTTGGCCTGGTTATAATCACCTTTTTTCATGCTTATCTCGCTAATGTAAATATAAGATGCTCCCAAACCATTGAATTCCTTAACAGTCTCTCTTAAATTTGCAGCGTGCAAGTGATTCTCAAGTGCTTTAGCGGTGTCACCTCGGCCATAATAAAACATACCAAAATCGTTATAGACAGTCGCAATACCCATGGTGTCACCAATTGAAGAAAAAAGCTGTAATGCGGCTTGTAACTTTTCAAAGGCTGCATCTGTATCATTGAGCCGGTTTAAAATCGCAGCAATGGTTATATAAGCATTCGCAATTCCTGATTTATTGCCGATCGAATCCTGGATTTGCAGATCAAGAAGATGGTATTTTAAAGCTTCCGAGTAATTGCCAAGATACCTGTTATTCAATCCGATATAGTAATAACAACGCGCTTCTCCTTCTTTGTCTTTATTAATGACAGCCTGATCACGGGCTAGATCGTAAAACCTGATGGCCTCTGAATAACCGGTTCTCAGGTCATTCACACGTCCCATGCGGATATACAACTGATATATTTCCTTGTTAGCGCCGATCTCACGGAAAATATTCAGCGCCGCTTCATAGCATTCCATTGCCAGTTTCATTCTGTTTGAGTTGCCATAGGCTGTGACCAGATTACACAATGCTTCGGCTTTTGTTCTTTTCATGTTGATCAGGTCTTTTGAGTTGCTCTGATCCTTATTCATTTCAATTTTCTGATCGAGCATTTCCAGCACACAATTTCCATATTTACAAGCGCTGTCGTTTTCGTTCTTCTGGATATATTCCTTACTTATTTTATTCCAGGAGGATATCAAGCTATCAATGTTTTCCTGTGCATTTAAAGCCTCAAGATTGGTTAATAAAATAATAAACAGAAGTAATTTCATTCTAAGTCTTGACATTAGTATTAAATTTTTCAAAACGTATTTTTGTCTTAACCTGATAAGGATATAATAACAGTAAAGAATTGATTTTGTTTTTATTCCTATTAACATGCGGTAATGCTTTTCGGTATAAAAAGGCATTCCTGGCTTGATCAGGATTCCATTAATATTACTTTTGGATTCCTACTTGCAAAGGAATGCATTACAGTCAACAAGATCATTACTGACTTGATAAGGAATCACGTAATAACTGCTGTTCTGGATTCCTGCTTGCTGCTTTTGCAGAGATGTACTTCGTAGGAATGTTTTTCGTTAATCAAAGGTAAAGTATCATTCGTTCCTTTGGTCTTAGCGCTTCTGTTTGCCAACTTAGCGCGAACTAATGAAGCAGAATTTGCAAATAGTTCCCCAAAAGAGTTTCTTGAGGATTGATCGTGGTTGCAACACTTTACTGTTTTCAAAATTATTTTTATCTTTGAGGCTTTGGTTTGACAGATATAGAAAAACAAGATGAAATTAACGAGTATAAAATATTTTGGCGCAGGCTTAATTGGCATCCTTATAATTTCATTATATAGTTGTAAAAAAGATTCTATCAATCAGCAACCCGTTTTAAATATTTCAAAATCCATTGAAGGCTTAAAAGTTATTTTAACTGGCAGTGCTGTTGATCCGGATGGGACAGTGTCTGAAGTCTTCATAGAATGGGGAAATGGAGCAACTAATAAGCAAACGGGTATTGATTTTTCTAACTTTACAGTCTCTTACCTCTATGATAACCCGGCAGCTTATGATATTAAAATTACTGCCTCCGATAATGATGGAGCAACCGTAGCCCAAACTATTCAAGTAGATGTTGATTTTGAAGTAGCTCCTCTTGAAAATATAAAACCCAACTTATTTAAACAGTCGGATAAGGAATACCTTATACTTACCATCAATTTGCACACTTACCAGGAATCGCAGCAGGAATCAAAATTCCACCTTATAGCGGATGTTATCGGGTTAATGGATGTTGATTTTATTGCCTTCCAGGAATGTGCGCAAAATAAATCGGCTGCCATAACCGAAGGAATAATAAGGGAAGACAATATGGCGCTAATCATTACAGATATAGTAAAAGAAAAGTATAATGCTGACTATAATTTCGTATGGCATTGGGCGCATTATGGCTGGACAGTCTGGGAAGAAGGAGTAGCCATCCTATCCAAATACCCGTTGATGGATTCCGAAGACAGGTATGTTTCGACGAGCAATTCCACAGGAAGCATTACATCAAGAAAGGTGATATACGGTTCCTACCAAATGACAAATGGCAGGATCAACATTTTTTCGGCACATACACACTGGAGAACATCCGAAACAGATGAAGAACAAAATAACCAGATCAACAACATCAAATCGATGGTTGAAGAAAAGGAATTACTGTCAATGGATGCAATAACCTTCGTTGCCGGCGATTTTAACGTCAATCCCACAAGCGATTATCCATGGAGCGAGGGTTACTTTACGATGATGGAAAACGGTGATTATACCGATACCTTTCTGGAGATATACCCGGATGCAAATAATAAGCCTGCACAAAGTCAATATAATACCATTGGCGGGGATTTTCCGGGCAGGATCGATTATATTTTCATGAAAAACAATGACCGTTTTGAAGTTGTGGAATCACAAATTATTTTCACGGGAGATGTGGTTGGGAGGGTTTCCGATCACTATGGAGTACTAACAAAGGTAAGGGATAAGGAGGAATAGTAGTTAGTACCGAGAAGTTAGAAATTAGATTTTGGAAATTAGAGGTTAGATATTTTCGGTCTAATCCCCAATGGACAGGGGATTTGTGGTTTTTAGCGGGCTGGAAATTGAGTTAATCAATAATAGGGTTCTAATTTAAGCAAAGCGTAAAATTTTATACATTTGTAACAATAATATAAACAGGAAATAATCATGAAGAAGTTAACAGTTACAATCGGAATTATTCTGGCACTGGCATTTTTTATTTCCCTGATCGCAGCTTTAAGCAATGATGAGGAAGAAGTGAAAAGGCAAAGGACCGCCTCAGAAAAAGAATATAATTGTTCTGACAGGCATGCAGGCGATCATGCTAAAGAATGTCAAAAGCTATGCTGCAACCCTGAGAAATGCAGGGCGATGAAGTGCGATACCACCATGTGCAAAAGCATGCGTGAAAAGTGTGCAATGGCCGGGAATAAATGCAACCCGTCAGAATGCCCTTACCACACCGGCAAGTGCTTAAAAGGAGAAAAGAATCCGGAGGAGGCTTGCACAAAACATGCTGACAAGAGTGCTGCGGCAGATAAAAAATGTGACCCTAAAACCTGTGCAGGTAAATGTCCTGCGAAAAAGCAAGCAGGGAAGTAGATTTTTCCTGATTAATGCAATTTATCGGATAACTGATGCATAGAGCTCCCTTAATGAGTGCTCTTTAGGAACAACTGAGGAATTAATAAGCAAAGCATGAGTCGATAAACTAACTTATTTAACTTCAGGTTAGGCTCATAATAAAGCGGACATTCCTTACTGAAAACTGGGAACTGAGAACAAAACTTCAAACTTCGAACTCGGAACTTCGAACTTCGCAAGTCCCTAAAACCTTTCCGTCTTCGAGAAGAAGAAATCGCTCTCGATGATCGCATTCTCATCGCTATCCGATCCGTGAACGGCATTGGCTTCGAGGCTGGTTCCGTATAATGCCCTGATGGTTCCAGGCGCTGCTTTGGCAGGATCAGTGGCGCCGATATAATCGCGGTAAGCCTGCACGGCATTTTCCTTTTCGAGGATAGCCGCAACAATGGGGCCTGATGACATCGAATTGACAAGGCTGGTATAAAACGGCCTTTCTTTATGAACTTCATAGAATTTTTGTGCCTGCTCAACAGATAATTTGGTATATTTCATGGCTTTTATTCTAAAGCCGCCTTCGGCAATTTTTGCCAATATCGGACCTATAAAACCTTTCTCGACAGCAAGCGGCTTGATCATCGTTAGTGTAATTTTTCCTGACATAGTTTATGATGTATTATGTGAACCTGGCAAAATTAAAACTATTTTATAAATTTGCGCCTTTTATCATTTAATCATATCTTTTCTTGAACACTATAAGTTTTTCAGCTATCAAAGAACTTTTCACTGCCCCACGGAAGATCCTTCTGACCTCGCACACTAATCCCGACGGAGATGCAATAGGTGCATCACTTGCGATGTTTCTCTTTTTGAGAGATCTCGGACATAACGTAAAAGTGATGGTTCCCAATTCTTTCCCCGAATACCTCGCCTGGATGGAAGGAAGCAGCGAAATACTTACCTTTGAAGAGAATAAAGCTCAGTGCAAAGAGTTGTTAGAGACTGCTGAAATTATTTTCTCACTCGATTATAATCATCCATCGAGACTGGGAGAAGCAGAAGCTGATTTTTGCAATGCCAAGGCAATAAAAGTGCTGATCGATCATCATGTCCAGCCTAAAAAGGAAGATTACCAATATGTTTTTACAACTACCGAAACTTCCTCTACTTCCGAACTGGTTTACGATTTTATAACGGAGATTCAGCCCCATGGCCTTTCCAAATCCATTGCAGGATGCATTTATGCCGGCATCATGACCGACACCGGTTCGTTCAGCTATGCATGCAATTACGAAAAGACCTTCAGGATTGTCGCCGAGCTTTATAAGGCAGGCATCGATGGGGTTAAGATCAACAGGCTTGTTTACAATACCTTTTCAGAGAGCCGGCTCAGGCTGCTTGGATTTGCTTTAAGCGAAAAGCTGAAATTATTACCTGAATATGCCACCGCTTATATATCCCTTACTCTCGAGGAACTCAATCGTTTTAACTACCAGGTTGGCGACACAGAAGATGTTGTGAATTATGCACTATCCATCAAAGGAGTTCGTTTTGCAGCTATGTTCATCGAAAGAGATAATAAAATCAGGATTTCACTCCGTTCGGTCGGCGATTTTCCAGTCAATACTATCGCTAGCGAATATTTTGAAGGTGGAGGTCATAAAAATGCCGCAGGCGGAGATTCCTATTTAACAATGGAACAGACCCTGGAAAAATTCGAGAAAATTCTCCCCCTTTATCAAAAAGAACTTACCGCATAGTATTCTTTATTTATGAAGTCAAATATCGGACAAGCATATTGGTTCCCTCTTTTATTGATAATATTCGGCCTTATGTCCTGCGGAGAAAACGAGCAACCCGGCAAAAAAATAAACCGGAAAAATACCGAAGAGTCATTGATGAAAGCCAATAAAAAGCTGGTGAAGAGTGAGGATCAGCAAATTGAAGATTTCATGGAACGATACGGGTGGAAAATGAATAAAACAGGAACAGGGCTGAGGTATATGATTTATAAAGGAGGCGACGGAATGAGGGCAGAAAAGGGAAATAAGGTTTCACTCAGCTATTCTCTGAGTTTCCTTACCGGAGAAGTCTGCTATACTTCCAAAGAAAAGGGCAATAAGATATTCACGGTTGGCCAGGGAGGTGTTGAGCCCGGCCTTGAGGAAGGAATTTTATTTTTGAAAAAGGGTGACCGAGCAAAATTTATTTTACCTTCGCACCTCGCTTTCGGACTGGTGGGCGATGGCAATAAAATTCCTGCAAAAGCAACACTGGTCTATGATATAGAAGTTTTAGAAGTTAAATAAAATAGAAAAAAAATGAAAATTTTAAAAATTGTAACAGGATTATTTTTATCAGCTGCGGCTGTTTTTATGTTTGTAAGCTGCGATCAGAAAACCGGTTCATCAAAAACGGGTACGCTGGCGAACGAGCTTGACAGTGTTAGCTATGCCATTGGTATTGACATTGCTACAAACCTTAAGAAAAGCGGATTTGAGGAAATCAATTCGGATGCTATATCGAAGGGATTCGCTGATATTTTTGCCGGAACCGAACCAGCCATTGATCCGGCCATGGCCAACCGCTTTGTTATGGAATATTTTAATAAGGTAAGAGCCCAGAAAGGTGAAAAGAACCTTACGGCAGCTAAAGAATTCCTGAAAGAAAACGGTACGAAAGACGGAGTGAAAACTACCGCCAGCGGCTTACAGTATAAAATCATCCAGGAAGGTACCGGCCCCATTCCTGCGGAAACCGACATGGTTAAAGTGTATTATAAGGGAACTCTTACCGATGGAAGAGAGTTTGACGCAACAACCGAAGGTAATCCTGCACAGTTCAGGGTTAACGGAGTGATCAGAGGATGGACAGAAGCGCTCATGATGATGCCTGTCGGATCGAAATGGACACTTTATGTTCATCCCGACCTGGCTTATGGAGCCAATCCGCGGCAGGGAGGAATCATTGAAGCCAATCATTTACTTATTTTTGATATCGAACTGTTAGAGATCGTAAAACAGTAATAAACTCTTTTTCAATTCATGAACTTACACGAATATCAGGGAAAGATATTGCTTAAAAATTTCGGTGTTCCGGTCCCACTTGGTATCGTTGCCTTTTCACCGGATGAAGCTGTTGATGCAGCCCGGACCATTGCCAAGGAAACAGAATCGGATAAATGGGCGGTTAAAGCACAGATTCATGCTGGCGGAAGGGGAAAAGGCGGCGGTGTAAAAATCGCGAAATCCCTTGAAGAGGTATTAAAATATGCGGATGACATTATAGGTATGCAATTGGTTACGCCGCAAACAGGACCTGAAGGTAAAAAAGTCCGGAAAGTGTTAATCGAGCAAAACATATATTACAAAGGCGAATCGGATATCAGGGAATTCTATATGTCAATTCTCCTCAATCGGCAGACGGGAAGGAACATGATCCTTTATTCTCCGAAAGGCGGAATGAATATTGAGGAGGTAGCTGAGCATTCACCTGAAGCGTTGTTTACTGAAGAGATTGATCCTACCATTGGCATTCAGGCCTTTCAAGCAAGAAAAATTGCATTTAATCTGGAACTGGAAGGGACAGCCTTTAAGGAAATGGTCGTATTTGTTCAGCTGCTTTACAAAGCTTACCTTGGTGTTGACGCCTCCCTGTTCGAGATCAATCCAGTGATTAAAGCTGCTGATAATAAAATTTACGCAGCAGATGCCAAGGTGGTTATCGATAACAATTCCCTGTTCCGGCATCCTGATATAGCTGAATTCAGGGATTTTAACGAAGAAGACCCCAATGAGGTAGAAGCAAGCCGCTTTAACCTGAGCTATGTCAAACTTTCGGGCAACGTGGGTTGTATGGTAAACGGAGCCGGACTTGCAATGGCGACGATGGATATCATTAAGCTATCGGGCGGTGATCCTGCCAATTTTCTCGATGTAGGTGGTTCAGCCGATTCAAAAAGAGTTGAAGAAGCTTTCAGGATCATTCTCAAAGATCCTAATGTTAAAGCCATTCTCGTTAATATTTTCGGAGGGATTGTCCGTTGCGACAGTGTTGCAACCGGTGTGGTAGATGCCTGCAAACGTATTGGAAGCATCAATATTCCGATTATTGTCAGGTTGCAGGGGACCAATGCCAAAGAAGGCAAAAAAATCATCGATGAATCGGGATTAAAGGTTCATTCAGCAATACTTCTTACCGAAGCGGCTGCTAAGGTCAAAGAAGTGCTGGCATAATTTCAATGAGAGCAAAAATAATTTACTGACAAAGCCGGTGAAAACCGGCTTTTTATTTTATGGGCGTTTGCCGGAAGGAATAGAATTGTCCCATGAAGCTTAGGGTATCAAGATATTCAGCGATTGTGGATGGATTTTCACATGAAGGATTTTCTTCATCTTAATAGCCTCTCCGTCAATGTTTACCCATCTTTTTCTCCTTGTTTTCACAACCAGTTCTTTTGCTTTTATGATTTCAAATTGTCGAGAAAGGTCAATTTTCCGCCAGTACAAAAGGCTTGCAAGAAGGGGCAATTCAATGATCGATGGCTTTTTCATGATAATGACATCAAGCAGTCCGTCGTCAACCGAAGCCGAAGGTGCAATAGAAGCACCATAGCCAAACTGATCGGAATTGGCGAATGAAATAAACAAGGCTTTGCGTTTGAGTTTTTCTCCATTTGCCAGGATAGTGTAATTCCTGGGGCGATAGTTCACATATTCTTCGGTAACAATCCGAAGGTAATTCAAAAATCCCCTTCGCTTGTTTTTTGCATACTCACGTGCGACAATGCCATCGAAACCGATACCTGCAATGCTGACAAAAAATAAATCATTGATCGAACCCGTGTCAATTTTTATAGTTTTCCCCTGATTAATTATATCGATCGCTTTTCTGAAATTGACTGGTATTTTCAGGTGATGGGCGAGCCCATTACCAGAACCTGCAGGTATAATGCCCAAAGCAGCCGGTTTATCAGTCAAGGTTCTGGCAATCTCATTCACAGACCCATCTCCCCCCACTGCAACGATAACGTCAATCCCCCCCCCTATCTTTTGGTTGCATATTTCGACAGCATGTCCGGCTTCCTTCGTATATTCGATTGTAAAATCATACTTCTCCTTATCCAACCCATCCTCAATAGCATTTATTACTCTGTCCTTGCTTAAAACGCCGGAGACAGGATTAATAATAAATGCCAGCTTTCTCTTTTTCATTAGTCCCCCTTAATTTATTGTAAGATCATTATTAATAATTCTCTGATCGAATTGCTGCTTTACTGCTCTGATCAGCCTGCTCATCGAACGCTGAACCGAATCCTGATGGCGGATTATATTATTTTTCATCAGGCTGTCAAGCTCCAGATTATAAAAAGCGACATCCCTTTCTCCGTCAAATTTAAGCACGTGTCCCTCGCTGATTAATTGATAAATTCCGGAAAGGCCGGATACTGCAAAATGCCGGACAGCTGGCTCAAAAATGCTCTGACCGAAAGCAATGAATTTTTCCTCATAACCAAGATAATCAAGGATACTCGGAAAAATATCGGTTTGCTGAACTACTGACGGACCTGTATTATCCCATGTTTTTCCATGCTGATAAAAAACAATAGGAACGGAATATCTGCCGACCGAAGTCTGATAATAGGGATAAAAGCCCTGGTAAGTATGATCTGCAGTCATTACAAAAAGGGTACTGTCGAACCAATCGGTACCGGAAATAGTTTTAAAAAAACGCCTTAATGCAAAATCAGAATAGCCGATACTTTCATGGATATCAAGCTTGCCCTTAGAGAATACTCCTTTATATTTTTCAGGAATTGTATAAGGATGATGTGAAGATAGGGTAAAGACAGTCGCCAAAAAAGGCTGTTCAGTGTGGCTGAGCTGATTTGCCGTATATTGAAGGAAAGGTTCATCAAAAATACCCCATTTACCATCGAAATCATTTTCATTATTATATTCATACCGGCCATAATATTGGTCAAATCCTGCAATTTTTGTGAATGATTCAAATCCCATTGTACCGTTGGTGCCTCCATGATAAAAAGCTGTATTATAACCCTGGGTTTTCAGTATGCTCGCAATCGAGTTAACAGCGTTTCCGGCATAGGGAGATGTAATAAACGGGCCGGTCATCAAGGCTGGAATTCCGCAAAGGATCGCCGGAATGCCGTCAATGGATTTTTCACCATTTGCATAGCCTTTAAAAACAAGGCTGTGTTGCATAAGTGAATCGAGAAATGGAGTATATCCTTTATATTTTCCGTTTTCGAACCCCTGATTCAAATAACCGCTGTGCTCTGCAGTAAAACTTTCAAGGATGATAATAACGATATTCAAATGATTAAAACTTTTACCGGCATGATGAAATGATTTAACAGGGGTGAAAATTTCGTCCAGTTCCGCCTTATTGGTAAAATATATTTTAGGTGTAATTGCTTTTTTATCTTTTGTTTTGATGAGCGTAAAAGGGGTATTGAGCAGAACCGGGAAGTATTTTGGTTCGGTATATTCTCCTGCATTGATAATATTGATCGGCCGGTATTGTAATCCACCCCTGATGATTATTACCTGCAGAATCATAATCACAATAAATTTTACCGTATCATACAGGTAGTTTTTGAATTTAAAGCCGGCTTTTCTGCTGAAATCTGCTTTAATTTTTCGGGTCACCCATACGAGCAGGAAAACAAATACCATCCAAAGCACAAACATAAACCAGAAATCGCGAATGAAAACAGGGATTAGTGATACTATTTCATTGCTGTTTTCGTCAACATAATCAAGCATATCGATTGTCATCCTTTTTTGCGAAAAGCGGAAATAAATAACATCAATAAAGTTTAGTGCAAGAGCAGCTGAGTTAGTTAAGCAAAAGACAACATCCAGGACTATCTGATAGGCTTTATTATACCTGTAAGGCAATGGTAATGAATTTAAACCCAAATAAACGCAGTTAAATACTATGAGGGTAAACAAATCGAACCGAAGCCCGGTTAAAAATATATAAAGCAAGTGCGTCAAATCAATCCCTGAAAATGCTGAAGGATTAAAGAAATAGATAAGTATTCTCGAAAGGAAAAGAAGGATCAAGGCGACCAGGATTTTAAGGACTGATGCAATATATATATTACCTTGGTACCAGGTTGAACGAAACATGGGGTATGATAAGGCCGGTTCTGTAATTATTTGCAAAACATAACTTTCACTTCACGCTTAGCTGTCATGGAATTACCTGCCTTGTCCTTAGCAGTATAGGTGACATAGTAAGTTCCCGGTACAGTTTCATTTACATCAGAAGAGGTATTGATATTTGCAGTTATATCGCCATCTTCATCATCAAGCGCTGTTGCACCCGGATCTGCATAGGGCTGTTCCGGATTAATACAATAAGTTTTAGGATTGTCGCCGAGGATGGTGATTTCCGGCGGAGTGTTGTCTTCTTTACAGGCCAATAATAAGAACAATAAAATAATAAAGAAAAAGCCGAATCCTTTCCGTGCTTTAGTAACCATGATTTGAATTTTTAGCAAAACTAATAAAAAGGAGCTAAATTGCTTTAAAGCAGAAAAAATCACTTACCCGAATAATTCAAAAATTAATGCAACTTATCCGTAATAATTATGCTACTAAGCTGATATTTTATTGCAATTCTTTTTAATATGAAGAAATCATGCTATGAATTTTCAGGTTAATTCGCACTAAAAATGCCCCCCGATCCGCTGATGTCGGAGATGATCTGAGGCGACCCGAGGTAGTAAACATTACCACTGCCTGATATCTTCACATCGAGCAAATCGCTTACATTAACTTCACAGTTACCAGAACCACTAATATTTACATAGGTTGATACGGTCTGAAAATTAAATGCATGAACACTGCCCGATCCGCTGATATGAATGCGGTGCTGATTGCTGCTGCCCGTGAGCTGAATTTCACCTGAACCTGAAATATTGCTTTCTGTTAACTGTGCTATTGTATTGAATCCAATATTGCCTGATCCACTGATGGTCAATGCCACATTCACCGAATCAGGAAACAGATTTGTTGAATTCGCCGATCCTGAGCCACTTACGGAGATGTAATCAATCAAGGGTGAGGTGATGTAAATAGTAACTCCATCATGTTTTCTGACATTCCTGAAATAAGAAATGTCCCAAAATCCATCCTGAGTGACATACATTTTCATGTTTTCGATAATGTTTTGCTGAGCCTGAATGATCACTTCTTCTTTTTCACCATGGGTCAGAACGATGTTTGCATCAATATTCAATGCAACTGCGGAAATATCCGGTAAAGAAAATGATTGTTCAATAACCGGCCCTTCGCCCTTAATAGGTCCGGAGTCTTTATCACAGGATACAAGCGCTATGCTGATCAGTGTGATCGCAATCTGAAGTATTTGTCTTTGAATTTTCATAACAAGTCATTTTAAAATTTCCAAACCTAACGACAGGAAAAAAAATGAAGGGTTGCAATTTGAAAGATATTAACAGTGTGGTCTATTTTTTTAGTTCTGTGCAATAGACCCTGATGCATAAATCGAAATTCAGCGTAGTCCATTTACTTTCTAAACCGCATTCATACCAGGTGGTTGGCCACTTCTCATAATCGGGATTGATCCAGCAGCTTTTTGCGGTTATATGTGGCTTCGAATATCCCTGGATAAAAGTTTCGACAGGCAGTGGCAAGGTATCAGTAAGGGTGGTATATTTCATCATGACGAAGAAATCATTTCCTATGTTTATTTCTACTGGATTTTTCAGATCAATGGTATAGTATCCGGCAAACCGACATTGGGTTTCTTCTGTGTGTGCCAATAATCCCGAAAGCTTTTTGGCTAAAGTATCGAAGCTATCATAAACTTCAGCATAGCAGCTGGAACCCGCAGTATTGATATGCGTTGCAATTTTAGTTATAATCAGGTCCTGCTCTGCCGTATATTTTACAAGGCCGTAACATATAGTATCCCGGAATCCATAGGAATGATAAGAGCCCAATGTATCGTAATAATAAATATTTGTATTTTCCTCATAAGGAATCCAGTCAGGCCATATGGCATTGTATTGCAGGATATTCGGATCACGGTAAGGAATATAAAAAAAGCCTTTATCTCCAAAGTCGGTTCCCAGGCTGTTCTGCGCAATCCATGCACCTCTCCCCTTCTTCGTGGGGAGGTTATCATTCCAGCCTACAAGAATGACAGCATGATTGATTTTCTTTGTTTCAGTGTATAAAATGTTCGTCAGGGTATCAAGATCAATTCTCCTGAAATGCATCATAGAATAAACCGCTCCGTAATCCATAATCGTTTTCTTAATGATCTCCGGATCATTTGGTAGGTACCTTGCCTGAGTAATGTACTGATCAGTCCTTGGAGCTGAAAAACAGACAGAATCGGTTTCAGGACTTTTGATCAAAGGCCCTGAACGACGGCTGAAATAGGCGGTAGCCATATAATGATTTCCATTGCTGTTTCTTTCAGGAACAAAGCCATGAAATAATTTAAGGTTGATATCCGAAAGCGTTTCGTTTCCATATCTAAAAGTCCTTCTGAATGATTCAACCGATCCAATGGAGGCGCTGGCCCAGCAACCTCCGTTGGGCTGGGTTTTTACATCACCCAACCTACCGGTATTTCTCAGATTATAATATTCGGGTAATTGTTTCGGTAGAATAATTTGTTGATCAAAATCAGGAATAATGGCTTTCTGCTTGATGTTTTGGCCAATACCGAATATCGCAGTAAAAAAAATAAAAAATATAGTATAGGCCGTTTTCATTTTATTCGTTTTCTTCCGGCAAAAATATCTGAATTTTGAAAATCAAAATGAAAACACTGGCCTACAGATGCTTTACGTTTTATAAGCTGAATAACAGCGGATTACTCATTTTTACAGAATTATCAACATCCTGCACCGGGGTATGCTTTTTCTTTATTTTTGCCATTCCTGTATTTTATTAACTTAGCATAATTGTCTGAGTGCATTTTTGCAGGTTTTTCAAAACAGTAATGCTTCTGATTTCGAACATTGAAAATAATTTATGCCTGAGTTTACTCACCTACATGTCCACACACAGTATTCCATCCTTGATGGCGCTGCCGGGATTGAATCCCTCTTAAAAAAGGCTAAAGAATCAGAAATGAAGGCACTGGCAATTACCGACCATGGAAATATGTTCGGGGTGCTGAAATTTTATAACGAAGCAATAAAATATGGAATAAAACCGATTATCGGAAGCGAAGTTTATGTTGCAAAGAATTCAAGGCTGGTAAAAGAAAAGACCCGCGGAAAGCATTATCATCACCTGATCCTCATTGCAAAGAACCTTACCGGTTATCATAACCTCATGAAACTGATTTCACTTGGATATCTGGAGGGATTTTATTACAAACCACGCATTGATAAGGAAATACTCGAAAAATACAGCGAAGGATTAATTGCATCCTCGGCTTGCATAGGCGGAGAAATACCGCAGGCATACCTTATTCAGGGTGAAGAAAAAGCCCAGGAGGCAATCGACTGGTATAAAAGGGTATTTAAAAATGACTTTTATCTGGAAGTTCAGAATCATGATCTTCCAGAACAAAAGACGGTTACCGCCGCCCTGAAGAAACTTGCTGCACGCAATAACATCAAACTAATTGCAACCAATGATGTTCACTTTATCAACAAGGATGATTTTGAAGCACATGATATACTCATCCGGCTCAACACTGGGTCGGATATAAATGATGTTAAGGAAGACCTCAAATATAGCGGGCAGGAATATTTGAAAACGCCAGAAGAAATGGCCGAATTGTTTGCCGATATTCCAGAAGCAATTTCAAATACTCAAGAGGTAGTTGATAAGGTTGAGAATTTCAACATCCATTCAGAGGTTATTCTTCCGGTATTTCCTCTTCCCGTTGGTTTCGGATCTGAGAGTGAGTACCTGCGCCATCTTACCTATGAGGGAGCGAAGAAATTATATCCTGAAATGACTGAGGAAATTAAGCAACGGCTCGAATTTGAACTCGAAACAATTTCAAATATGGAATTCCCGGGTTACTTCCTCATCGTCCAGGATTTTATCAACAGGGCAAGAGAAATGGATGTAACCGTTGGACCAGGAAGGGGCTCCGTTGCCGGATCGGTTGTTGCTTATTGCACAGGAATTACTTCAATAGACCCTATCAGATACAACCTTCTGTTCGAGCGATTCCTTAATCCCGAAAGAGTAACCCTACCCGATATCGATGTTGATTTTGATGATGAAGGAAGAGAAAAAGTTCTTAATTATGTCGTCGAAAAATACGGTAAGGAGCGTGTAGCCCAAATTGTTACATTTGGAACAATGGCTGCAAAACTTGCCATCAGGGACGTCGCCAGAGTGTTAAAACTTCCTTTGCCCGATGCCGACAGGCTGGCCAAACTTGTTCCCGAGAAACCCGGAATTACTTTAAAAAAGGCCTATGAAGAAGTTCCAGAACTGGATTATATAAAAAAACACGGCAATGAACTCGAACGTAAAACTCTTCAGTTTGCTGAAACACTCGAAGGATCAGCGCGTCATACCGGGACTCATGCCTGCGGCGTTATTATCGGCAGGGATGATCTGATTAACTATGTTCCGCTTGCCACTGCCAAAGATTCAACCTTAATGGTAACGCAGTATGAGGGTAAACTTGTTGAAACTGCGGGTATGCTGAAGATGGATTTCCTTGGTTTAAAAACCCTCTCGATAATCAACGACACCATTAAAAATATTCAGAAACGCCATGGAATAAGGATCAACATAGATACCATACCCCTTGATGATAAAAAAACCTATGAGTTGTATCAGCATGGAGATACGATCGGTACGTTTCAGTTCGAATCGGAAGGCATGCGCAGTTATCTCAAAGAGCTAAAACCGAATGATATTGAAGACCTGATTGCAATGAACGCGCTCTATCGTCCTGGACCGATGGAATTCATCCCAACCTATATCAGAAGGAAGCACCAGAAGGAAAAGGTTGTTTACCCGCATCCCATGATCGAGGATATCCTTCGGCCCACTTACGGTATAATGGTGTACCAGGAGCAAATCATGCAGGTGGCACAGCGAATGGGAGGATTTTCACTTGGCAAAGCCGATATGCTGAGGAGAGCGATGGGTAAAAAGAAAATGGAAATCATGGAAGAACAGAAAGCTCTGTTTGTTGAAGGTGCCTTAGGTAAAGGGATTGATAAGAAAAATGCTGAGGATGTTTTCGATACCATGATGGAATTTGCCAAATATGGGTTCAACCGGTCGCATTCTGCCGCATATTCTGTTATCGCATATCAAACCGCCTACCTCAAAGCCAATTATCCTGCTGAATATATGGCTGCAGTGCTTACACATAATCTTAATGATATCAGGAAAATCACTTTCTTCATCGATGAGTGCCGGCGGCAAAACATTCCTGTACTTGGACCTGATGTAAACGAAAGCCATTTGAATTTTATGGTTAACAGCAAGGGAGAGATACGATTCGGACTGGCAGGAATAAAAAATGTCGGCGAAAACGCCGCCATCAATATCATTCAGGAACATGATAAAAATGGAAGATACAATACGATATTCGACTTCACCAAACGTGTCAACCTCAAATCGGTGAACAAGCGAAGCATGGAATCACTTGCCAAAGCCGGTGCTTTCGATTGCTTTGAGGAAACTCACCGGTCCCAGTATTTTTACCGGGAAAATACCGATGATACAATTTTTCTTGAAAAAATTGTAAAACATGCCGGCGATTTCCAAACCCAGCAAAATGCATCCCAGGTGAGCCTTTTCGGAGATATGGCTTCCATTGAGGTAAAAGACCCGGCATTGCCACAGTGCACTCCCTGGACTAAACTCGAACAATTAAAAAACGAAAAAGAGGTCACGGGATTTTATATGTCAGGTCATCCCCTTGAAGATTTTAAGATCGAGATCGACCATTTTTGCAATGTCACAATCAACGATATTAAAAGCAACCGGGAACAATTTAAAAACAAAAATGTGAACTTCGCCGGTATCATCACTGAAGTAAACCACCGGACGTCAAAAACAGGCAATCCTTTTGCGACTTTTACCGTTGAGGATTTTACCGATTTCGACCAGTACATTTTATTTTCTGAGGATTATCTGAAGCTTAAGCACTTCCTTGTGGAAGGATCCTCCTTGTATATAAAAGCACTGGTTCAGACAAGAAACAATAAAAACCGCGACCAGTTAGAAGTTCGAATCTTAAGCATGACCTTGCTTTCAGAGGTTTTAGAAAAATTCACTTCACTTTTAACGCTTCACCTGCCGCTTTCTATAATTTCCAAAACTTTTATAAAACAAATGGAGCATTCGATAAAAAGAAATCCAGGCAACAGCAAATTATTATTTGAAATTGCTGATGACGAATCCAACACCTCCGTTACATTGCCGGCTCCCAGACAGAATGTTTCTCCCTCAGGATTTTCCAAAGAACTTATGAACTTCGAGGAAATAAAAATCAGATTTTCCTGATCGGCATCAAATGATATCTCCCGCTACCAGGAACAAAATCAAATGAAAAAAAGAGTGAATAACATAATTTTCAAATTTCCGTAAGAGAACCATGCACTTTTGAAAAAAGATAATAATTTTGGCGACGATATCAGTAACAAATAAAATACTTTAAAATGGCTTTAGAAATAACCGATGCTAATTTTGATGAAATTGTAATGAAATCCGATAAACCGGTGATTGTTGATTTTTGGGCTGAATGGTGCGGTCCCTGCCGTATGGTTGGGCCAATAGTTCAGGAGATCGGACAGGAATATGAGGGAAAATGTGTTGTCGGCAAAATTGATGTTGATAGTAATCCTGCTGTTTCTGTGAAATTCGGTATAAGGAATATTCCTACGATTTTATTTTTCAAGAATGGCCAGATCGTTGATAAACAGGTAGGCGCAGTTCCAAAACAAATCATCGTCAACAAACTGGAAGCGATACTTTAATAACGGACTTCAACCTGCTAACTTTCAATAAGTTTAATTTTTAAAATTAAGAGTTCCCTAACCTCATTTATCCCTTTTGTTTAAGATCGGTTTTTACCGGCATGGATAAAATAAATTTGTCCGTCTGCATTAATTAATACAATCAGAAATTAACTTGGATTACACGATAGAACATAACAGGATTCAGCAGTTTGGTAATCTGGAATTTGTTGCAAAACAGGTTGTTGAGGGTTTCATTGTAGGTCTGCATAAATCACCTTTTCATGGTTTCTCAGTTGAATTTGCTGAGCACCGCCTTTACAATTCAGGGGAATCGATCAAGCATATTGACTGGAAACTTTACGGCAGAACGGATAAGTTATTCGTCAAACGGTACGAGGAAGAAACCAACCTGCGTTGCCAATTGATTATTGACAACTCCTCCTCAATGTATTTTCCTGTGATGGAAAAAACAACGCTCAATAATCCGAATAAAATAACTTTTTCAGTTCATGCAGCGGCGGCTCTTATATATCTGTTTAAGAAACAACGTGATGCTTTCGGATTGAGCTTGTTCAGCAATGCTTTGGAACTTCATACCCCATGCAAATCAAGTTCTGTTCACCAAAAATTCCTTTACGCCGAACTTGAAAAATTACTGAAACCACTTCCGGTAAATGCCTTTAAAAACACATCAACCGCAAATACTCTGCATGAGGTTTCCGAAAAAATTCATAAACGTTCGCTTGTGGTTATTTTCAGTGATATGCTC
>CAVPSZ010000010.1:0-36769 GCA_963708435.1 uncultured Bacteroidales bacterium
ACAAGGCTATCCAACGCCCGCTCCCGCTATACTGCGGGACAGGCTGTTTTTTGGGCCAACGCACTTTGAAAAATGCTTCGCATTTATTATATCAGGGGCACGATGGGGAGGATGAACCAAAGTTCAATGTTTAATGTCCAAGGGTTTTCTAAGCAATAAAATCGATTGGTGCAAAAAAAAAGTTATTCCCTGATAAATTTATGTACCTCAACAAAATCGTCATTTTCAACCTTAAGGAGGTAAATTCCTTTTTGCAGTTCGGAAAGGTTTAATTGAGACTGAATTGTATGGTTAACCGGTGATGCTTTCTGCTTCTGAATCAGTTTTCCATCAGGGGATAAAACACTTAAAAGGACGTCATAATTGATCCCGGTTAATTCAATGTTGAGTATTTCAGTAGCAGGGTTCGGGAAGATTTTTATTTTGGATTCGGGGTTTATTTCGTTCAATCCTGTGCAGGGATCGAAATAAACTGAGATTGTATCATAATCGGAACAAATCCCTCCTTTTGTAACTACAACGTTGTAATCCTGCATCCTCCGGAAGGTCCGGAAATGTTAGAAACAACAATTGATTGGGTAGTTTGCCCTGTTGACCATAAATAAGTGCATCCCGGATTACCGGCATTGAGGGTAATGGTTTCGGTAATGCAGGCTGTATCGTTAGGAAAGGCAGCTATTGTTACTTCAGGGTATTGATACACTCCCATAAAAATGATATTTGATTGGACAGAAGGTGGACAACGCACTCTTCAGAGGATGTTAAGTAGCAATAGACCATGTTCCCAGACTGCAAGGCTGGAGTTTGTATAAACCGGACTATTGGTTCCCACATTCTGACCATTCAGTTTCCATTGAAAGGTTGGAGACTCCCCACCATTAACAGGATAGGCAGTAAAAGTAACTTCATCGCCCGTGCAGATAGGATTTGCAGAGGCGATAATACTTACCGATGAAGTAACTGTCTGACCAATAATAATATTATGATAGGTTGTATCGGAATAATTATTGCCAAACGTCATGATAAAGGGAAATTGTTTTTAACCCGGCTGTTGCCAATAAACATGATAAGGACCTTGTCCTGATCCGTTTGCAATGATGCCCCCATCAAAATCCCAATGATAGGTAGGTAGCAGCGATAGGTATACCAATGTATTCAATTGTCACAGATGTTCATTTGTACATCCACTAGTCAGGGCAGGTAAAATCAGGTACAAGGATCAGTGAATCTATAAATTCATAAACACCCATATCCACAATTGCGACCCCATCATTGTTCCCATCCATGATCCTTGGATACCCATCCAAATCAAATAAAAAATAATATTGTTATTTACCCTGCATCAATTACAGGACTTCCTTCATTTACATGAAAATTCTGGTTAGCAGCATCAACAAACAATGGATCGAGGGAAATGTTGAAATATGGATCGCATGGATCCCCATTATTGTTGGTTGTAATTATTTGCCCTATACCTGGAATGTCTGAATCGTAATTGATATTATTATTCCAAACATTATTATAAGAAAAATCAATGTCGTCTGTTTCATAACTCGTTGAAAAACCAACATCGTTACCATAAATTATATTGGATTGAATTTTAATTATCACAATTACTAATCATTTCATCATCAATATCGCACTAATAGTATTGTTTAAAAAATATTATTGCAATATCAAAATTATAGTCATAACCCATAATACCATATTGCAATGATTTACTATATTATTATCAATAATTGCCAATCTCCGCTATGAAGAAGTATATATCCTTCAATATAACTGGTGAAAGTCAACTAGTTGTATTAAATTAAATTATTTTCAAATATTCCATCAGAACCGGAATTATTGATTCCGGTAAAATAGTTACCATTATTGATATCCATTTAAGGCAATTATATTATTTATAATATTAAATATCATTTGAATCCATAACACTAATACCTTACACGAAAAGTCATATATGTAATTATTTTACAAATGAGTATTGTAGACTATAATTAATTATATAATGCAGATTTCCATATCACGAATAATGCATTCCAATTATAGAAAGGTTGATTCATAACATTCGACTCCATATCCAAATTCAATCTTACAATGCTTAAGGAAGCAAGTATCGTATGCATCATAGTAAAATTTTATCTGCCCCAATCGCCAGTACCAGGATTATTTTCTGCAGAAGTAAAAACTATTTTCTCTTCTTCGATTCCTATGGCTATAAGTACGCCATAAACATGGATATTACAGCCAGCCTGAAGTTTGATTAACGTACCTGGTTCGATGTTTAGCATCTGAAGTTCGGGGATTGTAATATCATCTGTAACAATATATACATATTCAGAAGTTAAAATTCCATCAACATTTCCTGAAAGATAAACAAAACTTCCACCTTCCTGCAAGGTGACATCGGAAAGTATGTAATTGGCTGTTATTACAACTGGATTACCATTGTTATACTGAATTGTTTCGTAGCCAGATTTTGAAAAAACGACATAGTATACTCCAGGTTCTAGTATAATACTATAGCTTCCATCAACAATTGAATAAGTGGAATCTAAAACCGCCGTTGGTGAGTTGGGTATAAATTTAACTTTAATACCGCTGTGGTCGATTTGTCCTTCAAGGAAAGCATGTCCGGTAACTTCAGCAAAGCAGAAATGACTGGCGGTTACAAGGAGAAAAAGAATAATAAATTTTTTCATTGTCATTACATTTTGAATTGAATCAGCTAAATTAAATATATCCCGGGAATATTTCAAAATATTTTTTTTAATCTTCCGTTACTGACAGTTATTAACATCTTAATGTTATAATTTAGAGTTATAGCCTCATATTTACGCGATTATAGATAGTAATTTTGCTTGGTTACGGCAGTGTATGCCGCAAGCAGTAATATTTATTGAGCGTTTAGATATGAGGAAATTGGTGTTGTGTTTATTGGATAGATTGTGTGGGGTAGGTGTGTACTCATCTTTCAAGGTTGGGGAAATTAGTTGCTGGTTGCTGGTTGCTGGTTGCTGCTTACTGGTTGCTGGTTGCTGGTTTCAGGTTGCTGGTTACAAGTTGCTTGTTCGTCAACTCTGCATTGAGGCGAAATCCTGTACTTTATACCAGTAACAAGAAACGAGTAACGAGAAACATTTTTGGAGTGAGGGATCATTCAGATTCAGGAATTCTCAGCAAAGATTTGCTCATTTGCAGGTTACTACCTACTTCGGTCTCCCTTCTTTTTTTCATTTTCCTTTCGGTGGGTTCGGTTGGCCAGCGGACATCATTTTACAAAGACCCGGAAGCGGCTTACCGGTCGGGGATGATTTTTTGAAAAGGAGAAATACAGTGCGGCTCAAAAGGCGTTTGAGTTTGTGATAGAAAATGAAGCCAACCCGCTATCGCAATCTGCGGGTCAGTGCGGAATATTACGATGCCCTGTGCGCACTGGAGCTGTATAACGGTGATGCGGAATACAAGTTCACGGAATTCCTGCGGAAGCATCCTTCGAGCAGCCGCGTGAACCTGATCAATTACCAGCTTGGGCGGCTGGCCTATACCAACAAGAAATATCAATTCGGCACAGCATTATTTCAGAAAGTGGATAAGTCGGAGCTGAACAAAGAGCAGATGGATGAATTCCATTTCAAGAAGGGATATTGCTATTTCAAGACGGATGACCTGAAAAGTCGAAGACAGAATTTCTGAAAGATCAACAACCCAAACTCGAAATACATATCACCGGCAAATTATTACCTGTCGCATATCGCCTACACAACGGTGATTATGAAGTCGCGCTTTACAGGTTTCAAAAAACTGATGAATGACGATAATTTCAAGGTTGTTGCGCCGTATTACATTATTCAGATCCTGTTTGCGCAGCAAAAATATGAGGAGGTGCTGGCAATGGCCCCGGATATGCTTGAAACGGCAACGGAAAAAAGGGCGCCGGAAATCAACCGGGTGATCGGCGAATCGTATTACCGGACAGGGAAATTTGCTGAAGCCCTGCCATACCTGGATTTATACCAAATGAGAAGGGGCTTGCAGTGGCAAGAGAGGATAATTACTCGTATGGATTTTGCCTTTACAAAGCCGGGGAAATATGAAACCGCTTCGGAATATTTTGAGAAGGTGACAGGGACCGCAGGATAAACTGTCGCAATATGCTTATTACTATCTCGGCTGATTGTTACCTGAAACTGGAAAGAAAGCAGTTTGCCGCCAATGCATTTAATTCGGCATACAAGCTGACTTTCGATACCGATATAAGGGAAGATGCCTTGTTCAACCAGGCACAGATTGCGTTCGACCTTTCATATGATCCATATAATGAAGCCATCAAGGCGCTGAAGGATTACCTGAGGACATATCCGAACAGCAGCCGCAACGACGAAGCCTATAATTTCCTTTACAGGATTTCGCTGGCGACCGGATAATTACAAGGATG
Source organism: uncultured Bacteroidales bacterium (assembly GCA_963708435.1). Taxonomy (GTDB): domain Bacteria; phylum Bacteroidota; class Bacteroidia; order Bacteroidales; family JAADJA01; genus JAADJA01. Next base: position 4,442 of record CAVPSZ010000010.1, read on the forward strand.
CCCAGGATGCACTGGAAACATCAAAAGAAGGGAAGCGATTATAATCTCAATTACCAGAAGATCGTGCTTTACAGGGGGATTGAATATTACAACCAGTTCAATGATGAGGAAGCAATAAAGATGTTCAAGAAGGCGATAAACATTGATGCGGATAAAGAGATAACGGCTGAGGCTTATTTCTGGACAGGGGAATCATTTTACCGCGCTGCAGAACCTCTGGGGCGCAAAAAAATATTACCTCGATTTTATGGCCTTGCCTGAAGGGAAAAAGTTGCCGTTTTACAATATTGCCAATTACAACCTGGGATATATCTATTTTAAGAAAGAGGAATACCAGGATGCCCGATTGTTTTTCCAGGCGTTTATCAGCCAATTCAAGGATGAATGACCCGGCCATGAAGGCAGATGCTTATTTCGGCTGGGGGATTCGTGGTTTGTGAGCAAAGAATACGATAATGCGATCAGCAGTTACGACAAGGCTATAAAATTGGGCAATGCTCGATGTGGATTATGCCATGTTCCAGAAAGCAAAAGCGCTGGGTGTGCTTTCGCGGTATGACGAGGAAATCCAGATGCTCAAAAAGATCATCAAAAAGTATCCCAATTCATCTTATTTAAGTGAAGCCCAGTATGAACTTGGAAATACTTATCTCATTCAGAGAGACAATGAAAATGCCCTGATCAATTTTAAAAAAGTCGTTTCGGAATATCCCAATCAGCAGTTTTGCTTTGAAAGCGAGATTGAAGTCGGGGCTTATTTATTACAACAGTGAGCAGTACGATCTTGCGATGAGTACTTTTAAAAAGGTGGTCGAGGAATTTCCGAAATACACCTGAATCGAGGGAAGCGCTGGCCAGTATAAAGAATATTTATATTGAGATGAACAAGGTGGATGATTATCTTGCTTATGCGGGGGGATTACCGAATCGGAAGTTCGGATTTCGGAACAGGATTCGACTGTTGTATATTTCGGCTGAAAAGCTTTACCTCAATTCGGATTATGGTTCAGCCTTACCTGCACTGGAAAAGTATGTTGAAAAATTCCCTCAGGGAGCATTTCATTGTTCCGGCAAGTTTTTACCTTGCCGATTGCCAGGACGAGGGAAGGAAAAAAGGAAAGCGCATTAAAGACTTTGAAACGGTTATTGCCGCTCCCCGGTCGGAGTTTACAGAAAGCGCATTACTGAAAGCTGCTACCATCCGCTACGGACTGGAAAAATATGATACCTCGCTGATATATTATACCTCACTTGAGAATCTTGGCTGAGAATAAAAGCCAACGTACAGAAGCCATGTTATGGTAAAATGAAATGCAATTATAACTTAAAAAACTTTGAAGGTGCACTTGCGGATGCATCGAAATTGCTGACTGTTGAAAAACTGAGCGACCAGATGAAGCTGGAAGCCATGATGATGAGGGCCAAAACCTATTATTTATCAGATGAACTTCAGCTTGCCAGAAGCGAATATAAAAAGATATTGCTATGTCGCAAGGAGAAGCCCGGCGCTGAAGCATTGTACGCTATGGCTGAAATAGATTTTATTCTGTCGGACAATCCATCTGCTGAAAAAAATTGCTTTGAGCTTATTAACCGCTTTACAACTCATGATTATTGGGTGGCAAAAGGATTTATCCTGCTGTCTGATATTTACGTTAAAAACGGTAATGACTTCCAGGCCAAGCAAACACTGCAAAGCATCATCGATAACTATGAAGGGGACGATCTGCGAAAGATCGCCAGTTGATAAGCTAACTTCGATTATTCAGAAGGAAACCCAAAAAGTCGAAGAATCAAAGAAGGCTGACACGCTGAGTGGAGGCGAAACCATTAAACTGCAGGAAGAACCTGTTCCAATGGAATTGAAATAATGATAATATAGAAAAGAGGAAAGATTGTGATTACAAACATTATAATGATTGCCGCTAATAAACGAAATCACGAAGAAACACCAGTACCAGTTGATGGTTTAAGCGTTCTCCGTGAAACTTATTTCAGTACTACAAAGGCTTTAGAAAAACATTTCGACCTGCGCTTGAAATTTTTTGTTGTCGTTTCGGTGCTAACCCTTGTTGGAATCAGTACAACCTTTTCACAGGAAGTAACGAAAGAAGAGGAAGTGACAGTAGTTGCACCATACCAGCCTACAGTTTCGGATGCAAGTAAGATCAGCCTTTCACCCAAGGATACCGGAAGAGCGGTTATAAAACCGGAATTTACTTATAATATCAAATCAAAAACCTATAAAGCTCCAATTGTTCTTGAACCCATTAAACCAGCAAAGATCGCCGGAGAATCAGTTACGGAGTTATACAAGAATTATATCCGGGCCGGCATCGGCAATTACTGGACTCCTTACATTGAGTTTTATGCAAATAAACTTCGTTCAAAGAAAAACGCATTCGGTGTTCATGCGAAATACCTTGCCTCTTTCGGGGGTATAAAGGATTATGCTTTTCCGGGAAATAGCGTGTTTGCGGCTTGATGGTTATGGTAAGAAATTTTTCAATCAGCATACCCTGACAGGCGAAGCAGCATATAAACGAACCGGTGTTCATTTTTATGGCTTTAAGCCAGATGATTTTCCGGAATTTGACCTGGAGAAAAATGATTACAAGCAGGCTTATAACCTGATTGAAATTGAAAACCGGGATTGAAAGCAATTATGTTGATGATGATAAATTGCACCATCTCCTTAATTTCAAATACCATTATCTGTTTGATAAGTTTAAAGCCCAGGAACACAACGTGAAGTTCAATGCGGGTTTGAATAAAAACACCTCCTTTTTTGATTTTTCCGAAAATGAAAAGCTTGGTATTGATGCCGGTGTTGATTATTATTTCGATAAAGATTCGATTGCTGATGTCAATCAGGGTATTATCCGCTTCGATCCTTATTATAGTCTTGGATTTGAACAATATTATTTCAAAGTTGGCTTGAAGATGGACCTTGGAATCGGGCACCACTTCTTATTTTCATGTTTATCCAATCGTAAGGGCAGAAGTACAGGTCGTAAAAGATATTTTGATCACTTATGCCGGGATATTTGGAGAGATGATGCCCAACAGCCTTCGTTCGATGAGCGATGAAAATCCGTTTATCAATTCCACACTTGATAAGCGTTTCTCGAACAATAAGTTCAGCCAGTATGGCGGACTCAAAGGCCACATTACCAAATATCTCGATTATAACCTGAGCTTTGTGAATTCAACCATTGAGAACATGCCTTTTTATGTAAATGATACGGTGTCAGCCATTGCACCCGGATTGAACAACCAGTTTACGGTTATTTATGACAAAGTAAAGTATTCAAGGATTATCGCTGAATTCGGATTTCATTATAAGAGTAAATTTAATGCAATGCTGAGCGGGAAATACAACAATTATTTCATGGATACTGAAGATTATGCCTGGCATAAGCCGAAACTTGAAATTTCTTTCAGCGCTAATTACAATATGCAGGATAAATTTCTGATCAAGGCGGAGTTGTTCACTGCCAGTAAAATTTACGGGCGAACCTTTGAAAAAACAACAACTGGCTGTGTGACCACTACCACCATGGTTCCGTCTGAACTGAAGGGATATGCTGATATAAATCTGGGTGTCGAATACCGTTATACCAAGTTGTTGTCAGGATTTATCAATCTGAACAATATTCTTGGGCAGCGCTATTACAAATGGTACAATTATCCTTCACAGCGGTTTAATTTAATGATTGGAGTAACTTACTCATTTTAAGTTCAAAGTTTAATGTTCGAAGTTCAAAGTTAAGGAGAAATGGTTATTGAAAAATAAGTTTACTAAAAGTCATGAAGAAGAAAAGCGCAGGTTCAAAACCAAAAAGGAAGTTAAGAAAAGGGAGGCTCACGATGGTGATTGTGATACTTGTTTGCGATCGCGGCAATTATTTCTTTTGCCATCCTTCATCAGCAAAATCAGCGGCAACAGGTCTGAGGCATATGGCAGGGTGAAAGTTGACAGGTATAAAGATTTCAATGACAGGCATCTTTCTTATGCTAAAAAATTAGGGATCAAACCTTTTAAAACAGAGAAAGCATACAGGGAAGGCAAAGATGATTTGGTAGCAAACGGAGATTTGAGAAAAATAAGTGATAACCGGTTTTATGTTGTCAATAAACTGGGACATTCCCATCCTTATTTGGTTCCTAAAGCTGCAAAGCTGCTGGAAGATATCGGAAAGCGGTTCAATGAGAAACTGGATGAAGCAGGAAAGGATAAATATTATTTCCGGGTAAGTTCACTATTAAGGACGGGCGAAAGCCAGAAACAACTTAGCCGTTCAAACGGCAATGCCGCATCCGAGTCTTCTCACTTATATGGAACCTCATTCGACATTGCTTACAAAAATGTAATCAAAAAGCCTTTTCCATGGGTAAAGCGGGAAGTTGCAGATGCTTCTGTCATAAAGCTGTTTTCTGATGCAATCGGTGAGTTGCGTAAAGAAGGCCGTTGTCTGGTGGTGACAGAATACAAGGAAAAATGTTTTCATATCACGGTGAAGAACTGATCAGAACTTTTCTTGCCCATGCAGAGATCGAAATGGAATATTATGATTTAATGATCGCCGGTCTTGCTGCTTTAGCTGCTGGAATTGTCAATGCAATTGCAGGCGGAGGCACACTGATCACATTCCCGGTTTTAATTGCCATTGGTCTCCTGCAGTTTCGGCTAATGTAACCAACACAGTTGCGCTTTGCCCGGGTTATTTAGGCGGAACCTTTGCCCAGCGAAACGATTTGAAAGGTCAGAAAAGCCGAATCATATTCTTGGTTCCGATTGCCATTTTGGGAGGAGTTGCCGGTGGTTTATTATTACTCAATACCGGCGAAAGATTATTTGATAATTTGGTTCCTTTCCTTATCCTGTTTGCCTCCTGTTTACTCGCATTTCAGGAATCGATTGAAGAAATGGATTTTACAACGGTGCAAATTCAGGAGCGAACAGCAGGATTAATTGGCTTGCAGTTTTTGTAATTGTTCCGGTTGCTATTTATGGCGGATACTTTGGTGGTGTGCTTGGAGTGATTACAATTTCCGCATTAGGACTTTTTCTTGAGGATAATCTCATCCGGTTGAATGCGCTAAAACAACTCCTTTCACTCTGTATAAATGTTTCAGCTGCACTGTATTTTCTTTTCTCAGGACAAGTATACTGGCTGGTGGCCATTGTGATGGCGGTTGTGCGCTTTGCTGGGGGGAACAATCGGTGGTAAACTTGCCGGAAAATTTAAACCTCAGATTTTGCGTTGGGTGATTGTAACCATCGGCGTGGCTGTTGCATATTATCTATTTTATCAAATAGAAATTGGTACTTTAGACAGAACATGAAAACTATTTAAGAATCTTCAGATACTCTGTAATAAATTCATCGTATTTTTTTCTCCTGTATTGTACGATCCATCGAGGGTGGGGCAGGGGAATGATTGTTTTAAAGAAATGATGATCCGAATTAAGCTTTGAAAGGAATTTGAAGTTTTTCCCGTTTCCGAGGCAATAACAAATTTCCTTATTCACAGGAAAAGAAATATCTGTTTTAGTGACCTGATAATGAAAGGCGTTACTGCTTTTTCCAGTAGTTTTGAATCGTAATAGTTATAATTGACTCCATCTTTGGTAAAGCCCAGTGGACAAACTGCATGAATAAAATACTTGTTGTAAAATGCTTCCGTACCACCAAAAGCAGCAACCATATCGTAAATAAACCCAGCCGAAGGTTCTGTGGTTTTATTAAAGGGATTCGGGATTCCGCAATTCTTTTCAAGTTTAACCGGGTCGGTAAAGGGTATACCTGTTAAACCGGCGCCAAACCTGCCGGGATTTATTCCCAGGATAAGGGTTCGTTGGTTTTTATCGTCATAGAACTTTCTGTAAAACTTTTCAGAATATTCACGGGTGATTTTATCGTTAAAGGGGTTCATAACATTAACCCCATCCGGTAACTGAACTTTCAGATTCAAGGCTCCTGTTAAAGGCGATTACTTCATCGGCAAAGCTCATGCTTTTTTAACCTCTTTATTCAGTATGTTCCTGAACCTCGTATTGCTGATGTAATGGTCAGCCACCAGTTTGCCATTGTATACCATTGAATAAACACCAAACCCTGAGGGTGAATTTTGTGCATCCTTTGCCGTTTTAAGTTCAGATATTTTAAGCTGAAGTCCAAATTCTTTAGCTGTTGCAGTCATTTCATCAATGGATTTGATGAACAACGGACATTGGTTAGCGTAAATCAGATTGAGCCCCTGGAAGTTCTTCGCTTTTGCTTCCCAATCAATGAATTCCGGTTCGCTTTTTCCTTTGAATTTCAAAGTAAGCAAATCAAATCTGCCTTTGGATGCAGTAAGTCGTAAATCCGTTTTTCAGGAATAAATCCCTGCCCGTTATCCATGATCCTTCACTGGTCATTACGCAGACACCATCAAAACCAGCTTTTTTACTTTCTTCAATACAATGATCGATAAGCATTGAAGCATAGCCTTTATTCAGGTTCTTTTTCGGGTAAACCCAAAGACAATGGATGAACATGAAATTTTTGGCTGACACAGGTCGCCATGCGAACTCACCGGGAACATATTCAATAAATCCCAACCGTTTCATTATCAACCTGCAAGAAGCATTAATTTCAGGCCATCAGCTTTCTCTTTTGCCAGCCAGTTTGCTTTTAGTTTGAACCCCGGATATTTTGGATTTCGGATGCAAAACAATCCAACCTCAGAAACATTTTCAGATGTTACCTGAATGAATTTCGAAACGGACATAAATTAATTCGGTTTAAAATGGCCAGAAGCTGTTGTCGTTCCAAACCTGTTCTTTCAAGTCTTCATTCAATTGATGAAGCAGCTTATGATGACCGCTTTCCCATTTGGCAAGCATGTCGTAGGTTTCCTTTTCCAGGGGGTCGGTGGCTTCTTTAGCCCTTTCGGAATAAATCTTCACCGCCCTGTGTTTCAAAATCCATAGCCGAAGCAATGGCTGCTGCTTCAAAACTTGCTGCAGAAATTTCTTTCTTTAATCTTCGGTCAGGATTTGAATAACCGTTTCTTCATTTGGGTCTTCATGGTGTTCGTCAGGTTTAACAAATTTATGATCCTGGTTATAGGACTTGAATTGCTTTGCAAGGAATTTGATATGCTCATCTTCTTCTTCCGCCATCATGGTGAATATTTTCTTTGCCGCCTGGCTTCTCGATTGCTCTGCCACATTGGAATAAAATGCCTTGCCTCTTTTCTCGAGCAGGATTGCTTCTTTTAAAATATCGGTTGCTGACTTTGCCATAATATTTTGTTTTTACGATTAATTGCTAAGAATGAATGTTTGATCGCAAAAATAACGAATTTCTTATACCAACATTTAAAATTGCTTTATCAAACACCTGACTGTTGATTATTATTTTATCCGTGATCGGCTTCAGGATTGTCAATTGACTATTTTTGTAACTGAATTACACTCGATTAGAAGATGGCGAAGGATAAGGAGTATAGACTTAAACAATTATATCAGAATTATTCAGGAAAAGTAAATATCCGGATGGATAGGATCACAGGGTCTGGTTCGAACAGGAAATATTTCCGGCTTTCGGACGAGGAAAGATACGGCAATTGGTGTCATTGGCGAAGATAAACATGAAAATCGGGCTTTCCTTAGTTTTACAAATCACTTCAGAAAGCATGGTTTAAATGTACCTGAGGTTTTGATCTCTGATGAAGCAAATGGGATTTATATCTTACAGGATTTGGGTGATAAATCACTGTATAATCTTGTTGCTGAGACGAATGAAGGCAAGTTCAAGCATTCGGATTTAAGCTTCATTATACCAAAAGGTTATTGATGACTTGATCCGGTTTCAGGTTGTTGCAGGCAAAGATATTGACTATTCGGTTTGTTTTCCGAGAGACCGCTTCGATCGTCAATCCATGCAATGGGACTTGAATTATTTCAAGTATTATTACCTGAAGTCTGGCCTACATTACTTTTCATGAGCAAGCCCTTGAAAATGATTTTAAAACGCTGATAGACTTTCTGGCTCTTGCCGAAAGTGATTACTTTATGTACCGTGATTTTCAGGCAAGAAATATCATGATTTTCGAAGACCAGCCCTGGTACATTGATTACCAGGGCGGGCGGAAAGGTCCGTTGCAATATGATGTTGCTTCTTTGCTTTTCCAGGCAAAGGCAGATTTGCCTTATGCATTCAGGGAGCAGATGCTGGAGTATTATCTTGCTCAACTAAAGAATTATGTTCAAGTCGACCGGAACGCTTTTATTCCTCTGTATTATGGTTTTGTATTGATCAGAACCTTGCAGGTTTTGGGAGCATATGGTTATCGGGGATATTTTGAACGAAAGACACATTTTGTGGAAAGTATAGGTTATGCGCTGGATAATCTCGAATGGCTATTGAAAAATGTGGAGTTCTCGCTTGAAATTCCTGAACTGACAAAGTGTATGGAAGAGATGATCAGGCAAGGCAGAATGAAGAAAAAGAAATCAGGAAGTGAAAACCTGATTGTTGAGATCAGAAGTTTTTCTTATTTGCAGCAAGGCATTCCTGAGGATAAAAGCGGTCATGGCGGCGGATTTGTGTTCGATTGCCGTTCATTGCCAAATCCAGGTCGTTTAGAAGAATTCCGGAATCTTAGCGGACTTGATCAGTCAGTAAAAGATTTACTCGGCGGTCATGAGGAAGTAGATAAATTTATTGACAATGTTTTTAGGGTGGTTAGTCAGTCGGTTGATAAATATATTGAACGGGGTTTTAATCACCTATCCGTTGATTTTGGTTGTACCGGAGGTCAGCACCGGTCAGTTTATTGTTGCCGAAAGGATTTATGAGAAGCTAAAGAATAAGTACAATATTCGTTTGATTATTAATCATACGATGAAAGATAAATGGTGATTTTCTGACAGAAAACATTTTGTTGTAAAAAAACTGCAATTATATCGGCTTTTGTAGTAATATTACAATAGTTTCCTTGAAAGTACAATTATTTATTACATAATATGGACATTTTTTTAAAGTTTAAAATAATTTCATTATTTCATTCAATTTAGGATAAAGATATTTTATAACATGTCAATCCTAATTACAAACATTAAAAAGCTGGTTCAGGTTGAAACAAAACCTGTCCGGTTCAGGGCTGGAAAACAGATGTCAGAACTTAACAGCATTGAAAATGCCTTTCTTTTAATTAAAAATGGTAAAATCGCTGACTTTGGCAAAATGACGAACCTTGAACTTCAAACTTTGAACTTTGAACTTAGATTGATGCCACCGGTAAAATGGTTTTCCCCAGTTTCTGTGATTCACATACTCACCTGGTTTATCCCGCAAGCCGAGAGATTGAATATGTTGACAAGATAAAAGGGCTTTCCTATGAGGAGATTGCCAAGCGTGGAGGTGGGATCTTGAACACGGCAAAAAAAATGAAGGAAACTACGGTTGCTGAACTTGTTGATTCAGCAATGCAGCAGACTTGATGAAATTTCCAAATATGGAACCGGAGCAGTTGAAATTAAAAGCGGTTATGGACTGGATACCGAGCAGGAAATGAAAATGCTTTATGTCATTCAGGAAATTGAAAGAGCTTTCTCCACTCACCATCAAGGCAACTTTCCTTGGCGCTCATTCAATTCCACTTGAATACAGGGGCAGGCAGCACGAATATGTTGATTTGGTGATCAATGAAATGATCCCGATGGTGGCAGCGGAGGAACTGGCTGATTATATTGATGTTTTTTGTGATAAAGGTTTTTTACAGTTGAAGATACTGAGCGTATCCTTATGGCAGGCATGAAATATGGACTTCGGCCAAAAATCCATGCCAATGAACTGGATTATTCAGGCGGAATCCAGGTTGGTGTAAAATACAATGCACTTTCGGTCGATCATCTTGAATATACTGGTGATGATGAGATTGAGGTTCTGAAAGGTACCGATACCATGCCGACCATACTTCCCGGAGCTGCATTTTTTCTCGGAATGCCTTATGCACCTGCCCGAAAAATGATTGAAGCAGGATTGCCTATTGCCATGGCCAGTGATTTTAATCCCGGTTCATCACCATCCGGCAATATGCAGTTGATCCTTTCCATGGCAAGCATTCTTATACAGGCTAACTCCTGAGGAAGCCATCAATGCAGTAACTTTAAACAGCGCTTATGCAATGGGTGTTGAGGAAGAACTGGGAACCATTGCCATCGGGAAAAAAGCAAATGTGTTCATCACCAAAGAAATTCCTTCAGTTGAGTTCATGCCTTATGCTTATGGAAGTAATAAGGTGGAAACGGTGATTTTAAATGGAAAAGTTGTTTAGTCTCCGGATTACTCAGAAATTATCTTTTGGAATTTGAAAATTTGTGATTTACCTTGTAATTAAATCCCAATTCATATTTTTGCCCGATATTAAATATCGTTTAGAATTTAAATCATTAATTCAACAATTCATTAATTCAATAATTTACTATGAAACAATTAATCGAATGTGTGCCCAATATCAGCGAAGGGCGTGATGCCAATATCATAAACAGGTAACAGATGTGGTCGAAACAGTTGAAGGTGTCCGGCTTATTGATGTCGATCCTGGAAAGGCAACAAACCGAACTGTGATTACCATTGTCGGTTCACCGGAAGAAGTTTGTGAAGCAGCCTTCAGACTGGTGAAAAGAGCTTCTGAACTGATTGATATGAGTAAGCATCATGGTGAGCATCCGCGTTTTGGCGCTACAGATGTCTGTCCTTTGGTTCCGGTTGCAAACATAACTATGGATGAAGTAGTTGTTTATGCAAGGAAACTTGGAAAGAGAATTGGTGAAGAATTGGGCATTCCCGTTTATAATTACGAATTTGCTGCTTCAAAACCGGAAAGAAAAAACTTGGCCAATTGCCGTGCAGGAGAATATGAAGGATTGAAGCAAAAACTTATCCAATCCGGCATTGGAAACCTGATTTCGGTCCGGCTGAATTTAATGATCATATTGCCAAAACTGGTGCAACAGCTGTCGGGTGCAAGGAATTTTCTGGTTGCTTATAATTTCAACCTCAATACTACTTCAACCCGAAGGGCAAATGCAATTGCTTATGATGTTCGGGAAAAAGGAAGAGAAAAAAGAGAAGGCGATCCGGTTAACGGAAAAATTGTAAAGGATGAAAAAGGAAATACGGTTTACATTCCAGGAACATTAAAAAGCACCAAAGCCATTGGCTGGTTCATTGAAGAATATGGAATTGCGCAGATTTCGATGAACCTGACTGATATAACCGTTACTTCTGTTCATGAGGCTTTTGATGAAGTTTGCAGAGCGGCTGAAAAACGTGGTGTTCGTGTAACCGGTTCTGAACTGGTGGGTGTGATTCCATTGAAAGCCATGCTTGATGCCGGAAAGCATTACCTTAGAAAACAGCAACGTTCAATTGGAATTCCCGACAGGGAAATTATTAGAATTGCTGTGAAATCTTTAGGACTTGATGAACTTGCTCCATTCGATCCCGATAAGAAAATCATTGAATACATCCTTGAAGATAAGAAGGAAAAAAAATTAGTCGATTTGACAGTGACAGGTTTTGTGAATGAAACAGCTTCAGAATCTCCGGCTCCGGGCGGTGGTTCCATTTCTGCTGCAATGGGAGCGATGGGTGCTGCACTGGGAACAATGGTTGCCAACCTTTCTTCGCATAAGCGCGGCTGGGACGATCGTTGGGAAGAATTTTCCGATTGGGCTGTGAAAGGAAAATATTACCAGGAAGAATTGCTGAAAATGGTGGATGAAGATACCCGTGCTTTTAATAAAATCATGGATGCATTTGGCTTCCAAAGAAAAGTGAGGAGGAAAAATCAGCACGAACAAGGCTATTCAGGATGCGACAAGATATGCCATTGAAGTTCCTTTTAAAGTAATGAAACTGTGTTACGAATCGATGGAAGTGATGAAAGCCATGGCAGAAATTGGCAATCCAAATTCGGTTTCTGATGCCGGTGTTGGAGCGATTGCTGCCCTTGCTGGCGTGAAAGGTGCTTACCTGAATGTGAAAATAAATGCTGGTGGATTGGAAGATAAAAAATTCGTTGAAGAGATTATCGCTAAGGGCGCAGATATTCAGGAAAAAGCAATAAATCTTCAGAAAGAGATTCTTAATATCATGGATAAAAAAATATAGCCATTTGGCATAGAAAACCTGTACAGTTTTATGCAACCTTATTTTTTTGTCTTGCACATAATTTAATCATAATTTATATAAAAAGTTTTTATAGTTTTACCGATAAATTGAATTAAGAGAATTATTTAACATAAAAGAATTGTACTTATGGTTAAGCACATTGTAATGCTCCAATTGAAAGATTATCCGAATAAAACCCAGAAACTTGAAAATGCGTTGCAGCTTAAGAAAGCGCTCGAACATCTGAAAATTTTTATCGACGAAATAAAGTATCTTGAGGTGGGTTTGAATTTCAGTGAAAGTCCTCATGCTTACGACCTTGTTCTAACAACTACCTTCAATTCCGAAAGCGACCTTGAAAAGTACATGAATCATCCTGAGCATAAAAAAGTTTTGGTTTATTTAAACCAGGTGACTGAAAAAAAAGCTCTTGTCGATTATGAAATTTGATTGACTCAACTTCTATCCTTCATAAATCTATATAATGTAAAACCAGGCTAAATAAGTTTCATTCCGCCGTCTTCCTGGTTCCAAACGTTTTCCTAACCATAATTTCTGGTTATTTTAGCGTTTTTTATTTATAAAAGACTCAGTATGATTTTTCCTAAAATTAATTTAAATTTGGAATTATAGAATATCATACTAACTTTGGAATGGTTTCTATAATTTGAAAACTTTTACAAAATTTGGAAAAATAGATAATTCAAGTGTAAATGATAAGTAATTGTTATTCAGATTGCAAAGTTGGAGTTTTTTTTATCGGAATAATTATTGATACTTGTTTGATTAATACAATGGATAACCATATAAAGAAAATAATTCATCATTTTGAGTACAGATTATCCCTTCAATGGAAAGATTATTTGTTATGACATTTAAAAACCATTGTTTATTTAATATGAGGATAAGTATGAAAACAGCCAAATTAATTACCAATCTCCAATTAATAGTGCTATGTATTATTTTATTAGCATGTATGAAAAACGATTTTGAATTTGATAAATTAAAAACCGATAATCTTAATGCTGAATGGGGTGTACCTCTGGTAAGTTCAAAATTGACTCTTGAAGACTTTTTAAATGATACCAGCGGAACGATCAATGTCAATCCTGATGGTTTAATCTCTCTTATTTATGAAAGTGAGCAATTGTTTTCTGTGCAGGCACAAGACAGGACCCATATTCCGGATCAAGGTAACGAAGAAAAAGAATTTTTTCCTGTAATTCTACCCCCCAATACAACTGGAGATACTTTAGAAGTATATTATTACCTCCTTTATTTTTTGATATCACATTCGAATTAGAGGATGTAAATCAAGGAATAGACACTCTGTAACTTACCAGTGGATTCTATACAGCTACTATTAAAACCGATGTACTTACTGATTCAGCATTTGTTATATTAACTGTAGAAAATTTCATTCACCAGATTACACATCAGCCGCTTATTGAGACTTTCAACCTCAGTGCTGAAGAAGGAACTCGACACATTAATCATTAGCAAAACCTTTAATCTTTCTGAATATTATGTGAATTTTAATAACGTAGCAGTGATACGATTGGTACTATAACTATTCAGGCCGATATTGGAATATTTATACCGACCAGACTTATTTTATTTTGATGGACATGCCTGATACTCTTAAAATGACACTGGAATGATATAAAATATTCGCAATTCCTTGGCTATATCGGTAAACATAGTGGAATCTTATTCAGATACAATTGATATTAAGTATTTACAATTCTGCTGATGTTGGATCAATTACTTTCGGTGAGAATTGTGTAAAACTTGGTGTGGAATTATATAATGAATTAGGACTTCCAATAAAGGTTGAATCTGAAAAATTTACGGCCTATCATACCACCGGTACCACCAATAACAGCGTGGATATTAATTTTATTACAAACAGTAATGATACCAATTGTTTTTATATCAATTCTCCGACTTGCGATGCCGGAAATGGTGAAGCAACAGATATGGTACTGGAAAACTCAAATATTGTTGAGGCCCTGGAAATCTCGCCCAATAAATTGTTTTTCAAACTGAACGGAATTTTAAATTATGATCAAAACAGTAATGAGACAAATTGTTTCAGAGACACGAGCGATTTTACTATGGCTGTCAAATTGCAACTCGACCTTTTTGGAAACATATCCGAATTTAAAATTTCGGATACTCTCGACTTTTCGATTGAAAGTGTAGAAAACCTTAATGCCCTTGACCTTAGGATTGAGTTTATCAATGGATTTCCTATTACGGCTTCTGCCCAGTTAGATTTTTTGGATGACGAAAACAATCATTTATATTCGCTTTTTCAACAAGGAGAGGAAATTATTATTCTTTCCGCTGAATCGGGTGGAGAGCCTGATTACAAGGTAATTCAGCCAACCAAAAAAGAAACCATTGTTACCCTTGATGGTGAGGCAATGGAATTGGTATTAAAAGCCACAAAAATTATCTTCACTTCAACACTTTCGACGGAATCTGGAAAATTGGTTAAAATCTATTCCGATTACAGTATGGACATGTCATTATCAGCCAAGTTTTATGTAAACTATTAAAATCATTTGCCCTATGAATACAATTATCATAAAATATATAAAAGTTATCCTTGTAATTACATTATGGATTTTTACCAGTGAAATGAACGCTCAGATTTCGCGCACTGCCTATTTTTTTGACCATCTTCCCATTGCGAATACAATGAATCCGGCTTTCTCACCATCAGGAAAATATTTTATTAATTTGCCTGTAATTTCCTCCACCTATATTGGTTTTAATAGTCCGCTCAACTATAATCAAATTACCGAAAAAGGGATAGAAGATGATTATGTATATATTGACCATCAGTCCATTCTGGACAACATGAACGAAGTTAATGTTCTTTCACTTAATTTTTATGCTACTTTAGGACAAATTGGGATTAGGATGAATCGGCACGCTTTCCAGTTTGGCATCTCAAAAATTTGGTCTTCTAATGTTTTTCTTGAGAAAGAATTGGTTAAGTTTCTGTTGTATGGCAATGCAAGTGAGGAATTTATAGGAGAGGATTTGACTTTTAGTAAAACAGGTGTAAATTCGACACTGTACCATGAATTTGCCCTGGGGTATTCCTATGAATTGAATCAAAAAATTAGCGTCGGCGCCAAACTGAAATATTTAAACGGCGGAGCTAACATTTATTCAGAAAAAACAAAATTAGAATTGTACACTGCTGACGATCTGAGCTATACAATTACTGCTGCCTCTGATATTGCTATACATACTTCATCCAGTTTTGGGTATGTTGACAAATTTGGTGATCAGGATCTGACCAAGTACCTATGGCTCGATTTATCAAAAAACCATGGTTATGCATTTGACCTTGGCGTCACCTACATTCCGGTTGACAAATTAAAGTTATCGCTCAGCGCTATTGATTTGGGTAAAATTCACTGGAAAGAAAATGTCAAATCTTATGTCAGCAAATACCCCGGAGAAGAATATACATTTTATGGACTTGATATAAATGATTTTATTCAGGACAATACTTTCGTGGATACTATTCCTTTGCTTGATTCTATTGCCGAGCATTTCAAAATAGAAGAGGTAAATGAGCCCTATTCTTCCTATTTGACACCGAAAAGTTATTTGGGAGCAACCTACGATCTGACCCCTAATGATCAATTCGGCCTTCTTATTAAAACAGATTATTTCAAATATCTGACAAGGTTTAGTTATGTCATTAATTACAAAAGGCGTTTTGGAAAAACGCTTACCGCAAATGTAAATTATGGTTACTCCAACAACAAAAGCAATTTTGGTTTTGGATTAGCACTCAAAACAGGACCTGTCCATATTTTTGCTATAAGTGATATGGTAACCTCATATTTCGATGCTGTAAATGCAAGAGCTGTTTATTTTCAGTTCGGGATTTGTCTTATTTTTAATGACAGGATTATGTAACATCAAGTAAATTCATGGCATAGCATCTTGAGGATTTGAGATCATTAACAAATTAGTCTATCTCATTTTAACTTCTCTTAACAAATATTTTTATAATTTTAAGCATATCAGCCTGTTTTCTTAACAACTTTTATCAATATAAATTTTTATTTCTGAGAAAGTAAGCGGAATTTTGCAAGCGATAAAAAAAATATTTAAATGCTTGCACTGATAATTTTATTACCCATTTCTTTTACCCTGATAGCGATTTTCGCCTGGCCGATTTTTGAAAAAGCCGGCCACCCGGGATGGAAAACCATGGTGCCATTTTATAATCTCTATATTTGGCTTACTATCATCAACAAGCCCATGTGGTGGTATATTCTTTTAATAATACCTTTCATTAATGTGTTTATGGTAATGCTGATGATCGTTGAACTGGTAAAATGCTTTGACAAGCAAGAACTATGGGAACAGGGAGCCGCTGTAATTTTTCCTTTTTTCTATCTGCCTTATCTGGGTCTTTCACCGAACGAAAAGTATATCGAAGCTGATAAACGCAAAAAGGTTAAAAAGACATGGATCAGGGAATGGGTAGATGCCATTATTTTTGCTGTAATTGCAGCTACCATCATCCGGACATTTTTGGTTGAGGCTTACACTATACCAACATCTTCGATGGAGAAATCCTTACTGCGGGGTGATTTTCTTTTTGTAAGTAAGATAAGTTATGGCCCAAAAGTTCCAAACACACCTCTCTCATTTCCATTTGTCCATCATACAATGCCGCTATCGAAGGATAGAAAGTCATTTGTTGAATGGATCAAACTACCCTATTTTCGTTTTCCGGGGTATGCAAAGATTAAAAACAATGATGTTGTAGTGTTCAATTATCCTGAAGGTGATACGGTATCAACGCTTTTCCAGAGCAACCTTAGCTATTACCGGATAATCAAGGAGGTTGGAAGAGAAACAGTTCTCCGGAATCCCGGGCGGTATGGAAACATCATTTACAGGCCTGTAGATAAAAGAGAGAATTATATTAAAAGATGTATTGGAATTCCTGGCGACTCGCTGCAGATCATAAACCAGGATGTATTTATTAATGGCAGAAAACTGGACTTCCCACCTAACGGGCAATTCAAATATATTGTTGATGCCCCAAAAGGAATTAACAAAAAATTCAGGGATGAAATAGATATTTCAGATGAAGATTATGTCATTTGGGAAAGAGACCAGTTTCATGAGCTTCCTTTGTCAGTGAAGGCCGCATCGGAATTGAAGAAAAGGCCTTCGATAAATATGGTGGAAAAATCAGTTGAAAGAGCTGGTAACTGGTCTCCTGACCTATTCCCCTTCGATTCACTTTATCCATGGAATATTGATAACTATGGGCCGATTTATATTCCGAAAAAGGGAACTACCATCAACCTGTCCATGCAAAATATTTCTTTATATGAACGACTTATTGATGTTTATGAAGACAACGATCTTAAAATAACCGGTAACCAGATAATTATCAATGGGCAGCCTGCATCAAGCTATACGTTTAAAATGGATTATTACTGGATGATGGGCGACAACAGGCATAACTCAGCCGATTCCAGGTTCTGGGGATTTGTTCCTGAAGATCACATTGTTGGAAAGGCATCATTTGTATGGCTTTCACTTGATCCGGAAAAGTCCTTGTTCGAAGGAAAAATAAGATGGGGGAAATTATTCAGGATTATTATATAAAATTTGAAAAATGAAAAGTGCGGAAATTCACACCGATAAAGGCGTTATGAAAGTCGAGTTCTTTGATAAAGATGCTCCGAATACAGTTACAAATTTCATTAATCTTTCAAAAAAAGGATTTTATGATGGATTGACCTTCCACCGTGTAATCCCGGGCTTTGTTATTCAGGGTGGATGTCCAAAAGGAGATGGTCGGGGCGGACCGGGTTATACCATCAAATGTGAACTCGATGGTGATAATCAGTTTCACGACAGGGGTGTTCTTTCGATGGCTCATGCAGGAAGGGATACAGGAGGATCACAATTTTTTATTTGTCACAATCGCGAAAACACACAGCACCTTGACAGGCAGCATACCGTTTTTGGAAAAGTTTCGGAGGGCATTGACATAGTTGATAAAATCAGACAAGGGGATCATATAAATAAAATAGTAATTTTTAACGAATAAAAAACAATTAAAATGAAAAAAACAACACAAATTTTAACGGTAATTTTTCTATTGGTTACCGTCATGTCAGGAAAATTGTTTGCCGGCGGCAAAGAATTTAGCGGAACAATAGTTTATAATATTACCTATCCCGACAGCAAGTTGGACGCTCAAACCATGGCAATGATGCCCAAAACTTTAAAAATGAAAATCAAAGGCTCAAAGTCTCGAACAGAAATGAATATGGGGATGGGAAGTACAATTATCATTTTTGATACCGAAACGAAGAGCGGAGTCACATTAATGGATATGATGGGACAGAAGTTTGCTATGAAAATGACCTCCGAGGATATCCAAAAAGAAATAAAGGAAACACCTGAAACTACTGTAGTTACTACTTCAGAAACAAAAGAAATAGCCGGCTATGAATGTAAAAAAGCCATTGTCAAAATGAAAGAAAAAGGTTCTGAAACGGAAACTGAACTTACTGTATTTTATACTGAAGAAATTGCAACCGGATCAATGAATGAAGTGAATCCTGTTTTCAAGGATATCCCAGGAACCATGCTGGAGTATACCGTTAATGAAAATGGAATAAACATGCAGTTTACTGCTATTTCAGTTGAGAAGAGTAAGATTGCCGAAAGTGAATTTGAAACTCCGGAAGGCTTTAAAGAGGTGACTAAGGAAGAGTTGAAAAGTATGTTTGGCGGAGGATAAAAGTTATTAAATATGACCGGTTTATAAAATCCTCCATTAGGGGGATTTTTTGTTTGTGGATCAGGGAGTGTAATATGTACTTTTGCCGTTCGTTATTAGAAGTTGATATCAGCTTGATGAACAGATAAAGATGAAGCGGAAAAAACCCAGCATCAATACTAAAACTGAAGAAGACAAAACTCCTGCAGATAAAAAAAAACCGGGGAAGAATACTTCTTTTCTGAAAAGTGAGAAATTCCGCAGGATTTCAGGTCTGTTTTTTGTTTTATTGTCTTTTATCCTGTTCGTTTCCTTTACATCTTATTTATTCACCTGGAAAACAGATGATATTATTCTTCCTGAAGGTGAAGCCGAAAACCTGATTGGAAAAGCGGGCCGGGCGATGTCAAAATTCGTCATTGAGCAGGGTTTCGGCATTGCATCTTATGCCTTCGTTCTCCTATTATTTGTTTATGGAATCAGGTTATTACTCAAAGTTTCTGTTCTTCCGGTTGGAAAAACCACCCGCATTTCCTTTCTTGCCCTGATATGGATTTCTGCAGCCATCGGATTCATTTTTGGACAAAGCAATAACTTATCAATCTTAGCCGGAAGGTTCGGAGTTTATTCCAATATTTGGCTAACCGAGATTGTGGGTAAAATAGGTACTGGAGTGATTTTACTGTTCGTTCTTCTAAGTTTCTTAATCATCAATTTCGACTTCAAATTTAATTTCCTGAAAAAGATGAAATTATTTCATCCGGGAGAGGATGAAAAACCCCAGGCTATTAATTCGCCAAAAGTCGATTTATACAACACCATAGAACATGCAATTGATGACGAAGATAAAGATGACTTTTTTCAACCTGTTGAAGATCCGCTGATAACCGAGCCATTAATTGTTGTTGATCCAATGGCCGAAGAGGAAAAGCCAGATAATATTAACAGGGATTTTGAATTTACGATAGAATCACCTGAAAATGAAAGTGAGAGAATAGAAGAAGCTACTGATGAGAGTGAAGATATTCCTGAACACAAAACCATAGATGAACCTTATGATCCCTGGCTTGACTTGCCGGATTATCAGTTTCCAACCATTGAATTACTGGAGAATTATGGTAAAGATCAGATAACCGTTCAGAAGGAAGAACTTGAGGCCAATAAAAACAGAATTGTTGATACCCTGAATAATTATTCCATTCAAATTCAAAAGATCAAGGCAACTATTGGTCCGACTGTAACTTTATATGAAATTATTCCTGCTCCCGGTGTCAGAATTTCAAGGATAAAAAATCTGGAGGATGATATAGCCCTCAGCCTTTCTGCCTTAGGTATAAGGATCATAGCGCCAATTCCCGGAAAGGGAACCATCGGAATAGAAGTTCCCAATCAAAATCCCGACATTGTTTCAATGAAATCAATTTTGTCCTCCGAGAAATTTCAGAACAATAAATATGATCTTCCATTTGGCATTGGAAAAACCATTTCAAATGAAAGCTACGTTGCTGATCTGACAAAAATGCCGCATATCCTTATGGCAGGCGCAACAGGTCAGGGAAAGTCAGTGTTGGATTGAATGCGATCATTACCTCACTGCTTTATAAAAAACACCCTTCCGAACTGAAATTTATCATGGTTGATCCAAAGAAGGTAGAACTGACCTTATATTCGAAGATCGAACGTCATTTCCTTGCAAAGCTGCCCGACTCCGAAGAAGCTATCATAACCGATACGCGCAAAGTCGTCAGGACCTTAAATTCACTTAGCATTGAAATGGACAACGGTATGAGCTGTTCAAGGATGCCCAGGTCAGCAACATCAAGGAATATAATGTCAAATTCAAAGCGCGGAAACTGAATCCTCTCCATGGACACCGGTTTTTGCCTTATTTTGTGCTGGTCATTGATGAATTTGCCGACCTGATCATGACAGCCGGGAAGGAGATAGAAACTCCTATCACACGCCTTGCACAGTTGGCACGGGCAGTGGGGATACATCTGATAATAGCTACTCAAAGACCTTCAGTCAATATAATTACCGGTTCTATTAAGGCTAATTTTCCTGCTCGTGTAGCATTCAGGGTGATATCGAAGATCGATTCAAGGACTATCCTCGATTCAAGCGGCGCCGATCAGTTGATCGGAAGGGGAGACATGCTATTATCCACCGGAAGTGATATTCTTCGGTTGCAGTGCGCTTTTGTCGATACGCCTGAAATTGATAAAGTTACTGACTTTATTGGTTCTCAAAGAGCTTATCCTGATGCTTACCATTTACCCGATTACCAGGATGAGGAATCTGAACCGTTAGGTGAATTTGATCCCAATGAGCGGGATGAACTATTCGATGATGCTGCAAAAATTATAGTGCAAACCCAGCAAGGTTCAACTTCTTTGCTTCAGCGAAAATTAAAATTAGGCTATAACCGTGCAGGTCGAATTATCGATCAGTTGGAAGCGGCCGGTATTGTGGGTCCTTTTGAAGGAAGCAAGGCAAGAGAAGTTAAAATTGCAAATGAAATGGCTTTGGAACAATTTTTGAGAGATTTGGAAACCAAATAAAAAAAATGCAAAAAACATTCTTATTCCTTATTGTGACTTTTCAGCTCATCAATTTGTTCGCACAGGAAACGACAGAAAAAGGCGATAAAAAATCAAACGAAATACTCGACCGTTTAACCGCCAAAACTGAATCTTATAAAACAATTAAGGCTGAGTTTTCATATATAATGAAAAATACCGATGCCGGAATTGATGAGAAAACAGAAGGTACCTTATTTGTAAAAGGTGATAAATACAGGCTCCTGATTGCAGGTCAGGTGGTTATTTGTGATGGTGTGACAACCTGGACCTATATCAAGGATGCAGAAGAAATTCAGATTAACTCAGTAGACAATTCGGAGGAATCGATAACACCTAATAAGTTACTGACTTCTTATAACAAGGATTATAAATCAAAGTTTGTAAAGGAGACTTTTCAGTATGGGACGACTGTTAATGTAGTTGATTTAACACCGATTCAGGGGAAATCCTATTCCAGTGTCAGGGTAATCGTTGATAAAGCAAAGGACCAGTTACTCGAAATCACCATCTTTGATAAAAATGGAAGCACTTATTCCTATATTATCAATAAATTCGAACCCAATACGATTTTAAATGATTCACATTTTGCTTTTAATAAAACCGAATTTCCTAATGCAGACATTGTGGATATGAGGTAAGGATTAAATTCAAATATCCAAAATCCAAATTTCAAATTTGGTTATCAGTCTGTTATATCCCAGAACTGTGGATATTAACAGCCGGTTGTTTAATAACTTTTCCTGAATCCCTTTATTTATCGTAGTTTCTTATATTATTTTTGCTGCATGGGCGAAAACTTGACTGAAAACTATACTGAAGATAATATTATCTCCCTTGAATGGTCCGAGCACATCAGAATGAGGCCTGGAATGTATATCGGCAAACTGGGTGACGGAGCTTCGCAGGATGACGGTATATATGTGATGATTAAAGAAATAGTCGATAATTCCATCGATGAATTCGTTATGGGCAACGGGCGGACGATTGAGATTGATATAGAGGATAAAAAAGTAACTGTCCGTGATTATGGAAGGGGAATCCCTCTTGGAAAAGTCAAGGATTGCGTATCAAAGATCAATACAGGAGCAAAGTACGATTCCAAAGTATTTAAAAAGGCTGTTGGTTTAAATGGAGTCGGATCAAAAGCTGTCAATGCACTGTCATCCTATTTTGTAACGCAGTCTATCAGGGATGGCCGCACAAAGATTGTTGAATTCGCAAAAGGAAAACTTGTTAAAGACCATAAGGAACAGGATGCAACTGAGAAAAGACGGAACCATTGTAACCTTTATTCCTGATAAGGACTTGTTTGGACACTTTCATTACATCAAGGAGTATGTTGAAAAACTTCTCTGGAACTATGCTTTCCTGAATAACGGTTTGACAATCCGGTTCAATGGAGATAAACTGATTGCCAAAAACGGTTTAAGCGACTTGCTGGAAAGGAATATCAACGGCAATGGACCGGTTCTTTATCCGATCATTCATATACAGGAGGGCGATCTTGAGTTTGCCTTTACCCATAGCTCAAAGCAGTATGGAGAAGAATACTATTCATTTGTAAACGGACAGCATACTACCCAGGGCGGAACACACCAAACCGCATTCAGGGAAGCCATTGTGAAGACCATTCGTGAGTTTTATAATAGGGACTTCGATACGAATGATATCAGGCAATCAATCCTTGCTGCAATCAGTCTGAAGGTGCAGGAACCGGTATTTGAATCCCAGACGAAGACCAAACTTGGCTCGCAACACATGGAGCCGGCGGAGGGATGACCATTCGGAATTACATTAATGATATAGTAAAACGAAACCTGGATAACTATCTCCATAGAAATCCCGAAACCGCTGAAGAGCTTTACCGGAAAATCCTTCAATCACAGCGTGAGCGTAAGGAACTCGATGGGATTAAGAAGCTGGCAAAAGAAAGTGTAAAAAAAGCCAGCCTTCACAATAAAAAGCTTCGCGATTGCAAAATACATTACAATTCAAATCATGAACTCAGGCTCGAAACAACCATTTTCATTACGGAGGGTGATTCAGCCAGTGGTTCAATTACCAAATCCAGGAATGTAAATACGCAGGCGGTCTTTAGTTTAAAGGGTAAACCGCTGAACTGTTTTGAACTGAGTAAAAAGATCGTTTACCAGAACGAAGAGTTTAACCTTCTGCAAACGGCACTGAACATAGATGACGGATTGGATAATCTTCGTTACAATAATGTGGTAATTGCAACCGATGCCGATGTGGACGGAATGCATATCAGGCTTTTGCTGCTGACATTTTTCCTTCAGTTTTACCCTGATCTTGTAAAAGCCGGGCATTTATATATCCTTCAGACGCCTTTATTCAGGGTAAGGGATAAAAAGGAAACCGTTTATTGTTATTCCGAGGAAGAAAAGCAGGAAGCACTTGCAAAACTTCAGGGCAAACCTGAGATAACCCGCTTTAAAGGTTTGGGTGAAATTTCTCCGGATGAGTTTAAGTTTTTTATCGGGTCATCCATTCGGCTCGATCCGGTTCTTTTGCATCGCGACTCATCCATCAAAGAAATTCTATCCTTTTTTATGGGAAAGAACACACCTGAAAGGCAAACCTTTATCATCGATAATCTCAGGATAGAAAATGATATCATCACTGATGCGAAGGTAGCCTGATGTTATTTTATAACGGATACAATTCAAGAAAAGCTTTCCCCAGGTTTCTTGTAATGTCCCTCGCAGTCAGCGCTTCGTATCCCCATTTTTTAGCAGCTATATCACCCGCAAGTCCGTGAAGATAAACACCAAGTAAACAGGTCTCAAGGGAAGAATATCCCTGTGCTTTAAGTCCCAGCAATATGCCTGTCAACACATCGCCGCTTCCGCCAGTTGCCATTCCGGGGTTGCCTGTTGAATTGAAATAGCAGGCTCCATCGGGGCAGGTGATGGCTGTGTGAGCGCCTTTCAAAACAATGTAAGCCTGGTATTTGATAGAAAGTTCCCGCTGTTTTTCATTGCGCTCAAAATCATTGGCGGTTTTACCGACCAACCGCTCAAACTCTTTGGGATGCGGTGTGAAAATGCTGTTTTTTGGAAGAAAAGAAATCCAGGTTTTATTCTCAGCGAGGATATTAATGGCATCAGCATCAAAGATCAAAGGCATTCCGGCATCCTGGATAAGCAGTTTAAGCGCATTCTTTGTTTTATCATCAAGCCCGATACCGGGTCCGACAGCAATGGCATTGAAATTTGCCAGGTAGGGGAGGTCAGAAAAAACCTTTTTATCGCTGTCAATGCTGACCATTGCCTCCGGAACTGCCGTTTGGATAATCTTGTATCCTTTTTTGGGAATATGCGCTGTGATAAGTCCGGCGCCGGCTTTTAACCCTGCTGATGCAGCAAGTACCGCTGCCCCCATTTTCCCATAGCTGCCGGCGATCAGAAGACCGTGTCCGTAAGTTCCTTTGTGTGAAAATTTTATACGGGGTTTTATTAATTGTTTTATATCTGATGAATTAACCAAATGATTTTTTACATTAACATTACCAATAAAATCAGGTTGTAATCCAATTGGCAATATCTTCCATTCTCCTAAATAACTGTCATTTTCAGGAAACATAAAACCTAATTTCGGGAATTGAAATGTTAAGGTATAATCGGCCCTTATGATTGAACCTTTATTGTCAAGATTAGTTGCATCGCAGAAAAATCCGGATGGAACATCGATGGAAATAACTATTGTCTTGCTTTCATTAATATGATCAATGATTTGCGATACAAAACCCTTCACTGACCTGCTAAGTCCTGATCCAAATATTGCATCAACCACTAATGGGTCGCCTGAAATCTCCGGCATTTTATCACCTTCTTTAAGCTCGGTGAGTGAAATCGCTGTTTTGAGGATTCTGTCGTAATTGATCCTGCAGCTTTCCGACATCTGATCGGTGTGCCTGATTAAAATTATTGAGGTCTTATAGCCGGCCTGGCCAAGCATCCTGGCCAGGGCTAATCCATCACCTCCGTTGTTACCCATTCCGCAGTAAATCACTATCTGTTTCTCCGGTTTAACCTTTGCAACAATCCATTCAAAAAGCTCCCTTGCTGCCCGTTCCATCAGGTCGATATCGGCAATCGGTTCGTTTTCGATGGTAAATGCATCGGCTTCTCTGATTTTTTCAATGGGTAGAATTTTCATTTTAAATTTTCAGATTCGATATATTTTATCACTTTTTCAGTTACTAAAGAATTATAGATATCCTCCCGAAACTCTTTTGTTGTTTTTGGCTTGATTTCTATGTCAGGTAATAACCCGTTATTATTATGATTTTTGTCGAGAGCATAACTCAATGCGGCAGATAGGGTTAAAAGAAGTTTGGTTACGGGTAAGTAGTGTGTTACAGGATAATCATATTGTGTGGCTCTTGTTAGCGTTTCCTGCCCGAATATTTTAGCCGCAATTTTGTTATATCTCATGATATCAGCGAAATGAACAGCGGCTGAATAAGTTGAAGCCCCAACGATTAAATATATATTTCCTGGAAATTTTAATTTGGGGTCTATATCAGAATACTTTCCAACTATATATTCCTTTTTTGCGATTCTTTTCTTAGTGTATTTTGCTAAATCCTGCGGTTCATCCAGGTACTCAAACAAGGAAAGTTTACCCTTGTATAAATAATTCAGGATGACAATCCAAAAAGAATCGTAAGACCCACCAGTTGAGGAAATATCAATGATCAGGCTTTTGGGCTTCATCTTGTCTATCCTTTTAAAAATATCATTAATGACCAGCAGATTCATATCCAGTTCAGGTAAAGATCTGATTTTTAAAACAGCAATATTGTTTTTGAATGTTAGCCTGTACCATTCTTTGCTGGCAATTCTCTGTTCGACATTCCGGTAAAAAGAGCTATCGCCCATAGGTAGTAAATCAATTCGTTTGGTTTTGACACTGTCTGAACCTGAAGGAATATATTTAATTTCAACTTCATTCTGAAAACCAAAAAGAACTTTAGTAAGTATTGGATCCCTGTAAAGATTAAAATATCCAATTTGATTTTTTTTATAATAATTAAAATAACTGAATGAAAGGTACCTTAATACTTCATAAATAATGTCATGCACTGGAATATCATTAATACTTATGATCATGCTATTATTTATTTCAGTAGTATCATTGAAAATAAATGCAGTATCATTAAATACAGTTATATCAAAAGGCAATATCGTTTTGTCAGGAAAAGAATGATATTTTTGGTTTTTTTTGTCATAAGCATATTCACCCCTTAAACTATAATACGACTGATCATCCTGAATACATTGAACCAAAGGAGCAGTAAGAAGATAGAAGTCGAGCCTGCTCATTTCTTTTTTTTTGTCAATTACTTTTTCGATGCTGTCGTATAATTTGTAAAACCTTTCTTTATCTGCATAGAGAAACCCATTACCACCAAACCTTTTATTTTCGGCTTTGTTTTTAATAAATGCAAGATCAGAATTTAATTCATAAGCAGGAAATACCTGATTCAAAATCGTCATGATACTATCCTGCCCATTTACTGCAATAGAAAAGAATGTAGTTAATAGAATTAAATATCCTTTATTCACAAAAGTTGAATTTAACATTGCTAAAAATTTAAATTGTTTCACAAATGGTTTTGTTCATTCTTTGATCACATAACAATTTGCGAGAATATCGTGCAATGCTTGCTTGCGTTCAGTAAATCCTGCCATGATGTAACCAATCAGGATGATCATCCCGGATAAGATTTTTCCAAAATACCTTCCTGTTGCACGGGCGAATGTTATCCGGTTTCCTGATATGTCGGTTACTTTAATCTTTAACAGGAGTTTACCGACTGTCCCCTGGTGCTTGCTCGATTCCATGAGTGAAAAATAGAGCCACTGTGCAGCGGTGGAAATGATCGCCATCGGTATTATGGCCATCAAAAATGGTGCGATGAACATCGCTGGATCATCCATATCATAACCTGATTGTTTCATGGAAAAAAGCGATATGCCGAATATGGCAAGCACTGGAATGAAGAAGATCCATGATATAAAGGAGATGATGATGGAGTCGATGATGTAGGCTAAAAAGCGCCACCAGAAGCCTGCGTATTGAACAGGTTTTTGTTCTTGCTGATAAGGGATTTGTGTATTTTCCATAAATGAAATTATTAAGGTTTGTTAAAATTCATTGAAAAAGTCCCAGGGAAACAATGCGAAATTCAGTCCCAGGATCATCAGTGCAGTGATCACGAAAGACATAAAAACACCGGCGAGGACAAGTCCGATGATTGCGACATTTCGTCCGGTCTTAACATTGCTGTAAGATGCAGGTGTATATATTGATGGATTGGCATTATATAAAGCCAAATCTTTACTTGCCAGAACAAGAGCGACAATTGCCAGTATAAGACCGACAATGCCATGACACCAGCACAGAACAATTGAAACTATTCCTAAAGTCAGGACAGTAGATGCATTGGGTAACGGAATCTGATTCTTTGGATGTGCCGGTTGAATATTTTCGCTTTCCATAAATCAAGGCTTTTAACGGATAAAAGTAATTCAATTTATAAAGATTAAATGCTAATCGTATCAAAAATATTTTTCTGAGATATGAACAACATAGCTTACAATCATAATAAGGACGGTAATTATGAAGCTGTATTTCAAAATAATGGCTCCTTTCCTGAATTTAAATATAAGGTGAAGAATAAGAAATGAAATTAAAAAAATAGTTGGCAATAGCGCCGGGTAGGTCTTTAAACTTTCAATTAATTCACCCTTCAATAATAGGATAAAAGCCGTTTGCATACCGCAGCCGATGCACTCAAAGCCTAAGTAGTGCTTGTAGAAACAAGGCAACTGATGTTTTTCGAGCCAGGAAATAAGATTTTCCATAAGGTAAAATTAGTGTATTGTGGAATTATAGGGATGAGAATTACTGAATTGTTAGGTTATACCCAAACAGCACATGTTTTCGAAATATGATCGCTGTGGCATTCGAATATAAATGCAAGAATGTTATCTTTTCTTCGAAAACCTGACTATTTGCAGTATAGAAATATTTGTGTAAAAAGCAAACAGTTAAAAGCTAAAAGCCTTTTCAATGGCGAATGTTATTAATTTTGCCATTTCCAAAAAAAAATATGCGCCGGGTAAAAAAAGAAATGCAGTTATTCGAAAGGGTCAGGATCGTTGATGCCGGCGCTGAAGGCAATGCTATTGGGCGGATTAATGATAAAGTAATTTTTATTCCATTTGTTGTTCCCGGGGATGTGGTAGATGTTCAAACAGTGTGGAATAAGAAATCTTTTTATAAAGGAAGAGCCATTAGAATTTGCGAATATTCTGAAAAGCGCACTGAACCAAAGTGCAGTCATTTTGGAATTTGCGGTGGCTGCCGCTGGCAGAATATGAAGTACAGCGAACAGCTTATTTTTAAGCAAAAACTGGTTGAAGACAGTATGAGCAGGATTGGCAAATTTGCCTACCCGGAAATTTTACCAATTATACCTTCAACGTTTGAATACTATTACCGCAATAAACTCGAGTTCACTTTTTCGAACCGGAGATGGCTCACAAAAGCTGAGATGGATGATAACTCCGTTTTAGACAATACCAATGGTCTCGGTTTTCATATTCCCGGAATGTATGACAGAATTGTGGATATAGAAAATTGTTACTTGCAGGCTGAGCCTTCAAATTCTATAAGGAAAGCGCTAAGAGCAATCGTTGCTGAAAGAGGATTGACATGCTATGATGCAAAAAACCACAATGGCTTTCTGCGAAATCTTATTATAAGGACCACAACTACCGGCGAACTTATGGTGATCATGGTTTTTGCTTATGATGACCAGCCTGAAATAAGTAATCTGCTCGATTTTATATCTGACAATTTCCCTTTGGTATCATCACTTATGTATGTGGTAAACTCCAAAAAAAATGATACCATCACCGACCTTGAAGTAAAGTTGTACAAGGGAAAAGATCATTTGATGGAAATAATGGGTAACCTTAAATTCAAAATAGGGCCCGTATCTTTTTTCCAAACCAATTCCGTGCAGGCTTATGAGCTTTATAAAATAGCAAAGAATTTCGCTGAATTGCAGGGAAATGAAATTGTTTATGACCTTTATACCGGCACCGGAACGATAGCCAATTTTTTAGCTGCTTATTCAGCAAAAGTTATAGGAATTGACAGCGTTTCGGCGGCAACTGAAGATGCAAGAATCAACTCGGAGATAAACAATATTAAAAACACCGTTTTTTTTGAAGGTGACATTGTTAAGGTTCTCAGTGACCTGTTTGTTGATCAAAATGGAAAGCCGGATGTGATAATAACTGATCCGCCAAGAGCAGGAATGCATGAAAAAGTAGTTGAACAAATATTAAAAATAGCTCCTCGCAGATTGGTCTATATAAGTTGCAATCCTCCTACCCAGGCAAGGGATGTCAACCTTCTTTCCGCTGGTTACAGGGTTGTGAAAGTTCAGCCCGTTGATATGTTTCCGCAAACACAACATGTTGAAAATGTCATGGTCCTCGAAAAAATGGAGGCCTGATAAGGTTGTTCGTAAATAAATAATAGTTAATTTTACCCCCATACAAGAATATAAAAAAGTGAAAATTCCCGATATTGTTGCTTCATGTAAAGGCATAAAGGTAGCCGGTCAAATTCTTAAAACCTTTGTTTTCAGCACCGATGTGGCCATCATCAGGAATAATAATGCCGATGGGATAATTGCGGTTTATCCTTTCGCCCCGCAACCGCTGATTACGCAGGCACTGATTCTGGCAGCCTATAAACCGATTTTTGTCGGTATCGGAGGCGGGTCTGAAAAATGTGAGAGATCCTTGAGGCTTGCTGAGGAGGCAGAATCGCATGGAGCTATGGGAGTGGTGCTGAATCCAAATGCAACCAATGACCTGATCAGGAAATTGAAAAATACCGTTACGATTCCTCTGGTGCTGACAGTCGTTTCAGTGAAAGATATTTTCGCTGAGAGAATTGAAGCCGGTATTGATATTCTCAATGTTTCTTGTGCTGAGAAAACCTCGGAAATGGTCAGACAAATAAGATCGAAAAATAGTACCATATCAATCATTGCTACAGTTGGAAACACTGATGAAACGATACATTCCGTGATCGAATCCGGGGCAAGCGCAATTTCATACACACCCCCATCGACCGGAGAACTCTTTCGCGAAATGATGGCTCACTACAGGAATGATTGATAAATAAGAGTCTGCTTAAAAATGATAAAATTAAGAATTTTTTTTTGCCACATAGACACAAAAGTACAAAGTTACACTAAGTAAATTCATTTTCTACTCTTTGTGTTTCTTAGTGACTTAGGGTCTTAGGGGAAAAATCATCTCTATTAATTATTTTATTGAATTTTATACAGTCTCTTATCCGTCAGAAAAAGATTAATTTTGATTGATAAAATTTAAAGTTTGTTAACATGAGTTATAAATCAGCTTATTGTAATTATTTGATCATTGTCTTATTATCTTTATCCTATTCTGTATTCTCTCAAGTTAAAGTTTACCATGTAACTCAGGATGTTGATCTGAGTGATAAGCAGGGAGTTTTTTACACCCTGCCCAGGACAGTTATTACGGTAGAGGTTTTGGTAAATAAGACAGAATACTATGCAGGCCCTTATGCTGCCTATGCTGGAAAGTATCTTGATCTGGAAAATGTCTCAACCAACGATTACAATGAATATGCGATATCTGAAATCAGATTGGGATCTAAATCAGAGCCTGATCCCCTGCATTATTATTTTGCTGAATTCGATAGTAAAGCCATCAAAAAAAATATGGCGATGGTTTTTACAATGTCAGAAGCCGGGTTAATTTCAGGGCTTGATGGAAACGTCCAAAAGCCGGCAATTGAAGAAAATGTTTCAAGGCTTCTTGACAGGGAAAATGTATATTCCGGATTATTCAAGTATTCTGCTGAAACAAATCTTTATGAAAAGGCCGACACTGTAATTCGCAAAGTCGTGGTTGATACTGTCACTGTCGAAAAAAAATATCTTGATAAGAAATGGGTTGAGAAAAGTACCGAGCAAAAAGCTGTTGAGGCGGCAAATATGGTTACTAGGCTTCGCGACAACAGGTTCAATCTCCTTACAGGTTACCAGGAGGTTGCCTTCGATGCCGGCACTATGGCATACATGGATAAGCAGCTTAAAACTCTTGAAGATGAGTATCTGTCGCTCTTCATAGGCATAACAGTAAAAAAGACGCTTCACTACACATTTACAGTTGTCCCTGACCCGGAAACGGATTATTCGGTTATACCCATTTTCGTTTTTTCAGAAAGAACAGGAGTAAAGGAAATTAATGCTGCCGGTGGCGAAAAGATTAACCTTAAGATCACTGTGACAGATTCGCTTACAAATCTTAAGTATGTCAATGATGAACGGAACAAATCAGATAAAAGGGATAACGGATTCTGCTACAGGATACCGGTAAGTGCGAAAGTCAGTATTGAACTGAACAATGACCTTAAAGCCTCAGGAATTTATCAGATTGCGCAGTTTGGAAGTGTTTCTTATTTACCGCCTACTATTTCCTCGGTTGAATTCTATCCGGAAACAGGAGGAGTAAAAAACATAATAATCGAATGATATTGTAATTTAGCCAGATCATTTCAAATATCAGGACTAAAGCCCATTATCATTGGGATTTTCTTACCCCGGACTTAAGTCTGGGGGAAATGAATCTATTGACTTGTAAAGGACTTTAGTCCAGATTTTATGAATTTGTAAATTT
>CAVPSZ010000011.1:0-33671 GCA_963708435.1 uncultured Bacteroidales bacterium
GATTCCTGATAAAACCTATCGGTTTTTGAGGAATGCCTTTTCAGGAATGCACTTTCAGGAATGCATCGAGGGAAAAAAAAGGAATTCCTTTTTTGATTTAGGAATGTGGAATTTCAGGATCAGCCGATCACCTTCAGTTTGGCATATTGAAGCAGGAGTTGCTTTTGTCCGACATTTTTAAAGAAGACAGATGCTTTGCGGCTGGCGCCTGCACCTTCCACACTGATCACCTTTCCCCTTCCGAACCGTGCATGCTCCACTTCGGCTCCCGGGATGATCTGCCCGGCAGGGCTCGTTGGTACCGGCTTCCAATGCAGCGTCAGGACTTTGCTGCAGGTTATTGATCTTTTTCAGGTTTTTACGCACCAGAGGAACTCCTTTGTGAGCCGCTGGGCTGGCATCATGCAGTTTTTGCAGGTTCACTCTTGTGGGATAAGCTATGTAACCGCTGTCGATTTCATCAATGAACCGGCTGGGCTCGCTGATGGTCAGGTTGCCCCACCGGTAACGGTTTTCAGCAAAGGAAGGGTGGAGTTTCTGCTCGGCCCGGGTAAGGGCGACATAGAACAGCCGGCGCTCCTCTTCCAGGTCGGCCCTTGAATCCAATAACTGGATGAGGGAAAAGGTTTTCCTCCAGACCGACAATATAAACATATGGAAACTCGAGCCCTTTTGCCGAATCCATCGTCATCAGTGAAACCTTGTCGCCTGAATCCTTGTCCTGCTTGTCGGCATCGGTGATCAGCGCTACATCCTGCATGAATTCATCCAGTGTGCGAATCTGCGGCGTCTTTTCCCGGCTGGATTTCGGCGGTTTTAAGGTCACGAGGGTGATCACAAAATCTGATGGCATTCAGCAGCTCTTCGATGTTTTCATAATGGCTTATTCCTTCTGGGGTTTTATCATCATAAAGGTCTTTCATCACCCCCGATGAACCGGCAATCTGTTTCGCCAGTTCATAGGCGTTTTTCGACATAACCTGAACCGAAAAGCTTTTGATCATGGTGACAAAGCCATATATTTTGCTGATGTTCCTGAATTGAGGTTCGGGGAATACTGAAGAGGTTCCTCAACGATCTCCCAGAGCGATTTTTCATACTTATCGGCTGCAACCACAATGCTTTCCTGTGAGGTTTTTCCGATTCCTCTTGCCGGGAAATTGATGATTCGCTTCAGGCATCTTCATCCTTGTCGTTGATGGTCAGCCGGAAATAGGCCAGCAAATCCTTGATCTCCTTTCGTTGTAAAACGAGAGCCCTCCATAAATCCGGTAAGGTATATTTAGCTTGCGAAGCGCTTCTTCAATTGCTCTCGACTGGGCATTGGTGCGGTAAAGTACGGCAAAGGCATCGTTTTTAAGCTGATAGTTCATCTTGCTTTCGAAAATGGAATTGGCGACAAGCGTTCCTTCTTCATTATCGGTAGTGGCTTTGATCAGCTCAATCAGATGGCCTTCTTCATTTTCCGTCCATATCTCTTTAAATATTTGATCCTTGTTGTTACAATAATCGCATTGGCTGCATCAACAATGGTTTTTGTTGAACGGTAATTTTGTTCCAGTTTAAACACATTGGCATCGGGATAATCCTTTTTAAATTCAGAATGTTCTGGATGTTGGCTCCGCTGAAAGCATAGATGCTCTGGGCATCATCGCCAACCACGCAAATGTTTTCGTTATCGGCTGCAAGTTTTTTAATGATCAGGTATTGAGCATGGTTGGTGTCCTGGTATTCATCTACAAGGATGAATTTGAATTTCTGTTGGTATTTGTATAAAAAATTTGGCAAACTGCTCAATAGAATAAATGTATTGAAAAGAAGGTCATCAAAATCCATGGCTGCCGCACGGAAAGCACCTTGCTTTATAGAGCTTGTAAATTTCACCTGTATGAGGCTTGCCGGCCATCTTGTCGTGGTTCATTATTTCTTCATCGGCATTGTAATCTTCTGCTGTAATAAGGCTTGACTTTGCAGTTGAAATACGATGGGCGATATATCCGGGTGCATAAACCTTGTCATCGAGGTTCTGCTCCTTGATAATGGCTTTTATCAGTCTTTTGCTATCATCGGCATCGTAGATTGAAAAGTTGGATGGATAACCCAGTCTGAATGCTTCTATGCGGAGTACCCGTGCAAAGATGCTGTGGAAGGTACCCATCCAGACATTTTTGGCCTCGCGGTTCCAACAAGCCTGATAATTCTTTCTTTCATTTCCCGTGCAGCCTTATTGGTAAAGGTAAGGGCCAGGACATTGAATGGATCAACACCAAGATTCAACAGGTGAGCCACACGATAGGTCAGCACCCTTGTTTTTCCCGATCCTGCGCCGGCGATCACCATAACAGGACCTTCAATTGCCTCAACGGCAACCCTTTGAGAATTGTTCAATTGATCCAGAAAATCAGCCACCGGCAGTTATTTTAGGCGCCAAAATTAGTGATAAATAAAACCTTGCTCAGGAGAAAAAACAAAGGAATATTAAAGTTATCCACAACCTTAATGGTTAAATGGAACTATTAATAATAGTCAGTTAACCCGTTAAACTTTGAAAGTAAGGTTGTGCGACTCAAAATCAAGTCCGGCAATGTCGCTGACGATTACCTTTACATGGGTAGGACTGAAGGAATGTTTTTCTAGCAGGGTTTTGAAATGGCTCAAATCAACCTCGCAGTTGAGTTTTTCGCCGACTTTTATTATCCGGGGAAAACTACAGGTAGCTGCTTCAGGTTTTATAATATATAGCTTTGAATGAGTAGCATGGCTGAAGCGAACATAGGGTGCAAGAACTTAAGTTTTCTCTTCCCGATATTTTCAAGGATTATAATAATTACCGAATGTTGCTTTTCATCCCCGCCGGGTTTAAAAGAACAATTCACGCTTAATCGCCTGGCCGGTTTGTATAAAAGCGAAACAAGCAACACTACCAGCCAACCAATCCTATAAGGCTAAGAAACAACCAATATCCTGAGAATTTATCCATGTCGGTTTATTTTTAATTATTTGGTCGAAAGTACAAAAAAATAATTTACAACTATAAAAAAATTTACCAACACCGATATTAACACTATAAATTTTATTTGTCATGTTTAAGATAATCGGTGCATGTAAACAATTAAACCTATGTTTTCGACTTTAATTTTTGAGTCCCCTCCGAAAAGTCAATTACCGTCATTGCAAACGCGGTGAATCATCCTTTAGTGCCGCAGATGAACAGATTGCTTCAGGCTTCGCCTTCGCAATGACGTTCCACAATACTTTTAGTTGTGGACTCATTTTTCAACCTGGCTATTGTCGAAACGATATGTTTTACTGCATCATTTATTTCCTGAGAGGTAGTATATTTACCGGTCGAAAACCTGATCGTCCCCATAGCATATTCTTCAGGCGTATTCATGGCGCTCAATACGGATGATACTTTAATACCACCTGAATGACAAGCTGCACCTGCCGAAGCCGCAATTCCGGTTAATTCCGAAAGCAGGGTATTAGCTTCTAAACCCCGAAAGCCAAGGCTTAATGTATTGGGTAGCCTTTTTTCAGGGTGACCATTCAGCCTGATATCAGGAATAGAAGCGATCAGTCCCTGATACAATGAATCTCTCATCCTGAGCATGTGAGTTCTGTTTTTTTCAAGATCACGTTTTGCAATCTCACAGGCTTTTCCCAATCCACTGATCTCAAGAATATTTTCTGTCCCGGCCCGCTGGTCCATTTCATGATTTGCTCCATGTATCAACTTTTCCAGTTTAACACTTTTTCTGATGAACAACGCGCCTATCCCTTTGGGTGCATAAAGCTTATGGCCTGCAACAGAGAGCAGGTCAACTTTCATCCGGTTTACATCCACAGCTATCTTACCTACTGATTGTGCTGCATCAGTATGAAAAAGCAGATTGTGGTTGTGAGCAATTTCGCCAATTTCTTCAACCGGCTGTATGGTTCCGACTTCATTGTTGGCATGCATGATGGAAATCAGTATGGTTTTGGAAGTAATGGCTCCCTCAACATCTTTTGGATTCACCGAACCATATTCATCAACGGGAAGATATGTAATGGAATAGCCATTTGCTGCAAGATAGCGGCAAACCTCAGTTACAGCAGGATGTTCAACAGATGAGGTGATGATGTGATTTCCTTTCAACCTGTTAGCGAAAGCGACTCCCTTTATTGCAAAGTTATTCGATTCGCTTCCTCCGCTAGTAAAAACGATCTCGTCAGAAGTACATCCGATCAATCCGGCAACCTGCATTCTCGCCTGACCGACTGCGGCTTTGGCTCTTAATCCATATTCATGAGCGCTTGATGGATTACCGAATATTTCGGATAAGAAAGGCTTCATGGCCTCCGCTACTTCACTGTCGACAGGTGTTGTAGCATTATAATCGAGATAGATGGGCTTCATTGGGGAATTGTTGAACCCGCCTGACGGACGGGCAGGTTGTTGAATTGATGATTGGTTGAATTGCGCAGTTGTTTGTTTTTTTGTCATGGGTTTTGTTGTTGTCTGTCTTTATAAGCATCTACTTTAATCCGGGAAACATCTTTTCGGGTTAATGACACTGTTTTCATTTTAATGACTTTAACCCTGTTTCTTTTTTGTAATCCTGTAAGGTAGGCTTTATCGTAATATTCAAGAACCAGTTCTACAGCTTTTGTAAAATCTCCTTTATTCACGGCTTCCAAAGCGTGTTTGGCATTTAAGCCGCCCAATTTTTCAGAAATTTTACCAATAGCATTCTTTAATAAGCCGGGATCATGTCCGGCGTATTCATCCACTAATTTCGGGATTCTGAAAATCCTGTCTATTTCAAGAAAAATCAGGGAACTTTCCTTCATCCGGATGAAAAACGGATCAGGGATACTCACTGTTCCAATACTTCGGCTTTCATCTTCTACCCATATTGGCCGGGTTCTGTCCATTTTCTGAACTGCCTTAAAGACATTGTTTTCAAATTGTTCATTGGTAGGCTGCTTTTCCTGTCCAATATCTCCAAAAGCCGATCCTTTATGATTGGCTATCGCTTCGAGATCGATCACCTGCTCTCCCATTTCCTTCAGAATATGCAGCACCTCTGTTTTTCCCGATCCGGTATAACCGCCCAGAACCAAAATATGAAAAGGTTCACTCAACTGCTGTCGTATATACCTGCGATAAGCCTTGTAACCACCTTCAAGCACTGATATATTATAACCGGCTATTTCGAGCAGCCACGCCAATCCATTGCTTCGCATACCGCCACGCCAGCAATGCATGAGGATATCTTTACCCTGAACAACTTTTCTAACGTCTTTAACATAACCGGCCATCTTTGGTCCTGCAAACTCCAAACCAAGCAAAACAGATGCTTCCCTTCCTGAGTTTTTATTAAGTATTCCAACCTTCTTCCTTTCTTCATCATCAAACAATGGCAAATTAAATGCACCGTGAATATGGCCCTGCCTGAATTCCTTTGGCGAGCGGACATCTATTACGGGCAGATTTTGGGATCTTTCTAAAAAATGCAGGGCATCAACGTAAACCATAGCTTAATTTAAAGGAGATCAAAATTAATATAAATAAGTCTTCATTAATACCTGCTCCTTAAAATCAAAAAGAGGGTGAGAAACTGATTCCCACCCTTGTTTTGATGATTGTCGTTACTATAAAAAGAATCAGAATGGGATTCTTAGATTAGAATATCCCATACTTTAACAATTTAAACCATTATCAAAAACTTGCCTTTAAAGAAAATATAAAATTCCTTCCCGGAGCAACAAGCCCTGAACTGTATGGACGGTACCTCTGATCCGTAATGTTTTCCAAACCAGCAGAGATTGAAAAAAGTTCATTTAACTGGTACATTGCTTTAAAGTTCAGTGTATACCAGCCGGGTGACCAGGGGTTACCATTCTCATCAATGGCGTACATCCATGGTTTACCCTGTTCAGTCTGCGCAAGATTGTTGTATGTCACTTTACCACTATAGGTTGCATAAAAATCCAGTTTTAACTTTTGTGCCGTATAGGTAAGGGATGAAATACCGAAAAATGGGGCTGCATGACGCAACGGGCTTTTTGTCCCGTCATCCATCTCTTCTTCACCTTTCTGGTAATTTATTTTTGAAGAAATCCCGAACCCCTGAGGCAGTTTAATTTCAATACCGGCCTGAATTCCATAAACCTCAGCAAATGCTGCATTTTGAATCGCCTGAACCCGCAGAGTGTCACCATGGTACACGAGACTATCCTTGCCATTAAAAGTATAATCACGAAGCACCATAGCATCGTCGAGATAAGTGTAAAAAGCGGCAATATCAATCCTGAGGAAATCCCCGAAAACTTTTGCAATATCTATTTCGGCGTTATAGGCATACTCAGATGTAAGATCGGGATTCGGAACAACAACATGATCATCGGTTGGGCTAAAGAGTTTACCTGCATCATCCACATTTGGGGCACGGAACCCTGTTGATAAATTTGCATTGAGTGTCCATTTTTGATCAGGTTTATAAATTGCACCAACACTTCCAGTCAGGGCTCCGTCATTGATTGCCATATCTGGAAAGGGATAAAATATCGTATCAAATTCACTTTCAAGATTAAACAGATTATAACGAGCACCTGTTTGTAATGTAAACTTTTCGGTAGGGCGATACAAATAGGTGAGATAGGCTGCAGAAGACGACCATGTAGATATGGGGTAACGCGCCTGAGCATCAATTACTATACCTGTTGATATATCTTCTTCGGCTCCGGTTGAGTTTACATCATTAAAAACATACTCTAATCCATACATTAAGCTGTGTTGGGCAGATATGGCTTTTGAGAAATCAAAATTTGCAGCTAAAACATCGACCTTTTCCACGTTTTTTGTAAGTCCGGTTGCATTAAAATTTCTTTCATGCCGGCTTTCTTCAAAAAACTGGTGGGTTAACCGAACCGTTAGCTGATCATAAATGCCCGAATTCATGGAATTGGTAACCGAAAGATTATTCATCATCCATTCCTGAGGCCCATAATACCATTCTGCAAAGCGGGGCAGACTATTTTTTGTTCGAAGGAGGTAATCGTACCGGGCATAGTTTGTTGTGGTTGAATAATGAAATCCGTAGTTAATATCCCAATGATTGTTCGGTCTGAATCGTAACTTCTGCATCATATTGATCTGTTCATAACCTGAAGGACGCTGCACCAGCGGATCATCATTTGCCATAACCATATCAACATTATCTATGCGTTGAACATAATTGTTGCGCAAGTATTCATCCGGGCCTTTTGTGCCCATCCTCAGGTCATCAAAATTAAAATAAGAGAAACTGGAAACCATTGCAAATTTCTTCCATCCAATATTGACATCAAAATGACCTGTTCGTTCATTGTTTGCTGAAGAATAGCGGGTAAGCGCATTCCCCGATATTTCTGATTTTTTCTCTAAAGATAATTTTGGAGTGAGGGTATTAAATCCCATTACTCCGCCAATGGCATCACTGCCATATATCACAGATCCGGGTCCAAAAAGGACTTCGGTTCTTTCGACAGCAAAAGGATCGAGGGAAATCACGTTCTGAACATTACCGCTGCGAAAAATAGCTGTATTCATCCGGACCCCATCCACTGTGATTAACAGCCTGTTGGTGGCAAATCCCCTGATCATAGGGCTTCCCCCACCCTGCTGGCTTTTCTGAATGAACACTTCACCGGAAGTTGCCAGCAAATCAGCCGTTGTCTGAGGATTTTTAGTGTGATTTCCTGCACCGAAATGGAAGTAATCTTAGCTGGAATATCCCTGGTGGACTGGTTCCACTTTGAAGCCACAACCGTATATTGTTCAAGCGATAAACTTGAGGGTTCCAAATAAATCTTAAATTCGGCTTTTTCAAACTCAGTATAACTTAATGTCAG
Organism: uncultured Bacteroidales bacterium; assembly: GCA_963708435.1. Lineage (GTDB taxonomy): Bacteria > Bacteroidota > Bacteroidia > Bacteroidales > JAADJA01 > JAADJA01. Next base: position 7,882 of record CAVPSZ010000011.1, read on the forward strand.
ACTAATGTATCCGATCATTCGTATTTCTATTTTAGCTGAATTCTTGAATTCCGCCAGATCTACTTGTCCATGAGCGTTTGTCAATGCTGAGGCTCGCGGACTTTCACTGTATATTGTAACCATCTCCAAAGCCTGGTTGCTTTCTTTATCCCTGATGGTTAAAATCTGCGCATAAGACAATATTGTTAATGCTGTAAATATAATTAAAGTAATCGTCTTTTTCATTTCAATAATTTTAAATAATTATAAACCCAATTTCAATAATAAAACATAAGCTATAAACATATTACCCAAGCGGGAAACAGTTCATAACAATTTAAAAAAAAAGGAAAAATTAGGAGAATATTTTGGGCGGCGGGGTATGCGTCTCAGGAACAGCAGAGATCAGAAAAAAGGTTAACCAATCATATTTAATTTCCTTTACAACTGATGTATATGATGAAACTTTATCCGGTGGAAAATAGTCTCTGATCAGGTTTTTATTGAGGTTCTGTTCATTTTTTTGGTTACCGGCCATGTTTTCCATGTTCTGGCTGATATGATTTTCAAAATTGTCAAGGAGTTCCCTTTCTTTTGTATCGATGATGCAGTAATACCGGATTCTTCCATCATCGCAAATTTCCCGATAAACAATATCATACATTTTATTCATGTACCGGAATTCATTTTTTTTGATCCAGTTTAAAGCATTTATTTCCTGCCTGTCAAATGATAAAACAGTCAGTGTGGCTTCAGCTACTCCCTGATTTATCAAATTGCTAAGGTCATCCTGAATAGCCTTCTGACGGATTAAAAAAACAGGATAATGACCAATAAGGTTGAACAGAAATATTATTGTGAAAAATATGGCAATTACTCTACTCAATTCAAAAAATTTCGAGGCAAATATAGAAAAATATTATCATGACAATTTATTAGTTAATGATAACGGCTAATTCTTTTTGAATACCGGGTAAATAATTTCACCCAAAGACCGAAAAAAAATTTGCGAAAGAAAAGTACCATTAACATTGATAAATTCTTCTACTTCCATCCTCAACAACTTTAATTAACTTATAGTTTGATAAACCTCTCTGAAAAATAATCAGTATCATGACAAACTTTTGTAAATTTACCCGGTTTAATAAGAGTTGAGAATTACACTTAATTGCATTTAATATGAAATTAATAAATACGCTGTTTTTTCTTTTAATCATCCTGACAAACCCTTTATTTGGTCAGGATCCGCATGAGACCATGGATGAATTCAACCGGGATGAAATGAAATGTTCGCATGTAAGCCATTATCTCAGTGCTGCCGGACAAAAATCAATAATCAATCCCAATCCTCATGTTTTCGATTATGATGTGAGATTTTATAAACTCGATCTTGAAGCAACAAACATCAACAACCAGTTTAAAGGTAGCGCGACAATTTCAGCAGTTGTAATCATTTCACAATTGGATATTTTCTCAATTGAATTAAGCAATAAGCTTGTCGCTGATAGCGCATTTATTAACGGAGTGAAATATCCTTACACACATACAGCCCATAATATTTCTATTTCATTGCCAACCGGCATACCCCAGGGATCATTGTTTCACTTCCAGTTGTATTATCATACGCCTGCAAACTATACTTCTTCTTATTACAGCTCAACCGTTAATCCCACATATGGCAATTTCCCTGTATCTCAAACCCTTTCAGAGCCTTATTTCGCGCATGAATTTATGCCCTGCAAGCAGGAACTTGAAGATAAGGCGGATTCTGTTCATGTTTTTATTACAACCGATTCAAGTTTAAGGGTTGCTGGTCCCGGTTTACTGACCAAGGTAGCATTACCCGGTGGACAGGTTCGCCATGAATGGAGAACTTACGAGAAAACCGCTTTCTATTTAATTTTCTGGGCTGTTTCCGATTACAGGGAGTATGTGATCTATGCCAAGCCAGCAAACCTGCCCGGCGATTCAATCATGATCCTGAATTATATATTTGATTATCCGGGTTGCCTTGAGTCAAATAAGGCTGCAATTGATAATACCGATAACATGATTGAGCTTTTGTCTGGCCTGTATTCCGTTTATCCTTTTCATGAGGAAAAATACGGACACTACATGTGGTATCCTTCCGGCTTTTCGGGAATGGAGCATATTACTATGAGCGGAATGCGATACCTGAACACTTACCTTATCTCGCACGAATTAGGCCATTCCTGGTTCGGAGATAATGTTACCTGTGCATCATGGTCAGACATCTGGATTAACGAAGGATTTGCAACCTATACCGAATACCTTGTTAATCAGTATCTCGTATCCCAGGCAAGTGCCGATGCAATCATGCTGTCGTACATGAATTATGTAATGACTTCTCCAGGAGGATCGGTTTATGTTCCTTTAAGCGAAACCAACAATTGGGGAAGAATTTTCAGTACACGGCTAACTTACAGGAAAGGCGGAGCACTTGTCCACATGATCCGCTTTGAAATGAATAATGATGCTCATTTTTTCCAGACTCTGCAAAATTTCCAGCAACAATATCAGGATAGTTTAGCCACCGGCCTTGACTTTAAAGCAGTTTGCGAGAATGTGTCGGGATTAGATTTTACTGATTTCTTTAACCAATGGTATTTTGGCCAGGGTTACCCTACATTTTCCGCAGTTTGGTCCCAAAACGAGGATACGGTTTATCTCCGATCCATCCAAACAACATCCACTACAATAACTCCGCTTTTCAAAATGCCAGTTGAATTTAAGTTGTCCTATTCAGGAGGAAGTCAAATTGTAAGGCTCTACCAGCTTACCAACGACACAACTTTTAAAATAATTTTTCCTCATGCCCTTACTGGTATTGTTATTGATCCGAACAACTGGGTACTCAATCAGGCAGGAACTATCACCCATCTGAAAAATCTTGAATTAAAATCATACCTTGAAGGTCCCTTTAATGGATTATCAATGAACATGAATTTAAGTGGCTTATCCGGTTTTCCATTAAACCAGCCTTATTCAATTGCACCCTGGAACTACGGGGGAACAGAAAGCATAACTACCATTCCTGCCGGTGTTGTAGATTGGGTACTGGTCGAACTCAGGGATGCCGCCAACGCTTCTTCGGCAATTTCTGCAACCCTTATTGCCCGCCGGGCTGGATTATTGCATAACGATGGAAGAATTACCGGCACCGACGGATTCTCAATGCTGCAATTCGATAATACAATTTCCCAGCAATTGTTCGTAATCATTCATCACCGTAATCATTTGAGTATAATGTCAGCTTCTCCGCTTGCTTATGAGAAAGGAATTTATCAATTCGATTTTTCAACATCTTCCGGACAAATATACCAGGGTGCATCAGGAAGCAAAGAAATTAGTCCAGGTGTTTGGGGAATGATCGCCGGCGATGCCGATGGAAACGGCAGCATTGAGAACGAAGATAAAACTTCTGTATGGGATGAAGCTGCAGGAAAACAAATGTATTTGTCATCCGACCTAAACCTCGACAGCCAGGCCGATAATCTGGACAAGGATGATTACTGGTTCCCCAATTTTGGGCGAAACTCGGCTATTCCTGACTAGATCCTTCTTCGACCGATGGGTTGATTCGAGGAATTCATTTATGAATTTCGCCCATACTTTGTAGCCTTTGTCGTTAAGATGAATTCCCTCGATTGTATATTCAGTATTTAGTCCTGTTTCATTGATCAGGTGATAATTAATATTCAAAAAATCAACATTTTTCTTTTCAGAAAGTACCATCAGCATGGTATTTATTGAATCAACCTGCAGATTATAGTCCGGTGAGTTCTGGCGGTAGAAAAGCGATTGTAAAACCGGTATAATGCCATGCATTTGTAAAGAATCTATCATTTCTCCAATATTCATGATTAAAACATTTTTATCAAAGCAATGAGTTCTTATATCAGCACCTCCAGCCTGAATGAAACAATAGCCGGTTTTTAATGGAAGCAAATCAGTCATCATCATGCTTTTCAACTGATCCGAAGTAAAACCATTGTACCCGAATGTAACTACTTTTTGACCGATAATTAGTGAATTCCAGCTTGCATTGCCGGTATGAGAGTCTCCAAACATGACAATGTCGCAATCTCCTGTTTCAAGAATAAATTTCTGAGTTATCTTTTCTTTATTTCGGGTCAAATAAATTGTAATAAAAGTAAGCAATACAATGTTTGTTAAAACTGAAATCCGGAATATCCATTTTATCAACCTGGGCGGCATCATAAATCCTGAATTAAAGATTGAGTAAGAATTCCAGTGTATCCATTTCGTCGGCATAATCCCATAATTCCGGCTTCTGGGCTCTGCCAAAAGGAATGGCGCCTTTTATTGTCCTTGATGAGCCGATAACGCATTGTATCTGATCCTTCTCCAATTGAAGCCGCTCAAGAGGCTTTGAAGATCAGAATATTCCTCATAATAAACCACCGCAGGAGGGGATGCATATCCGGCTATCTTCTTTCATCAGCATGAAGCCTGTGTCGTAATGTTTGTCACCATTGATCAGGAATATTGATTTATAGTATTCATAATTGTTGTAGTATTTATGATGATTTGAAATGTCTCTGAACTTATTGAATGATTCCAGCAATGATTTGATATTATAACCGGCTGGTATAAATATTTTCGCGACGCTCCGGCATCCTAAACCGAAAAAAGCAAATATATCCTCCCCAAGGCCATTGAGTTCTAGTTCTGTTTCATTCCCGGTTATTACAGCTATCCCATTTCGGTTTTTCCGGATCAAATGAGGTATATTCCTGAAATAATATTCAAAATAGCGCGAGGAATTATTGCTGCCTGTGGCAATGACTGCATCAAAGCTTTCAAGTTTGCTTTCAGTAAATTCAATTGCTTTTCGAATTCAGGTTCAATTTCAATAAGTTTCACGCAACTGCCGGGAGCAATTTTATTGTCCCCGGATGAAAGTTTTATCGTTATCTGATTTCCTGAAATGAGCACGCATAAAAAATCATGAAACCCGACCATCGGAATATTTCCTGCCATCACAACCCCTACCCTTTTTGCCTGCTTACCGGGAATAGTCCTTTCGCATGTATTTTTCCATCCAGTATTTCAGCTTCTCCAAAGTAAGGACTTTCTCCCTGATTTATCAGTGGCCTTCCGAATATTTTCCTTCGTAAACCAGGGATTGAAACGATGGCATTCCTCAATTATATTCCCGAATAAAATATGAGCATTAATAGCAGAATCCGGACTTAAATCCTTTAGACATTCACCGAGCATTGCAAAAGCATCAATCCTTTTTCCAAATGAATCATAAATCTGTCTATAGCTTCATCAAGCAAAATATTGATCCCTGATAAATCAAAGTGAAAACTTTAAATACCAAAACATGAGCTCGTTCTGAATAAGCGATATTTTAGAGTACTTTCAAAAAAATAATGGCCTAAGAAATTGTTTTCAAAGATATTATTTTATGTCATTAAAATAACACACCAGCTTTGTTTGGTCTAAAATATTCCAATGAAATTTCTGAAAAAAAATAAAATTATTAATTGTTATAGTATTAACAAGAAAATTTTACTTTTGCTCTTTGTCACATAGGACATTTTAAACAAGAAATAATATTATAAAATCACTGATTATGAAAAAACATAATTTTTATGCTGGGCCATCCATACTGCCCGAATTTACTATTGAAAACACTGCCAAAGCAGTTAAAGACTTTGCCGGAACCGGTTTATCCATCCTTGAAATTTCTCACCGCAGCAAGGAATTTATTGCAGTAATGGATGAAGCAATTGCCTTATTCAAAGAACTTATTGAATATTCCCCAGGGATACTCTGTTATTTTCCTTGGAGGAGGTGCAAGCCTGCAGTTTGCAATGGTACCATTCAATCATGTTCAACAAAAAAGCTGCCTACCTGTCAACAGGTGTTTGGGCAAAGAAAGCAATTAAAGAAGCTAAAGTTTTTGGTGAAGTGAATGTCGTAGCTTCATCAGAGGATAAGAACTTCAGTTATATACCTAAGAATTTCACCATCCCGACTGATGTTGATTATTTCCACATCACCACCAACAATACAATTTATGGAACTGAAATCAGGAAAGATTTCGACAGTCCTGTTCCGCTGGTAGCCGATATGTCGTCCGATATCTTCAGCCGTCCTATTGATGTTTCGAAATATGCAATTATTTATGGCGGAGCTCAAAAAAACCTTGCTCCCGCAGGGGTGACTTTCGTCATAATTAAAAATGATGTGTTAGGAAAAGTTCAACGGGCAATTCCCACCATGCTCAATTATCAGACCCACATTGACGGTGAATCCATGTTCAATACACCTCCATGCCTTCCTGTATTTTCTGCGTTCCAAACATTGAAGTGGTTGAAGGATAAGGGCGGTGTTGCAGCAATGGAGAAAAAGAATATTGAAAAGGCAAAAATCCTTTACGATGAAATTGACAGGAACAAGCTTTTCGTAGGAACCGTTGAAAAAGAAGACCGTTCACTGATGAATATCTGCTTTGTGATGAAAGAAGAATACAAGCAATTTGAAGATGAGTTCGGAAAATTTGCTTCAGGCAAAGGAATGATTGGGCTTAAAGGCCATCGTTCGGTTGGCGGATTCAGGGCTTCGACTTACAATGCTCTTCCCAAAAGAAAGTGTAGAAGCGCTGGTAGCAGTCATGAAGGAATTCGAATCGATGAAAGCATAATCAGAGAGAACTGTGAAGTAACCAAGATCAGTAACAAATAAAAATAAAATACATAAAGAGGTAACAACTAAATTTATTGAAGATCATGAAAAAAGTACTTGTTGCAACTGACAAACCATTTGCTGCTGTTGCAGTTGATGGGATCAGAAAAGTAGTTGAAGGAGCCGGATATGAACTCAAACTTTTGGAAAAATATACCGATCAGGCTGATTTTGTTAAAGCGGTTGAGGATGCCGATGCAGTAATTATTAGAAGTGATAAGGCGACAAAAGAGGTAATTGAAGCCGGTAAAAAATTAAAAATTATTGTTAGAGCCGGAGCAGGTTACGACAATATCGACCTTCCTGCTGCCAGCGCCCAGTAACGTTGTTGCGATGAACACTCCCGGACAGAATTCAAATGCTGTTGCAGAGCTGGCTCTTGGAATGATGGTTTATATGGCGCGTAACCTTTTAACGGAAGTTCGGGAACCGAACTGAAAGGGTAAAAAGATCGGGATTCATGCCTTTGGAAATGTCGGCCAATTGGTTGGCGAAATCGCTAAAGGATTTGGAATGGAAGTTTATGCTTATGATCCTTTCATTCCTGCTGAAACCATCGAGAAACATGGTGTAAAAGCAGTAAAAACAGTTGAAGAACTATATTCCAAATGCCAGTATATTTCATTGCACATCCCTGCCAACGAGAAAACGAAAAAGTCAATCGGCTTTGAGCTTCTTTCAAAAATGCCTAAAGGAGCTACACTCATCAATACGGCCGGAAAGAGGTTATCGATGAAGCAGGCCTGATGAAAATGTTTGCAGAAAGAGCGGATTTTAAATACGCATCAGATATTGAGCCTGATTGCAAAAACGACATTATCTCCGGATTTCCGGGCAGGTTCTTTTTCACTCCAAAAAAAATGGGCGCCCAGACATCTGAAGCTAATATTAATGCAGGAATTGCTGCTGCAAGGCAAATTGTCAGCTTCTTTCAAAAAGGGGATATCACTTTTAAGGTAAACTAATTTTAGAGTATTATAGCTATTTATCCCTTACCCATACTGCTCTTTGCAGATAGTTAAAGGATTTACCTATTCATTTATTGAGGTTATTAATTTCTTAATTCAGACACTATGGAGAACGATTTTACCAGAACTGTTTCATTTTTCAGATTTGAAGACTTGAGAGTCTATCACAAAGCGCTCGATTATATCGACTGGGTTGCAAGCCTTACTCAGATGTTACCTGAAAACCACAACAATGGCATTGTCCCTAAATTCAATAATATTGCACAATCCATAGCCTTTTATATTGCGGAGGGATCAGCGCGTAATAAAAGTCAGTTTATTTACTATCTTAAACTTGCCAAGAGTTCCTTAAGAGAATGCATAGTACTGGCCGACATATTGGAAAAACAAGGAACGCTATCAGCCGAAAGCATTGAAACATCGCGCAATCAGGTTATTGAACTGACCAAAATGATTGGCGCATTGATTGGCTCACTTCAGAAATCCAACAAAAAGCAATATGATAATAAAACCTTCGCACCAATAACGAGATGCATGAAGAGGAATTTGATATTTGTCGAACAGTCGGATATAAGGAAATATTGATTTAATTAATAAAACACTCACAACGAAATATGGCGGTTTTAAAAGCATTTAAAGGACTGCGGCCTCCTGCCGAAATTGCAAAAAAGGTTGCATCACGGCCCTATGATGTATTGAATTCGGAAGAGGCCAGAGAGGAAGCCAAAGGCAATCAATATTCCCTCCTGCATATAATCAAACCGGAAATTGACCTTGATCCGGAAATAGATGTTCATGATCAGAAAGTTTACGAAAAAGCGAAAGAAAATTTTGAGAAATTTCAAAAGAAAGGCTGGCTGGTGGAAGATGACGCCGAATACCTTTATATTTATGGTCAGACCATGTGGGAGCAAAACGCAGTATGGGATTGTAGGTTGTGCATCTGTCGACGATTATCTGAATAACATCATCAAAAAGCACGAGCTCACGAGGCCGGATAAGGAAGAAGACAGGATGAAGCATGTGAGGATCAACAATGCCAACCTGGAACCGGTATTTTTTTCCTACCCGGCTGTTAAAGAAATTGATGAAATTGTCAAGCGTTTTATCCTGAACAATGTGCCGGAATATGATTTTGTAGCCGACGATGGAATCGGGCATCATTTCTGGGTGATCAAAGACAAAGGGATCATCATGAGCATCATCGAACTGTTTGATCAGATCCCGTTTACTTATGTTGCTGATGGCCATCACCGGACGGCTGCAGCGGCTCTGGTTGGAAAGGAGAAAAGAGACAAAAACCCCAAGCATACCGGTAAGGAAGAATATAATTTTTCCTGGCTGTTCATTTCCCGGATAATCAATTGACAATCATCGACTATAACCGGGTGGTGAAAGATCTGAACGGTCTTAAAACAGATGAATTTATTGAAAAACTTAAAAAGGAATTCACTGTCACCAAAAAAGGTAAAGAAATTTTCAAACCGGAAAGCTTCACGAATTCAGCATGTATCTCGAAGGAGCCTGGTACTCGCTTAAAGCTAAAAAAGGAACTTACGACGACAATGATCCTATTGGTGTTTTGGATGTTACGATCTTATCGAAATATGTCCTCGACGGGATACTGGGGATAAAGGATCTCAGAACTTCCCAGAGAATCGATTTTGTCGGGGGAATAAGGGGACTCGGAGAACTAAGCAAACGGGTAGATTCCGGTGAAATGAAAGTCGCTTTTGCATTGTATCCTGTTTCTATGAAACAATTGATCGATATTGCAGATAGCGGAAATATCATGCCCCCAAAAACAACATGGTTTGAGCCTAAATTAAGAAGCGGACTCGTAGTGCATAAACTCGACTAAATAGAAAACATTCAACTAAGTACAATCAAGGAGCCTATTCGGCTCCTTTTTTTATTTTCCATTCAAATCTTCATAAACTTATCAATTTTCAAAAATTAACAGAGTTTAAACAACTTATTTAAAAGTTATGTTTGTAAAATCTTACAAATGTTATTTATTCTTATAAGAAAACATACGCCTGTGTACATAAGTAAACAATTACAGATAATCAACTGATTAATAATGTTTTTGGAAAACAATTCACAAGATTAAAACATTGTTGATCCATTTAAATTCTGTTCACTAAGTTAAGAAAGACCAAAAGTTAGAAAATGATTAAAAATATCGTATTTACAAGTTCTATTCCAGTTATATAATTAGTTTATTTAAAGTGTTAATTCAGCATTTTACATTTAAAACCTGATGAGATGAAAATATCAATACATCTAATTAAAAGATAATAATAATGGCGCTTTCAATAAGATTTGAAAAAATTATTATATTTTATTTACTAATTAATATTATTATACATTTGTAATCCATAAAGTTGTTATCTATAAATTACAATTGTATTTACATTTGTAATTCGAAATTATGCTTTAGTTTGTAACAATTGTTATTTGTAATCTGTATAATAACTTAAATTTCTATTGCAATTCTTATGATAAATCGTATACAACTTATTCTGAAAACGAAGAACCTCTCCCCTTCTCAGTTCGCTGACCAAATTTCAGTACAACGTTCAGGTGTATCACACATTTTGTCAGGAAGGAATAATCCCAGCCTTGACTTTATTTTAAAAGTTTTGAAAACTTATCCTGAAATAGATGCGGACTGGTTACTATTTGGAAAAGGACAAATGATTAACCTGCCCCAATCGAAGGAGGAAATTCCTACTATGCTTAAAGAAGAAACGATAAAGAAAGCCTCAGTTCAGCCTGATCTTTTTGCCCAGGTAATTGATGAACCATCCATTTCTAAAGTTAAAGCGAGTAGGGCGGAAAAATCAGAGCCAATTGTATCTTCTGTATCTATCCCTGAAAAAGTAAAAGAAGTTATCCGACAGGAAATAACTGATAAAACTGAAAAAATTGAAAAAATTGTAGTTTTTTACGAGAACAATACATTTAAAGAATATTTCCCGAAATAAGGTTCATTCCTGCAGTTATTCAAATTGCAGATTTTAATATTACTCATTTTGTCTCATCCTGAACAAAACTATAGAGGCACAAATTCACAAGCTTAACTACCGCTTTCATTTTATTCAAATCAACCCTGTTATAAGAATCAGCCGGAGTGTGATAATCATCATGATAACCAGAAAAGAAGGTCATCACCGGAATTTTTTGGGCCGCAAATGGAGCATAATCGCTTCCGCCATCCTGGGAAGCTTCCCAGAGGTCGAGCTTGAAAGGTGAATTTAATAGCTTATTGTTGTTGATCGCTATCTGTCTCAGTTTATCGTCAGACTTTAACATGCCTATACTCAGTTCAAGGCAAGCCGTATCGGCCTCAGCACTCCGGGAAATCATATCTAGGTTTATATACAATAGAATATCGGGATGATTTTTCGTCATTGTCTGCACAAAATAGGTACTTCCTAATAAGCCTTTCTCCTCTCCGGTCCAGGACGCAAAAACCAGATTACATGGCGGTACTGTATTGCTTTCTTTCCAATATTTAGCCAATGCCAGCATACCTGCAACTCCGGAAGCATTATCATCAGCTCCTTTATAAATACTGGTTCCACGCATACCCAGATGATCATAATGTGCTCCAATAATGACACATTTCGTAGTATCCAGGCCAGGTATCAATCCAAGAACATTCCTTATTTTATATGGTTTGGCTTCAATGGAAAAAGAAATTCCGGCCCGCTTGTTTTTCAGCTGTTGGCTTGGAACTAAAAGATCCTTTGCTGCATTTTTTTCAACCTCCATTAAATCAATACCAGTATCCTTAAATAAGGATTCGGTAGCTTCCTTACTTATCCGGAAAAGCGGGATGTTAAATGCTGAAGTATCGCCAGGCAAAAAGTAGTAATCATCCATATAGTCAGACACTGTTCGTTTGGGATAATCCATTGCCGATTGAAAAATTGAACTGTTTACAGGATTTTGAGCATAGGGTTTATAACTTCCATATGCTGCAATTTCAATTAAAGCAACAGCACCTCTTTTTCCTGCGGTCTTTAGCTTTTGGTATATATTATTATAATCTGACGCTTTATTTCCAAACTTTTTCCAGCCTGCTGAAAATGTATCCTTGTGTCCGGGAAATCCTTTCAGGACGATTACAATTTTACCTTTTACATCCAATGATTTATATTCGTCATAACCAGTATCTGTAGCAACGATCCCGTAACCGGCAAATACCATTGACGCTTCAATATTCATTCCTGCAGGAACAGGATCATAATCAAAATCAACACCCGGAATCAGATTAAGCAAAATCTGCTGATCACCTTCTTTCGAAATTAATGAGAGCAAAACCTTGTCAGTTTTGTATTTTATGATTTCAAAATCCTGAAAGTAGCTCCCGGCATGCTTCTCAGCATTGCTTTCTGAATTAGTTAATATGTCACCATAAGGTGCAAGCTGGTAAAGTTCCATCATCGATGCAATGTAATCGGCAGCCATAAAACCACCTCTTGTTTCTGATTCGCGGCCTTCCATCCAGTCGGAAGAAAGGAAAGATAGTACTGGGGAAAAGTCGCTGATCCTAATATCATCAACTTGCTGATCACGGGTTTGACCATAAATTGAAAACGATATCAAAAGGAACAATACACCAATTAAGATTCTGAAAATTGATTTCATTTTGTTATTCTTTATTTTAAAAATCAAACAAAATTATTGTTGAGTTTGAACCACATAGACACAATAGGACAAAATAGAATTTCACATAATTAGTGAGACTTATTTACTACCCGAAGCACAGGAAACGACTCCCCTTCTTTGAGCAAATGTTCAAATTGCTTATAGGTAGCCAAACCCAGCATCGATTTTGGCTCCAAAGCCTGAACTATCATATTGCTTTTTATCTGCTTAACCGGAACAAACCAATAATCTTGCGGAAGTATTAATTTCTCATGCACTCTCCTTTCCAAAATTGGATTCACCACAATATCGCCCTCAAAATCAATTGAATCATTCCTTGTAATTTGGTATTGTTCAACTATCAGTTTTTCTCCGATTCTAAGATTAAATGATACAAACCCTGGCGCTCAATCCAATCCGTCAATTCTTTCAGGCTTATCGGGATTAAATATCCGGCTGGTTTGCCGACATCGCATAAGGATTTTACTACCGGCTTGTAATTGCTTACCTCAATTAACGTATCCGATTGAGAATCCAAGGAAAACACCGGCAGTATTAATTTCTTTCCATTTTGTGCATGTTCCATTTGTATTGCTAAAGATTCACCCCGTTTGGATCCGGTTAGCTTCTTTCGTTCAGCAATTACAAGATTTTTGATCTCTTTCTTATGATTGTACACAAACTCCAGCAAGCCCATCATACCGGTCATTTGGCCTTCGGATCTTCTCGTGATATTTTTAATGTAGCCATCTTCGCCATTCATGCCTTCCTGAATAAAAAGAGAAGGTGTTTTGAATACCTATACTTTGCCTGCCATCATTGATGTCAAAGGTGCTGTGACGGATATAATACTCAGCCGGTGGACCACCGGGACAATATTCAAAAGAACTGAAATTACTGTCTTTAAGATAATTCAAAATAAAGGGAAGGTATTTATTCTGGGAAAAATCCCTGACTTCATTGGATACGTTTATGTTGGTGAGGGTACCAACAGTAATTTCAGAGTTTTTACGATAACCGTACTTCATCCATAGACTATCGTAAGGATAATACTCATGAACATCAAGGGTAACTTCAAACAAGTAATTATCAAAAAGCTTATGTAAGGCTTGCGTTTCAGGTTCAGTCAGGATCAGGTGATTCCGGTTCAGGTCAACGTTGTTTGCATTTCGACGCATGTTCTTTTCAGAGCCGTCCGGATTAACCTGCGGAACAATGGCCAGGTCGATTTTTTCAAACAAATAGTGGTATTCGGGTGCCGACAGTTTCTGTGCAAGCATAAGCGCACCCTCTTTACCTGATTGCTCATTGCCATGCTGCTGGGCAAACAGAAGAACCTTTATTTTTGATTTATCCTTTCCGAATTCAGTGTTGGAGAATTTCATTACAAATAGTATCCTTCCCTCAACCGATTGTCCAAACGATTCTGTCTTAATTAATCCTGATTGCCGTTCTAATTGCTCAACAAAATTTACTAACTGATCGTATGAAGTTACCCGCTCAAAATTGTTCGATTCGAGAGGAGTATAAAGTTTCTGAGCGCGAAGGCCAAAAGAAAGAGCAATGAATATGAGCAATAAGGTCCGTATCATGAATCTCACATTATTTTACCCATTGCCATAACCTTCACAATATTGAAATCCGGATCAAGCAAAACCAGATCTGCATCAAAGCCAGGTACAATTCTGCCTTTGGATGGAAGTTTCAGGATATCAGCCGGATTGGAGGTAAGAACCTGAAGCGCCTGTTCCATTGGAATCCCTTCCGACAAGACACAATCTTTTAATTCCCGTAGATTTGAAGATGGCAAACCCATTTCTATCTTTATCAGTTTACCAGTTTCAGGATCAAAACCCGGTAATGACCCGCACGCATCGGAAGTAAAGGTGATGTGACTGAGCGGCACGCCGGCTGCCAGTAGTTGTTTCAAAGCTATTGACGGTTTAACTTCTTCATCAGGATAATATGGGTAAGAACTGGTTGTAATATCAACATATCCTTTCTTACCATACTCCAGGGAATCTTCAAAAATATAACTGTTGCGGTTGCAATGGGTCGGAATAAATTGCTTGTAGTTCAGCTGGCTGGAGGCTACAACTTCATGAATCGGGCGGAAAGGATCAACAGCATCACCCATGTGCATATTCACAATACCGGCTTTTCCGCCAATCATACCTGCAACCCTGGCCTGAGCAGCTATTTTAGCCAGTTCTGAAATTGTTGGGACCGATGAACGGTGATCAGAAATAGCAACTTCGCCAATTCCGATAATTTCATCAAAAAGAGCAATATCTTTCATAATGTCTCCTGTTATAGATGGTGGTGGAACCTGGTAAGCCCCGGTGTACATCCATGCTGATACCCCTTGCGATCGAAGGGTTTTGACTTTCATCAAAACGCTTTCGACAGTCCGGGTAAAACCATCAGTACCTAAACAGCCTATTACTGTGGTGACCCCTGCTTCAATCATCATGTTTATCTGAAGTTCAGGCATTCGTGAAGAGGGTCCGCCTTCACCACCACCACCAGTAATATGAACATGGGAATCAATCAGCCCGGGAATGAGCCAAAGCCCGGAACAATCAATAATTTCAACTTCTACACCTTTTGGCGGATCAATATGATCATTGATTGCAAGTATCGTTTTTCCTCCGGTTAATACATCCTTTTTACCAAGTAATTGTGGTGTGAATATTTGTGTATTTTTAAAAAGTGTAATCATGCTCTGAAAGATTTGTTAGCAAAGTTGTGAAAAATTCCTGATATTTTCTTTTAAGTTTTTTTATTTTCGCTGTCATTAAAAATGGTATTCCATGATCAGAATTTTCTTTATTTTCTGCCTGATTTTTACTGGCTTAATCCAGATTAAAGCACAAGGCAAATTGCTCATCGTTGGAGGCGGCTCAGAAAAAAACGGACAATCAAGTTGGAGCACACCTGCATATCGCTGGGCTGCTGAAGGAAAAACCGTTGCCATCATCGGGATGGAGACCGGCAGCCTTGCAACTTATTTTAAAAATCAATGCGGAGCTTCAAGAGCCAAAGAATTCGCCATTGCCACTGCCGATAGCGCAAACAGCCAGAATACTTATGATACATTGGTTTCGTACGAGGTTATCTTTTTCAGGGGAGGTGATCAATATGATTATTATACCTTATATAAGAATACCCAGCTGCAGGATGCGGTGAATTTTGTATTTAACCAGGGGGAACTATTGGCGGAACCTCAGCAGGAATGCATATCCTTTCATCGGTAATTTTTACTTCAGAAAACGGAACGGTTTATCCTTATGAATGTATCGAAAACCCAAACAACCAGTATGTAACTCTTGCCGATGATTTTTTCGACTTTGTTCCCGGATTTATTTTCGATACCCATTTTGCTGAAAGGGGCCGGTTTGGCCGACTGGTCGGATTTCTGGCAAATTATAGTCTGAACCAGGGAATATCAATTACCGGACTTGGTATGGACGATATGACCTGCATGACCGTCGAAGCCGACGGACTGGGAACGGTGTATGGCACAGGTTGCGCAAATATTTATATGGCAGGGAGCAACTATTCACAAAACGGTAACAAACTGCTCGCCGACACCATA
Organism: uncultured Bacteroidales bacterium; assembly: GCA_963708435.1. Taxonomy (GTDB): domain Bacteria; phylum Bacteroidota; class Bacteroidia; order Bacteroidales; family JAADJA01; genus JAADJA01. The sequence continues at coordinate 23,827 of CAVPSZ010000011.1, forward strand.
AATGTTCTGCAGTTGCTTCAGGGTTGCACATATAATTTTACTACCGGCGAAACGGTTTTTGACGGACTTGATCAAACCATCAATTCTTCAGGATTTGAAGAAACCGGTAATTATACAATTCTCGCCAGTGGAAGCGATTTGTTAAGCAATAACCAGGCAATGCTCAATGACCTTGTTAACACTTCCGGTATAGCATCGGATAAAATACTTTTATTGACCGGCGACAACACACTGGCAGCTTCCTATAAAACTAAACTCCTTGAACTTGGTGCTTCGGAGGTGAATATTTTTACACCTGACCTTCAATCAGGAAATGATACGGAATTAAGCAATCAGATTACTGCAGCAATTAAAATCCTGTTACTGAAAAACAGTCTAACTAACTTTTTACCTTTTCTGGAAACCAACAATGGAATTTTACTTCAGCAACGGTTAAAAACGGATGGCATGATCAGCGCTTTTGCAGGCGAAGATGCACGGCTTGCCGGAAAGACCATCCTGGATAATTACCTTACTGAGGGAGCCTCCTATTATGCTGAACTGGAATTTGAAGAAGGCCTCTCGTTGTTGCAGCATACCGTGGTTATGCCGAACACCTATCTCAACAGCGATATTTACGAAAATACAGCCACAGCCGTACCCTATGCAATGGTTCTGGATAGCTTAAAATATGGGATATGGCTTACCAATCACAATTACATGAAAATTACACCTGTTAATGAAATGACGACACTCACAGGATACGGAACCGCGCCGGTGATGATCCTTTCGAATGCAGGAACAGCTTGTGGATTCAGCTCTCAAACTTCCACGGGTGGCGCAGGTAATCCTCGCATGGTTGCTGGATTTGAGCAAATGAGATTATCTTTAATTGATTATACTACGCCTTACATCATGGGGAATACCTCACCTGCAGGTATCACTGAAATGATCGATAACCGCGAGCCTTTAAAGATTGATTATCTTAATCAACAGGAAATTCAAATCAGTTGGCAATACAGTAATTATTTCTGGCGCTTAACCGATTCATCGGGTCGGATGGTACACTCTGGAAAATCGGAAACCGAAGCGTTCCGCATAAATATTTCTTCTTTAAAAACAGGCATCTATTTTGTCAATGCCAGGATAAATCAGGGGAGTCATTCTGCATTAGGTAAATTCATTATCCATTAATATGAGCAGCAGACTTTGGTTAAAAACAATTATTTATTCGATCCTGTTTTCCGGATTAGCTGGTAACTGGGTTACTGCTCAGAATTTCCCGAAAGGAAACCTTGTGATTGTGGGAGGTGGGCTTGAGGACAACAATAAAGAATGTTTACGAAGCGATGATCAGGCTTGCCGGAGGAAATGAAAAGGCATCCTTTGCTGTTATACCCTCAGCCAGCGGTGTTGCCGTTCAATCGTTTGTGAGTTTTCAAAAAACATTGATTTCCTATGGCGTAAATCCTGCAAACATTCATCTTATTCCCATCGCCATGGTTGATGATGACAGCACTACCGATGTAAATGAAGCGACATGGAGTAAAAATGGTGAAGACCTGCAATTGGCTGGTATTGTTAAAAATTGCTCGGCGGTATGGTTTACCGGTGGAGATCAAACACGGACGACAAAAACATTGTTTTTGTCCGATGGCACCAAAACTCCTGTTCTGGAAGCTGTCTGGGAAGTATATAATGCGGAGGAATTATTGCCGGGTCAAGTGCCGGTGCAGCAATAATGAGCGAAGCCTATGATTGGCGGAGGCAACAGCCTTGGTGCACTTACTCATGGAGTAATTGAGGATTACCAGGGCGATGACTTTCCTGAAGGTGATGGAGTTTTGATGACCAAAGGTTTGGGATTCTTTCCATTTGGAATCGTCGATCAGCACTTCGATCAAAGAGGACGGATCGGTCGGCTTATAGTGGCACTGATAAATGAAAAAAACCGGTTTAATATGGGTTTTGGAGTGGATGAAAATACAGCACTCATTTACGATGGCAAACAAAAAATACTTAAAAGTTGCTGGTGCTTCAGGAGTAACATTAATAAACACAGCAGAGGTAATTTACTCAAAAAGCCAAAATCTTCCGAATATAGAAAATCTTATCGTAAGCCGATTGGAGGATGGGGATTCCTATGATTTAGCAACGGGAACAATAATTCCGGCAGAAGGAAAAAAATCAACCATTGGAAATGAATACTACAATATTGAAAATCCGGGACAGGCAGGAATTTTATCAGGATATTCATCTGAATTCCGTGACTTGCTTACGGTGAACCTTATGGATAACAAAGGAGCTGACAAAGTTCAGAATCTGAGTTTCTACGATCAGGAAAATGGATTTCTGGTAACTTTGAGTAAAACAACAAAAAGCAAGGGATTTTATACTGATCAGCCCGATGGTGAAGATCATTATACCATTGCAAATATCAGGATGGACATAACTCCTGTTCAGGTTTCAATATCTCCCATAGAAAAATGAATAATTACTAAATATATAATTATGAGAAAACTTATTATTTTTTTATGGTGCTGACAATGTTTACAGGATCATTAACAGCGCAGGACATTCCAGTCAGCGGAAAGGTAACCGGGGCGGCGGATAAACAATCCATTCCCGGGGTTACCATTATTGTGAAAGGAACTACCACAGGAACCACCACTAATATCAATGGAAGTTATACTTTACTGGTACCATCAAATGGTGTACTGGTGTTTTCCTTTATCGGGATGCAAACCCAGGAAATTTCAGTAAATGGCCGTAAAGTAATTAACATTGAGATGGCGGATGAAAAGATTGATCTGGGCGAAATTGTTGTAATGGGCTATAACACTTCCAGCAAAAAATTGATTTCGGGTTCATTCGGGCTGGTAAAAGAAGATGAAATAAAGGATGTGCCCATCCGCACAATTGACGGCGTTTTGCAGGGAAAAGTCGCCGGATTGAACGTTTTTATGAATTCCGGGACACCGGGCGGACAGACCTCCATAAAACTAAGGGGAGGCAGTTCAATTAATGCGCAGTAATAGCCCCCTCATCATCGTTGATGGTGTTCCGATGATCTCCGGTTCTTATGGACAGGTGGGTATGAGCGGACAGGAGATTTCTGCCCTTTCGGACCTTAACCCCAACGATATTGAAACCATGACAGTTCTTAAAGATGCCTCCACCACTGCCATTTATGGTGCAAGGGCTTCAAATGGTGTAATCCTTGTTACCACTAAAAAAGGTAGTTTAAACACCACAAGGGTTGACCTGAACACAAATTATGGCTGGCAGGTGTTTCCACCCGAAAGAAAAATTGAAATGATGAATGCTCAGGAATGGAACGAATATAAAGGAACCAATGTTCAGGGTATTGATACCGATTGGGTGGATGAAATTACTCGTAGTTGCTCCGACATCAAATACTGAGCTTTCGGTAACTACCGGAAATGATAAAACCCGGCTCTTTTTATCCGGCAATTATTACTTCCAGGATGGGATTGTAATGGGAACTTCCTACGACCGTTACAGCGGAAGGTTAAATGTTGATCATAAATTGAACAAGAACCTGACCATTGGCGGAGGTGTTTCATTCTCCTACTCCAATAATGCACGTGTAGAAGGTGATCAAACACTTATACGGGCCTTGCCGAATGCCATGTCAATACCGGCTATTTATCCTGTATACAATCCTGATGGAACCTATAATGAGGATCATTTTTATGCCAATCCGGTTGCAATTGCAAAAGAAGCCATCAATAAGGCTTATACCAATAGAACCAATGGCAATTTGTACCTGGAATATAAATTCCTTAATGGATTTACATTCAATTCAAAATGGGGAGTGGATATTTACAATTTACGGGAGCACAGCTATGATCCTACAACAACAAGGCAGGGAGCAAAATATAACGGCTGGGAATCGAAGGAACAAGTTATGTCAGCAACATGGTTGGAAACAATTACCTTCAATACATGACCACTCTGTCAGAAAAACACAATATTGAAGCGAATGGTAGGGCATAGTTTTGAAAAGTATGCCGACAGGACTACCTATATCGAAGGAGTAAACTTCCCCAATGAAAATCTTGCAATATCTTGTTTCTGCCGGCAACAATTCGCTATGCTGATGCTACAGCAACCGACCGGGGCTTGAATTCATTTCTTCGGACAGTTTAAATATAACTTCATGTATAAATACCTTTTTACCTTACTGCAAGGGCTGATGGTTCTTCAAAATTCGGAAGAATAACCAGTATGGCTTTTTCCCATCTGCATCTGTTGCATGGAGGATCTCAGAGGAGGATTTTCTGAAACAAATTTCTTATATCAGCGACCTTAAGTTAAGGGCTATATATGGCCAGACAGGAAACGATGAGATCGGGGATTATCAATGGCTTGGGCTTTACAGCGGTGGATATAATTACGGTGGGAACCCGGAACTGCCCCTACCCAATTACCAAATCCCGATCTAAAATGGGAAACAACTACCCAAACCGGAATTGGTTTCGATGTGTCCTTATTGAAGGATAAAATCTCTTTTGCGTTTGATTATTATTATAACAAAACAGAAGATTTATTGCTCGACAGACCTCTTCCTCCGTCCACAGGATTCACATCAGTTACTGCAAATATTGGCACACTCCAAAATAAAGGATTCGAACTGGTATTAAATACGGTAAATATTGATCGTGCATTTAAGTGGACAACATCATTCAATCACGCCATCAAACCGAAATAAAGTAACAAGCCTTTATGAAGATCAACCGCTTGGTGAATTGGACGTGGAGGAAACATGGTGGAAGTTGGTGAACCCATCGGTATATTCTATGGCTTTAATTGCCTCGGCGTCGATCCATCAACCGGTAACCTTGTTTATGAAGACATAGACGGAGACGGAACACATAACAGATGATGACCAGAAAAAAATTGGTGACCCCAACCCTGATTTTACCGGAGGCATGACCAACACATTCAGCTATAAATCTTTTGAGCTTTCTGTATTTCTTAATTGGGTTTATGGAAATGATATTTTTAATGCTACCCTCATCTATCTTGAATCGGGAACCGGCGAGGACAACCAAACCGCCAATATGGTTAACCGATGGAAGGAGCCTGGAGATATAACCCAATATCCCCGTGTTGGTGATTCTTATCTATCAACCAGGTTTATTGAAGATGGTTCTTTTTTAAGAATTAAAAATGTTACCTTAAGCTATAATTTCAAAAAGGAATTGTTGCAAAAAATACATTTAAAAACCATTAAGTTTTATGCTACCATCCAGAACCTCTATACCTTCACCAAATACACAGGCATGGATCCGGAGGTGAATTATTATGGAACGAGCAATATCATTATGGGTACTGACTTTTTCACCTATCCCCAGTCACGTACATTCTTACTTGGATTGAACTTAGGATTTTAACATTAAAAGGATAAAACAATGAAAAACATTATAAAATTCATCGCAATCATTACAGTTTTGGCAAGTTCGTGCTCCAAAATTCTCGACGTTGAGCCAACAGCTGCCATTTCTGTTGAAGAAGCCTTAAAGGATAAAAACGGAATTCAAAATGCATTAACAGGATCTTACAGTGCTTTGCAATATATCGGATCCTATGGAAGGAACCAGATCATCGTTCAGGACCTGGCGGCCGATAATTTAGTATGGTCAGGAACAACCATGGATTATTCTGAAATCAGTAACAACGATATCCCCTACGATAATGATGTCATTGATGGGATGTGGATTGCAAATTTCGACGGGATAAACCGGGTGAATAACATTATTTCTGCCCTCCCGGATATTGCTGACGTATCGGATGAGGAGCGAAATCAGTTTGAGGGTGAAGCTTTGTTTCTGAGGGCGCTTTTTAATTTTAACCTTGCATGGTATTTCGGTGGCATTCCAATAAAGATAAGCCCTACAAGCGATCTCAGCAATCTTGACCAATCACGAAATACAATGGATGAAGTAATGAACCAAATTATCAGCGACCTTGTTACTGCACGAGCAAAAACTTCGTGATAATGGAATCACCGGCAGGGCTGATACTTGTGCCGCAGATGCTATGCTGGCAAGGGTATATTTAGCACAGTTCCATCTGACCAACGATCCCCAGTATGCTGACAAGGCCATCGAAAAGGCTTCAGTGATCATCAATAATCCTGAATTCAGCCTTGCACCTCCTTCAGTGATTTATTCAATTTAGAAGCCCCCAATGCTAACTGAGCCGATTTTCGAGATCGTTTTTGATGCTCAAAACAGTAACCGGCTTGCTCAATATTTTATGACCGTTAAGCTTAATGGCAGATATGAGGTTGCTCCAAGCGATGATTACATTCAGAGTTTTGAAGAAGGAGATGTTCGTCTTGATGCTTCGGTAGCCTATGATGAAGTAAACAAACCTTATGTTATTAAATATTCCGATTTGACTTCCGGTACTGATAGGGTTATCGTTTTAAGGCTTGCCGAAATGTACCTTATACGTGCGGAAGCAATGGCATATTCCAATGGACCAATTAATGCTATCAAAGCAGACATTGACCTGATCAGGAGTCGTGCAGGACTTGCGGCAACAACCGCCAGTGATTATGCTTCACTAAAGCTTGCCATTGAAAACGAGCGCAGGCACGAACTGGCTTTTGAAGGTCATCGCTGGTATGATCTTGTCAGAACCAAAAGGGCGGTTGAAGTAATCGGGATACAGGAATACAAGATACTTTTCCCGATTCCCAAGTCAGAAATGCTAACCAATAAATTAATGATCCAGAATCCACCATGCTAATATTATTCAATTTGATTTGAAAAACAGATAAAATATGAAAAACAACATTAAATTTTTAGCTATGATCCTGTTGGCATTACTTTATTCAGCAGGATGCAATGATAAAGACCTTGGAAACCCGCCCGCAAGCACGGTAGCTGATTTCTCCTATTCAGATCCAACGAGGGATATGCGCCATGCGAGGTTAATTTTACCAATAAATCTATTATGGCAACAGAATACCTGTGGGATTTCGGTAATGGCAAACTTCGGCAGAAGCAAATCCCACTATCTCAATATGAAACTCCCGGTTTGTATACAGTTAAGCTAACTTGTAAAGCATATAATGATGTTTACTACAATTCTCTGGAAAAGACAATGGTCATAAACATCAAAGATCCGCTGGCAGGGCTTTCGCAGGTTTTGTATTTTACCACCCGTAATGCTTAGGAGATGGAGGTGGAGGGCACATGGTAATCCTAGCCGATGAAGCTCCTTTGGTCCAGGATTTTGATTTTGTTGAACTGTCACGTCCCTATGGAATTGCTGCAGATACGCTCAACAAAAAAGTTTTCATTACCGATTACAGCCTGGGCTATATTTACAGTTTTCAGCCGAAGGCAAAAATCCGGTCAGGATTCTGGATGTTAACAGTTCCCGGACAGGAAATAGTAGATTCTCCGGAAGCCATTTTTTGCTGGGATAATAAATTATACTGGGGAAGACCTGGAGGAATTTACCGCTCAAACCCTGATGGTACAAGCCCAGAGGAGTTTATCCCGATGAGTACCACCTCAGCTCCGGAATATCCCATTGATATGCAATATGATTTTAGCACGGGCAAAATTTATTTTGTAAATGACCGGTATGATTATTCTGGTGGATTGTTTTCAGTAAATTTCGATGGAACAGGTATTACAACACATTATTCCTGATATTGATGGAACCGCCATTGAAGTGGATACTGTTTCTAATAAAATTTATTTCTGTGCGTATGAAGTATGCTGGTTCGGCTGTTACCGAAAACGGGGTTTATATATGCAATACTGATGGCACCGATCTTGTAAAAATTGGTGATTTCGGATCAAAAGCAACCTGGGGTATGGCAATAGATTACACCCGCAGCAAGCTTTTCTGGGGATATAAAATGACCAATTCCGAACCCGATGGCAAAATCATCCGTGCGAACCTCGATGGCTCAGGACAGGAGGACTGGCTTACCGGTGTAAGCCCACATGCCATGCAAATCGTCTGGATTAAGTTATAGGAAACCTAAGCAAAAAAAGAGGTTGTCTTAAAATTATTATTTCACGCAAAGCCGAAGAAGGTATATGCAGAGATCGACAAGATAAACGTTTTGATTAAAAAACTCTTTGCGTTTTTTGCTAAATTTTCTAGGGGTTTTGCGAGAAACAATTGTTAGTATTTAAGAGACTGTTTAAAATTTAGATTAACATTTGATTTTAAGTGTTTTATCTTTTGTGGTTTTTTGTGTCTTTGAGATTTAGTGGCGGAAAAATTTTGCCACAAAAGCACTAAAACACCAAGTTTCACTAAAAATTTATTACAAATTCAACCTTCTGCAATATTCATTATTGCGAAATTTAAACAGTCTCTAAGACAGCTTCTTTTATATGGTTTAATTCCGAAAGACTAATCTTCCTTGAAAATCTTCATCGTCTTGATCTCATCTTTAAACCTCAGCGTACAGAAATACAAACCATCATTAAACTCACTTGCATCTAACTGAACGCTGTATTTTCCGGCAATTTTTTCGGTGTTCACCAGGATAGCTACCTCGCGGCCGGTTGGGTCGTAAACCTTTAAACTTACAAAACCATCCTCGTGTATCTGGTAACCGATTTCAGTGGAAGTATTAAAGGGATTGGGATAGTTCTGCTCTAATATTAACGAATTGCGTGTTGCAGGGTGATCATAAACAGATGTAATTAATTCATTGTATTTAATAACTGCAGTGGCTATGTTGTCAAGCATTTCTGCTTCATTTGCGCCAAGCGCAAGGGCATAATAAATATCGTAGGAACCTCCCGGATTGAGCGAAACACCGTCCTGAGAAGTGATGCTTACTGGTCCCTGATCAGATGTAGAGACGTACTGCGGTTCAAGTATTCCATAATTCATCCAGGTCCAGTAATCTTCATCTATTGTATAATCCTCATAATATTCAAACGATTTAAGCGATGCCAGCGGATGCGACAGGAGCTTAATCCCCATGTTTTCCTGCCCTCCCCTGTGAAACCTGATGACTCCGGCAGTGCTGTTATAGGTTACCGTGTCGAAACCGTATTCCTGGTTGAGCTCCGGAATGATATCCAAACCGATTAAGGCTGTGATGGTGCTGGTTTCGTCGTTTTCAACATTAAATTTTACAATTGTGTAACTACCGTTCGTCCAGCCATAGGCATTCAACCTGATAATAACGGCAGGGGGTTCGCCTGAAAAGGAATTGTCGTAAGCGCCATAAATCTCGAAATTGCTCTCTGCCGGATTCGCTAATAGAACTGTGGGCTCAAGTTCTTCCGAATCATTATAATAATCAAAAACAGTTGTAGGCGATGATCCAACCAGGATCGATGCCCGCTGAAGATGTCTTACGTTATCGGGCGTAAACAACCGGATTCTTCCATATTCGTTAACATTTACCTGAATTGCACCGGTATTAAATGTAGCCTGGCTATAAACACTGCTCATCAATAAGATGGCAGAAATAAAAAGTAAAAGTTTTTTCATAAGATTTATTATTTTTTGTTTGACATTCGATTATGCAAATGTATGAAAATTTCAATCAAGATAATTATTAAATCCAGCCAAGTTATTAACCGAATGTTGACCCAACATAGTTCAACAGGAAACTTAAAAAGCTGAACTCGCTGATTAACAGGCATAGCAATTCTGCTCACAGGTAAGAAAGTTTAAGCAATATGCCCCGAACCGTCTAACCTCTAATATCTAAAATCTAAAGTCTGACATCTTCGGCTATTTCACAATACATCAATTCCTCTGCTCTCCTGCCTTAACGGTATACCGGAACAATGTTTTAATGCTTTCATCGAAGCCAGTAAGTTGATTTGCAAATTATATTT
>CAVPSZ010000012.1:0-28644 GCA_963708435.1 uncultured Bacteroidales bacterium
CCCGCATTAAGTATACTGATGATGGATAAGCCCCAAAATCAACAATAGTCTCATTTTCTTCTGATGAAAGGTTCCTTTGTATAGCCACCTACCTGTCAAATCTATTATCTGATAGCTGTACCGGATAATTTAATCCTTACTTAACGGTCTTACATATAATTGGTCGGTCGCAGGATTGGATACACCGAAATTTTTCAACGGGATTTTGATCAGAGGAAGATGTTTCGCTAATGACATCAGCAAAAAATGTGTCAGTTCAACAGGTTCGGTCCCTAACATTCCATAAAATTCCGGATTGAGTGAATCGGCTAATAAGATCATTTTATACCACTGTATGAATGGAATCCTTCGTTTGGAATAGCTTCGATCCGAATTGGAATCCCATTGAAATAAATACCTTCCCAGGGATACTCTTCAGGAGCGATAGCGCTGATCTTTATTTTCCCTGCCCCTGCCGGATAAACATTCAGGCTGACTTCGACCTGGTTGGGTAAAGAAAAATTTGATTGGATGTGGTTTCTCACGTTTTGGTTCTTTGCGAAAGCTGGCTTTGAAAAATCAGATGGTTGTTGTGAAAGTTCATCATCTGCCGGGAGTAGCATTGGGATCTCCCCAGCGGGCATATTCTTTGGGCATTTCGGTAACGGTTTGTGCATAAAAGCTATTATCAATTGCCAATAGCCGGTCCAGGCGGTAAGCGGTGTTCATTACATCGGCAGAACGGTTGATAAAGTAGTTTTTATACCGTTTATTTTGCATGCTTTTCAGCCACATGTTGACATAAGGAATGGAGGGACTTTGCGACAGTATATAGGCAATGTGGTCAATGTTGCAGTCTGTCCAGCCACCGGAAGAAAGTCAGTTCAAGATCGATGAGGCAGAAGCGCCAACGGAAATTGGTTTGATCGGAACGGTAAATTCTGATGTTATTCCAGGGCCAGTCGGGATCACCAATCCATGTTTCCCCGATAATATAATCCGTATACCAGTCAAGGTCGAAATACTGGTCCGCCGACGACCAATAGGAGGTATCCGATGGATCTAGTTGAAGAAAAGAATCGTAAGAAGCATAAAAAGAATCGGTGCAGCCTTCGACAGCCCTTAAAACTCCGCCATACCAGTAGCCAAGAGATAAAATGTCGAGCGAATCGGGATCTCGGATCATTAAGAGGTTTAAAATATTCGGCATCCATTTTCTCTCTCAGTTTCATAAAGGCCGAAATATGAACCATTGATATAAACTGAAACGGGCCGCCAGGCTTAATAATAGCATTGCGTTTCAGCCGCCATAGCCTCCACCTGGCAGGCATCTTTATAAGGGAAAAGAGAGAAACTGATTGCTTCCATTACGTAGGTAAAATTTACCGTATTTTGTTCTTTCAGACCTGTTCGGGATCAAAGCGTATTCCATAGGTCCCGCTCCTAAGACAGCGTCATCCAGCTTACCCTGAAAGAATGCTGCGGATGAGACCTGCTGCCTCCTGCACCACCATCAATCTGGATACCTGCGCTTTGCGAAAAAATAAGCTGTTTTGTCGAATCGAAGTATTCTACATAAGCCGACCGCTCCCAATCGTACCACCAGTTATCAAAAATACCAGAGGGGCCATAAAGGTTGGTTTCATCGGTAACCACAGAAAGTACCGGAGTGAAATGATCCACCTCGAAAAAGTAGGTGTTGACAACAATGGGACTGGGCAGACGGTCATCTGCAAAAACTCGTACTTTTAGAACTTCTGAAGATCCGATCGTTACAGGATACCCCTCATACAAAGTTGAACCGGTCGTAGGATCACTCCCATCAACCGAGTAGTAAATAAAAGAAGGGCCTAAATTGGGATCGGCAATATTAATGTCAACAGGCGAATTATAAAACCCTGAAGGAACCGAAATAACAGGTGCAGTAAGATAACTGGTATAAACAGAGGAGTTGTTATTGGATACTGAAGGTGTTGCAATATCGAATAAATAAGAACTTGGTGACGCATCAGGAAATTTACCTGCACTGTTATCAAGGTTGACGCAGTTGATGAAAAGACTGCTTAACAGTTCCTGTGTCGGTGAATAAAGAAATACGGTTTCCCCCTCACTGGATATTTTAAAATTGGTATGCAGATAATTATAGGGATTTACGGGTTCGAATGTCGAAGAAACCTCGCCAATCGAAACCAGTTTAATGTGAATTTCAATATAGTCGTAGATTGTGTTTGGATCGGTCGATACTACATCGAAGGCAATGCTTGTTATGTCGCCTTCGGTTAATCCGGCTTGTGTGAGCTCAGTGGCCGGGACAAGCATTTGATTTCTTGCACCCCAATACCAGTTTCCGTATGGGGCAGGATAATCATAGGGAGAGTTCTGAACAGACCCGGTTCCGACCTGAAACCCGTTCAATTTGATATTGGGCCGCTGATAAACCGGAGTTCCATAACCTGCTTGACAGGCTGCCGGGCTTCCATCCTGAAAAGAAAAAACAGTTGACCGATAGGAAGTATTGGTCTGATTGAAAACCGAATTCGTTGTATATCCGGTATTGCTGTACGAACAAGTATTGATCATGAGATTCGATTCTCCATCCCAATAGAATGGGGTGGACAATTCATGCAGATTCCATCCGGCGACTGGATTAAATGTACCGGTGTTGACGACAGTAACAAATCCCGAAATGGGCTTACGGTCTTTACCACTGCAGAAGACCAGCTTGAATTCACCAGGAGCTAATTTAATGTTAGGGAATACCCATTTTCCCGGATTATTTTCATTATCCGTAAGAGAGTAATTCATGAGGTTGATTGTATCAGTTCCTGCATTGAACAACTCAATCCAGTCAGGATATTCACCGTCTTCATCTGGAGCAGCCAGATAATTCCTGTTGCTGCCCTCATTTATGACCAATTGGGCGAGAACTCCGGAATGTAAAGTAAAACTGGTGATGAATAAGAATAAGTACCTCTTCAAACGTATGATCATTATTAATGAGTGCTTGTAAATTGAGAGAATAATTTCTTAAGAAAATTCGCCCAATGCGGAGCAAAAGTAATGTAATTCTTTGTCCGGCCAAATTGAAAAATAGTACTGGTAATAATCTCCTTTAGGATTTCAGTATGATCAGTGATTACCTTATTTCTCCCAATCGCATGGCCCAAATCTGCAATGTATCGGGTCCGAAGGCTTTGATTTCTTTTCGCAAAGAAATACCTACGGTTCTCTTTGAAAACAAAACTGGATGTTTTGTGTCAGGCATACCTGCCGGTTGGATAAAGGTAAGTTTTCCTTCCCATGAGGAAACACTTATTCTTTGGAGTGGTTCATAAACCTGAATGGAATCGAAAATAAATAAGGAAGGAGAAAGTTTGTTTTCCAACCCAAGTGAAATGAAATCAGAAACGCTCAAAGGTAGGGAGTCAGTTAAGCTTACAAGTATCCTTTCAGTAACAAACATTTTACCGAGCATTACACCGGCCTGACGGCGAAAGGAAATATCTAATGATGAGTCAGTAAGTATTCTTAAATAATCCTGTAAATCAGTAAGTTTAAGCACAGCGGCTTTTTCAAAACCAAAAAGTGCAGCATCGCTAAGGTGTTCGGAGGTGAATTTTTCTCTGATGCTATCTAAAGAAGCTTCAATCAGTGATTCTTCTCTGTTGGAATTTTCCTGCTCATCACTGCATGAAGGTGCACCTAAAATCAATCCTATGATGATCAAAACCAGTATCTTTAGAATCCTTGTCATTTCTTATTAATCATGAATTTTAACATGATGATTTTCTCATTTCTGTATTTTGTATCCAGTACCTCAATATGCCTGAGATTGCCTGAAGGCATTGTAAGCTTATCAATGAATTCCTCTTTGTTGTATAGTTCCATTCCTGTATCCCTTTGCTCGTTAATAACCTGGTATATAATCGCTGCCTCATCGATCATGGAATTAAGTTTGTCTCTTCTCTTATTCCAGTCCTGAATGTTCATTTCAGAAAAGTAATGGATCATCATCGCATAGTCATTCGGAATGAGGCTGATCATATTTTCCTTCTCAAATGATTTTAAGGTGCGAATAATTGTGTCTGTCAGGTAATAGGGTGCACTAACTACCATTGTCAATTTTTTTACCTGTGATTTCAGTTTGAGGATTCCTGATGAATCAGTAAATAGGGTCACAGGGGATTCGTTTTCAACCAGCAGCTTTACTTCAACCTGACCTTTAATCGGCTCTTTTGTGCTAGCATCATAGAAGCTGAAATTATAGGTTTTTGTATTTATTATTTTAAAGACAGTGAACAGGAGAGCCATAATAAGAACAACCAAAGCCGGAACTAATACAAAATATTTATTTGCCTTCGTTTTTGGTTTTTCTGATAAAACTTTCCCTCCGTTTTTAAAAATAAAATCATCCCAATTGGCATATCCTGCATATTTGCTAAGCAGGTTTAGAACATCGATCCGTGGTAATGTTTCATTTTTGGTTTTAATGTGATTATAAAACCATTTTTCACTGATATGGGCATTGACCTTTGTTAAGCAATTCTTCCTGGAAATCGGTAATCTCCTGTCCTTTCCAATCGGAGATGGAAGGATTAATGCCCGGATATGACTGTTGCATAGTGATCACAATCTTTTGCTTTAGCAATTCAAAATGATTATTTTTTTCGCTTTGCAAAGTTCCTTAAGTATTTAAGCACAGGATAGAAAAACCCTTGTAAAGTATTTTGCAAATGATTTACAAGAGAAATTCAAATCATTGATGACCTGTCAAATTAATTTTACATCAGAAATCGAATTTAAAACAAAAATAATGAATTAATCTGTTAAATAATTTAAAAAATGGAGGATATCTTATGAAAACAAAAATCTATCAATTCTTATTTTTAATGATGATGGCTATTTCCTTCTCATTTAAATTGGTTTCGCAAACCGGAACCTTAACCCTGACTTTTACAGGAGATAACAATGGCCAGCCTGTCAATCTCGAAAGCGTTTGGGTTAAAAACCTCACTCAAAATTGCGATACAACCCTTTACCCGCCTGACTTTACCCTCGTCATTGACACAATCTTGACAGGTATTTCAAATCCTGCAAATTCAGGTAGCAATTTTACAGTGTCTCAGAATTACCCGAATCCTTTTATTGATCAAACATCGATTTCAATTTATCTTCCTGAAAAGGATCATTTAGAAATCAGAGTCTGTAATCTTCTCGGTCAGCAAATAGCAATTTATTGTGGCCAGTTAAATAGCGGGATAAATACCTTTAGATTTTTTCCCGGTGATGAAAGCATTTATTTATTGTCGGTGAATGACGGAAAGTCAGTAAAAACGATACAGCTGCTTCAAGCAGGTGAAGGAAGCGGGCAATCCTGCCGTTTAGAATATACCGGAAATGGAGGTAGTGATTTATTTAAATCAGCTCATTTTAAAAACTACTTTGATTTTAATCCGGGGGATCAATTGCTGTTTGTTGGACACTCTGCCTCGGAAGAAACTGGAATCACAGATTCACCAACAGAAAATAAGAATTACGAATTTCAATTTGCTACGAATATTCCATGTCCCGGTTTGGATTCACTCTTTTATGAAGACAGGTATTACCATACCGTTCAGATATTCAGTCAGTGCTGGATGAAAGAGAATCTCGACGCAGGGACAATGATTTATGGCTCACAAAGTCAAACGAATAATGGCATCATCGAAAAATATTGTTATGCAAATAATCAGAATAATTGTACGCATGATGGAGGTTTATATCTTTGGGAGGAAATGATGCAATATGATTTAACAACTGAAGGAGCACAAGGTATTTGCCCAGAAGGCTGGCATGTTCCGACCGACGGTGAGTTGAAGATCCTCGAAGGTGCTGCAGATAGTCAATATACCATAGGACATCAAATTTGGAATTCTAATACGTATCGCGGATTTGATGCCGGTAAGAATCTAAAATCAACATCAGGCTGGTTTGCAAATGGAAATGGGATTGATCTTTATGGATTCGGAGCCGTGGGAGCCGGTTACTGGTTTGATAATGGATTTTCTGAGCAAACTGTCGATGGAATTTATGGAACTTCTTCATTAACGAATGAATTAAAGTATATTTTCCGTGCTATGAACTGCTATACTGATAAAGTTGCGAGGGGAATACAAGGGGACTATATTGTAGGCATTTCGGTACGTTGCTTGAAAAACCAGGAATGAACCTGATTATACTTATTGATTCAGAGTTTCATTGTCCAAAAAAATAAACACAATGCGATATCAAATTAGAAATTGACAATAAAATATGTATCTTTGATTTTAACATTTTAAAAACAAAAATTATGATCGAACATGTTCACAAGCACATCACATCGGAGCTGCAGCAGAATACACGCACCGATATTATTTTTATTCTATCTGCAATTCTGCTTAACCTGATCACCCTTGCGGTGAACTCGGGTATGTCGGAAAAATCGCGAACAGACAATGCTACACTCATAGCCATGTTTGCATTTGTTTGTCTTATCGTCCTGGTCAATCTTGTAGTGGTATTCGGCTTGAGCAAAGGAAAGCAAACCCGCGAAAAGCTATTGAATGGCCTTATTAAAATGTACAAAGACCAGAACGTGGATAAATATTATGACGAATCGTTGATGGGCAACTACAATGTAAGGTATAACCTTTTCATCATGGTGGTAATTTTTACAGGTATTATTGCTACGGCTGTGCCTTTTATTCTGCGGTAAATCATAATGAATTGCTACTAACCCTATCGTAAAATCCTGAAGGTTAGTTTGTTTATGTCATTAAAATGAAAAAGTAAATAAATATTGGCTATGGCTAAAAAAGTGCTTTATTGGACACCAAGGATTCTAGGAATTCTTGCCATTCTTTTTATGATGATATTTTCACTGGATTGTTTTGGTGAAGATAAAACTTTAAAGAATCAATTGATTTGTTTATTTATGCACAACATCCCTGCTCTAATTTGTATAGTTGTTCTGATCATTGCCTGGAAATGGGAACTTATCGGTGGTGCAATATTCATTCTCGCATTTATTGCAGGGACGATTTACTTTAATAGCTTCACCGGAAATTGGGGTTCGTTAATCGTAATTAGCCCCTTCCTGATAACGGGAATATTATTTATTGCTAATTACAGGGTCAATAAGAAGAAAGCTGCTATTTGATTATTTTGTCCAGTATGTCTTTCGCAGCATTTTTATGGACAAGGAAGGCAATGATTTTGAGCTTTACATAATCTTCGCTCAGAAATCTATAGCCTCTGGGTTCAGCATCAAATCCACCTGCTCCTGAATCTTTAATTATGAACCAGTATTTTCCATCCACCTGCTGGAATCCAACCAGGTGTATACAATGATCATCGTAAGTGGTTTGGTTATTCAGGCGATATTCCCGTGAATCCTCATCGATGTAATCCGATGGTATATCAAAGGTTGGGATAATTCCAACTTTGGCGAATCTATCATAGCCGGGTTCACTTACATCACCACAGATGCTTACCGTATGGCCGGCGCCGAGAGAAGATATCAGTGTCGAAAGAAAATCTTCAAGGTGGATGTTATAGTAATTTTTACAGTGCCACCAGTTGTCCGGTTCCTTTAACTCGCCTTTCTGGTTGTATGTTTGCGATTTGGTCGACATAAAGCTGAAGTAATCCATGGGTTTGAGTTGCAAGACTTTTTCAGTATACTCCGCTGTCGTGTACTCCGTATCTTTTATTTTTACTGATTGTGGAGGTTCACCAATGTAATGATTCAGGATATTTCTTCACAGTCGAAACAACGATTTCTTCATTCCATGCATTCTGCTCCTTCACCAGCTTCAGGTAAGAACTCAGTTCCTTTTCCATTGCTTCATGGTCATGGAATTTTTGTCCTTTAAGTTTTCCAGAATATGCTGAAGCCGGAACAGCTCCATACAACTGGAGGTTTTTAATAACTGCATTGGCTTCCGATCCTTCGGCAAAATATATATCCCCTCTTTTTTCAATAAAATATTTTGCCCGCTCCACATATTCCCAGTAGACGAAAAACATTTCAGACAGCTTTATTTTCTGTCCTGTCAGTCTGTAAACTTCCGATTCAAGAAAAGAAACCGATGCAAAACTCCAGCATGTTCCGGTTCTTCCCTGCGATAAAGGAGGATTGTGCCAATATTGTTTGTAGTTATTGATTGCATCGTGGGATAATTTTTTCCTGTAGAAGTCCACAGAAATTATGTTCTGAGCCTGATCATCTGTCGGTTTTGTCTTAAATTCTTCTATACCTTTTAAAATGGAGTCCTGGTAAAAACCATTCTTAACCTGCTTGTAAATAACCTTATCCTTATTTTCAGCATCCTGCGAAAAAAGTGATATTACAATAGCGTAAGCAATAATAAGAGCAACAAAATTTTTCATAACATATAAATTAATACATCCAATAAACCGGATAAAAATACAATTAAAATCTACATTCAGGTTCCATCATTGTGCGCAACTGAACAAAAAGATTGCTATGCGAACACATATTTGTAGTGAATTATGACAAAATACAATCATAAGAACCTGTTATTCAGCGCGAAGCAAAGTTTGGCACGATAGTAGAAACTGACTGAATACCGATTTAAACATGATAGTAATGACAAAAATAAATTTAAACCATGAAAACTCTAAGTCTAGTAACACTCGTATTCGGGATTGCATTCTCCAATCTCTGTTCTCGCCTTCACAACCTTCAATCTGCCTGATGAAGGTAACTATGTAAATCAGGTTGACGAGCTTCAGGTCATGAGGCCTATTATGCTTTCACCTGCAATTTTCAACAGTACTCCAAGGGTTTTTATTCCTTACAAGGAGGATACCATTGTAATCAATCTAAAGGAAGTTGTGATTACGCAAGGATTTCCTGAGCGTTCACATGATTGCCTTCAAAAACAGATCACCTATCCGGAATTTGCCAGACAGCAAAAAATTGAAGGGGTAGTGGCTGTAACCATGCGATTTAACAGTTTTGGTAATGTAGAAATAATTAATTCATTTGGAAGTGACCCGCAACTGGAACTTTATGTCCATGAAAAGCTCAATAATTTACATCTGAAAGACTGTGCCGTGCAGATCAATAAGCCCTATAACCTGAGGTTCACCTTCAGGTTGATTTAGGAGCTATCAATACCCTATATATTCCTCTTCATGATCATTTTCCCCCCGGCCTCTTCGGGGGGTTTTTTATTTCATATTCTTTTTCCTGTGTATTTTTACCACAAATACCCGTAATGAGTTTTACAGTCTATAAATCTTCCGCCGGGTCAGGCAAAACCTTCACCCTGGTCAGCGAGTATCTGAATTTGGTACTTCCTGAGCCTGATAATTTTCGTCATATCCTGGCGATTACTTTTACCAATAAGGCTGCAAACGAAATGAAAGAAAGAATTATCGGCAGCCTGATGGAAATTGCAAACTACCGGGAATACTCTGATTCAAATGCGGTCAGGCTCATCATGAAGGAAATGGCTGACCGGTCGCATAAGAGTCTGGACACTATAGCAGGTAATGCGGAACAAACCCTAAAACTTATTTTACATAACTATTCCGATTTTGCAATCAGTACTATCGACAGCTTCATGCACCGGGTCATCAGGAGTTTCGCCTTTGATCTTCACCTACCCTTGAAGTTTGAAGTGGAAATAGATCAGGAGGATATTCTTTCAAAAGTTGTAGACATCTTAATCAGCAGGGTCGGGACCGAAGAGCAACTAACACAAATACTGATTGGATTTACCTTATCAAAAGCTGGTGATGAAAAGAACTGGAATATTGAAAAGGATATCCGGGATATTGCAAACTATATATTAAAAGAGAATGGATATGAATTTATCCAAAAGATCAAAACTCTCACGCTTGAAGACTTTTCAAGGATCAATGTCAAAATTAAAAAATTTATAAGGGATTTTGAAAAGTCAGTTACAGATCTTGCATACGAAGCTGACAGAATCATTAAATCAAGGGATATTCCGGTCGAAGCTTTCTTCCAGGGAAAAAACGGAATCGGTGGCTATTTTGAAAAACTTAAAAAGGGGAGGTTCGACAAACCTGAACCCAATTTGCATGTAAAGAATACCATAGATAACGATAAATGGTACGCTGGAAAGTCAACCCAAGCCGAAAAAGAAGAGATCGACACGGTCAAGGCAGATCTTATTGGCTATTATCATCAGATCGATGGACTGGTAAACACTTACATGGCACAGTACATCCTTTGGAAGGAAATTATTAAGAATTTATATCCTGTTGCTTTACTGAATGAAATATCGGGAATAATGAATGAATATAAATCAGAAAATGATATTATTCTGATTTCAGAGTTTAATAAGCGCATTTCCGAGATTGTACTCAAGGAACCGATCCCGTTTATTTATGAAAGAATAGGTGAAAAATACAGGCATTATCTTATTGATGAGTTTCAGGATACTTCAGTCATGCAGTGGCGAAATCTTTTGCCGCTGATCGAAAATTCGCTGGCTACGAACGGGTTTAATATGGTAGTAGGGGATGGTAAGCAAGCGATATACAGATGGAGAGAGGGAGAGGTCGAGCAATTTGTCATGCTTCCCAAAATTTATAAATGTCCGGATGATCCTGTCATGACTGAACGGCAAAATATCCTTGAGAGAAATTATAAGGGCAGGGAGCTCAGAAATAATTATCGCTCCGCAAAAGAAATTATCGAATTCAATAATGACTTTTTTAAATTCATTTCTGCCAAACTCCCTGGAAATTTTAAGGTTATCTATGATGATGTTGTTCAGGAAATGAATCCTGAAAAAAGCGGGGGAATGATTCAGATTGAATTTTACGATAAAGAAAACAATGAACTGTCATTCAGTGAATTCAACCTTGAAAAAGTCACAAGTCTCATAAGGGATCTGAAAAATGAAGGATTTCATTTCAGTGATATAGCCATACTTTGCAGGAGCAATAAAAATGCAAATATCCTTTCACGTGAACTTTTGCTCAGGCAAATTCCGATCATTTCATCCGAGTCCTTAGAAATGAGCGGATCAATTGAAGTAAGACTATTGATAGCAATCATGAAATTGATTGTTAATCGCTTTGATTTGATTGCACAGGCAGAAGCAATCAGTTATCTTGTTCAAAAAGGGATATTGCAGGGTGGAATTCATGATCAATTCAGGAAATTTGGGATTTTCCGTAATAAAGACATTGCTTCTTCCGAACCGGTTGATTTTTTCAAGTCTCTGCGGGATAATGGCTTTAAGCTTGATTTCCTGACGCTTTCCAGAGATACACTTTATGGAATAACCGAAGAACTGTTGAGGGTGTTTAATTTGAATCTAAAGGCTGATCCTTACATTCAGTTTTTTCTGGATGCTGTTTTTAAATTTTCGAAAGAAAAAAATGAAAACCTTGACAGTTTCCTGGAATGGTGGTCAAACAAAGGTTATAAACAATCCATTGTTATACCTGCAGGTACAGATGCTATTCAGGTTATGACTATTCACAAAGCGAAAGGACTTGAATTTCCTGTTGTTATTTACCCTTTTGCTAATGAAAAACATACTAAGCCACGCAACAAGATGTGGATAGAACTATATGAAAAGAACCTCCCTGAATTAAAAACTACCCTTGTGAATGAATCGCAAGCCCTGCTCAAAACAAATTATTCCCAGCTGTATATGGAGGAGAATGACAAACTGTTGCTTGATTTGATCAACCTTTTGTATGTAGTAATGACCCGACCGACCCATCGTCTCTACGTCTATACTGAAATGCCTGCCGGGAGTAAAGATGCAGCTGAATCAGTTTCCGGTTTCTTCAAAGATTTCTTAGACCAAAAGGGATTATGGAAAGAGGATAAGACTAATTATACCTGGGGTAGCAAAACCATTGCGGAAAGAAAAAAAAGAGGCCACCTGGCTTCTTTCCAATTGACTCATTTTCATTCCAGCCGATGGCGTAACCGCATGATGTTGAGTTTACAGGCTTTAAAAAACTGGGATATTATTGAACAGAAGAACCGTGATTGGGGTACCATCATCCACACCATTTTATCGAGGACAACTAATCCAGGCGATATTATCGCCCTTCTGGATAGTTGTGAATCAGAAGGTATCATCAGTTTATTCGAAAAAACAGAAATCCAGAAGGTTTTGAGCAGTTTTATTTCCAGGTCTGAAGTCAGGAGGTATTTCGAAACGGGTCTTACAATCATGTCGGAACCTGAAATCCTGCTTCCCAGCGGTAAGATATTTCGTCCTGACCGAATTGTATTTTATAAAAATGAAACTTTAGTTATTGATTTTAAAACTGGAAAGCCGGATGACCGGCATAAAGAACAAGTCAACTTTTATGTAAGTTTATTGAAAGAAATGGCCTACCCCAATGTTAAAGGAATTCTACTTTATGTTCATGAACCGGAACCTGTTGTTTTTGTTTAGGCAATTAATCATTGTTTTCATTATTCAACGACTTCATAAACTACTACAGGATTCGATTTATTTTTGAAAGTAACCTCTCCCAACTTTAAACAACTGAAATTTTCTTTGATTTTTTGGTAAGAATTATCACCCACTACAATTTGTCCGGGTTTAGCTACTGATTGCAATCGCTGTGCGGTATTCACCACGTCCCCGATTACCGTATAATCCAACCGGCGAAGACTTACCGAGCCAATATTTCCCGAAACCAGTTCACCGCTGTTGATACCAATTGAAATATTGGGTTTGTATGAAACATGATCAGAAATTGCAGGCAGTTTTGCAATTTCTTTCCTGGCATTCAGGCATGCATCTATGGCCCGGTCCAAATGGTATTCCCCCCTGAAAACTGCCATGATCGCGTCACCGATAAACTTGTCGATATAGCCATCCTGGGCGATGATCTCTTTTACCATGACATCAAAGTAGTTATTCAATAACTTCACAACCGTATCGGGACTTTCATTTTCGCTGATGGCTGTAAATCCACAAATATCAATAAAAGCAACCGTAGCATCAACTGTCTCGTTCACCATCAGCGAAGATTCAAATTCGCGTGAACCCATAAAATTCAGAACGGTTTCATCCACATACATCCGGAGTATATTGTTTTCTTTGATCGCTTTTAATGTTTCGGCCAGCTGGTAAACATGCTGCAAAGTTTTTTCAACTGTCAGCTCAAGATCTTCAAAATTCACAGGTTTAGTAAGAAAATCAAATGCACCCCTGTTCATGGCCGTTCTGATGTTATCCATATCGCCATAAGCCGAAATAATCACGGTTTTTATCAGCGGGCTTAGCTCTTTAAGTTTGACAAGTAGCGTCAGTCCATCCATTCCTGGCATATTGATGTCGCTTAAAACCAGATCTATATCCGAATGGTCCTGCAATTTATCAAGTGCATCATGACCATTCACAGCAAATACAAACTGGTAAAGGTTTTCCCTTATCTGCCTGCGAAATTTCTGTTTGATGAGGACCTCCAGATCGGTCTCATCATCCACTACTAAAATTTTTGCCATTAAGTTCGGTGGTTTAATTTTTCTTTCAATAGGTTAAAATCAAGCGGCTTGGTAAGAAAATCATCGGCTCCCAATTTTTTGGCCATATTGAAATTCTCATCGTCACGGTAAGCAGTAATCATCATCACAACAGGAGGTGGCTTCAGGTATTTTTGTTTTATCTTACCCAGTAACTCAAGCCCGCTCATACCGGGCATGTTGATGTCGGACAATATTAAAACGGCTTCCTGAATATTTTTACTGAGATAATCCAGCGCCTCCTCACCCGAAAAGGCGAAAACGAATTCGTACCGCTTTTCCCGGATCTCCTTTCTAAACCGCTGCTCAAAAAGTACCTGAACATCTTTCTCGTCGTCGACAACCAATATTTTCATACTTGACATTTATAATTAAGCTTTTAGAACAATAATGAATTCAGCGAATTCACCTTCAACCGTGTTAACCTTTAACTCACCGCCATGAGCCTTGGTAACAATATCATAACTCATACTCAACCCCAGACCGGTTCCCTCTCCTGATGGTTTTGTAGTGAAAAAAGGCCGGAAGATTTTGTCCAAAACTGTTTGCGGTATACCATTACCGTTATCCTTAACAACTATTTGAACTTTGTTGTTCAATTTCTTCGTGCTAACTATAACAGTTGGCTGGTAATTCTGTTCATGGACTGATGAACTTTCCGGGTTGTTTTTTTCTGCTTTGAGCAATCGGTTTTTTTCATTACAAGCGTAAAATGCATTGGTCATAAGATTGAGCAATACCCTGCCGATATCCTGCGGAATGATATTCATCTTTCCGATTGATCCATCAAAGTCTGTTGTGAGGGTTACATTAAATGTTTTATCCTTGGCCTTCAAACCATGGTAAGCCAGTCGAAGGCATTCATCAGCCAAAGCATTGATATCTGTCGGCTCCTTTTGCCCGGTGCTGGCCCGGCTATGCTGCAGCATGCCTTTCACGATGGCATCAGCCCGTTTGCCGTGATGGTTAATTTTTTCAAGGTTTTTCATGATATCCTCTGCAATTTCCATTGCTGCTTCCTGATTTCCTGCGACCAATTCTTCCTTCATCTCCACCATCAGTTCATTGCTGACCTCGCTGAAGTTGTTAACGAAGTTCAGCGGATTTTGTATTTCATGTGCAATGCCGGCAGTGAGCTCACCGAGAGATGCCATTTTTTCAGCGTGAATGAGTTGCGATTGGGTGGATTTGAGATCAGCCAGGGTTTTATTAAGCCGGTTGCTCAGTTTTTTCTTTTCAATAAATCGCACGAATACAATCCCTACAAGAACAAATGCGACAAACATCCCGAACAGACTGAAATTCCTGGTGATTTTCTGACGCTTCATCTGTGCCTGGCTGAGGGCAAGCATTTTTTCATGATTCTCATTCTGCAATGCCAGTTTATTTTCAAAGTCCAGCTTGTTCGATAGGGCTGTTATCTTTTCTATGTTTTCGATAGCAAGAACCGAATCTTTCACAATGATATGCTTTTGAAGGCTGAGAAAAGCGTTTTTATGATCTCCAAGTTTTGAGTAAGTATTTGCAATATTGAGATAAAGATCCTTTAAAAAAACAGGCAAAGGTCTTGGTGCATTTCTTTCGGCTTTTTTCAACCAGGCCAGGGCTTCCCTGTGTTGGTTCTTTCCAAGGTAAATTTTAGCGATGTTCATGGCAGCCTGAACTTCAGTGGTGGGGAAGTTTTCAGTCTGACTCGACTCATATGCAATTAAAAATTGTTCCATTGCTTTATCAGGCTCGGAATTTTTCATGTAGGCTGATCCCAGATCAAGATAAGTATGGATGATGCTTTTTTGAGAACCATCGAGCACATTATAATGCAAAGCCGCCTTATAATTGGTGATCGCTTCGGAGAACATATTCAGGTCTTCATAGATGCTGGCTATGTATGAATAAGAGGCAGAGGTATAATAATATTCGGTGCCTTTTAATCTGATTTTCAGCGCGGACTTGTGTTGTTCAAGTGCTACTTCCAGTTTGCCGGCGCTCATATTGGTTACCCCCATATCGTTGTAAATCCTGGCAATACCTGAGGAATCATTCATATGCTCATAAATATGCAGGGCCTCCTGCTGAGCCTTTAACCGCATCATCATATTTTTCAACAAACAGATAAACAAAACCCATTGCCAGGAGCGCTTCAACCATGGTTGCACTGTCGCTAATTTGCCGGCTGATTTCCAATGATTCCACGATTTTTTCCATTGCATCGCCAAAGTTTCCCCGATACCTCATATTAATACCTATATTCAGTAATTGGTTTGCCTGGCCCTTTTTATTTCCCGAGTCAATATAAAGCCCTAAGCTTTTGCTATAAAAGTCCATTGCAATTTCTGGCTGATATGCCTCCTCATGAATCAATCCCATGAGCGAATAAACGGCGGCCTCTTCATTTTTATCACCTGATTCCTGTACTAAAAGCAAAGCTGTTTGAAGGGTATCCAATGCACGCTCGGTGTCAGTATACCTTATGCTCCTTGCAATATTTTTCAACGAAATGGCTTTTAGAATCTTACAGCGGTTCAGGTATTTTAAGTTCTTACTTCCATTAATGGAAGTAATCAGGTTATCAGATAATTGCAACGCAAGGGAAGAATTCGCCAGACAGCTGTCGTTCATGCTTTGCATATAAAATTCATACGCCTTTTCGTTCAGCAAATAGGATACGGCTCGTATCGAATAAATTGCCTTCCACCTCAACTTCACTGCCCAGTGACAGAGATGAAAATGCGCAAGCCATTATAAACGTAAGGAATATGATCCGCAACTTTCGCATAATTATACAGGTAAACGAATGATAAATATTGCCCCTTCGCCCTCTTTAGTTTCAACTGTCAACTCTCCACCATGTGTCTTAATAATATCATAAGCCAATGACAAACCCAAACCTGTTCCCTGCCCGGCGGGCTTGGTGGTGAAAAAAGGCTGGAAGATCTTATCCAGCACTTTTTGAGGGATACCATTGCCGTTGTCCTTCACACTTATTTCAACTTTACCGTTTTGCTTTCTGGTGATGATAGTAACAGTTGGTTCGTATTTCTGTTCAATTTTTTCAGCATTGATCATCCTGTTTCGATCCGTGCAGGCATAAAATGCATTTGTAATCAGATTCAGCATTACCCTGCCCATATCCTGAGCAATGACATTTATTTTCCCGATTGATCCATCGAAATCTGTTTTCATTGTTGCATTGAAAGTTTTGTCTTTCGCCCTCAATCCATGGTAAGCCAGGCGAAGATATTCATCGGCGAGTGCATTGATATCAGTGGGTTCTTTTTGACCTGTGCTGGTGCGGCTGTGCTGCAGCATACCTTTTACAATAGCATCGGCGCGTTTACCATGGTGGTTGATTTTTTCTTCATTGCCCATCACATCATTTGCTAAAGCAATCGCTTCCGCCAAATTCCCTTTGTTCATTTCATCTTTCATTTCAACAAGCAATTCTTTATTTACTTCCGAAAAATTATTGACGAAGTTCAGCGGGTTTTGAATTTCATGTGCAATGCCGGCGGTGAGCTCACCCAAAGAAGCCATCTTTTCGCTCTGGATGAGTTGGCTTTGAGTGGATTTGAGATTAGAAAGTGTTTCCTCCAATATAAGGTTGGCTCTCTTTTTTGTCCGAAATCGGTTATAAACTCCGGCAACAATTAGCAACAATAAAGTAGCTATGCCAATCGAAAAATTTCTTGAAAGAGAGGATATTTTATTCTGGCTTTCCAGTTTTGCAATTGAAAGTTCTTTCTCATTCATCTGTTGCTCGGTTTCAAAACTGATGGTTCTGTATTTGTTTTGGTCGGCCAGTATACTATCCTGTAAGCTGATAAATGCCTTGTATGTATCTTTTGCTTTTAGTTTATTACCCGTTTTCTCGTATAACTCTGCCAGTAATTTATAATCACGAAGTACATCTAAACGAATATTATTTACCCGAACTATATCTTTTATCAATAAATCTATTGCATCGTTGTGCCTGTCTTGCTTAATCCTAACCAGCGCCAGATAATAATCCGGCGCAACGATCCCGGCAAAAGTATTCACACCGATTTTATGCGTGTCAATCATTTGCCAACATTGTTGCAGCAAAGAATCGGCTTCAGATAATGACCCAATTTGCATTTTATACAAGGATCGTAATTGTAAAATATATGCCAACCCGGTATAATTAGGTGGAAAACTCATTGCTGAATCTGAAATATTCAGGAAATATTCAACACTATCTGTTTTGTTTTGCAAAGTTTTGGCCATTGCCAATGTTCTGGCATGAAATAACAGAATGTTCAAAGTTCTTTTATCTCCTTTGAACTGGTTGTAATAATCCATTGCCGATTTAAATGAGGGATATGTATAATTTACCGATTCCTGCAGGTCACCCTTTTGAAGATAATATTCACCAACAACAGAAGCGTTATTTATCCTTCTTCTCCATCCTGTATTTATTTGAAGGTTAAAAAAGGATTTCTCTGCTGTTTTACTGGTATCTAAGTAGCTTACAGATTTCTTCATATTATAAATTGCCAGATCCATCAAGCCGGTTGTACGGTAAAAACCGCCTAGCACATAATAGCAGGTCGAAATAAAGGAACTGTCAGTATTTTTTTTATACCTGTTGAGGGTTTCTGTATAAAATTGAAATCCTTCAGGCAATCTGCCCGAATTGCGATAGGGTAGTCTAAGTTCTGTTAAAAATGAAATTCTTAGTAATTTGGAATGGGGTGTTTTACTTTTTTCCAATTTTTCAAGGTTCAACCTTCCATAATCAATGGCCTTATTTTTATCTGAAGTAGTTAGACTGCCAAGAATACTAACTTTTATTACATAACATAAATCCTCATCGGTCCTATTTTTTAAAATTTCGGCTGCATTTTCAATCTGATTGATATGAATATCAGTTAATACAGTATTCGTGATTAGTCCCCTTGCAGAATTAAAAGCCAGGGTATCAAGTCCTTTCTCCGTTTTACTTTTTTGTATTAAGGTAATAATGGAGTCCACATTACTTTGTTGTGCGGTTGAATGATTTGCAATGATGCAAAACAGTGCCACAACTATCGACCTCAATATCATTTGCTTTTGGTTCATAATATTTTTTACTTTTAATATGGCAACTGAATAATAAATTCCGTTCCTTCCCCTTCTTTTGTCTCCACTTTCAACTCCCCTCCATGTGCCTTTACAATATCATACGCCAATGAAAGCCCCAAACCGGTTCCTTGTCCGGTTGGTTTTGTAGTGAAGAAAGGCTGGAAGATCTTATCAAGCAATTTTTGAGGGACCCCGTTGCCGTTGTCTTTCACTCTAATTTCTACTTTATTGTTTTGCTTTCTGGTGATGATAGTAACAGTTGGTTCATAATTCTGTTCAAAGTGAAATTTACTTGCAGGGTTATTTTTTTCAGTATTGATCATCCGGTTTCGCTCAGTACAAGCATAAAATGCGTTTGTTATCAGATTGAGCATTACCCTGCCCATGTCCTGAGGAATAATATTGATTTTCCCGAATGCCTTCATCAAAATCCGTTTTCATGGTGGCATTGAAGATTTGTCCTTGGCCCTAAGACCATGATATGCCAACCGCAGATATTCATCGGCGAGCGCATTGATGTCAGTGGGTTCTTTTTGACCGGTGCTTGTCCGGCTGTGCTGCAGCATACCTTTCACAATGGCATCAGCGCGTTTGCCATGATGGTTGATTTTTAGCTCGTTTTCCCGAATGTCGTTTGCAATCGCTTTGGCATCATCCAGGTTCCCTTTATCCATTTCCTGCTGCATCTCATCTATCAGCTCCGTATTGACTTCCGAAAAGTTATTTACAAAGTTCAATGGATTTTGAATTTCATGGGCAATGCCTGCGGTAAGTTCACCCAGAGAAGCCATTTTTTCAATCTGGATAAGCTGGGCTTGGGTCGCTTTCAGTTCGGTATAAGCTTTTTCTATTTCTTTGGCCTGTGCTAATTTCCCGATCCCTCATCTTTTCTTTTTCCTTTCTGAATAAACGCTGCCTTTGATAGCGATCCAAAGAAAAGGCAATACCCAAAAACAGGAGACCATAGATGATGTAAGCCCACCAGGTTCGCCAAAAGGGTGGAATTATTTTAATCGCTATCACTGCGTCCTTTTCCGAATAAACACCCTCGGCATTCATAGCCCTGACCCTGAATGTATAGTTGCCTGACGGTAAATGGGTATAATTTACATAACGCCTGGTACCCGCCTGAACCCAATCCTTTTCAAGTCCTTCCAGCTTATATTCATATCGGGTTTGTTGGGAGGAGCGGAAGTTGATGGCGACAAATTCGAAGCCTATCGAATTGTCATTCCATGGCAGGCTGATCTTTTCTATCTCGTCCAATGGCTTGTCAAACCTCTGCTGAACATTTTGCTTTAAAAACCGGGTAATAAAAACCTTTGGGATGATTTTCTCACTGGAAATTTCTGACGGATTAAAGAAATTAGCTCCGGCAACTCCTCCGAAAATCAATTCTCCGCTGCTGGTCTTTAGCCGTGAATTATCATTAAAACGGTAAGCCTGCATGCCATCTTCCATCGTAAAATTTCGAAAGCTTTTCGTTGCCGGATCAAATCGTGAAATGCCCTTTAAAGTGCTCAGCCAAAGTATCCCATCATGGTCAACTAAAATTCCCACGATATTAGGATCGGGCAAACCGTCTGCATCATGAAAGATTTCAAATTTTTCTTCATTTACATCAAGTTTGTTCAATCCGTTGTTGGTCCCGACCCAAATGTTGCCATTAAGATCTTCATTAACGCAGAAAACGGCGTCACTGCTTAAACTGCCGGGATCATTCGGGTCGTACCGGTATGATTTGAATTGGTTGGTTTTTGGGTCAAATTTCATCAATCCTGACGGGAAGGTGGCATTTGGATCATATTGATTGTCTTTGGTTCCAATCCATATAAATCCCCGGCTATCTTCAAATAGTGAAAATAATGAGTTACCGCTCATTCCGCTTGCATTAACCTCTTTTTGCCAGTTGGTAAAATTGCCCTGATCACGGTTGAACCTGCTCAGCCCATTTGAAGTTGCAATCCAGACATTATTCTGCCGGTCGATCAGAATGTCGGACACCACATTGCCAATTAAGACTTTCAGGATTTCCGGCTTCATGTATGAATTTTTCAAGATGACCTGTTTCAGGGTTGTACCGGGCACATCCCTGTCCTTTGTATCCAAACCAGATTTTCCCATCATGATCTTTGCGAATGGTAAAAATTCTGCCATCTCCTGATCGCGGATCATCAATGCCAAATTGCTTCTTTTTATTTGATTTCCTGTCCCATTCAATAAATCCATCTCCATCAAGACCCAACCAGAAAACATCTTTTTCGACTTCTTCGATGGCGTAAAAATTATTTGCAAAATCAAAAGGATTTTCAGGGTTAATGTTCATCATTCCCATTTGCCAGCGGTTGAGGTCAGCTTTATTCAATCCGCGTGATGTTCCTACCCATAAGTTATTGTCTTTGTCTTCAAAGACCGTTTCGCAGTATGCCCATGTTAAGCTTGTTAAATTATTGGGCTGATAAGTATACCGTGAAAAAAGTCCGGTTTTTTCATCAAACCTGTGAAGACCGCTATGATCACTGCCATTATAAGTCGTAACCCAGATCGAATGGTCTGACGTTTCAATAATATCCGAAATAATATTCCAGAAATCAGGCTGATCCTTTTCGTGATAACGGTAAAGGATGGAAGTATTTGTTTCAGGATTGAAACACATAAGACCATGTTCGGGCAAAAACCCGATCCAGATTTCTCCTAGTAGATATTACCTTAACTTTTGAAACATTTGAGGACGGAAACACTAAACCCGGAAGATTTTGCTCATTCATGAACCGGAAGGTTTTTTTACCGGTATCGAATGTGATCAGTCCTTTGTTATTTGAACCAATCCATAATGTACCATTCCGATCCTCGGAAATTGAACTGATGGTTGCTCCAATTAAGTTTTTAGCTCCATCATTTGACGGCCACTGGCTTACAAAGGACCCGGCCTCGCGGTCAAATTCCGCCAATCCATTGTCGGTTCCAATCCAAAGCTGGCCGGAAGCAGACTCATGAATTTCACTGACCACATTACCGGGAAGAGATTTGGGATTGCCGGGAATATGATAAAAATTCTCGAACTCTTCATTTAGCTGATTATACCGGCTTAATCCATTTTGTGTACCTACCCAGATATTTCCTGATTTGTCTGCAAAAACAATATTTACTCGATTGTTTGCCAGTGAACGTGGGTTGCCGGGAATGTTCCTGAAGGTAATAAAGTCATATCCATCATAGCGGCTTAAACCGGCAGCAGTTCCGACCCAGATATAACCATGCATATCCTGAGTAATGCCAATTACCCAGCTGGAGGCCAATCCGTTTTCAATGGTAAACCGCTCAAAACGGAGGTTATCAGTTTGCTGGGCTGACAACGTTCCTGTAAAATAAATGCTCAGCGCCAATACCAGCGATAATAGTAATCTATTGCTCATTTTGAATGTTAAGTAAAATGTTAAAAATAGTACCCTCATGATTGCTTGTTAAATTAATCTCCCCGCCATGCGCCTTTATGATGTCGTAACTCAAGGATAATCCCAATCCGGTTCCCTGCCCGGTGGGTTTGGTAGTAAAGAAGGGTTGAAAGATTTTATCTTTAATATTTTCAGGGATTCCGTTACCATTGTCTTTTACAGAAATCAACACACCCCTTGCCACACCGGAATTGGAAATTTTAGTGGCAACAGAAACTGCTGGCTCATAACCTTCAGGTTGTTGCCTCTTTTTTTCATTCACAGCATAAAACGCATTCGTTATCAAATTTAAAATGACTCTTCCAATATCCTGTGGAATGATATTTATTTCTCCTATACTTTCATCAAAATCAGTTTTCATGGTTGCATTAAAAGACTTGTCCTTTGCCCGTAGTCCATGATAAGCCAGCCGTAAATACTCATCAGCCAGGGCATTGATATCGGTCGGTTCTTTTTGACCAGAGCTGGTCCTTGAATGTTGCAGCATTCCTTTCACAATTGCATCAGCACGTTTGCCATGGTGAATTATCTTATCTTCATTGCTAATTAAATCATTTGCAATTGCATTTACTTCCTCAAAATTTCCTTTGTTAATTTCATCTTTTAACTCTATCAATAATTCCCTGTTTACTTCCGAAAAATTATTCACGAAATTCAGTGGGTTTTGAATCTCGTGGGCAATGCCGGCAGTCAGTTCTCCCAGTGAAGCCATCTTCTCAGATTGGATGAGCTGGGATTGAGTCGATTTGAGCTCGTTATATGCTTTTTCAATTTTTTTTGCCTGCTCCAGTTTGAAGGCCCGGCTGCGTTCTCTTTCTTTTAGGATCAAACGGTTTCGCATAAAACGATCTATACCGAATATACCGCCGGCAAAGAGAAAGATGTAAAAGCCATAGGCCCACCATGTTTTCCACAAGGGTGGTGAAATGATAATCCGGATGTTTTTTCCCGCATCGTTCCATATCCCGTCACCACTCGAACCTTTAACACTGAAAGTATATTCCCCGGGAGCCAGGTTTGTGAAAGTCACGAAATTTCTGTCCGCAGCTATCCAGCGATCATTAAAACCTTCCAGCTTATACATAAGTTTGTTTTTTTCAGGTCTGGAGAAGTGAATGGAAGCAAACTCAAATGATAAGTTGTTTTCGAAATAAGAAAGACGGATTTCCTCGGTTTCCATGATGCTTTTTTCCAGTTTCACAACTGCCGAATCTGATTTCAACGACACATCCGAAACCTTAATATCCATCAGGACAATTTCGGGCTTTACCTCATTTATTTTCCCGGGATAAAACGCAGTGATCCCATCGCTGCCTCCCACAACGATGATACCATCACCACCAGTCCAGCTCGCTGAACTTAAATTTGATCCCTGCAGGCCATCCTTTGCATCAAAACCGATAAAATTCCACTTATCCTTTGGCGCATTTTTATTTAATTTAGCCAAACCACCTGAGGTATTGACCCAAAGATTTCCCTGAATATCTTCAATAATGGAATTTACCTGTTTCGAAGTAAGCCCGTCTCGCTGATCAATTTTTTCGACTTTTTCAGTTGAAGGATCAAAGCGCAATAAACTACCGAGGGTTGCAATCCAGACAACGCCCTCCGTATCTTCCATCATGCAGGCAATGGTATTATTGGGAGAAAACTTATTATTTGTATCCAGATTATATTGCTTAAAATTCCCGGTAGTTAAATCATATTTAAAAAAGCTGCTCATCGCGGTACCCAGCCAAACGATATTGCGAGTTTGTTTACTGAATTCAATGCTGGTGCCAATTTCCATAGGCATGAACTTATCGGAATTAATTTCCTTTTCATTCAGTTCCTTGATATTTGCAAATTCTGAATCATTAATACCTAAAACCTGTATTCCATACCATAAAGAGTCGGGTGGGGGAGCAACATTCCATTTTCCATAGGAGTGCCCAACATCGGTAACATACGTGATCTTATAATCCCCTTTTGTCAAATCCAAACATTTCACAACAATCCGGTTTTTAAATCCGCCACCGTCATTAAATGTTTTGGATAAATCATTCATCGACCAGATAAGTTTTCCATCTCCTGTCATAAGAGAGCCCCTATCTGAAAGGTCATCAATACCCTGGCCACTCAGCTGGCCTTCACCCAGGCTAATTATTAGCACTTTCTGATCGTGACTTAGTGAAAACTTTTTCTCCAGGCTTGTTGCTTCCCCTGCCTTTAGGATTGAAGCGATGGGTTCGCGTGTTTGAGGGATTTGATCTATTTGTTCCTTCAAATTTTTACTCATCTGCTTGTTCATCAGTGTCGGCAGCACTGTAAACTGCTTTTTTGCCGGATCGAATTTTTCAAAACCATACCTTGAGGCAATCCAGATATTTCCTGAATAATCAATTTTCAAGGTATTGGCAACGTATGTGGTGGTCGCTTTAAAAAAAGGTGAGTTAAAAGCACTTAAAATATTGTTCTTATCAATTTTGTGCAGGCCATAGTTGTTATAGGTAAACCATTTGTTTCCTTCATGATCAACTGCCAGGCACTTAATGTTTATTCTCCCGTCCGGTATAGTCGATGAGTCAAATCTGATGTTCAGCGGGGTAGACTTTTTACTTTCAAGATCATATTCAAACATGCCATCATTGGAAGTACCCACTACAATTTTTTTTGCATGAGTCGATCCGGCAATTACATTTACCCGGTTTACTTCAGAATTTATTAACCTGTCAGACTTAATTTTTGAGAAGGTAAATGGTTCTCTAAGCGGATCAAATTTGAACAAACCCCGCCTCAAAGTGCCAATCCATATTACGTTGTATTTATCCTTAAAGATTTGCTGAATGATTGGACTTGCAGGAAGCTCACCATAATCACCTGCATAGTCAAATCGCTGAATATTATTATTCTCCGGATCAATCCGGTAAAGTCCCTGCGAATAAACTCCGGCCCAAACATACCCTTCTTCATCCTCCACTATTCCCAGCGTATTATCATAAGTAGTTGGTGTTTTAAACAAACCGGCAATATTGTAATCTTCTATGGAATCAACAGATGGAAAATATTTGATGAGTTTACTTAGACCTCCAAACCAAATATTTCCTGACAGGTCTTCATACATTACAATAATTGAAGCGGGGGAGTAATTTCCGTTCAGGTAAAAAGGCTGAAAGGTGTTTGACTTTTCATTATAAAATTTGAGACCGTTTCCATAATCGGCAGCTATGATTTTCCCATCCTTTAATTGCGTGAGGCCAAGTATCTCTCCCCACTGGGTACTGCTATTTGTTGAATCCAGGTCTATCTTTTCAAATTTATTTTGCAGCCTGTTAAATTTCTGTATCCCGTGATTGGAGGATCCAAACCATACATCTCCATGCTGGTCAGTGATAGCAGCATAAAAGGAAGAAGTCATGTTGATATTCTCCGTCTCAATGGGATATTTCGAAAAATTTTCATTCAAAGGATTGTATTTTGCAATGGCGTTCCCTGATACGCCAATCCACAGAAAGCCTTCTGAATCTTCTGTAATGGCAAAGCAATTATTATTGGGTAGTGATGTTGAATCACCCGGATCGTTTTTAAATACAACCGTATTTACACCGTCATACCTGTTAAGCCCGTTTGCTGTCGAAATCCAGAGAAATCCGTTTCTATCCTGATAGACTCCGTGTACTTCAAGGTTCGACAGACCTTCAGCCGCTGCGATATTCTCGAAGAGGTAATTTCGCTGCCCGTATGCCCAGGGAGTAATAACCTGCCAGAGCATCAAAAAATAAAATACATGTCTTGATATTCGCGAAATAATTCCTTTTTCAATTGCGATTACTTTCATCATCAGAATATTAAAAATTTATATTAAAACCCTATACAGGCAATTTAGCGGGAATTTGAACAATAAATACTGATCCTTCGCCTTCCTTCGTCTCTACCTTCAACTCGCCACCATGCGTTTTTACAATATCATAACTCAAACTCAATCCCAACCCTGTTCCCTGGCCGGTGGGTTTGGTGGTGAAGAAGGGCTGGAATATTTTGTCTAAGATTTTCTGTGGAATACCATTGCCGTTGTCCTTAACCATAACTTCAACCTTGTCATTTACTTTTCTTGTAATTATTGAAACTATTGGCTCATATCCTTCATCTTGTTGTTTTTTCTTTTCGTCCACCGCATAAAATGCATTGTTGATTAGATTGAGCAAGACACGTCCGATATCCTGCGGGATAATCATGATGTTTGGGAGATCGGGGTCTAACTCAGATTTAAAATCAGCATTGAAGGATTTGTCTTTGGCCCTTAAACCATGATAAGCTAATCGAAGATACTCATCGGCAAGTGCATTGATGTCGGTTAGTTCTTTTTGCCCGGTGCTTGTCCGGCTATGCTGGAGCATACCCTTAACGATATCACCTGCTCGTTTGCCATGATGGTTTATTTTATCAAGATTTTGTTTTACATCATCAGCAATAGCTTTTACTTCTTCATAATTTCCCTTGTTTACTTCTTCAACCATTTCACTGATCAACTCACTGCTTACTTCACTAAAGTTATTGACGAAGTTCAGCGGGTTTTGAATTTCGTGTGCAATGCCGGCGGTGAGTTCTCCAAGGCTGGCCATTTTTTCTGATTGGATAAGCTGGGCCTGCGTGGCCTGTAACTCTGTTAATGTTTCCTCTGCCTTTTTCCGGGCCTCTTTAATTTCGATTAAATCCTGCTCAGCCTGCCGTGCCTGTGCTTCGGCTTTTTGAAGATCAAGAAAACGGATATAGGACTGTTCAAAAACATTCCCGAATCGCTTCAGCACTTCATTTTCATCATTAGTGAAAACCTTTCCATTATGATTGGTGATGGCTATACTTGTATATTGTGATATAGCAACGGACCTCGTGTATCCTCCTTCTCTCGATAATAATTCCTGTTTTCTTTGCTGCGTAAGACTATTCCAGGGAGGGTATTTGAATAAATGCTCAAACAGCCTGATCTTTTCTTCCTGGCTATGTTCTTCGGTAAAGAAGTTATTTTTTCTTTTTATTGCATCCCTGAGTAAAATAAAAATGGGAGTGTTCATGAAGGGAACAGTTACCTTTTGCACATAATCAGCAGCGCCTCCAGACGCCCAAAGAGTAAATTCATCATTAACTTCATCATTAAATGTGATGAATGCGCCTCCGTTAATATCAATATTCATATTGTGCAATTGCTGCGCAACGATATTTACCACTTCCTGCAATTCGGAAGTATGATGCATCGCAAGGCTCCTTGCCCTTACTCTTTCCAATGCCAATTGGATCTGAGCTTCCCTGGCCTGTGCAAGCGCAAGTTCAATATCTGTAAATCTGCGGTAAGCCAGCGTAAAGACATTATGAAACCTTTTGAATATTTCAAGCCCTTCTTCCGGCAAAGGTTTGTAAGTCGTTAATCCCAATCCTCCTTTTCCGATAGATAAAAAATAGTAGTGCATTGAATTGGATTCATCCAGCAACGGATCGGGAAACTGGTTGTTCTGTTTCCGCCATTCACGAAACACATTCAATTCTTGATCTTCCATACTCCCATTGAATGAAGAATTAGCTGACTTCTTCATTTCCTCTACCATCGCGAGCACTTTTGGATGTTTATTGTAATCTGTTTCTTCTATAATTCCTTCATTATATGCAGTAAAATATTGATAATTAAGGTAAGTGCCTTTTTGTTCATGGATGATGGCGGTTTGAACATTTCTTATATTTTTCACACCGAGCAGTAGCAGTTGACCAGAGATTACATTACACACATTAACCATGTCTTCCGGCTTATTCATGCTCATAGCAACTGTCCGCACACGCTCAAGTGACGATTCGATCTCGAGTTCGCGATTCTGTGCTTCCACCGACTTCCTTTTCTGTTCCAGTTCCTCGATGGTTTCTTCCAGCAAAATGGCCGTAGTCCGCTTTACTTTTTCAGTACGGTCGAGCTTGAATGCAGTTATTTCCAATTCCTTATCAGCGGCTTTCAGCGAATTGAGAAGGGCATTCTTTTCCTCGGAACTCAGCGTTTCTGATTGCTGGATAAAGTCAAGTAAAGTTTGAATATGCGGATTCATTTATCGTTCTTTTAATACTACACAGCAGGTGGTGAGGTTATGCATTTCCAGGTTGCCACCGGTTGCGCGTGCCAGTTCAGCATTGGAGAACATGCCGGCCATGGGTACGCTCCATATCTTCTTCACCCCTTTGATCTCCATATTCATCATGGGTCCAAAGGCCAGGATTCTTCCTGCGCAACTGAAAATGATCAGGGCATCTGCTTCTGGCATTTCATTGGTTTTGAGATCTTCTAATCCTTTGATTACTTTTTCCATCACATTAAAATCCGGAGGTAATGAAAAGCGCACTTTGGATCCCTGCGGTACCGTTCCACTACAATAGAATGAACGATCGTTCCAATCAACAACCAGTCCGGGCCGCATCACCGGATCTCCTTTTTCCCGTTGCAGCTGCAACGGCAGATTCGCGGCAATCTCCAGCAGCAAACCGGGATTGTCCGGGGACACATTTTCCAGTCCGCCATATTTTACGGTAAGGTCTAATACAGGGATATCATCTACAGTGTAAACATGGTTGCCTTCGCTTTTGGT
Source organism: uncultured Bacteroidales bacterium (assembly GCA_963708435.1). Taxonomy (GTDB): domain Bacteria; phylum Bacteroidota; class Bacteroidia; order Bacteroidales; family JAADJA01; genus JAADJA01. Next base: position 28,641 of record CAVPSZ010000012.1, read on the forward strand.
CACC
>CAVPSZ010000013.1:0-41023 GCA_963708435.1 uncultured Bacteroidales bacterium
AATTACCACCGCCGCTTTTAGCATTCTCAAGGTTATAAAAGGTTTCATTACCGTTTATATACTGATTGCCGAATGGAACTGCTCCAACACCATTGAAAAATACAGTTCCGGTGCCTTCGTTAAAAGCGGTTGCTCCTCCTGTATTGGTCCAGTTTCCGCCGACATACATATTGTATTGCACAGAAGAAGAACTCATTGTATTTAACGGACCAGAAACAATATTGACATGTCTCTTAACACTGATATCCGACCAGAGTTCAATCATGCTTCCCCGGCTGATTGTAAGATCGTTAAACCAGTTGCCATTGCTGCAAAGGATATAACAGTTTGGATCACTTCCTGTAAATTCAGTTACACCTCCTGTCGGCTTATAAACATTCGCATCGGTGGCATAGAAGGTAAATCCGCAACGTACAGTACCTCCGGTAATGTTGTTTACAGAAGTAGCACTAAATCGCATACTGTTATGACTTATTTCAAACAGCCCGGAAGACAGATTGATTGTTCCATTCAGGTATTGCCATGCATCAGCAGCGTAATAGGGCTTGTCGGCAATGAAGGAACCGGAGTGTTATCGTCAGTATACCAGTGGGTGCAATGGTCAGTCCTCCATGCAGCAGTACATTACCACTCAAAACGTCCCACAAGCCATTGATGGTGAGATCAGTTTCAATAACAAGAGAACCTCCTTTGGCCCCAGGCATAGGTGGTCTAATAATTCATTACCGGCATTTGTAATCTTGCTGATTGCGTTCGCTTTGTCAGCATAATCAAGGTGGATTGCAGTGGTGGCATGTCAGTAACAATTCCATGAACAATCAGGATGAACCTTGCATTTGAATGGAATTGCCCGCATGAATGTTAAAATATCCTGAAAATTCTACAGGACTTGTCATAACCGAATAGAAACATAGACCATCCGGATTTATTTATGTCAACATTACCAAAAACTGAACCCGGACCATCCACTTCAATACCAGCTATATTAGTACCGGTAAAATAAATCGTATTTCCGATTGTACTGTTAATGGTTGCTCCTGCCTGAGACCAAATCCATGAAGCAGGATAAATTTCACCTGCCGTAAGATACACTGCTCGAACCATTAAAAATGTGAGGTTATCATAATGAACCTAATTCCCGAAAATAATTTATCGGCAGCATTAGTCATTACAAGCGATCCATAAACATTGCAATAAATTGACGATTGGCATGAAAGCCATTAAGTAACAAACGATCCGGCATTTATTGAAAGATCATTTGTAATCGGAAAATTAGAACCAAGAGAAACAGAGTTGGCTTTTCCACCTTCAACTAGGTCTCATCTTTCCTTTCATCAGATCCTGAGAATTAGGTTTGCTTATAGATCCATCTTTCGCTGATTTATTAATATTGACATTATAAACTGTACATCCATTCGATTGACTAATTGTGGCATCAGAAGGCCCATAGAATTCAAAGGTTCCGGCAGTTGGTGTAAAATCAGCCCTGTTGCCGTGAAAAACCACCAGCAGTCCTATAGTTCCTCCTGTAATATTATCTGTAAGAGTAAATGAGAGATTGTTAGTTAATACCGATTCCGCAGGTTTTCAAATCAAGAACACCGCCTGCTCATTTCAATTACAGCATTACCACCGTATGGCCATCGCTACGGTACCCGATAATATTCATAGTGCCTCCCAGTAATATATAATTCAGCCGTTTAAGTCAACACAAGTGCCGTGCCTGAATTTGTCAATTTCATAAATCCGTGGCAGTATTTACATAATACTTACCCATATAATCCGTTTTCAACAAGGTCGTTCACCGTTATCATTACCGCCACCATTGCTTACAAGTGTCCGCCCTGGTTGAGACTGGCTGTCGTAACATCGCCGGATGGTCCGTTCGATGTAAACTTCGTTGAACCGCATCAGTCGATATTCAAAATGCCGTTAATGTTCATATGTCTGATAAGCCCAGCATAAATAATGGAGTTCAAGGTTTCCTTGGATGGTAGTGTTCCTAGAGGGTTAAAACGCAAATATTGTCCGGTATTGTCCTGGATGATGTTATTGAAAGTATTGGTCCCATTAACATCCTGTGCGCTACCTGCACTATGGAATGTAACTGTTCCTGTGCCGGGAGTATAGCCCGATGCTCCAACAGTATTATCCCAGTTTCCGCCCAGAGTTATATTGACGGACCCGGAATTGAAATTACCCTGATCAATAGTAAGGTTACCGTTAACCGTCAGGTTCCCGTTTGCGACGCTTGTACTTGAAGATGAGCTGAAAACAACATTATTGAAGATACCCGAACCGGAACTGTAGTTGTTGATGGTTTGGGATGTACCGTCGAAAATACAAGAGCCGGTATTGCTAAGCTGGGTAAAATCAAATGTCCCATAATAATTGAAATTCCCTTTCATAACAATGTTGTAACTTGAAAAACTCTGGAGAATCGCTCCTGAATTGATAAAGGTCAAACCATTTATCACCAGATCATTTTGCGAACAGAGATTACTGAATTTTGCGGCAGCCCCTCCCGATTTATAAACCCTGAGCATATAGAAGCTGCTGTTGCTGCTGTAGCATCGTGATCCAGCAGTCGGTGGTTCCTTCAAAATCAACAAATCCCTGTGCAGGGTTGACATTGGAACCGCTTTCGATAGTTCCAGTTCCCGTAAACATTAATAAATGCACTATATGCTGTTCCGTTCCATTGTGAACCTGAATTCCATACAACATTACCCATGATTGATATTAGCATTATCCTGCAGTGTTCCGATGTTCCGTTAATGTTAAATTACTCCATTAACTGTAAGTGTCTGGTCATAAATATTTAATGTGGCTCCGCTTCCAAGGGTAAGGTCAAGCAGGCTTCATCATAAAAATCAATGACGGACAGGCTGATATCCAACATTGGGAATTTCTACAGGCTCATCAGCCGTCGGAATATGATTCAGCGACCAGTTATTGTCATTGTGCCAGTAAGAATTAAAGGAGCCATCCCAGACATTGGTTGATGGTGCCGTAACATTGATCGTATAGTCTTCCACTTCACCATAAGTAGTGGATCCGCAAGGCAAAACCGATCCGGTCCAGGTGATTCGGATCCTCATGGTTTTGGCTCCCTGGGTAGTTCCAGCAGGAGGATCAATGGTTGCCGTATAAGGTCCGTTACCTGGTGTTCCTGTAACTGAAACAGCCTCACCTGCATCGGTGAAAACTCCATCGTTATTCCAGTCGACCCAAACACCGCATTGATCAGAACTATATGGACTTCCATTGGTAACGGTTAAATTTGCCCAGGCGTTCACAGGAACATCTGTAGAAAGATTGGTATAATTCATATATCCTTCGCAGGCCGAGCTGTTGTTGATCGATCCGATGGGAACATTCGAAATATACTCATCGCAACCGCCGGTTGCAACGCAATAATCGCCGAACTGTATAGGCGATACATAGGTCAGTGCTCTTCCTGAGCGGTTGTCTGTCCAGCAGGGATAAACCCAGCCATCACGGGCTGAAATCCCGAGATAATCGCCCATATAACCGAAAGCAAGTCCTGGCAATCGGCGCTGGAGTAAAGGAAACATCACCTACCCTGAAATCACTCCATGTGGCTCCTGCCGTCTTCACTGTAAGCACACCAGACTTCACAGGCCGTGCTTGTACTTCCAAGGTTCCGGTCGTCATAGAAAATGCAGTAAAGTTTTCCGGTTACCGGGTCGCAGGTAATCCATGGGAAAATACGAGGCATAATCGGCGGCAGTGGTTCCCTGGTTCACCCTTACCGGCGTTCCCCAGGTGGTTCCTCCATCGGTGGACCTCATGCAATACACACTGACATTGGTTCCTGTATTGGTTCCGGGAACTCCGACATTTGCCCACACTACATAAATATATCCGTTATAAGCACCACCGCTGACATCAACAGCCATGGACGGAAATGAGAAAACACGCATATTTTTTCCTGTAACGTTGGTGGTTGCTGTGCTGGGCTTAGCCCTGATTCCTTTAATATTATTGTGAATCCGTGTTGCTGCACCGAACGAAGAACCACCGTTGGTGGATTTTGCAAAGCCGAGGGCATTTTCGTAATAGTTTGTAGGCCCCCAGGTATCGTAAACTGCCCAGACTGCATAAACCTGCCCTGAATGGGCCGGTCTGGACATTAACGCCCTGGTTGTGGCTGCCTGCTGCTATGGCATTGCTGATATTGATGGGTGATGACCATGTTGCTCCGCTGTTTGTGCTGCGACATAATTCGATATCAGTATCATTGGCATGCCCGGTTTCAAATCTTGTCCATGCGGAATACAGATAATTGATATAGCTACCACTGGTCCGGTTATCGATCATCAGATGGTTTTTGTCGAGAAGATCAGGTGGATGTTGCAATTCCCACGGGATTCCAGGTAGCGCCGTCAGAAGACCAGGCGATCCCCTGTCCTCCTGCACTGGTTATAAATCCAACATAATGTCTTCCGTTTCGTCCGATAGCTGTGGCCGGGTCGCCACTGTTGGCGCCCCCTGCTCCCTGCTTTGTGCCGCTCCATGTTTGAGCCGCATTTGACGAAATAATATAGTTCGCACCATAAATGCTTCCAGATTGTTCAGAATTATTCGAATTTAAGATGTATTCCGCATTATCTGGATCGATAAATACCGAGTTTTCACTTTGGGTGACTCCCGTTTCGTTCCATACACACACATCGGTCGACATCTGGTCGATAGGATCGCCTTTGACCCGCGAGCCGATGTATTCGGCAGGTTTCACAGGGAATGAAGGATTTACGTTTACAATCCCCTCTTGAGCCATTTCCATCCAGAATCCTAGATTTTCAACCGGGGTATCAGGATATTTGTACTTGCTCTTTGGTTTTCCCGAATTGTCAGGATTTTGCGCAAAACTTCCTGCGGCAATGAACATGCCTGTCAGGAAAAGACTAACAATTTTTTTCATACAATTATATTTTAAATGGTTATCACTAAAGTCCGCTTATTGCTCATCACTTACAAAATTAAATAATAATAACCGGAAAAATTGATAAAATTTTAATATTTTTTTTAACCGTTTTTTTTATTCTTATCATCCTTTATAAGTATCTGTCTATAAAGACGGTCAGATTGATTTTTGCCGCTGAATAACAAGCAATAAACAAGGATATATTACTTGATGAAAAAAATGCGAAGCGTTTTTCTTTTAGAAGCAGTTATGCCGCTTGTTACAAATCAGCATAATTTGCAAACTCATTCAGTACCGGTATAACTTTGCGAAATCTTCAGGTTTTAACTTTCAGGTCTTTGCCTGATCGACGGTCAGGCTGGCCTGAAAAAATTAATCCAGCACATCAAATTTTAATTTAACCTCAATATTTTTTATTTGAGTTTTAAAAAAGATAATAAATTTGCGCGAAAATTCAAAAAGTGTCTTTAGCATTTATTAATTAAAAAAAATTATATGAAACATTTAGATCATTTAGGCAAATTGCTGTTATCCCTGGTAATCGCTTTGATATTGATTAGCGGGGTTAACGCCCAGGATGTAAGTATTTCCGGTATGGTTTCAGATGCTGCGGATAATATGCCATTACCCGGAGTAACGGTTATCCAAAAGGGTACAACAAACGGGACAGTCACCGATATTGACGGGAATTATAAGCTGAACGTTCCCATGAATGCTACACTGGTTTTTTCTTTTATCGGCTACGAGTCGCAGGAGGTAATTGCCACGAAAAACAAAATCGATATCCAGCTTGTTTTGAAGAGCGAGATGCTTGAAGAGTTGATCGTGATCGGTTATGGAACCCAGAAGAAAACCGATAAAACCGGTGCTGTCTCGCTCGTTAAAGCTGAAGAGCTTAACGGAGGAGTAGTAACTGACCCCATCCAATCCATGCAGGGTAAGGTGGCGGGTGTTCTGGTTACTAAAAAGGGTGGCGACCCGAATGAGGGTTTTTCAGTTAAAATTCGCGGAGCTTCCGGGTTTGACTCCAATACACAGCCTCTTTATGTAATCGATGGTGTACCGGGTGTGGATCCTACAACTGTGGCCCCTGAGGATATTGAAAGCTTTAATGTTTTAAAGGATGCTGCATCCACCGCTATTTATGGTTCCAGGGGTTCAAACGGAGTAATCATTATTACGACTAAAAAAGGATCACTTGCAAAGAAGGGTGGCAAGGCAATCAGCAATGTGGTTTTTAACTCCAAGGTTTCGTTCGACAGGGTAGCGAAAAAACTCGATCTGCTTACTTCCGATGAAATGAGGGGTTTTGCAAATACTCTTCTTCAGGATTCAGGAGAACCCAGACTGGACAGTTGATAGTGTGTTCACTGATGGTGGAGCCAACACCAACTGGCAGGATGAAATTTACAGGACAGGGGTTACCACATCCAATAACCTGAGTTTCTCCGGGGGAAATGAAAAAAGCAGTTATTATGCTGCTTTAACTTATGCTGACTGGGAAGGTGTGATGAAAGGAACCAATAAGGAACGGACCATTGGAAAAGTGAACCTGACGCACAAGGCATTTAATGACAGGCTGACTTTAAGCGGAAGTATTTCGGGTACCTTTGAGAATAACGATTACGAAAATTATGATGGATGGGATAAGGATGATATCATTTACCAGGCATTGCAGCGAAATCCGACAGATCCGGTTTATAATTCAGATGGTTCCTATAACAAAAAGACACGTGTATTTAATTATGAAAATCCCATCGCTACGATCAATGAAATTCAGAATGACCGCGATGCTAAAAGATTTTTCGGGAATTTCAAGGCTGACCTCGAAATTATTAAAAACCTGATCGGTAGCGTTAATATCGGTTATATCCGCGACGATCACGAAAGCTCCTATTTCAGGCCAAGCGGTTTGTATGCCACAGCCGATAACGGATTTGCTAAAAAAGAATACAATAATAATGCACAAAAACTAATTGATATCACATTTAACTATACCAAATCTATTAATGATGTTCATAATATTGATGCATTGGCAGGTTATTCCTGGCAGGAATCGGTTTATAATGGCTTCATGGCACAGGGCCGTGACGCTCAATCGGATTATATAGGTTATAACGACCTCAGTATAATGAATGATGTGCAATATGGTGACATCAACTCATGGAAGGGCAAATGGAATCTGATCGGCTTTTTCGGCCGTCTCCAATACAATTACCTCTCGAAATACTATGCCTCTTTTTCTCTTAGAAGAGACGGCTCATCTAAGTTCGGCGAAAATAACAAATGGGGCTGGTTCCCGACGGCTGCTGTAGGATGGAACATCCACAATGAATCTTTTATGGAAGATATAACATGGCTTGATCAGCTGAAGTTAAGGGCCAGTTATGGTATTTCCGGTAACCAGGAAATCGGTGAATACCGGAGCATGACTGCATGGGAAGTAAGCGGTAAAGCCATTAATCCGGAAACCGGGCAGGAAGTTGTTACTTTTCAGCCGGCATGGAATGCCAATCCTGACCTGAAATGGGAAGAAACCACTGAAATCAATATTGGACTTGATTTTGCTTTTTGGAATAGCCGTATCAGTGGTAGTCTTGATGTTTACAAAAAGAAAACTTCAGATTTGCTTGGCAAATATAATGTGCCTGTCCCGCCAAATTTAGCCAGAACAACATTTGCCAATTCCGGGGAACTTGAAAATAAAGGTATTGAATTGTTTTTGCAGTCTTATGTAATTGATAATACAAATTTTAAATGGAAGACAAGTATAAATGCAAGCCATAATAAATCAAAAATACTTGACTTGGGCGAATACTTTAATTCAGAAGATGGAGTTAGAAAGGAAGGATATATATCCGGTCGCGGAATGGTTGGCGAAGAATATTATGTTACCGGAATTATTGTTGGAGAGGAGGTCGGTTCGTTTTATCTTCCTACATACGTGACTATTAAGGATGGGGTGTTTATTTATGAGTCAAAGTCAGGTGGATTTACCGATAAACTAACAGATGCTCAGCGCACAGTTGTCGGTTCAGCAGCGCCTGATCTCGAACTGGGTTGGTCAAACAACCTTTCATTCTTTAAGCACTGGTCATTTGATTTTGCATTCAGGGCAATGATTGGCAACAAGGTTTACAATGCCACTCAAATGTTCTTCGACTATCCGGGGAATATTCCATCACTTAACGCAGTTCCTGAAGCTATTGACTGGTACGATCAGGGCAGGACAACAGGTTCAACTATTGCGGACTTTTATGTTGAGGATGCTTCTTTCCTGAGACTTGATTATGTTTCGCTCGGATATGATTTTAAACTGGATAAAGTGAAGTGGATTCAAAACCTGAAGCTATATGTTGCTTCAAACAATCTGTTTACTATAACAGGATATTCAGGTATTGATCCTGAAACAAAAATGGACGGACTGGCTTTCGGTATTGATCAATACAATGTCTATCCTAAAACAAGGACATTAACATTTGGATTAAACGCAACTTTCTAAATACTTATAACAATGAAAAAAACGATATTTTTCACTTTGGTTATTCTTGTCGGTTTTGGATGTACAAAACTGGATGAAGAATTGTATGAAAAAATACCAGGGGACCTTTACCCGGAAAATGAAAATCAGATTGCAAACCTAACGGTTGATTCTTATGCCAAGTTGCGGCCTTTATGCGATGATGAAGGCTGGTGGTTTCTTGCACAGGAAATCTCCTCCGATGAGTTTTGCGGACCTACCCGTGATGCCGACTGGTTTGATGGCGGAAAATGGACGAACGTTTACAAGCATACCTGGACAAATGATGATGAAAGTGTGAACAGGATGTGGGACAGGTTCTGGCAGGGCATTACCACCTGCAATCAGACGCTTGATATCCTGAGAACATTGGCAAAAAGCGATGCGATCGATAAAAAAATCAAAGAAGTCGAAGTGGTGCGCTCCTTTTATTATTATCTGTTGATCGATAATTATGGGGATGCACCCTATTTAACCAGCGCAGCCAATGCTCCTGATCAGCCTTTTAAAATAACAAGGGAAGCTATTTACGATAGCCTGGTTGCCACTGTTGAGGCTGCCCTTCCAAGCTTACAGGCAGTCGATAAGAAATACCTGGCCACACGATATATGGGGTTTGCATTACTTGGCAAAACTTTACTTGAATTCAGAAGTATATACCGGTATACCTCAATGGGAAAAGGCAGGCCAATATTGCGATAGCATTATCGCAGGCCCGTATAGTCTGGCAACAGATGTGCTTGCTCCCTTTAAAACAGAAAATCAAAATTCATCAGAAATTATTTTTTCCATACCTTATGATGAAGATAATTTCCAGGGATTCAGACTGCACATGAGAACACTTCATTATCAAATGAATTTAAAATATGATATGCCTGTAGGACCCTGGAATGGATTGTGTGTTGTCCCTACCTTTTTCGATACCTATGAAGATACTGATCTCAGGAAAACAGGATACCACATTTTTGGCTTGCAGTATGATACACAGGGAAATGTGATCATTGACGGAGAAACACAAACACCATTGAATATCAATCCTTATTTGCCTGCTTTGGTTATGACTGCTGCAACACATACTCCTGCTGAGATCAGAATGACGGGAGCACGGGTTGGTAAATATGAGATTAAAAAAGGAGCCAAGGAAAATTTAAGCAATGATTTTCCATTGTTCAGGTTAACAGATTTTTACCTGATGAAAGCTGAGGTTGAAATTCGGATGGAATGGAAATGGTGATGCATGGATCAATCCCATCAGGCTAAGAGCCGGCGTTTCTGCATGGACCGGTGCAACACTTGATGATCTTGCTGGCAGAGCGAGGCCGTGAATTATATTGTGAAGGCCATCGCAGGCAGGATCTCATTCGTCACGGGAAATTCTTGCAGGCACGATGGGAGAAAGAGGTTTCCACGGCCGAAAGATTAACTTTCCCAATTCCGAAATGGGCTACCGATGCCAATCCGAATTTATTATTGCCCCCGCAATAATTTTTATAAAATGCTGTTTCAAAACACTATGGATTGAAAATTGAAAAAAATCAGAATTATATTCGCAACTATTTTTGATTATAATTCATCTATTATTGTATTTTTGTATTTTAATTTAACAGTAATAAGTTCTTTTAAAATTATTTAATAACTCATTTAAAAAATTTAATTAGTATGAAAAGTAAAATTTTAAACAGATTATTTAAACTGACTTTGTTGGTTTTAATGAGCACAATGGTAATTGTCTCTTGTAAAGATGACGATGATGACGATCCTATACCACCGGTTGTTGTACTGGATGGCTATTACATTCAGGGAGCAGGAACTGCCCTTACTGCACTGGATGCTAAAGGATTAATGAAAGTAGCAAGAAACGAAGTAACCCAGCAGGATCGTCCCGAATTGTTCGAGATTTATATGACAGTTAAGGCCGGAACTGATGGATTTAATATCGTGATGGTTAGCGGTTCATCTCAAAAGACTTACGGTCCCGGAGCTGACTTTGCTGAAGTTGTACCAGCAAACCTTGATGTGGAGGAACCAAAAGCCGGCTTATGGCGCGGTTCTCTTGCAGAAACAACCACCAAATTTACTGTTCCAGCCGATGGTTTTTACCATATTGCTTTCGATAAAGAGGCAATGATTGTTGTAATGGCTAAAGTTGAATGGGGTGTTATCGGAGGAGCCACTCCTGGTGGCTGGAGTTCGAGCACTGCCCTGCCTTCAAGTGCATTTGACTTAAATACAATGAAATTTGAGATTCCTGAGATTACCATGCTGGAAAATGAATGGAAATTCCGTTATTCTGACGGCTGGAAAATCATTCTTGACGCGGATTTCGATAATGGAACAACAACTGCAGGTTTAAAAGTGAATACCAATTTTGGAGGAGCTGTTAACGCGCTTGTTGCCGGTGGAGGAAATATTGCAAATGCAACTTATGCTATTTACAAAATTACAATGAACTGGAGTCTTGCCAGCGGCCATAGCGCTGCTTTTGTTTATGTAAAAGATGCTGATCCTCTGCCAACCTACCCTGATACAATGTATATTGTTGGTGCAGGAACAGCTTATGGCTGGGATACTCCGGGAACTCATCCAGAAGCTGCAATGCATAAATGTGCCGGTGGAGCGCCATCAGAAGGCATCTACTGGAAAATTTGCCACATTGAAGGTGGTGCGGGTTTCAAGGTTTCTGATGAAGGCTGGGGAACTTATAATTATGGTTTTGCCGAGGTCGATGAATTTGATGCCAATGGTGTAGCTGTTACCGAAGATGGCGGCAATATGACCATCGCTACAAGCGGTATGTATATCGTTGTCCTTAATCTGCGTGACGAAATGGTTAAGATTTCAATCAAGGCTGCAGAAGTTTACGGAATAGGCGATGCATTTGGCGGTTGGGATGAAAACGTACCAGCTAACCTTTTCACTATTGACAATGTTGCAAAAACAATTACTTCACCGGCTCTTGCAGCTGATGGTAATATTCGAATGTACGCAGAACATGCATGGATTCCTGCTTGGTGGAATGCTGAGTTCAATGTATATACCGATGTAATTGAGTATCGTAATGATGGTGGTGACCAAACCGCAGTTCCCGGAACAACTGGCCAGGTTATTACTTTACACTTCGACGATAATACTGGTTCTATCAACTAGTAAATTGTTTATTAATAAATTTAAAAAGCTGCCTGACTTTCAGGCAGCTTTTTTTTTAATAAATTTGCCCACTTTATAGAAAATGCAATTTCATTAAAAAAATTCTTATATGAAACATCTCAGAACTTTGAACCTGCTGATTTTACTCTTCCTTGCTGCTTTAGCAACGCACAGCCAAATCGTTTATACAGAGCCGGCTTTGCCGACAGCCGATGCAAGCGTAATTGTTTACTTTAATGCTGAAGGTACACCATTGGAGAATTACAATGGAAATGTTTATACACATACAGGTATTACATCTGATGGAGTTCAGTGGCAGCATGTCATCGGTTCCTGGGGAAATAATACCACCCAACCGCAGCTGACTGAAGTCTCAGCTAATCTTTATAAACTGGAGATGAATCCGTCCCTCAGGGATTTTTATAGTGCCGATCAGCAACTGAAGTTATCACTGAAATGTGCTTTGTGTTCAGAAGCTCCAGTTCGCCTTATATTCAGACTTCACCTGATATTTTTGTCCCGGTTTATGCCGTTGGTTTAAATGTCAACATCATTTACCCCGACATCAATCCCTATTTTGTCAATCCGGGTGAATCCATTGAAGTTTCAGTTGAGGCTACCCAGGCGCAATCCATTTCACTTTATGTGGATAATGTGCTGGTCGAAACAGTTAATTCAAATTCTATGACTGAAACCATCACTGCCGGCAGCTACGATTGATACAAAGCATTGGATAAAAGCTGTCGCATCAAGCGGGAGCATCTGCAGCGGTTGATTCGACCTATTATTATGTAAGGGGAACGACTGAAGTAGCCGCTCTTCCGGCCGGTGTAATAGATGGGATTAATTATATTGATGATCAAACGGTAACTTTGGTTTTGCATGCACCTTATAAAACTTCGGTCTTCGTTTTCGGCGATTTCAGCGACTGGCAGATTGGTCCTGAATTCAAATTGAAACGCAATATGGCCAATGAACAAAATATTGACACAAGGTATTGGGTTACACTGTCGGGACTTACCTCCGGAGAAGAATATGCTTTCCAGTACCTGATTGATGAAGAGCTCGTGATTGCCGACCCTTATGCCGATAAAGTATTGGATCCCTGGAATGATTCCTGGATAGATGATGTTACTTATCCGAATCTGAAACCTTATCCTTCCGGGTTAACCACAAATATCGTTTCAGTGCTTCAAACCGGACAGAATGAATATAACTGGCAAAATACAGCTTTCGAGCCTCCTGCCGCTGGTAAATTGGTCATGTATGAATTACTGCTCCGTGATTTTATTGAGGCACACAATTTTCAAACACTGAAAGATACCATTTCCTATTTTAAAAATCTTGGAATCAACGCTATTGAAATTATGCCCTTTAGTGAATTCGAGGGCAATTCAAGCTGGGGATATAATCCATCATTTTACTTTGCCCCTGATAAATACTATGGAACAGAGGAAGCGTTAAAGGCATTTATTGATGAATGTCATGGCAATGGCATAGCAGTGATCATGGATTTGGTATTGAATCATGCCTACGGGCAAAATGTAATGGCCCGGATGTACTGGGATGCTGATAACAACAGGCCAGCCTGCCAATAATCCCTGGTTCAATGCTATCTGTCCTCATCCGCCTTATTGCTGGGGAAATGATTTTGATCATGAAAGTGAAGCAACCCAGGCTTTTGTCGACAGGGTAACAAGCTATTGGATAACCGAATATAAGATTGACGGTTTCCGGTTTGATTTTACACAGGGATTTACAAATTCAAGTGGAGGTGCATCCTATAATTCTGGTCGAATAGCCTTGATAAAACGAATGGCTGATGAAATTTGGAATATTGATCCCGATACCTGGGTCATTCTGGAGCACTGGTGCGATAACAGTGAGGAAAAAGAACTGGCGAATTACGGTTGTATGCTTTGGGGAGAACTTAATTATGCTTACAACGAAGCGACCATGGGTTGGAATGCCAATTCAAATTTTAGCTGGATTTCTCACAAAGCAAGGGGTTGGGACGACCCTCATCTTGTAGGCGCAATGGAAAACCATGATAAGGAGCGCCTGATGACAAAAAATATTCTTTATGGAAATTCGTCAGGTGATTATAATATAAAGGATACAACAATAGCGCTCCAGCGTATGGAACTTGCAGGAGCATTTTTCTTTACAATTCCGGGACCTAAAATGACCTGGCAATTTGGTGAACTTGGCTATGATTACTGGATCAATTATCCGGGTGCTGTTGGCGGAGAGGATCACCGGCTCGATCCCAAGCCCATCCGGTGGGATTATCAGAATGATTACCGGAGAGACAGAATTCATGATGTTTGGCAGGCACTCATACATCTAAAACAAGATTATGAAGTATTCAGCACTGAAGACTTTACCCTTGCAGTAGGAGGAGCATTTAAGAAAATTCACCTGAATCACAACACGATGAATGTCGCCATCATTGGAAATTTTGATGTGCAGGCCGGAACCATCAATCCCTCATTCCAGCACACCGGAAAGTGGTATAATTATTTTGCAGGAGATTCACTCGACCGTCGCTAATGTTACTGATCCGATCAGCCTTGAGCCCGGAGAATACAGGATTTATACTGATGTTAAGCTTGCCAAACCCTAAATCGGATTGGGAAGTGGCGAATTGATGCATCAGGATAACAGGGAAGCCATTAATTTATCCGAATCCATCAAATGGTGAATTTATTATTGAATTTTATTTAAGTGAAACCTCGGATGTTAAAGTTGGATATTCTTGATTTGAATGGCAGGGTCGCCGACCCCTGTCGTCGAACGAAAATTGGCACGCGGGCAATCAATTTCTTATGGATGGAGACAGTCGAAAACCTTATCGCGGGTATTTATATTGCCGAATTCACGGTAAATGGAAATAAGTCGGTTTCAAAACTTGTTGTAAAATAATCCGATAGCTTCACTGGGTTCAAAGCAGATTTGGAATTGTACTTAAGAAAATTACTTTCCTAATCCAAGATAGCATGAAGTTTGCTCAGGTTATCGGACAACAGGCTGTAAAGCAACGACTGATCAAAACCGTTAAGGACAACCGGGTCAGTCATGCGCAGTTGTTTCTCGGTCCGGAAGGTTCAGGTAAGCTTGCACTGGCTATGGCTTATGCTCAATTTATCAATTGTTCGGACCAGGCGGCTGATAATGATTCCTGCGGAGTATTGCCCTTCATGCATAAAGTACAGCAAATTGATCCACCCTGACTTCATTTTATTTTCCCAACAGCCGCAACTGATAAGATTTGATAAACCCGTAAGCCTTGATTTCATAGCGAGCTGGCGGGAAATGCTGCTTGAAACCGGTGTTATTCCGATCTTCCGACATGGTATGAAAAGATCGGTATCGAGCGCAAACTGGCCATCATCAATGCCCGCGATTGCAGTGAAATCCTTAAAACACTCAGCTACAAATCTTATGAAGCTGAATACAAGGTCATGATCATCTGGATGGTTGAAAAGCTTTTTCATGCTGCCGCACCAAAAATTTTGAAGATACTTGAGGAGCCCCTGAAAAAACACTTTTTATCCTTGTTTCGGAAAACCAGGAACAAATTATAAAGACCATTCTCTCACGAACCCAATTGATGAAAATACCTCCAATAGAAAAAGATGCTATTTATAATGCGCTTATCGATGAAAATTTGAGCCCTCGCAGGTGAATGATGCTGTGACGATATCCGGAGGCAATTACCTTGAGGCCAGAAAATGATCTGAAGTTCGGACAACGAAACTCAGAATTCGAATCGTTTTGCAGCATGGATGCGGCTCTGTTTTGGCGGCAAGATGGCTGAAACAATCGAATTTATTGGTGAGATGTCGAAGCTGAGCAGGGATGAGCAAAAAGGCTTTTCTATCCTATTCCATAAGGATGATCAGGCAATCCATTTTAATCTCTTCCGATGCAGGTGAACTGGTCAGGTTGAATTCGGATGAGAAATGGATTCATTTATGGATCGGGTTCAAAAAAGTTTTACCCTTATATTCACCAGCAAAATGTTCATCAAATAGCAGATACCCTTAATGAAAGTATTTATCACATCGAAAGAAATGCACATGCCGGAATCCTCTTTATGGATTTATCGTTTAAATTGAATAGCTATTTGAAAATGTCAAAAGTAGGGGTAGAAGAAATTGAGTCGATTGAAATTTGTTACTTAATTGAAGGCAAATAATTTTGTATTTTGAGAATTTTATGGATATAGAAGAATTAAATCAAGATATACTCAGGAATCCTTTTTTTACGCGTGGTTGTTGTATGGTTCCCCTGTCGGGCAATTCAGCAAATGCATTCAAGTCAGGCTGTGCAAAGCTCGATTGCCATGACTGGCTGGGAGAAATATCGCTGGCCCATGACAAAGAGCCCGCTTATGTTGAAGTCAGGTTTAAAAACAGCCGGAAAGATTTTTTTAAGGTGCCCCAGGGAATGAAGCTGGATGTAGGTGATATTGTAGCTGTTGAATCGATGCCCGGGCATGATATTGGCATTGTTTCGCTGCCCGGACATACGGTATTACTTCAAATGAAAAAGAAGAATTTCAGGGTTCTCTCCGACCAGATAAAAAAAGTTTATCGCAGGGCCCGGTCAACAGATATTGAAAAATGGATCAGTTCGGTGGAGGCGGAAGACAAGTCTCTTTTTAAATCAAGGGAGTTTGCCTCCGGACAATAAACTGAACATGAAAATAAATGATGTCGAAATGCAGGGAGACGGGACAAAAGCTGTGTTTTACTATACGGCTGATGAAAGGGTCGATTTCAGGGAACTGATAAAAATCTTTGCAGATCATTTCAGGGTTCGGATCGAAATGAAACAGATCGGCGCCAGGCAGGAAGCTGCGCGTCTTGGCGGTATCGGTTCATGCGGCAGGGAATTGTGCTGTTCATCATGGCTGACTAATTTTTCGACGGTTACTACAAACAATGCCAGAACACAGCAATTATCCCTTAATCCTTCAAAGCTTGCCGGACAATGCGGAAAACTTAAATGTTGTTTGAATTATGAAAACGACATGTACCTCGAAGCACTGAAAGAATTTCCCGGACAAAATATCGTACTAAAATCCAAGAAAGGCGTTGCAGAATATCAGAAAGCGGATGTATTCAAAAAAATCATTTGGTATTCATATACCGGTGATAACACAAGTATGATGGCTATTCCGCTGGATAAAGTCAAAGAGATCATTCACCTGAACGACTCCGGTAAGATTCCTGAGCAGCTTGAGGATTTTGCCGTCACCCTCGAACAGAAAACGGATTATAGTACTGCAATTGAGCAGGACGAACTGAAGCGGTTTGATGAGGATTTTTCAGATTAACGACTTTCGCATGCCTGAACCCTTACAACATAAAAAACTGCCATCCGGTTTTTATATAATTATCCTTTTGGCTTTGATCATGATCGTTTCCTGCGATCCGGACATTGTATACGAGAGAAATACTCCTGTCGACCCGGAAGGATGGCTCATAGCCGATAAAAAACCTTTTGAACTGGAAGCCACTGATACCCTTGCATTATTGAATTTTTATATCAATATAAGGCATACCACCGATTACAAATACCGCAATATCTTTCTGTTTTTAGATACCTTTTTCCCTGAAGGAACACAATCCCGTGATACGATAGAAATCATTCTGGCTGATGCAAGGGGTAAGTGGTTTGGTAAAGGGATAAGCAATCTCCGATCGAATCAGGTTCTGATGAAAAGAGGATTTTCTTTCCCGATGAAAGGGCATTACAAGTTCAGGCTCGAACATGGTATGAGAGATGCCGAACTGAAAGGGATTAAGCGATATTGGTATCAGGATAGAGAAGATGTAAATGTGGTGGAGTAAATTAATGATGAGCTTTCGGAATACGATCCTCAACCTTTACGCATCATCCGTTTAGGCTCTTTTCCACTTAATATTGCAGCCAATGCTGGGTTTCTGATCTTTTGGAACTTCCTTTCCTGCAATTATAGCATCCAGCGCATTGCGAATATCCTTTCCGGTCACCGGCTTGCCGTTTGACGGCCGGGAATCGTCGAGCTGTCCCCTGTAAATGCATTTCAATTCACCATCGAAAATAAAAAAATCCGGTGTGCAGGCTGCATCATATGATTTGGCAACCTCCTGGTCTTCATCATAGAGATAGGGGAAGGGGTAGCCGAGCCGGACTGCATATTCCTTCATTTTTTCCGGCGAATCCTCAGGATAGTTTTCAGCATCATTTGAACTGATGGCAATAAATGAAATTCCCTTTGAAATGTAGTCGTTTGCCAACGTAACCAGTTGTGTGTTTACATGCTTTACAAAAGGACAATGATTGCAAATGAACATAATCACTGTTGCTCTTTTCGATGCAAGTTCCCTGAAGGGATCGCATTTTTCCTGATATGGTATCTGTCAGCCTAAAGTCGGGTGCAGTAAAACCTAAAGGTTTCATTTTACTGGGTGTTTCCGCCATATGATCGCTTTATTTTTACAATTTTGTTAAGATAAATTTTGCCTTTCATAATTGCCCTGACAGTATAAATACCAGGTTCAAGATCGGAGATATCTATTCTTTCTGATTTTTCAGCCGGATGATAAAGGAAATCTGTGTTAGTGATTTGCCGGCCATAAAAATCGAAGATCGTTATATTAACATCCTGAATATCCTGAAGGTTCAATTCAATAATTAAAAAATCACTTACCGGATTTGGGTAGACCTTTAAGGAGTTATTATCATGCGCAGTTTCATTTATTTTTACTCCGTTGGAAACATAATTGGCACTCCAGCCGGGCCTTGTAATGGAGCTGTTCGATGAAAAGATAATAAATAACTGGCCGCTCGGGGATGTTACGGGATCAGGAGATAACCCAGGCTCATAGTAGCCTGAATAAGTGGCTAAAAGCTGGTTCGATACTCCGTCATAAATTTTAACTTTGTCATTGTCTTCCTCCGTGTCGAAATCGTTGAAAAATATGGTTGCCTCTGTGGCTCCTTCAGGTTCTATGCTCCACATGCAGGCCGATCCGTTGTGGTAATAAAAACTACTGCTTCCGTCACTCAGGCTGCCAAGAGGGCTGTTAAGGTTGGTCACTCCGCTACACCAGACAGGTGTCACGGACGAGTAGCTGATCATCCATCCGGCGGCTGTAACAGCTTCATCTGAATGAAAAACCACAAGAACCTGGTTTCCTGTTGAGTTTATAATGGCTGGCAACGTGCTGCCCGAAAACTGCCCAAGCAATGGATTGGCAATTGTCGCACCATCATATATTGAAACTATATCGTGATTTTCTTCCGTTTCCAGTCTTTCAAATTCAAGCTTAATATAGGAAACCGAATCTTCTTCCGATTGTGGCGAAATCAGCCACGAACAGTCGGTATTGTTCTCGTAGTTGACCACTGGGCTGCTTCCATCTTCTATGGTACCACTCAAGCTTAAAAGCGTATCGGGACCGCTGCAGAAAACAGGGAATGAATAATTGACCGTATCGGGATAGCAATTAATGATCAGCTCCTGTGCAAGATTAAAGTTGTTTCCTCCCGGGAACAAGGTTGTCGAGATAAAAATATCCGTCAAAGGCTCCGCTCCATCCCCAATTAAAATGAAAATATTCCTCGGTTTGATACCCATCTACAATAAAAGCGTGTCCATTTATGTTTGGGACCGACCAACCTGCATAATACATCGGGATCTTCTGTCGAGGTGGGAGATAATGACACTGTCCCAATCGAGATTTGTGCTGTCGCGGTAAAGATATTGAGTTTCGGGTGCATATTTAAAATATGTTCGTAAGGAATAAGCTGCTTTGTGGTTCCACATTCCCGAACCATCTGGGCCATAATCCATATCAACAGAGACCCCATGATGAAAAAGCAGTTCGGCGACAGCATCATTTTGTTTTTGAAGGGTATAGGTCATTTCATTCCATTCATATTCTGTTTCTCCGAAATTTGCGGAAATTGTTCCGTAAACAGGATGCTCATAGGTATAGGAACCTGTACCCGTTAATGGCCATCTGAAATAATAGCATAGCTGTCCCATCGCTGTTGCCACGCAACCTGTCAGGCAATGACCGCCGGACCGGCGGGATCAGCAGGACACATTTGATTATAAAAAAGATCCTGATCCCATGCGGAAGTCAGCATAGGGAGAACTTCCTTCTCACCATTTAGTTTTGATAAACCGGATGGATCATCAGTCAGTAGCCTGCTCCATTGCGAAATGGTCTCTTGTAAGGGAATAATCTGCTGACCAAGAGCGTACCCGATCTGATCGGCGTATTGCCTCATCCATGCTGAAAATTGTGGAGGCTGGCCTGTTCCGGAATAGCTGGAATATAGAGAATAAGCAGGGACAGGAATCACATTTTTCGATCCGGAAACAATTACATACCCTTGAGGAGCAAGATTGAAAACATAATATAAAGGCTGTTTATCTTCGCCAATAATATAATGGTTTCGTATTTTAATATCATCAAGGTTGAGGAATTGATACTGGTTGATCCTCTCATAATAAAAGTTTCTGGCTACTTTTTCAGCTTCAATAAGGGTTACTTTCTGAGCAAAATGTCACACCTATCAGACAAATGAAAATTAAGCAGCCCAGGTAAATATTTTTCATCTTTTTACATTTTTAAAGAAACATAAAAGTATAAATTTCTGTGAAGTTAACTTTAAAAATTTTCAATAAAAAAAAGCCTTCCGTTCAAGCAGAAGGCTTTTCCCATTGTTATGAATAAACTATTTAATGATAACTTTTTCGTTCACCGTGCCATTGTCGTTTTTCAGGTGAAGAAAATAAACTCCTTTTGCAAGATCAGAAAGGTCAATGCTGTTCACATAATAACCGTTAAAATTCCTGTTATTTTCGGAATAAACGACAGTTCCCGATGCTGTCAACAGCCTTATTTCGAAAGATTGATTTGCTTCGGCATTGAAACTAATGTTAAGCAAATGTTCTGCCGGGTTTGGGTAAACCATTAACTGGTCAAATCCTACCGCCTGATCGCCTACACCGGTGTTCGCGATATCCCATTCGGCTGTCCAGCCCGGATGGTTGTTAATTCCGTCGGTCTGGAACATCAGGAACATTTTACCACTCGCGATGGTAATCGGTTCGGGCATGTTTCCGGCAGTATATTCACCGGAATAAGTAGCGATGAGCTGGTTGTTGCTGTAATCGTATATTTTAAGAATATCAACGCCTTCCTCGGTATTGAATTCGGTAAAAGTAATGGTAATATCAGAAGCCCATTGCGGAGTGATCTTCCATGAGCAATTTGTTGAATTTTTATAATAAAAACTTCCGCTACCGTCATCAACTATACCAGATGGCGCCGTCAAATTCGTGACTCCGGAGCAACATGTAGGCAGAACCGACATATATTCAACCCTGAAACCGGTTCCCGTTGTTGCATCTCCGTCAGCGTTAAAGACGATAAGCATTTTATTTCCGTTGGAAGTTACCATTGGCGGTGTTGTTGTGCCGGAATAAGTATCCCAAAACTGGAGATGCAGTTGTTTCTCCGTCGTATACAGTAATAATATCATCAGCTTCGGTGTCAATAAATACAAAGCTCAACTTGATTTTAGAAACCGAATCCTGGGCTGTTTGGGGATTGATGAGCCAGCTGCAGTTTGCATTTGCATCATAATTTTCCTGTGGTCCGCTTCCATCTGCAAGAGAACCGACCATATTAGTAGTCTCAAAGCCTTGTGAACAACCATAAGGATATGCAGCATCTCCAGGATAGATCCTTCTGACAATGCCCTGCTGACTATAGAACTCAAAGCCAGAAGGACTCGAAATATCGAACCAGCCATTTCCATAACCTTCCCATCCGTAATTCATGTGGAAAGTGCCATCGGAATGGTACCCATCACAAACAAAAGCATGTCCGCCGTCAGGACTTTGTCCTGAATAATATACAGGGCGGAGTAAGATCCAGTTCGTCTTCAATATACCCTTTCCATGTAGCAAAGGGTGTTGTGTTTCTTTGCATATATTGAATGGTATTGCTATAGCCAAAATAGGTCCTCAATGCATAAGGAACATCCGAACTCTGAAGCTCCGGATCCAGTGGATGGAAATAATCCATATCAACAGATACTCCTGCATGGAAACAAATCAATGCCACAGGGTCACTAAATGCAGATACATCATCAGTCATTCCATTCCAATCATAGGTGGTTGCTCCAAAATTTGCTGAAATTGTTCCTACTTGCGGTAAGTAGTAACTATGCGATCCTATTCCCTGGTTGGGATACCGCCAGTAAAGCATGATTTGCGACATAGCTGTTGCAACACAACCCTACTAACGCTTTTCCCCCAGAACTAGGTTGTGTTGTTCTCGGCGGACAGTAATAATTGAATGGCATATCCTGATCCCACATACTCGTAAGTAAAGGTTCTATCGACTTGCCACCATCTTTAAGCGAAAGATTCGAGATTTTTGAATATTCCTCCCATTTTGATTTGATCTCCGGTGTAGGTGAAATATTGTTTTCCCTGATAAATTTAACCGCGCCGGCTCTGTCCTGTATCCAGCCCGCAAAGTTATCAGGCTGATCGGCAGTGATATACTGGCTTTCAAAAGAATATCCAATAACCGGAACCATAGCATCATCGGCCGATAATGATAATATAGCCCAGACCCTCAAAATTAAATGCATACAGCATTGTTTCACCATTCTGTTGAATGGTAAAATGCTTTTCAATTTGCAGATCATTGAGGTCAACCTGTTTAAGGTAAAGATTTACTTTCTGGTAATAAGCATGGGTCGCAATCGTTGTTGCACGTTGCAAATCAACAGGGTTTCCGAAAACCACCAGGGTGATTGCAGAAATCAGAAAACTGAGAACAAATCGTTTCATGTTATATTAATTTTATTGTTAAATACTGAATTTAATTGTTAAACGGGCAAAATTATAAAAAGATTTGATGAAACAAATCGGTATTACGATTAAATACCAACAATTTTATAGTGATAGACAATCGAATTGTATAAAAAGTTCAATTGATTAAAAAAAAATGAGAAAATCTTTTTATCCTTACCCGGAAAATAAAAAATTCCAAAAAGACTGTTTTTGTATCCGGAAGTTTTTACTTTTGCAGCCCTGAAATTATTGGCGAGGTAGCTCAGGTGGTAAGAGCGTCGGATTCATAACCCGAAGGTCGAGGGTTCAACTCCCTCTCTCGCTACAAATCAAAATGCCAGAAATCAATTAGTTTCCGTGGATCAATATTTTACTTACGTTTTATATTCGGAAAAGTATGATAAGATATACATTGGATTTACAAAAGACCTGATTAGCCGTTTCAATTCACATAATTTTCTTGCTCAAAAGGGATGGACAATTCAATTTCGTCCATGGGAAATTTTATTTTTTGAAACATATTCAACTAAGTCAGAGGCAATGAAAAGGGAAAAGGAGTTGAAAAGTTCGAGAGGAAGAAATTATATCAGAACTCGCATTAGGGAAATGAAACAGTAAGAGCACCGGATTCATATCCGTCAGCTGACGGACGAGGGTTCAACTCCCTCCCTAACAAAAGAAATAAACCATTACTATATGAGTTTGCAAATCATGCAGATCATAACTAACAGCATAACTCTTTCTAATTGAACACGCCTCACATTTTATGAGAAGCAGGATAATTCCTGAAAATCATTATACGACTCCGTCCTAATCTTTATTTCGTCTTGTTCATAGCCGCCAGACATTCATTGACTTTCTGGCATACCATATCTTCGATAGAACTGCAGGATCCTGCATGACGGCAGTATATTTTCATATCCTGATCGAAAAGCACATTGTATGGTGCGTCAGAGACACCCATTGCCCTTTTAAGGTCACCATTCTTATCGATGTAAACATCAATATTAATATCATGACCGTTAACAAAAGGTTTAACATGTTGGGAGCATCCTTTGCCGTCAATGCAAATGGCCACCATTTTAACACCCTGGTGCTTTAGAATCTGATTGTAAACATTGCACAATTGAATCAATTGATCGCAGCAATCATTTTCATAGGTTTTCCAGAATGTCATAATCATGGGCATTCCGTCATTTTTAATACTGCTTGTTGAGATTTCCGTTCCGTCCAGTGTGAATAATGGCACATCAGGAAGGCCAGTACCCTGGGCATTCACGAGCATGATTGCCGACAAGAGGTACATTGAACTGATTAAAATTTGTTTTTTCATGTTTTCATGGTTTTTAAACTAATTCACTTATAAATTATATGATACAAAATTACGACATCGGTACCGGCTTTGTCAATACCGGAAAACCACTGTTTTTTTTGAAAAATCCACCGAGTTTTTAATGAAGGCTATAATCATTTCTCAGGTAAATATGAAAAAGTTGAGCCCCGATAGGATGGAAATCCTTTATTTTGTGTCAAATAGAAGTCGGTGAAGAACATCTGGTCGAAAATGCTTTTAGCGGGTTTGTTCCTGAGAACCTTTTGCACCTCCGGGCAATGCAATACTGATGACTATTCTTTTCAAATTGGTGAAAAGATCAATTACGAGATTGCTTACAACTGGGGCTTTATTTGGGTAGATGCAGGAAAAGTGTATTTCAAAACAGATGGAATAAAGCATAATGACCGATCTCTCTTTTTCTTTGAAGCTTTCGGAACTACTTATCATCATTATGACTGGATTTTTAAAGTCAGAGACCTTTACCAGTCAAAAGTTGATCAGGAAGGATTCAGGCCAATATGGTTTCAGAAAAATATTTATGAAGGAGGCACTGAGATATTCAACCAGTATGACTTCGACACTGTTGCTCGGCAGGTAAGCATCCACGTGCAAAGTCCTGAAAAGAATATTATGGCAAAGACCCTCAATTATGATGATTGCAGATTTGATGTCCTGTCGGCATGTTATTTTGCAAGAAGCATCGATTATGATAACTATCTTCCGGGGGATAAAATATTAGTGAAAATCATAATCGATGATGTTTTCTATGAAACCTACATCAGGTATCAGGGTAAAGAAACAGTGAAAAACAGAACGGGTAAAAAGTACCGTTGCATTAAACTGAGCGCTCTTCTTGTTGAGGGAACCATTTTTAAGGGAGGTGAGGACCTCGTTGTTTGGATCACGGATGATCAGAATAAAATACCGGTCAAGGCCGAATCCAAATTAATAATCGGCTCTGTAAAAGCCTACCTTACCGGTTACGAAGGACTGAAGTATCCCCTGGAATCCGAGGTAAAAGAATGACCTAGTAAATTTAGGGGTATTCGAATGGAGCAGGAAGCGGGAAGTGCACTATCCTAATAAAATTAGTTATTTTCGTGAAAAAAAGATGATCGATGAATAGATTATTTTCATACCTGAGGGATCGATATGCATTGTTGTCGAAAATCGTTTTGTTCGCATTAAGCGTATTCGTGCTTGTCCTTATCCTGCCCAGGGAGGGCAAATTTAAATTTGAGTTTAGCAAAGGAAAACCCTGGATGCATCAAAATCTGATAGCTCCTTTCGATTTTGCAATTCTGAAAACAAAGGAAGAACTTGAAGCCGAAAAATCGCAGTTGATTAAAAACCTTTCTCCCTACTTTATAGAAGACACCTTAGGAATTATTAAACAGAGGGACATCCTGATCAACAATTTTGAGCGGGAGTGGAAGGTAATTTATAAAGACCTGCCGGACCAATACCGAGAAAAAACCGAAGAATCTGAATGCCTGTGTTGCTTTGTACGATTCCATTATGAAGCGCGGAATTATTGAGAAAAATGAGTCCATCGAAGGCCAATCTCCCGATTTTAAAATATTCGTAATAAAAGGTAATGTTGCCGAAGAACGAAGAATTGGTGAGTTTTTTACAATTAAGGAAACCGATTCATTTATTCGTTCCAGGATCGACTCCTATGGCTCAATTGACAGGAACCTGGTCATTAAAGTGCTGGAAAGCTCCCTGGTTCAATCGGTAAAATATGACTGGCAAACTACTGAAAAGGAAAGTCAAATCCTCATAGATAAGATTTCGGTTGCGCGAGGAATGATACAAACCGGCGAACTGGTCATTTCGCGGGGAGAACTGATTACAAATGATAAGCTTCAGTTGCTCGAATCGCTTAGGGTGGAATATGAATCGAAACTCGGATCATCTTATCAGTATACTGGCATCATTGCCGGACAGGTGATTTTACTTGCCGTTTCGATGTTCTCCTTGTTCCTGTTCCTTTTGTTTTTCAGGAAAGAGGTGTTCAAAGACCAGAAAAGGGTGGTTATGATCCTGCTGCTGATCGTTGCAATGGTAGTAGCGACATCGCTTGTCGTTAAGTTCAATCCTG
Source organism: uncultured Bacteroidales bacterium (assembly GCA_963708435.1). Lineage (GTDB taxonomy): Bacteria > Bacteroidota > Bacteroidia > Bacteroidales > JAADJA01 > JAADJA01. The sequence goes on from CAVPSZ010000013.1 coordinate 25,938, forward strand.
AATATGTTTACATTCTGCCGATATGCCTTGTGCCGATTATCGTGGGAATTTTCAATGATACCCGACTCGCCCTGTTTTCCCATCTCATCACCATTATTCTAACGGGATTTATCGTGCCCAACAGTTATGAGTTTGTCTTCTTACAGCTTTTCGCAGGCATAGTTACCATTCTCTCCATTGCTAAACTTGAACGCCGGTCGCAGTTTTTTCTTATCTCAGTGCTGATTTTTGTAACCTACGCTATCATCTATATCGGCATGACCCTGATAAAGGAGGGGAGTCTTGAAGAGATGAATACTTCTTATTTTACACTATTCGGTGGTTCAGCCTTCTTTACTTTTTTTTCCTATCCGGTGATCTTTCTTTTTGAACGGATATTCGGCCTGATTACTGATGTAAGGCTGCTCGAGCTTTCGAATACCAACAACCGTTTGCTTCGCGAGCTGGCATTGAAGGCCCCAGGAACCTTCCAGCACAGTATGCAAATGGCCAACCTGGCTGAAGAGGCGGTTTATGAAATAGGAGGGAATCCCTTACTGGTGCGAACCGGTGCGATGTATCATGATGTTGGTAAAATTAATGAACCATTGTTTTTTATTGAAAACCAAACAACCGGATTGAATCCGCATGATGAGCTGACCTTTGAAGAAAGTGCGGCTGTTATTATCGATCATGTGATTGCAGGTATTGAAAAGGCGAAGCAGTTTAATATTCCTGAGCAGATCATCGATTTTATCCGGACGCATCATGGCACAAGAAAGACCGAATATTTTTATACGCTTGCAAAAAAAGCAAATCCTGACGAGGAGATCGATCAGAAAATCTTTACCTATCCCGGTCCGGAGCCGTTTTCAAAAGAAACAGCTGTTCTTATGATGGCCGATGTTGTGGAGGCTGCATCGCGCACATTGAAAAAACCCGACGAAGATGCAATTCACAACCTCGTGGAAAATACAATCAACAAACAGATTGAAGGACATCAGTTCGACAATGCCGATATCACCCTGAGGGATATTAAGAAAATCAAGAAGATTTTCAAGAAAAAGCTGATGAATATCTATCACCTGAGAATTGAGTATCCGGAGTAATCAATTTAATTTTGTAATTCAAAATTTAAATTTCCCAATTTATTTTCTTTATTTTCGCACCCTTAAAATTTAAATATTTAATCACAATGAAAAAGTTTGCAGTTTTGGTTTTAATAGCAGTAATGATGGTGGGCTTTACACAGGTTTCAAGAGCCCAGGGTTTTAAAGAAGGTGGTATCGACCTGAATCTCGGATTGGGCGTTACTTCAGGTCTTGGATTCGTTCCGGTTTATTTTGGAGGTAATTACATGATCAAGGATTTCCTCAGCGTTGGCGCTGAAATGCAATTTCGCATCGATCAATGGCAATTACGTTTATTATGGAATGATGACAAGTATAGCAGCAGCGGATTTCGCTTTTATAACACGTGGCTGATTATCATTTCAACAGCCTGCTTAAAGCTTCCGGAAGAGTTTGATGTTTATGCCGGTATCGACTTCGGCTATGCCATTTATGGCGATTATAAACATAAGGATGATGATTATACATGGAAGCCACGGTGAATTATTTCCTCGGTGGTCCTCATGCCGGCGGCCGCTGGATGTTCGCTGATAAATTCGGGCTGAATGCTGAGTTTGGCGGAAGAAGCGGGGACGGCGTTTATATAAAGGCAGGTGTTACTTTTAAAGTGAAATAAACTTTGCAAAACGAATTAACAAAAGGCTGCCTAAATTTGAAGGCAGCTTTTTTTATTTGCTCTCCTAAATTTATTATGTTCTGAGGTCTATCTCAATTAATACAAATAATCTTACCGGATGAGAATACTTTTTCCTCATTCTTCAGGATGTAATACCAGACACCTGATTTTATTCCTTTGACACTGATCATTGACCCGGGAACATCGTTAATTAGCTCCTTCGTGAATAAGTTGCCATTAGTATCGTAAATCAGCAATTCGCAGTTAAAGATTTTTTCATTGCTGAACGTCATATAAAACTGACCGCCACAAGGATTTGGATATACTTTAACCAGGTTGTTTTTGTAAAAATCAGCTATTTGGACAGGGATTCCGGGGTTATATTCCGCTTTCCTTAAGATCCATCTGTCGGGATCGAATGCAACAGAAGTGATTTCGGCCTGAAGTTCAAATGTATAATGCTGAAGAGTGGTGTCGTTCCAAACAACAATGGTGGTATCTCCTCCACTGGCAAAAGAGAACCGCAAGGGGACCGGCATTTCGAAGACAGGTCTCTGATTCCATATTTCCTGAATCTGTTTGATGACGAAATAAACGGTATTGTCGCTTTGCTGTAAATAATTGTAATGATAAAATGGATAATATTCATCATAAACCCACTGATCGAAGAAAAAATCAAGGTCAATACCTGAATTGGCTTCAAATACTTGCCTGCAGGTCTTCGGTAGTTGCATTATTATACATGAATTCCGGATTAAGCGAATAATCGGAAATGGATGAAAAGAAAACATCATCACCGGTAAGACCACGAAGCATATGCAAAACATATGCTCCCTTAGAATAAATTATCCCCTGGAAAATATTAAAGGTGTCCTGTGCATTCTGAAGATACAGGGTTCCTCCGCCGAAGAACTGGTTTAAAGCCATGTTGCTGAGGTAACCCTCATAACCATAAACATGCTCAGCCCAGAGGGCTTCTGCATAGGTGGCAAATCCCTCGTTCAGCCAGCCGTGATGCCAGTTTGCGCAGGTTATCATATCGCCATACCACATGTGAGCCAGCTCATGGACCGAAACATCAAACCATGAAATCATCATATTATTAATAATGGTATTGGTTTGATTTTCGATAGCACCATAAAAACCAAGCTGAGTCATTCCGTACTTCTCATTGCTGAAGGGATAAACTCCAAAAACATCCGAAAAGAAACCGATTACCTGCGGCATTTCTGCAACACCTTCCTGTGATGCTTCAAGGTCGTCTTCAAACACATAATAATCGAGCGGGAAAGAGATACCTGAAGACCCTGAATACGTATCCTGGAATTGAACGTAGTTCGAAACAGCAACCATAACATAATAGGTCACAACAGGATACCTGTGCCGCCACATGAAAGTTTTTTCTGCATCCATTGATTTCAATGTTTTCAAGTATCCCGTTTGAAACAGCCACAAGCGGAATACCATTAATTACTGTATCAGGAATGGTAATATCTATGTACACAGAATCTGCTTTGTCTTCTGGGCCATCCTTACAAGGATACCAGTAATGGGCAAGATAAGGAGTTGAAAGGGTGGCAATTATCGGTTCATTTTCGTCATGGGTTTCATAACGAAGCCCTTTATAGCCACCTGCCAGAACCGGTACACCATGGTACCAAACTGTAATCTGTATCAATTCACCCTGATTGAAGTTTTCGCTGAGATAAATATAAATCTGATTCCCGTTGTGCTCAAATGATTCACAAGGCTCACTGATGCTGTCGACAGTAAGCGAGCTGTTCAGATCGAGGCTAAAAGTGTTTAATCCGTTGACTTTGGATTCAATGATACAAGTCACGTTCCCCTGAATATATGGGGATGCTATTCCGATCTCAATATCGAGGTGGTAAAATTTAACGTCAATTGAAGTATCTCCTTTTGCCGAGGCATTATTAATAATGAATTCCTTGAAGTTCTTTAATTCGTTATCGTAATGCTGCAACAATACATCCGGTTTTTGTGCCGATGCTGATAATAAAGCGCTGAAGAAGATCAGTAACAAACGGTAAGGTAAATTTTTCATTTTTAGGAAGGGTATTCTGTTTTCATATAATATTCGTAAAGTCTGATGGCTTGAACAGCCTCTTTCACATCATGCACACGGAGGATACTGGCTCCGTTGAGGAGAGCTATAGTATTCAGGAAAGTAGTTCCGTTGAGGGCTTCATCGGGTGTAGTATCCAGGATTCTATTGATCATCGATTTGCGCGAAAGGCCTGCCAAAACAGGGAGTCCAAATTCTTTGAAAGTGCAAAAGACCTTTTAGAAGCTGGTAATTGTGCTCCACTGTTTTACCAAAACCAAAACCGGGATCGAGGATGATATTATCTGTTATTCCAAAACCGGCAAGTTTTTTCAACTGACTTTTAAAATAATCTTTAACCTCTGCAATAACATTGTCATAAACAGGATTGATTTGCATAGTTTGCGGAGTGCCTTTAATGTGCATCATGATATACGGAACTCTCAGCCTTCCAATTGTTTCAAACATCCGTGAGTCGAAGGTGCCTCCGGATATATCGTTAACCATCTGGACTCCTTCATTAACCGCCATGCCGGCAATTTTGGCCCGAAAGGTATCGGCCGAAAATACAGCTTGTGGAAATTGACGGATCAGCGATATTATAGCAGGCTTTAAGTTCCTCCATTCTTCTTCTTCTGTGACTTCTTTTGCTCCAGGTCTTGTCGAAACGGCGCCGATGTCTATAACAGCTGCTCCTTCCATCAGCATTTTTTCAGCCTGATTAAGGTAGGCTTTTTCAGAAATGTACCGGCCTCCGTCATAAAAGGAATCTGCTGTAAGATTCAGTATTCCCATCACTACAGGTTTATCCAGAGCCAGAATTCCGGTTCTTAGTTTTATTTTAAATACAGGTTGTTGACCGGATAGGGAATCCGATTTACTCATCTTACAGATTTTTAACGAAAGTACAATAAAATTGAAATCACATGGTTTAAGTGACTTCAAACTTTTTAGTGCTGGTTAGTAAAATAACTTTATTTTTGGTTCGAATTTTTGATCAGCTTCATATAAATGAATACGTCGCAACAATTCGATAGTGTAATCGATAAATGCCGGGAAGTATTTCTGAAGAAAAAGAAAGACTACGGAACGGCCTGGCGTATTTTACGACCACCCTCACTTACTGATCAGATATATATTAAAGCAAACCGCATCAGGAGTATCGATCAAAAAGGGGTTCAAAAAGTGAGTGAAGGAATTGTTCCTGAATTTATCGGTATTGTCAATTATTCGGTTATGGCGCTTATCCAGCTTGAACTTGGACCAGCGGACGAACCGGAACTGAACACCTTTGCAATTGATGAGCTCTACGAAAAATATGTTCTGGCAGCGAAGTCGCTTATGGAAAATAAAAACCATGACTATGGTGAAGCCTGGAGAAACATGCGCATCAGCTCGCTGACCGACATTATCCTTATGAAACTTTTGCGGATCAAACAAATAGAAGATCATGACGGAAAAACCTTTGTTTCAGAAGGAGTAGATGCAAACTATTTCGATATAATCAATTACTCGGTTTTCGCATTAATCATGCTTTCAGAACAGAAGAAAAGTCCGGGAATCAATAAAGAAAAAGGAAAATGAAAAAACCGGGTAATAGTCTTTATATTGAGATCCTGGGATGGGTGATACTGGTTACTGTGCTGGTTTCAGGGTTGTCTATCTATTGGATTGTCGATAGAAACCTGGTTTTAACAACCATTCTTGTTGCGCTCATTATCCTAACCGTAATTTTTTTCAATTCATTCGGCAAATTTCAAATCACCTTTAGCAGGCTGTTGTTAGGTTCTCTGTTTATTTTTTCGGGGTTCGTAAAGGGCGTTGATCCTGTTGGAACACAATACCGTATCGAGGATTATTTTATTGCATTTGGAACGGAATGGGCTATTCCATTTGCGTTGCCATTATCCATCCTGCTTAATACAACTGAATTTGTTCTTGGTATCCTGTTATTCTTTAACATTGGTATGCGCATTACATCATGGTTTGTTTTAGTGATGATGGCCGTCTTTACGATAGTAACACTGAATGATGCCATCAACAATCCTGTCCCTGACTGCGGTTGTTTTGGAGATGCCATTAAAATAAGCAACTGGCAGACATTTAATAAAAACCTTGTGATCGATGCCCTTTTGCTGATGGTTTTTCTGACGCGTAAAAGAATTCCCGGCTGGTTTAATTTAAAGGTTGAATGGGTTTTAGCAATCCTTTTTGCTGCAGGCTTTTTCTATTTTCAGAAGTATAACATCAGGCATTTGCCTGTTATTGATTTCACTGACTGGAAAGTGGGTAAGAAAATGGTACATAAAAATCCCATGCCTTCGCAGTTTTATCTCACTTATAAGAATAAGCAAAGTCGTGAAACCAGGGAATATCAATCGCCTAACTATCCTTATAACGATTCAGCCTGGCTGGCCGAATGGGAGTTTGTGAGTCAGCGGGTGGTCGATCCCAATCCCCACCTTCATGATCTTCACCTTGAAGATGATGATGGAAATGATCAAACTCAGGCCATTATTGGTAATCCGAATTATCAGTTCATACTTGTTTCAGTGGATTTATTAAAAGCCAGCAAGAAGAATAGTGACCGATTGAAGGAATTGAATGATTTTTGCGACAATTCGGGCATTTCCTTTGCAGTTATTACATCCTCATTACCTGCTGATACAGCAGAATTCAATAAGCGCTTCAGAATTGCTCCCGACTTTTATTATGGTGACGATGCCGTTTTGAAAGTTATGATACGTTCTAATCCAGGACTGATTTTAATGGAAAACGGATTAATCCTCGATAAATGGCATTATAACGATTTTCCTTTACCCAATGAAATAAAGGAGAAATTCCCAGGTATCTTTGAATAAACCAACTGTTAATAATTAATTTAAAAGTTTTTCACGCTTTTCCCGGTCTTTTCTGCAATCAATTTATTTTTGAAAATGTACCTTACCAGATATTGGTAATTAATGCTGAATGGGTATTGCTGGTTTAATGATTAATTCTATTTACTATGAGAACAAAAATTGTTGCAGGAAACTGGAAAATGAATAAAACCTTTGATGAGGCGGAAGAACTTATTGATTCAATCATCGGCTATATGGATGAAAACGAACTCGGCAATAAAGCTGTAATCGTTTGCCCGCCTGCCCCTTATCTCGAGCTTGCAACCGACCTTTCCACAGAGTCAGAGCTTCTTGTTGGAGCGCAAAACATAAGTAATTTCGAGTCGGGCGCATATACCGGAGAGATGTCAGCACCGATGCTTGCTTCAATGGATGTGGATTTTTGCATAATAGGGCACTCCGAAAGGAGGAAATATTTTAACGAATCCAATGAATTGCTGGCTCAAAAAGTTAATGCAGCCTTAAAATATAAGATTTCCCCTATTTTCTGCTGTGGTGAATTGCTTCCTGAAAGGGAGGCCGGTAATCACTTTGAGGTGGTCAAAAGGCAGCTGCATGATTCTGTTTTCCATTTAAGCAAGGGTGATTTTATTAATCTTGTCATCGCTTATGAACCGGTTTGGGCCATAGGAACCGGTGTTAATGCTTCACCAGCCCAGGCGCAGGAAATGCATGCTTTTATCCGGCAACTCATTGCCGGTAAATACGACAAGGAAACTGCTGAAAACATTTCAATTCTGTATGGCGGAAGCTGCAATTCAAAAAATGCCAAGGAACTGTTCGCCAATCCCGATGTGGATGGTGGACTTATTGGCGGCGCATCTCTTGATGCCGAAGAATTTATAAAAATAATTCAATCGCTGTAGCTTTTGGTTTAGTGCATCAATTTAAGTTAGAGATCGAAGACCAGTCACTTTTGACGCTTTTTTATGGATTACATTGAAGTCCTTCTGCATATCGAGCCTGAATCTACGGGAACGGAGATTATGATCGCCCTTTTATCACAAATTGGATACGAAAGTTTTATGGAATCAGAAGGTGGATTGCATGCATACATCCCGGTTTCTGATTTTAAAGTCGGTGATCTGATCTTACTTCAGCAAATGCAGAAGGGAAACATCACTTTCAGTTATTCATATCAGCAGTTGAAAAGCCAAAATTGGAATGAAGTTTGGGAAAGTAATTTCAATCCGGTACTAATTTCGGATAAGGTATTTGTAAGAGCGCCTTTCCACAAGGTTAATAAATCGGTAGATTATGAAATTATCATTGAACCCAAAATGTCTTTTGGAACTGCCCATCACGATACAACAGCCATGATGATCGAACTGATGTTACAGGAGGATCTCCGGCACCGGTCCATACTCGATATGGGCTCTGGTACAGGAATCCTTTCGATTTTGGCTGAAATGCTTGGCGCTGCAAAAATTCTGGCCATCGATATTGATGAGTGGGCGTATAACAATGCGGTGGAGAATATCAAAAGAAATAATTGCAGGAAGGTCCGCGTTGTATTGGGCAGCGCAGGATATTTAACCAATGAAAAATTTGATTATATTCTTGCCAATATTAACAGGAATATTCTGCTTGAGGATATGGAAATTTATAGCCGTCATCTGGCATCCGGAGGATCAGTTTTATTGAGCGGATTTTATTCTGCTGATTTGAAAGCGATTGAAGACTGTGCTAAAGGTTTTGGCTTGAATCCGGATAAAACCATGATGAAAATGGACTGGACAGCAGCAGTGTTCAGAAAACCGCTTTAATTAGGTTTAAGCCTTTATCATTTATGCAGTATTTTAATTAGAAAAAGTTATTGTTTGAGAATCAGGTGGGTCAAAAAGTTAGTTTTTCCTATTCTTAAAATACATAGAAATTCGAAAGTGAATATATGAATTAAATGGGTTTGATGAGAAAATATCTGACATATTTCAACGGGCTTTTTTTCTGTTTTTTCATTTCCGGTTTGTCAGCCCAAAACCTGAAAGAATTCTCAAATGAATCTGAACAGTTCTTCAGTGAGTTGAATTCTATGTTTTCGAAAGTGAGTGTTAAAGAACAGAAAGACCTTTGCGATGTAATGATGGATAAGTTTACGGAATATTGGAATACCGGGATTTACACCAAAGAGCTGAAGGAAAACATGCGGGAAGTATGCAATCAGTTGCTTGCACGAAGAATGAAAGCCTATCCGGAATTTTACAATTATTTGTCGGGCATGAATGGATTAATGGAATATGACCATCCCGAAGAAAGCTACCGGGCCTGGGAAAAGAGTGTTTTAAAACTTGTTAATGACAGGCGCAGCACCAAGCCGGTTACTTCTTTTCTGGAAACCAGCGTTGATCTCCTTTATGATAATGTACTTTATCGTTCAAAAGCAGCCGTTTGGAAGGCCAGTACTGTTGAATTTCGATTTGATTACGACACGGTCCCTGTTGTACGCTTTGAGAAACTTAACCTGACCTGTTATTCAAACAATGATAGTGCAATAATCTACGATACCAAGGGGAATTTTTATCCGCTTAAGTCGATATGGAAAGGAGAGAAGGGAAAAGTGAACTGGCAAAGAGCCGGTTTTCCGGAAGATGAAGTACATGCTTATCTGAAAACCTATGAAATTTACCTGGGATTTTCAAAATATACAGCCGATTCAGTTAAATTCTTTCATAAAAAATACTGGAGCAAACCCCTGTTGGGTGAGTTCGAGGAAAAGGTACTGGCTAATGTAACTACTGAAAATGCAAGTTATCCCAGGTTCAGGTCATATTTAACGAACATAGAAATCAAAGATGTTTTCACTGATATCGATTTTCTTGGCGGTATTGAAATGCATGGAGCAAAACTTTACGGTTTGGGTGATGATAAGCAGGATGCGTATTTAAGCTTTAAAAAAGACAAAAAAGAATTTGTGAAAATTTATTCTAAGAATATTGTCATCTATCCCGACCGGCTGGCTTCAGCGCTGGCTTCATCAACCATAGTTTGCGAAAAAGATTCGATTTATCATCCGGGCCTGCAATTAAATTATGTGGATGCAAATAAAGAGCTATCACTTGTCAGAACCGGAGAGGGAACTTCAAGAAGTCCCTTTTACGATTCCTATCATAATCTTGACATTTATTCGGAGGCTATTTACTGGAAAATGGGAGACCCAATGATCAATTTTGAGCCGGTTAAGGGAACCACCGGTGCTGGTAAGGCTGCCTTCGAATCAAGCAACTACTTTAGCGAAGCACGGTATGTGAAGCTGCAGGGTATTGATTTGATGAATCCGTTGAACGTTATTAAAAATTATGCTGATAAATACAACGTCAGAGAGGTGGGTGTTCAGTCTTTGTCAGAGGAAATAATAATGCCCCAGGAGCAGGTTACTACAATGCTGGTTGATCTGTCAAACAGGGGCTATGTTATTTACGATCGTGATAAAAAATCCGCTTTCATAAAGGAAAAACTTTTCGATTATGTCAGCGCAATGAATCGTAAGATAGACTATGATGCGCTTCAATTCAACTCCGAAACTTTCAGAATGCAAAATGCGTCGCTGGAGCTTGATAGTTTTGGCCTCAAGCTATATGGAGTACAGGCGGTTCTGCTTAGCGATTCTCAGAATGTATTTATTTATCCTGAAAATCAGCAACTGATTGTCAAAAAGGGAATGGACTTTAGTTTTTCCGGCAGGGTTCATGCCGGTTCTTTTGATTTTTACGCCAGGAATTGCGATTTCAGCTATAATCAGTTCAGGCTTGCTATGCCGGTTATCGATTCTATGAGTTTTAAGGTCTGGAGTTTTGAGGCCAACGATATGGGTGAGCGCTATCCAGTTAAAGTTAAAAACGTGATCTCCGATCTTGGCGGCGACCTTTTTATTGATGATCCTAATAATAAATCCGGATTAAAGAGATTACCGAATTATCCGATTTTTAACAGTACTAAAGATGCCTATGTTTATTATGATAAAAAGTCCCTGTTTAATGGAATTTATAACCGTGAGAAGTTTTATTTTTATGTATATCCCTTTACAATTGACAGTTTAGATAATTTTAAGACCGAACTGCTCGAATTTCAGGGTTATCTTGCCTCTGCCGGTATTTTTCCCGATATAGAAGATACTCTGAGGGTTCAAAGGGATTATTCACTTGGATTAAAAACCAGCACCCCCTCGGAAGGTTATGCGGTTTATGGAGGAAAGGGCAGGTATTTTGCCGAAATCAATCTGAATGATGCCGGATTACGGGGAAAAGGTTCTATGTCATACCTGACATCTTCATCGCTGTCCGATGATTATGTGTTTTTCCCGGATTCATGCAATGCCTTGTTAAAGGAATTTAATATCGCTGAGCAGCTTACCCCTGTCGAGTTTCCTTTGGTGACGGGTCAGAATGCTTTGCAGCATTGGGAACCCTATGAAAATCAGATGATCTTCCGGCAGAAGGAATTGCCATTTTCAATGTTTAATCAGCAATCGAATCTGTCGGGAATGCTGGTGCTCACCCCTATGGAGCTTAGGGGGGCAGGTACAATGATATTTGAAGATGCAGAACTTCAGTCTAAGATGTATACTTTCAAACAGCATGAGATTTTTGCTGATTCTGCCGATTTCAATTTAAAATCGACAGAAATAGCCCAGTCAGCTTTCTCGACCAGGAATTATAAATCACATATTGACTTCAACGAAAGGAAAGGTGAGTTTGTCTCCAATGGAGGGGCTTCTTATGTTGAGTTTCCGGTCAATCAATATATTTGTTTGATAGATGAATTCGACTGGTTCATGGACTCATACGAAATAGCTATAGGTAATCCTGAAAAGGAAGCCGAAATGGCGCATTATGATAATTTAACCATCAGAGAGCTGATTGATGTTCCTCTCGAAGGCTCCGAATTTATTTCTATTCATCCTAATCAGGATTCGCTTAGGTTTATTTCAACAGTATCGACCTACAATCTCAAAGATTTTATTCTCACTGCTGAAGATGTCAAGTATATCAGGGTTGCCGATGCAGCAATTTTCCCAACCGACAAAGCGATCATTATCAAACCCGAGGCAAAAATGAATACCATTGCAGATGCAAAAATACTTACCAATACCGTTACCCGATACCACGAAATATATGATGCTGTTGTTGATATCAAGGGAAAAAAGAAATACACTGGAATAGGCAATTACGACTATGTGGATGAGAAGCAAAACCGTCAGAAAATATTCCTTAAGGATATTGGAGTTGATCCTTCATTGCAGACTGTGGGCAATGGATATGTATCGGATACAACAGGATTTACCATCAGTAATGATTTCGACTTCTCGGGCAATATTCTGTTATATGCCAACCGGGAGTTCCTTAATTTTGACGGCGGATTCAGAATACGCCATACCTGCAATGTAGGGCAAAGGAACTGGGTCAAGTTTAATTCTGATATCAATCCACAGGATATTTATATTAAAGTCAATGAAAACCTGGTAGGACTGGACAAGAATCCACTCGTGTCAGGGCTTATGTTTTCTGAAGAAATGAATCGTTTTTATTCCGGATTTTTATCTCCGAAAAGAGCGGCTTCAGATCAAAGCATCATTTCTGCAAACGGCCACATAAAATTTGATAAGGCAAAGGAAGTCTATCATATCGCTGATCTTAACTATTTAAAAGGACTTACTTCCCAAGGTAATCATCTCGCTCTTGAAAGAAAGAAATGCATTCTTACAGCCGAAGGACAGTTCAATCTTGGGGTAAACCTTGGCCGAGTGGGTTTAGGGATTTATGGAACGGCTACCCATTTAATTATTCCTGATTCGACAAATTTCGACCTGGTCCTGGCAATTGATTTCCCCTTTGATGACAAAGCTTTAAGCTTAATGGCGGAGGATATTGCTTCAAAAAACCTGCAGGGTGTCAATCTTGTCAAACCTGAGCTACTCAAAGCCCTTAATGACATTCTGGGAGATAAGGAAGCTGAAAAAGTAATTTCCGACCTTAAACTATTTGGAAAGTTCAGAAGGAATCCCTCTGAGCTCGAGCATACTATTTTTCTGACAGATGTAAAATTCAGATGGAATTATGCCACACGCTCCTATATTTCCTATGGACCAATAGGAATTGGCAGTATTGGCAAAATTCAAATCAACAAGTTTGTTGATGGTTATGTGGAGATCGAGAAAAAAAGAACAGGTGATGTTATCAGCGTCTACCTCGAGTTTGATAAAGGAAAGAACTGGTACTTTTTCAATTACAGAAACAACCTTATGCAGACTATTTCTGCTAATACGGAATACAATACGATCATTCAGGAACTGAAAGATGATAAAAGAACTGAAAAGCGCAATAAGGAAGGTGAGGAATACTCCTATATTATTTCAAGCCTAAGAAAGAAAACAGATTTCTTAACAAAAATAAAGCAATAGATAACAAAGCATTATGCAGATTGTCTTATTGGCCATTGCCATTGTTTTAGCCTACCTGATTGGTTCAATCCCAACCTCAGTTTGGATTGGCCGGATGTTTTATAATGTTGATATCAGATCGATGGGCAGCGGAAATGCTGGTGCGACCAATACCATCAGGGTGCTCGGCTATAAGGCCGGAATCCCTGTCCTTATTTTCGATGTGTTCAAAGGCTGGCTTGCTGTTTATATCGCTCATTTTTTTTTGAAGGATAGCAGAAGTTTTCCTGATTTGACAGATTTTAAAATTATGCTTGCTATTGCAGCGGTTATCGGACATGTCTTTCCTGTTTATGTGAAATTTAAGGGAGGTAAAGGAATAGCAACCCTGCTTGGCGTGGGAATCGCTCTTTATCCTCTGGCCGCTTGCATAGCTGTTGGAATATTTGCATTAACGCTGGGTTTAACCGGCTATGTATCGGTAGCTTCTATCTTTGCTTCCGTAACCTTTCCTTTGGTTGAAATTATATTTTTGGGCCACCATGAACATATTTCATTGGTTTTACTATCTGTTGTTGTTGCAATCTTTGTTCCTCTTACCCATCGAAAAAATATTTTCAGATTAATAGCGGGTACAGAGTCAAAATTTTCTTTTCGAAGAAAAAATTCCTGAGGAATTATACTTTATTCATTTCCATCAACTTATCCGATATCGGATAAGTTTACCGGATTCCATTAATCAAGCTCAAATATCAGTAAATAAAACTGTTACAATGATTATGTCTGTTCCGGACTCCGGATGTTGAAAATTGAGTAACCATATTGTCGACTTTATAAAGCTGAAATTCAGCATAATATGTCTTTTGGTATAAACCTTGAAACAGATAGGATGCATATTGAAAAATAATAATCAATCTGTACTATGCGAAGCGAGAAAATAACATATATGCGAGGAATTAACCGGTTTTTACTGATCCTGCTGATAATTTCAGGGTGGGTAATCATTGCGGACGGACAACAGCTTAATCCCGAAGAATCAGCGCTGCTGTCGGAAGCGCAGGCTTTATATGCAAAGAAGGATTACCAGGGAGCTTTGCCTTTATATGCACAGCTTGTAAGCGTTCACCCTAACGATCCTCAGTTCAATTACAAATACGGAGTCTGCACTCTTTTTGGCGACCGTAAGGACAAAAAGAAACCCATTCGATACCTTAACAATGCTGCTGAAACCATTAAAGATGACAATGAATTGCATTACTATTTAGGCATGGCTTACCATCATAACCAGGAGTTTACCAATGCCATCAAGTATTTCAATCTATACCTATCAAAGCTGCCCGCAAATTCGCCGGAAAGAGCAGTTGTCCTTGAAAAAATAAATGTCTGCCTGAACGGGCTCAATCTTGCTGATAAAAACCTAATAGGTGAAATCATTTCCACCTCAAAGTTTCAGCGTGAAAATTTTCACCGTGCTTATGCAGCGCAGGATTTCAATGGATCATTGGTAATCAAACCGGATATTTTTGTATCCGATAAAGAAAAAAAATCAGGTGAAATCAGTTATGTTTTTCTTATTCATCCAAGCAATGTGCTTTATTTTTCAGGCTATTCAAAAACGGAGACCGGCAACAGAGATCTTTTCAAGGTTGAAATTGACGAAAATGGAGACTGGGGAATTCCCGAAAAACTAAATGAAACGATCAATACCACTTATGATGAAGATTATCCTGTTTTGGTAGATAATGGCAATACGCTGTATTTTTGCTCCAAAGGTCATAATTCGTTGGGTGGTTATGATATTTTCCGCTCAGTCCTGGATGAATCCACAAATACCTTCGGAACACCTGAAAATTTAGGACCAGGGATCAATTCCCCCTTTGATGATATAGAATTCATCCCAACCCGTGATAAATCCTATGCTTATTTTGCTTCCGACAGGGACAATCTGAATGGCTCGATCAATGTTTATAAAGTCAGGCTGACCGATAATGCTTTTTCGGGCAATTTGATTTTTGCCCAG
>CAVPSZ010000014.1:0-32354 GCA_963708435.1 uncultured Bacteroidales bacterium
TGGCGCAGCATCTCTGCCATGCCATCGACTAATATGTGAAAAACCGAAAAACTTCTTAAATCTAAAATCTTAAATCATACATCTAAAATCTTACCTCCCCGCCTCCCTCTGTATTCCCTGATGTCTTCTACTGTGTCTTATGTTGTTAAAATTCCAATTTCATATTTCATCATTCACCATTTTTTCCGTGTTTCTCAGTGTCTTCAGTGTCTCTGTGGTTAATCCCCCCAGCAAATAAAAATGGCGCAGCATCTTTACCATGCCATTTAATATAAGTTGCTTAACAAATGGCTACCTTGCAGGTGCGGCAACATTATTTATTACCTGTCCAGGTTTTCCTGAATCGAAATCATTACTTTTGTAACAGTAAAACTTGAAATGATGAACACTGCTGAAATAAAACTCGACCTTTTCAGAAGGATTGACGATTTGAAAGAAAAGGACCTAAAGATCCTCTACGGTAAATTGATTGAATTATTGGAACATCCCAAATATCACTTGTCTAAAGCTGAAAGCCAGGCTATTGATGAGGCGCTTGAATCCGGTAATTACGAAAATTATAAAGCCACTGAAGAAGTGATGCGCGAGGCAAAACAGAAATATCCAAAACTCAGGTTTTAATGAGAAAAATTATCTGGAATGAATTCGCCCGGCAGGACTTTTACCAAAACATTGATTATTTACTGAAGGAGTGGTCGGAGAAAGAAGCCCAGGTGTTCATTGATAAAGTTTTTGATGTACTGTTTACCCTTGAAAAAGGAAATGTTGAATTTCAAAAAACAAATAAAAAGGACATCAGGAGATGTGTAATTACTAGGCAAATTACCTTATTTTATCGGATTAAAGATGACCAGCTTATTGAACTATTGAGGTTTTGGAATAACTCAAAAAACATCCGCAATCTAAATCTTTGATTTTCTCAACAATCTCCCCAAATGGTGAAAGCATCCGCTATATGAAATCTTAAATCATACATCTAAAATCTTACATCCGTCCCCCTATGTGTACCTTATTGTGATCTAATGTGCCTGTTGTGGTTAAAAATATTTCAATTTCCAATTCCATAATTCAAACTTCAACATAAAGATTCATTATCAACCTGTTGGATGTAGTCTTGTGCCTATCCTTCCGCGCTGGATTTCTACATCCTAATGATATTAAAAAAATTAGTCTGGGATTCTCTATCCGTAGCGCCGTGGCGCCTTTGCGTGCCTCTCCCTGTTCCTTCATGCAATCCGTATCTCCTTGTTTCAGCTTATCTCCGGTAGCCATCTCCCGGCAATAAATATCCGGCAACAGGCAACCAGCCTCCGGCAACGATGAACAAAGTCCGCACACCTCACTGACAGGTTTGAACAAGCTCCGGTATTCTCCGAAATAGTCGCAATGTCATTTGCATGGTTGACAATGTCATCTGCATGGGTAACAATCTGGTTTGCATGGGTTACAATCCGGTATGAAAGGGTGAAAACTGTCAATGCGGCACAGTCAATGCCTTATGAAAGGGTTCCAACTGACAATGATTCACCTCCAATCTCTTTTGAAAGGGTTACAACTGACAATGATTCACCTCCAATGCCGTATGAAGGGGTGACAACTGTCATTGAAACAGGTTCAATGCTTTTTGCACCACATTCAAAAGTCTCCGCTCCTTTATAAATCCAATCTGAATGCAATGCCTTTGTCTTCCATCCGGCTAATTTGGGATTTTCTCTTACTTCAATCCTGATCCGGCCACTTGAAATCTATAATCAGCCGCAAGCCACCAGCAACCAACACTTTAACGAAAGTCGGGCAATATAATTCTTGCTATTGCAAATTCAGATTTCTCCTTTGCATAAGCGATCATTTCTTTTACATCTTCTCCGGTCATAACAATGAAGTCACCTTTGTTCCCGATGTGGGCCAATCTGCCATGCAAAACTTCAAGGTTGCCTTTCAAAACGTACAACCCGATGAATTGACTACGCAGGAAGGAGTGAAATTGAATGGTTTCATCTTTTTTCAATGAAGTCCCATGGATTGTTCCCTGCAGTTTACCGGTAGTCATCAGGTTAAAATCCGTTACCTTCCCAAATCCTTTTGTTTCCCAGTCACCCTCAAAAGAATCCGTTTCAAATTTTTGAAGCATTTTGGAATACTTACCCGTGTGCTCAATCTTCAGTGAACCTTCAAGGATCATCAGCAGGCGGGAAACGCCGGGTAAGCGGGTAAAAGTTGATTCATCGGCTATCTACCGTTGCAGTGCTGATCCTGAAAAGGAAATTCCTTTCCTGATAGCTTGCATTTTC
This sequence comes from uncultured Bacteroidales bacterium, assembly GCA_963708435.1. GTDB lineage: Bacteria > Bacteroidota > Bacteroidia > Bacteroidales > JAADJA01 > JAADJA01. The sequence continues at coordinate 2,292 of CAVPSZ010000014.1, forward strand.
CGGATAAATATAAAGTTGTGTTGTGGTTCCACCTGACCATGAGGTAGTTATTTGTTCTGATTTGCGGATAATTTTCAGGCTCATTTCGATTTTCCGGTGAGGTGTTCACGCAAAGCAAAAATCTCATCCCTGAATCTTGCCGCTTCAATGAAATCAAGTTCCTTCACAGCCGCTTTCATTTGCCGTTCGAGTTTAGCAATTGCATTTGCAATTTGTTCGCTTGGTCATATACTGGATCAGCGGATCGGCAGCAATGTCTATTCCCTCTTTTTCTATGTAAGCTTTTGGTTCTGCGGCTTTAGCATCTGCAACTGCCGTTTGCCCGAGGATGGATTGAATGGAGCGGATGATCTGGGTAGGAGTAATGTTGTGCTCCTCATTGTATTTTAATTGCTTTATCCGGCGGCGCGTGGTCTCATCAATGGTCTTCCGCATCGACTCCGTCATTTTATCAGCATAAAAGATCACCCTTGCATTCAGGTTTCTGGCGGCTCGCCCTGCTGTTTGAGTCAGAGATTTTTCGGAACGGAGAAATCCTTCCTTATCTGCATCAAGAATGGCGACCAATGAAACTTCAGGCAAATCCAATCCTTCGCGAAGCAGGTTGACACCGACCAACACATCAAAATCGCCAAGCCGAAGGCCACGCAGGATTTCAACACGGTCGAGTGTTTCAACTTCTGAATGAATATAACGGCAGTTGATATCCAGCTTTGCCATGTATTTTGTCAGTTCTTCGGCCATGCGTTTGGTGAGGGTTGTTACCAGTGTACGTTCTCCGATTTGTTTTCTTTTATCAATTTCATCCAGCAGGTCATCCACCTGGTTCAGGCTGGGTCTTACTTCAATCACCGGATCGAGAAGGCCTGTCGGGCGGATCAATTGCTCCACAACCACTCCTTCTGATTTTTGCAATTCATATTCAGCAGGAGTGGCGCTCACATAGATCACCTGGTTGGCAATGGCATCAAATTCATCGAATTTCAGCGGGCGGTTATCAAGTGCAGCGGGTAACCTGAAACCATATTCCACAAGCGTTTGCTTCCGCGAACGGTCTCCGCCGTACATCGCCCTGATCTGAGGCATGGTGACATGACTCTCATCAATCACGATCAGAAAATCATCAGGGAAATAATCGATCAGGCAAAAGGGCCTTGTCCCCGGATTGTCGGCCATCAAAATATCTTGAATAGTTTTCAATACCCGAACAATATCCGAGTTCTCTCATCATTTCTATGTCATACATCACCCGGTCTTCGAGCCGCTTGGCTTCAAGATGCTTTTCAGTTTCTTTAAAATACTGAACCTGCCGGATGAGATCGTGCTGAATCTCGGTAATTGCCGATTTCATTTTTTCATGAGAAGTAATGAAGATGTTTGCCGGATAAATATTCAGGCTGTCGTATTTTTCAATCTTTTGGCCGGTAATAGGATTAAAAGTTTCAATCCCTTCAATTTCATCCCCGAAGAACATTATTCGGTAGGCAACATCAGCATAGGCCGGAAAAACATCAACCGTATCTCCTTTTACCCTGAAATTGCCATGGGCAAATTCAATTTCATTTCTCGAATAAAGGCTACTGACAAGTGATTTTAAGAATTTGTTTCTTGGTAAAGTATCACCTACTTGAATATGGATAACATTATTTGTAAAATCCTCAGGATTGCCAATACCATAGATACATGAAACAGAAGACACCACAATGACATCGCGCCTTCCTGACAGGAGCGAAGATGTAGCACTCAGCCTGAGCTTTTCAATTTCCTGGTTGATCGACAGGTCCTTTTCAATATATGTGTTTGTTACAGGAAGATATGCCTCTGGCTGATAATAATCGTAATAAGAAACAAAATATTCTACTTTGTTCTCGGGGAAGAACTGTTTGAATTCGCCGTATAGCTGGGCTGCAAGGGTTTTGTTATGACTTAACACCAAAGTGGGTTTTTGAACCTCCTGGATAAGATTGGCTATGGTAAAGGTTTTACCGGAGCCGGTAACACCGAGCAATACCTGATGCTGATCACCGCGACGAATGCCCTCTGCCAGTTGCTTTATGGCTTCCGGCTGGTCACCAGTGGGTTGATATTCGGAGGTTATTTGAAAGTTCAAAGTTCAAGGTTCAAAGTTCAATGTTCAATGTTGATTTTTTCATCCTGATGGTTCGATAGGTTTCATGTTTTCAAACCCAACCTTAAACCTTGAACATGAAACCTGGAACCAACTTACTTTTTGCTCGGCTTGTATCCTCTTGCCTTTGCAGCTTCTTCAAGGCGTTTTTGCCAGCCGGATTTTTTCTTTGCTGGCCGTTTTTTATTTTCCTCTATTTTTTTATGGATCTTATCCTCGTTGATAAATTGTTTGATCAGCCACATTTGCCCGAAGGTTAATACATTGGCAAGGAAGTAATAGTAGCTCAGTCCGGAAGCGTAATTATTGAAAATTCCAAGGAACATAACCGGCATGATGTACATCATGGTTTTCATACCCGGAATCTGTTGCTGCGACGAACCCATCAAATCCTGGTTGATCTTTGTATAGATGATCGTAGAAATGGTCATGAGCAGTGTAAACAAGCTGACATGCGACCCATAGAACGGAATATTGAATGGCAGATCGAGAATTGAATCATAGCTTGAAAGATCGTCCGCCCACAAAAATGCCTCCTGCCTTAACTCAATGGCTGCAGGGAAAAATCTGAACAATGCAATCAGGATAGGGAATTGCAAAAGCATCGGAATACATCCGGCCATAGGATTTACACCCGCCTTTCGATACAAGTCCATGACTGCCTGCTGTTTTTTCATGGCATCTTCTTTCTTAGGAAATTTCTGCCCAAGCTCATCTATGTCCGGCTTGAGTATCCGCATCTTAGCTGAAGAAATATAGGATTTGTAAGCAATTGGGAAAAGCACTATCTTCAGCAGTATGGTCAGTATTAGAATAATAATGCCATAATTCCAACCGAAACCTTCCAGGAAATTAAAAACCGGTAAAACAGCATACCTGTTGATCCATGCCATAAGGAAAAAACTCCAGCCCAGCGGAATCTGCCGCTCCAGGTCAAGTTTGTATTGCCGGAGCGTTTTATATTTGTTTGGTCCAAAATAAAATGACAGCGGGATGGATGACTTGTCTGACAAAGTAAATGGCAGGTTGATGTTGGTTTCAAGCGAACGGAGGTATTTATCGGTTGAAGGTTTTTCCAATGTAAATGCTTTGATTTTCGCACTTTGAAAATGATCTTTGGCAATTAAAGTTGAAGTGAAAAATCGTTGTTTGAATCCGATCCATTTCACACTGGTTACCAAATCCTCTTCATCATCTTTCGTTTCAGACAGAAAATCCACCTCATCAGCAAGGTATTTATAGTAAACTGTCGGACCATTAAATTGGTCAGTGCCTTTTTCCGACTGAAACAATTCGATATTCCAGGCCATCTCAACATAGTTGGTTCCCTGCTCGATATTCTGGTTCATCCCGACAAAATTGATGTCAAAATCGAGCATATACTCATTGCCCTTTAGGGTATAAAGAAATTCGATGTAACTGTTTTTATCGAAAGTAGTGTCGGATTGATCGGCATATAAACGCATCGAAAAGCTTTGGGTGTCTTTGCCTGATACTATTAAATTTTTATTTTCGACGGGTTGAAAATATAGATCATTTGTATTGATGATCCTGTTATTGGCAAAGAAGGTCAGGCCGAAATTAGTTTTTTGAGGATCGAAAAGAATAAGCGGAAGAGAATCATAGGTGCGAAAATCTTTGAGTTCGACTGAAACAATTTTTCCGCCTTTGGCTGATATGCCGATTTTCAGCAGGTCATTTTCAACCTGAAAAATTTCATCAGTTCCCGCTGATGAGCCTGCAAATACCCCAAGTTTATCCCGGTTAATGGTAGCTGCAACCATCGGTACACCTGAACTATCACTTGCAGTGACTGCCGGTTGCAATTTTCTGAGCGAATCCTGCTTTTGTTGTTCAGTAAAGCGAACAAGAGCAATGCTGTCCTGCATCCGTTTCGCTCTGTAAGCTGAGTCCTGTTTTCTGTTGAATGCTTCCTTTTCCTCTTTTGATGGAGTCATCCAAAGACTGTATCCGACAAGAATCAGGAATATTAAAAGAAGGCCGATAATTGTGTTTCTGTTCATCTTATATCTATTGTACTTACCCAGTGAAACAGATTTATAAATTGATTTTCAATAATAAAACGTGTATTCAATGAGTGAAAACCAGTTAAATTTTCGGTCGGCAAAGATAACGAATGTTGGTAATGACATTCATTTTTAATTAAGTTAATTTTGCCAGACTGATACAGACGATTGAAATATGATTTACATTGCACTTCCTGCTATGAATGAAAGCGATAATATGGAAGCTTTCGTTAATTGCTGCCTGAATCAGACTTATTCAGATTTTAAACTGGTGGTGTGCGTAAATCAGCCGGATGATTGGTGGGAAAGGCAGGACAAGGTTGCCATATGCCACGATAATCAGTCAACGCTCAGCATACTCAGTAAAATTAAAGATATTCCGGTTGTAATTATCGACAGGTGCAGCAAAGGAAATGGGATGGAAAGGCAAAGATTTCGGTGTTGGCTGGGCGCGAAAAACGGTCATGGATCACATCAATAGCTATTGCAAAGGAAAACGATATTATCATTAGCCTCGATGCAGATACTCAGTTTAATCCCGGTTATTTTCAATCGGTTGCTGAATACTTTTAAGCATCATCCTGACGCCGTTGCCCTTTCTGTTCCTTATTATCACAACTTGACCGGAGATGAAGAAAAGGACAGGGCCATTCTGAGATATGAGATTTATATGCGGTATTATGCCATCAACCTTTGGCGAATAGGGAGTCCTTATAATTTTACGGCGGTCGGTTCAGCTATGGCTTTACCTGTTTGGGCTTACAGGGCGATTGGCGGAATTACTCCCCATAAAAGCGGGGAGGATTTTTATTTTATACAAAAACTGAGAAAATATCGGGGAAATATTAACCTGGAACGAGGAGAAAGTTTATCCGGCAGCCCGCTATTCCGACCGGGTGTTTTTTGGGACTGGCCCGGCGATGATCAAAGGCAGGGATGGAGATTGGTCGAGTTATCCTGTTTATCCCTTTGAATTGTTTGATGAAATAAAAGCAACGTATGATCTTTTTCCGGTTTTGTTTGAACACGATGCTTCCACCCCGATGGATGATTTTATAATGGAAAAATTTGCAGGTCAGAACATCTGGCAACCGCTCAGGGAGAATTGTAAAACTGAGGACAAAGTTCGTAAAGGCCTGTCATCACAAGCTGGATGGATTGAGGATTTTCAGTTCCTGAAATGGAGAAATACAAAGAATCAAAGACGGATGAAGAAAACCTTGTCAGTGTGGTTTCAGAAATTTTATCCTGAAGAAATTCCCTCTATTGAAATTTGATTTGATCGAAATTTGCTGTTTTCAACAAGTCCGGTAAAGGAATTAGATTCATTGAGAAACCGGCTTTGCTTCAATTCGAAGAAAAATTTCAAATCAGACAAAAGCCAAATCGAAATCATAAATCCATGCCTCCAAATCCAAAATCTAAAATCCTAAATCCTAAATCTAATCTTACTTGTTGTTACTGGCCCAACAGCAACCGGAAAAACTGCCTTTGCTGCCCATCTTGCTTTTCACCTGAACGGGGAGATCATCAGCGCCGATCACCGGCAGGTTTACCGGGGCATGGACAAAGCTACCGGAAAGGATTTCAATGATTATATTGTCAATGGAACACAGATTCCTTATCATCTTGTAGATATTGTTGATCCGGGTTATGAATACAACGTGTTTGAATTTCAAAGGGATTTTATTGATGCTTTTAATTCCATTACTGCCAGAGGGAAGTTGCCGGTTTTGTGCGGCGGAACGGGCCTTTACATCGAATCGGTGCTGAAAGGGTACAGGCTGATTGATGTTCCTGAGAATTCAAACCTGAGAGCAAGACCTTGCAGAATAAACCGATGAAGAACTTAATAGCCATGCTCAAATCATTTAAAACACCTCATAACTTCACTGATATCAGCGACCGAAAACGGCTTGTCCGTGCCATTGAAATCCAGCAATATTATGCTGATCATCCTGAAATTGATATTTCCTTCCCTGAAATCCATCCGGTGATTTTCGGAATCCATTTCGACAGGGAAACCATCAGGCAACGGATCACTCGACGGCTGAAAACGCGGCTGGATGAAGGAATGGTGGATGAAGTAAAAGATTTGCTTGCCAAAGGACTTAAACCCGAACAACTCAAATTTTACGGACTTGAATATAAATACCTCACACAATATGTCACCGGCGAAATCAGCTATGATGAAATGTTCCGGTTGCTGAACACCGCCATCCACCAGTTTGCCAAGCGGCAGATGACCTGGTTCAGGAAGATGGAAAGGGAAGGGGTGGAGATACAGTGGATTGATGGAATGTTAAGTATGGAGGAGAAAGTAAGGCAGGCTTTGGATATTTTGCTCATGATTTGAGATTCTTTAATTCACGGGGTGACTCATCAGGCTTGTACAGTGAATTCACCCCGTGAATCCATAAACCCATGCCGCATCAGGCTTCGGGCTGAAGGACTGCGTCCACCGCGGTTTCCTTGCCTGCTTCTACTTTAAACTGAACGGTAAATACTTTATAGCCGGCCTTGGTTACACGCAGGGTGTAGTCGCTCATGGCTTTCAGAAAGCTTTAGTCGGAGGATAACTGCTTGTATCCGCCGAACTCATCGGGTTTCGTCGGCTTCATCGGTTTTCAACCACTTCCAACCAGTGGCAAATTCGATGGAGGTCGCCCGAAATAGCTGTCTTATCAATAACGTCTTATCATATTTCTACCCTTTTGTTTATTACTCTAATATTTCAACTTCTTTTTCATTATATAATAATTTTATATGTATAATGTTAATTCTAATGAAATATGTTTTTTATTATAATTTTGATTTCTTAAGACATTCAAACTGTTGTCTTTTCATGATTGTAGAGTAAAAATAAATTTCTATAGCTGTTACGGTTCCGACAGCCGAGCCCGTTTGTCCCGACGACTCCTGTTCATAGATCAGGTAGTCGTTGTATCTGGGTCTGCTCCGAAAATTCATCAAATTGCTTTTACCACATAGGATCATAGGGCACAAAGATTTTCACATAGTTGATTATGAGGGTAAAACCTATGTGAATTCCTATGTCTATTTCATCTTCCTGAAAACCTCTCTGTAAAATTAAGATAGCCTATTGTAGGAGACTGCATACCTCTTAGGAAAATTACGCTAACCTTATTGTCAGGAGTCTGCAAACCTCTCAGGAAAATTCTGTATACTATTTGTAGGAGTCTGCAAACTGTTTAGGAAAATTCCAGCAATCTATGTGCCTACCTGCCTTGTCGGCAGACAGGTGTGGTTCAAAAATACTTTTCAGAGAGGACACAAAGTTTAAAGTCAAAAGTTGTCCTGTTAATTTACTTTGTACTTTTAACTTTGGTTGTTTATTATTTGTACTTTCTAATGTTCCTCAAAAATCTTTTCCCCCGCCTCAATCCTCACCGCCAGCCGGTTTTCTTCAGGCGGGATCACACAGGAGTAAGTGGGATTGTAAGCGCAATAAGGATTGTAGGCTTTGTTAAAATCAAGCATCACCTTGTCGCCGGTGGCCGGTATCTCGCAGTCGATGTAGCGCCCGCCGCCATAGCTTTCCTTGCCGCAGGTTCGCATCCCTGAAAGGAATAAAAAGGGTGTTGACATCCTTTACCATTTCGAGCATTTTCTTGTTCTGGTAAACAGTAAGGGTAAGGTTTTTTCCGTTTAGGGCGAAATTCACGGTTCCATATTTAACATAAATCGGTGTTCGGTCGCCGGAGGTTTTCATAACCACATCCTCCTGTTTATCGGCTTTTACAAGTGTTCCTTCAACCCGGTACTGCATATCGGGTGCAAAATAATTAAGGCCTTTGAAATTCTTTTGCTGCTCGGCTGTCAGAGGTGTAGATTCACCGTATAGCAGTTTGATGTTGATCCCCCTGCGGTAATTGTCAATTTCTTTGGTATAGTTGATTTTTGCACTGTCGGCATAACCCTGGCTGAAAGCAACAGTTGAAATCATTAAAGCAATAAGGAAAAGCAGATACTTAATTTTCATTGTCCTGTAATTTACTTTCTGAACTGCAAAAGTAATTCAATCCCGAGAAGGCGAATTATTATCTGTCAATTTTTAGTAGCCCTTTAATGAAAGTATAATTTTCTTTCTTTTTGGAACCAGAAAAAAAATATTACCGTAAAAACAAAAGTTTTCACGGATTGTCGGAACAAAATAATTTAAAAATTGTATTAAGTTGCGACATGAATGATTGTTTAGTATTTTTGTTTAATATTTTGTACCCTCAAGTTACGCAAGATGAAAATACGAAGCTCTGATGATTTAAAATTAGTTAATCCGGTAAATTACCGGATGATTATAATTTGGAGCGGATTTGTCCTTTCACTTTTCCTCGCACAGAATATTTATTCACAAGGCTCGAACTACGAATATGAAAGGGTGAAAATCGGAGATGTAAAGCACATTGTCGTTGGGCTTGACATGTCTCCCGATCAGAAATATATTGCTATTAGCGGCAATCAAAGTTATCCATGCTATATTTTCGACTGGTCGAAGCGGGAAATCAAAAAGCAGTTTGATGTCGGAAACTGGTATGCCGGCTCCTCTGTCAAATATTCATCCGGCGGAAAATACCTGCTGCTTCAGCAACTGTTCTATATGGACTGGGCGCCCAACAAGGACAGAGAAGTGACATTTGAGGTGATCGATACCGAAACAGGAAATGTAGTAAAGCGCTTTGAAAAAATCCATGCCGCCGTATTTACTCCGGATGAAAAATATATAGTGACGCTTGTTAGCGGCGAGGTTGCTTTCTGGAACCTTTCATCCGGGAATAAAGACAAATCATTTACGGTCGCCGGCGCCACCAATGGTGTTGCCGTCAGCCCGGATGGCAGGCATATCGCCGTATCTCACCGCCCGGATGCCAATGAGCTTAAGAAAAGGACGGATTACAAGCAAAAAAAGAAGTCGTATCAAATCGCTGCAAAATACAAACAGGAAGTAAGCATTTTCAATGCTGCGACCTTCGAAAGAGAATCGATTGTAAATGAGTTTTATGACATCGTTTATAAACTAGAATATTCACCCGACGGTTCAACTCTGTTTTGCATGAATATCCCGCACATCAAGGTTCAGACAAGCGCCAACAGGCAAACTTACATCAATACTATTGATCCGGCAACGGGAACTGCTCTGCGCAAAGGATTCACATCACTGGCGGTTTATGAGCCCGACTATAAGCTCAGCCATGACGGCAGGCTGTTAGGGGTAATTTCTCAAAACACAAAATTCCTTGAACTGCATATCTACGATTTTGAAACCGGAGAAATGTTAAAACGCTTCGAGCTATCATATCGTTTTTTTGAGAAAAATGAAAATGGTTTACTGATCAGCGATAGCAGGGCGTCTTTTGTCTTTCTTCCTGATAATAAATCGGTATTTATCACAATGGGAAATCATCTTGTTTTATGGGATTTTGAATCGGAAAAATAAATTTATGAGAATTACATTATTACTGGTTTTTGGATTTTTGTCCTTTTGTTCGATCGCACAAAAAAAAGTCCTTATTGAATCGAAAGAAGAGATCATTGAGCAGGCAACGAAAGAACTCACGGCTGCAATGCAACCCCCTGAAGGATCGCTGTACCTTTGGAAGGTAGAGAACAATATTAAAGGGGAATACATTATCGACATTACAATCCGCGAGAAAGGGGATATTGCATCTGTTTTTATGGCAGGCAGCGATGGAAACGATATTAAAATGCAAAACATGGTCAAGGACAAAATAAGGCTTTTTGAATTTAGCTTTAAAATGCCCAAAGGAAAAAATTATAAGTTTCAATACATCTTTAAGTTTGATTAAGATGAGTACATAGTATTTAGATATCAGAAGTTAGACAATAGAATGAGGAAATTACAACTTGGGAATTGAAGAAGAATCGGGACTTATCAAAGCATCAAAATATATTTTTAAAGTTTTTAATTTATTCGTTTAACAATTTAAATTTAACAAAAATGAAAAGATTACTTCTAACCTTAATTATCATTGCCGGTTACGCCTCTGCTTTTGCGCAGGAAGAAATGCCGACAATATGGGAATCTAAACTTGAACATAAAATTGTGTTCAATGGTACCGGCCTCGAAGACCGGGGTTATAGCTTTGCCGGCTCCGAAAAGGAATTGACGGTTTTTAAGAATGCTGATGGCAAAACCCTTTGGACGAAAGCATTTAAAGAAATTGCACCAAATCTCAGTAAAGTGGATGAACTGATACCTTTCTGGGAAGGAAATACTGTGTTCCTCTTCGACCGTAAAATGGGCAAGGACCAGATTGCATGTATTGACCTGGAAACTGGTAAACTCTTATGGACAACCGATAAATACCAGGATGTTACTGATGATGTGGTAAGGTACATTCCCGAAGAAGACGGATTTATGATCAGCATGAAAAAGTCGCTTGTCTTCATAAAAACAAGGACAGGGGAAGAGCTTTGGCAAACCGACAAATTTAAAGGCGTTGTCGGAAAGTATGTGTATGATAAAAACGAGCGCTCGATGGTGATGGTAAATTTTGTACCGGGTAGCGTTGCTGCTCTTTTTACCGGTTTTAAAAACCAAATCGCCAAGATCAATGTTCAAAACGGGGATATTATCTGGGAAAACACTTACATTGGTCGCGCTGAGAGAAAAGTATGGACCCGTGAATTTGTATTCGATCTGGATGTTGATGGAAATAAAGTTATCCTTCGCATCAATGGTTATCAGGTGTATGATTATAAAACAGGAGCCAGTCTCTGGTCAGCAGCATTCGATTTCGTTCCTGAAGGGGTAGCCCCAAAACCTGCCGGAACCATTAAATTTGGGGTGTATGGGGCCGTTGCAGAACCGGTTTCAGTGGGTGAGGACCTCTATATCCTCGACATGTCGAACAAGAAAAGCCAGTATGTTAAGAAATACGACCGCAATACCGGCAAACTTATTTGGTCATCAAAAGAAATAAAAGAAGCAAGGGTAATTCCGGGTATGTATGTGGTGGGCGATAAGGTTCTGATGCAAATCGGTGGCCGTGTTGAGACCCAATACTATCGTTCTTATAAAAGCGGTGATTATATTTATTACGAATGGGGCCGCAAGTTTCCCGGAAGTTAAACCTTTTGGTATCCAGGCATTCAATGCAAAGGACGGAACACTGGCATGGGAATCGGAAAGATTTAAGAAAGGCATCACCAATGCCATTATGCTGGGCAACCAGTTTATAGTTAGCAGCGGAAAGGCTCTTTATTCAATGGATTTGAATACCGGCGCTGAAAAATATGAAGTTCCTGTGTCCAAAGGCGGCGTTGGAGAGGCTCAGCTGATCCTGAAATTCAAAGAGGACCAGATTGTAGTAGTAGGTGAAAAAGGTGTATCGACCTTCAAGGCTGATAACGGCGATCTGATCTGCAAAGGTGAATACAAGACCGCTGAACCTCACGACCGGATTGACGACCTGATCATCATGAAGACCGATAAAGCGGATCTGGCTGCCTTTGACCTGAATACATGCCAGTATAAAGAGTTCAAGGCAAAGACCGGCGCACGCACTGATATGACTACCGATGGTAAGTTTGTTTATGTATACGAGAAAAATACGGTAACGAAGGTGGCTACCGGTAAGAAATAAGACAAAAATTAAGCCTTTTTTCAGGAAAGCCCTGGTGCAAACCGGGGCTTTTTGTTTGAAAACCGGAAGCGTTTTCTGAGGATTATAAAAATTGAGGTTTTAGAGCTGAATTCAATATCTTTTGGACTTTGTTTTTTACTGCTTTATCTGGCTGAACTGAACGGTTGGCTTTTTATGTAGAAAATCATAACTCAATTAATGATTATGGCATCTCCGCTAAATCAATCCGTTTTCAATCATGACCACAATATCTTCGATTTCTTTGTCCTTACCCTGGGGATCATATTCTTCTTTCAGATTATATCCAAAAAGCTTGGCAAAAGTCTGCCAGAAAAAAGCCACAAATTTACCCCTCAATTCCTGGATAAGCACATAGGATGAATTTCCGGTTTCTCTGTCTACCAATTTTATCAAAATGATGCCTTGCTTATAGGTTAGCTTTTTAATATCTTCTTCAAATTCGTCTCTCAGTTCCTCTTCAGCCCTTTTCATCAGCTCTTTCTGTTCTTTCTCACTTACAACCTTAGCCAGTAAATCTTCATATTCCCTAAGTTTTATACCCGCCAGTTTAGCATATGGATAAACCTTTTTTACATTATATACCAGTTTACTCTGATGCTTCATTTGCGTCTTGACGCTCCAGGGCATTTTAGCAAATACGCTGAATTCCGGAAGATTCTGAATGATAAGAGTGTCGGTTTCAGTAATTTTTACCCGCACAACCATCCCTTGATTTTCCTGAGAAAACAAATCAGCAAAAAGAGTTAAAAAGAAAAATAGTGTAAGTATTTTTTTCGCCATAGCTCGATTCAAAATCAATAATTATGCCATCCGAAATAATCTTATACAATTAAACTTCAAATAAATAGATAACAAAGAAGTGAACAAAATATTATTGAAGTCAGAAATAAGTCCTAAGCTACTTTAAGTCTTGCAATGCTTGTTTTCCTGAATTTATCCTCCGCATAGGACTGAGAAATGATTAACTCGCGGGTTGATTTGCTGGATGGAAGCTCAAACATAGCATCGGTTAAAATCCCTTCAACGATTGACCGGAGCCCTCTGGCGCCAAGTTTGAACTCGATGGACTTTTCTACAATGAAATCAAGAACGTTTTCTTCAAATTTCAGTCTGATTCCATCCATTTCAAATAGTTTGGTATATTGTTTAACCAATGAATTTTTGGGTTCGGTAAGAATTCTTCGAAGGGTATCCTTGTTAAGAGGGTGAAGAAATGTAACTATCGGCATTCGTCCTACAATTTCAGGGATCAGTCCGAATTTTTTCAAATCCGGTGGCGAAATGTACTGCAGGATGTTTTCCTTATCGACGCTCTCCTCAGCGTTACCAAATGTATAGCCAATAACGTTGGTTCGCAATCTTGAGGCGATGATCTTTTCCATTCCGTCGAATGCACCACCGGCAATGAAAAGTATGTTTTTTGTGTCGATCTGGATCATTTTTTGCTCAGGGTGTTTACGACCCCCCTGAGGAGGAACGTTTACAACTGAACCTTCCAGAAGCTTGAGCAGTGCCTGCTGGACTCCCTCTCCTGAAACATCTCTCGTTATTGAAGGATTGTCGCTTTTCCGTGCAATTTTATCTATCTCGTCAATGAAAATAATTCCCTTTTCGGCGGCTGGAACGTTATAATCAGCAACCTGCAGCAGCCTCGACAATATGCTTTCAACATCCTCGCCCACATAACCGGCTTCCGTAAGAACAGTTGCATCAGCGATGCAAAATGGCACCTTCAGCATTTTTGCGATTGTTCTTGCAAGGAGTGTTTTACCTGTACCGGTTTCGCCAACCATGATGATATTGGATTTTTCAATCTCTGTTTCATCATCCTGTGTCTTATTCGTAGGTTGGGTAATCCTTTTATAATGGTTGTAAACAGCTACGGCAAGAACAATTTTCGCTTCATCCTGCCCGATTACATACTGATCGATATAAGCTTTTATTTCCCTGGGCTTTAGAAGCTCTATCTTAGTGAAAAGCTTGTTCGTTTTGGTAGTGATTTCTTCACTGATAATGGTTTGAGCCTGTGCAACGCAATAGTCACAAATATGAGCATCAAGACCAGCAATCAGCACATTGGTTTGCATTTTTTCCCTTCCACAAAACGAACAGCGTTCAATCTTCTTAACCATGAAAGCTCAATTTTTTACAATTATACAAAAGTAACGATTTTAAGTTGCTGATAACTAATTATTTTTTCTCTGTACGCTTCAGTACTTCATCGATCATGCCATATTCTTTTGCTTCGGATGCGGTCATCCAGAAATCACGGTCGCCATCCTTCCAAATCTTCTTATAGGGCTGATTGGAATGCTTGGCAATGATCTCGTATAACTCTTTTTTCAGCTTCTGAATTTCCCTTGCGGTAATTTCAATATCGGAGGCCTGACCTTCAGCTCCGCCCATCGGCTGGTGGATAAGGATTCTGGAATGAGGCAAAGCCGTGCGTTTCCCTGTCTCGCCGGCACAAAGCAATACTGCGCCCATTGAGGCAGCAACCCCCGTGCAGATAGTGGCAACATCCGGATTGATGTATTGCATGGTGTCATAGATTCCAAGGCCAGCATAAACTCCTCCACCCGGAGTATTCAGGTAAATCTGGATGTCTTTTTTTGCATCTACCGATTCCAGAAATAGAAGCTGAGCCTGGATAATATTAGCTACATAATCATCAATAGGCACACCCAAAAAAATGATACGGTCCATCATAAGCCGCGAAAAAACATCCATGGTTGCAATGTTCAATTGCCGCTCTTCAATAATGGTAGGTGAGATATAATTACTGGTTGACCGGACATATTTTTCCAGGGTAAGACTATTGATTCCCCGGTGCAGGGTTGCGTATTTTCTGAATTCATTCTGCGTGTTCATGGTGATGTATTTTATGGTGTTCATTAACGATATTTATAAATTCTGAGTAAGTAACATTTATTTTGTTCAGTTTTAACCTGGTTTTGAATAGCTCACGTACTTTATCATCGAACAACTGATCGTAAATTTTTTTATATTCTTCCTTATTTTTTAAAACTGTTTCAGCGATAGAGTCGAGTTGTTTCGATTTTTCTTCATTTTCGGTATTTAATCCATAACGGTTGAGAAACAAGTTTTTGACATGATCTTTCATTTCCTGGTCACCGACACTGATTCCATAATCCTTGGTGATTTTATTAATAATCAGCTGTTGCTTTAGCGATCTTGTATAGGCTTGAAAATTCTTTTCAACTGAATCAATTGTCAATTGACTATCCGAATCCACCAGCCAGCGTTTGATAAACTCATCCGGCAAAGGAAAATCAGCTTCATTGAGAAATTTTTCCATGGTAGTGTGTACAAAGTAATTCTCACTTTCAGCCTGGTAATAGCCTTTAGCCTCAGATGCAAGCTTTTCTCTGAATTGCAACTCATCACTTATTTCCGCACCCGGATAGACTTTGTCAAAAAGTTCTTTGCTCAATTCTGCAGGATTAATTCTAGAAATCCCTGAAATTGTGAATTCATAATTGCTATCGGCTTTTTCGCTTTCCTCCTTTTTTATCCCTAAAATAGTCGTAGCTTCAACATCGTTATCAGTAGCCTTTAAAGGATTGAGAATGATTTTTTCACTAATTTTCCTGCCAATAAAATCCTCCTTGACCTTATCATCTTTGATATAATTCAGTGAGATGGAAGTTTGGTTTTTTATTCCTCCTTCTTTAATCAGTCCAGATTCGTCCAGCTGACAAATTTCACCAGTTACCACATCGCCCGGTTCGATTGTTTCAGGTTCTGTATAATTCCCGTACCTGCGTCTTGTGTCCTCAAGGTAATTGTCAACAATTTTATCTTCGACCTGTATGTCGTAATAGTCGGCAATAGTAGTTTCCGAAATATCCAGTTTGAAGTCAGGGGTAAAGGCAATATCGAAAAAAAACTCAAAATCGATAGCATTATCAAAATCAATTTTCTTGTTTTTTTCTTCATTACCAAGGGGGTAACCAAGAATTTCCAGCTTGTTCTCAATAATATAGTCATTCAGTTTATCGGTCAACAGCTTATTTACTTCCTCTGCGATAACACTTTTCTCGTACATCTTTTTAATAAGGCCAAAAGGTACCTTGCCCGGCCTGAAACCTTTTAATGCCGCTTTCTTCTGCAAATCTTTAAGGGAATCATTAACCTTATCCTGGTAATCTTCCTGTTTAAATTCAATTTGAATTGTTGCTGTTAAATCTCCCGTACTTTCCTGTTTAATGTTCATGAAATTATTCCGATTTATTAATTGGGCACGCAAAATTAGATAAATATTTAACTTACTTCCTTTCCATCATTTAATAGTAAACAATTTAGAAATCCAAAGGGTTGCATGTTTCAGACTCTCTGTTTCAGGAATTGAATTTCAGGTTACCGGTTTCCTTGCCGGGTTATTATTTGGTGCGGATGGAGGGACTCGAACCCACACGCCTTTCGGCACCAGATCCTAAGTCTGGGACGTCTACCAATTTCGCCACATCCGCTGAAAATTCAACAGGCGGGCAAAAGTAAACATTTTTTATTTCCACTCCGGTGTCATCCGAATTTCTTTGATTAATTTTGCTCCGTTTTTAAAATTATTTTCTATGATTAATAGAGTTGCTGTATTGCTGTTTTTGATTATTACCTTATACTATACCTGATAAAATTCTTGCTCAGGAAAACGGATACTCCGAAACCTTTAAGGACAAAACTGTTGAAAAAGGATATTACGTCAATGGAAAAAAAGATGGTGTCTGGCTTTACGAAACGAAAAGCGGAACCCTTACAAGTATTGAGTCTTATAAAGAGGGTTTAAAACAGGGCGCCTTTATAGAATTCGACAAGATGGGGTATATTTCAAAGCAAAGCTATTACAAGGTCGACCTGTTGGATGGATTTTTACTTGAATATTCAGGGCCAAACAAACTGAAAGCAAAAATGAAATATCTTAAAGGTCAGTTAGATGGTCCCTATACTCTTTATTATGAAAACGGCAGGCCGCAGGAGGATTCATATTATAAGGAAGGTAAGAAATCAGGAGACGTTAGGTGGTTTACTGAGGATCAAAAGCTCATAGCCATAAATCAATATAAGGAAGGCAATTTCCATGGGGTAAATAAGACTTTTCACCCGAACGGGAATGTAAAAACAGAAGAATCCTATATCAGCAATATCCGGGATGGCATTTTTACGGAGTATTATCCTACAGGAAAAGTAAAAACAACCGGAAAATATGTCCTGGGTCTTAAGGAAGGGGAATGGATAGACTATGATCCCTATGGATCAATCGCAAAAAAAACATTTTTCATTAAAGGCGAAGAATCCCCAAAATAATCATTAATTGAGCAGACCGGTCCGAAAAAAAATCAATAATCCTTACACCCGCCTGGAGGGCTATCATTGCTTCGGATGTTCACCCGATAACCATATTGGTTTAAAGATGGAATTTTATGAAGAAGGCGACATGGTGATTTGCGAGTGGCCGCCTGATCCCCGGTTTGGAGGTTATAAAAATGTTCTTCATGGCGGAATTCAGGCAACCCTTCTTGATGAATTGGCAGCATGGACAGTTCAGATAAAGCTCAGGACAGCCGGTGTAACTGCAAACATTGACCTGAAATTCAAAAAGCCTGTGTCAAACAGACAAAGGAAATATTTTACTTAAAGCGCGTATTGAAAAGACAGAGAAAAAAATAGCTTTTGTAAAAACAGAACTCTACGATCACAATAATGATCTTTGCTGCGAGGGAATTGTTAAATACTTTATCTATCCAGAGGAAATAGCAAGAGAAAAGTTGTATTTTCCCGAGTTTGAGGAGTTCTTCAAAAGAAATGACTAAATTGACTAAAATTTGGATTGACCAAATTTATTTATATTTACTATGACAAGTTATAAAGATTTAGATAACTCTACACACAAATCCGCCCAGTCGATATCTGCATAACCTTTCCCCATTCTGACAAAGACCAGGTTTTTAGCCGGATAAACAAAAATATATTGTCCCAGAATCCCTTTGGCGAAAAAGGCTCCGTTTTCAAGTACTCTCCATTGGTAAGTGTAGGGATAGCCCTGCGAATCACGTGAGTCGTTTATGATTGAAGTTGACCGTTTGACCCATTCTTCTGAAATGATCTGCCTGCCCTGCCAGTTGCCTTTGTTTAAATATAACCTGCCAAACCGGGCAAAGTCTCTTGCGACAGCATTGATACAACAAAAGGCCTTGATGGTCTGATGTTCTTCGCTGTCGATGCTCCAGGAGGCATCGGATTCCATCCCTATAGGCTGCCAGATTTTTTGCTCAAGGTATTTATTTATTTTCATGTGGGTAGCGTTCTCAACAATCAAACTCAGAAGTAATGCATTTACACTGACATAGTCATACTTCCTGCCGGAAAGCTCTTTAGTATTTAATTTATTAAGGTAATCTTTCAAATTTGTTCCATAGTAAAACTTCGCCATGTGACTTAATGGATTACTATAGCCCTCATCATAATCAATCCCAGAGCGCATATTCAGCAAATCTTCTATAGTGATTTTTTCAAAGCCGGGATTAGTTAATTCAGGCAGGAAGTCGGTTATTGGCAGGTTTGTGCTTTGGATATAGCCTTGATCGATTGCGATGCCAACCAAAGCGGAAATAATTGGTTTGGAAATAGAAAATGAAGGAATGATGGAGGTATCTGAATACCCTGAAAAATATTTCTCATAAATCAGGGTGTCATTTTTTACGACAAGAAAAGCAACTGTCTTATTTTCATCGAGGAACTCATTAAAAGACACCCATTTATTTTCTTGGTTGAATTTGGCAGGTATATCGATTGATACTTTATTTACAGGTTCCAAAAACTGAAATGTGGTTTCACCTTTTCTTATTTCAACCTTTGGAAATTTCTTATAATCATTAAGGTCGGCATAATTCCAATAAAAATAACGCAAGACATGCTTTGGAAGAAATAATATCACAAAAATTACAGCAATTACAATGATTATTACTGAAATTATTCTTCTTCGTTTTTTCGCATTCAATTTCATTTCGTTAAATTTTTGCGATGCAAAAGTATTGTTAATTGAAAACTGGCAAAACCATAATGAACCTAATTGTCTCAAAATTGTTAAATGGTTGATTTAATAACTGATGTTACGCACTTAGTGATTTCTTTGTGTCTTTGAGTCTTGGTGGCAAATAAAAGGCATGAAATAGAGCCACTAAGGCACGAAGTCACCAAGTTTCACAAAGTAAAAATCATAGAAATCCAAATAATGGTAACATGAATTAATAAAATTTAAACAAGTATAAATAATTCATTAAGTAATTTCGAAATAACTATGTCAAGAGGTTTTTATACCGTACCAAAAGCTTACAATGAACCCATCAGGGATTATGCCCCGGGCTCGAAAGAGAGGATTGAACTGAAAAAGATGATTGTGGAAATGCGGTCGAAAGTGGTTGATATTCCTATGTTTATTGGTGGGCAGGAAATCCGTACAGATGACAAACGGGAAATTCATCCGCCACACGATAAAAAGCATTTGCTGGGATATTATTACTATGGAAATGCTGAGCATGTTAACCAGGCTATCAATGCAGCATTGAAAGCCCGACCAAAATGGCAGGAGATGCCATGGGAAATGCGAGCTTCCATATTTCTGAAAGCCGCCGACCTTGTGTCGGGACCCTACCGCGCTAAAATCAATGCTGCAACCATGTTGTCTCAGTCGAAAAATGTATTCCAGGCGGAGATTGATGCGGCGTGCGAAATGGCAGATTTCTTCAGGTATAATGTTCAGTTCATGACGGAAATTTACAGTCAGCAACCTGTTTCCGCGCCAGGTATGTGGAACCGGGTTGAACAACGTCCGCTGGAAGGTTTTGTTTATGCTATTACACCATTTAATTTTACATCCATTGCAGGTAATCTGTCTGCTGCACCTGCCTTGATGGGCAATGTGGTGGTTTGGAAGCCTGCCGAAACGCAGATTTATTCTGCGCAGGTGCTGATGGAAATATTCCGTGAAGCTGGTTTGCCTGATGGCGTGATTAATATGATCTTTGTGCCGGGTCAGGTAGGAGGGAAGGTGATGGCGATGCACCCCGACTTTGTGGGAGTTCACTTTACCGGTTCAACCGAGGTCTTTAAAAAAGTTTGGAAAGCCATCGGCGATAATGTGATGCTTCACAATACTTATCCCAAGATCGTGGGTGAGACAGGTGGAAAAGATTTTGTTATGGTTCATTCTTCTGCTAAGCCAAAGCAAGTGGCAGTCGCACTTGCCCGTGGCGCTTTTGAATACCAGGGACAGAAATGCAGCGCTGCTTCCAGGGCTTATATTCCTTCCAATCTGTGGCCTGAGATAAAAGAAAAATTGGTCGCCGATGTGAAATCATTTAAAATGGGTGGAGTGGAAGATTTCCGCAATTTCATCAATGCTGTGATCGATGAACCTGCATTTAATAAAATTGCTTCGTATATTGATCATGCAAAAAATGATCCTTCCTGTACCATTCTTGCTGGTGGAAAATATGACAGCTCTGTTGGATATTTTATTGAACCCACCATTATCCTGACCACTAATCCTCAATATAAGTCGATGCAGGAAGAAATTTTCGGACCGGTACTTACTATTTATGTTTATGATGAATCCAAATATGAAGAAACCCTGGAACTTGTCGATAAAACTTCGCCGTATGCACTTACCGGAGCCATATTTGCGCAGGACCGCTGGGCGATTGACCTTGCATTCAAAAGATTGATGCATGCAGCAGGTAATTTCTATATCAACGATAAACCGACGGGTGCGGTTGTCGGTCAGCAGCCATTTGGCGGGGCAAGGGCTTCAGGAACCAATGATAAATCAGGTTCGATGCTGAACCTTATGCGATGGGTTTCACCCCGAACCATCAAGGAAAACTTTAATCCACCCGAAGATTACAGGTATCCGTTTTTGGCGGAAGAGTAAGAGAGAATTGATGAATTGCTGAATTATAGAATTGTTGATAGGATTGAATAGTTTATTCAATTTCAATACATCCTTCGAAATTTCTTTAATATAATCATCTCCCTCCAAATAGATATACGTCGGGTAAGGATGAGTTTCAATGATGGGATATTTGATATTTACTTTTGAATAAAGTTTCAGATTGTCAAAAACATTATCACCGAATTGGTCTGAAATCAGCAGCAAATCAATATCCGACCAGTTATGTGCTTCATTTTTCGCAAAGGAACCAAACAATAAAACTTTATGAAATTCCAGGCCATTGGATTTACAATCCTTAATAAATGATTTGGCTGTATTTATTGCGATTTCACGACTGATCATTGTCTGATTTGTAATAAATAAAGCACAAGGATATTTTAAACCTTATAAGAAAAGAGCAAGGCGCACATCCCTTTCTTCCATCCTTCCATCTCCCCTGAAGCGAGACCATTATCCCCATATTTCCCCTGTACCACCTTTCTCCGTCTAACCTCTGTCCTATCATAAAATAGGTTGACAGAAAGTTTAGTTAATAACTTATAGTTAGTAAGCCTATGAAAGAGAAAAAAGTGATACGACATTTTAGCGAAGCCTTTAAGAAGGAGAAGGTAAAAATGATTGAAGACAAGCAGATCACCGTTCTTCAGTTGAGAAAGATTTATGAAGTAACCAGTGCGGCTATTTATAAATGGATACGTAAATATTCGACCCGGATTGCACGAGGGGAGAAATATGTGGTTAAGAAAGAAAGCGAAGGATCAAAGACGCTTGAATTGATGAAGCACATAGCAGAGCTTGAGCGCAAAGTTGGTCAGAAACAACTACAGATCGATTACCTGGAAAAAATCATTGACCTGGGCAGTGAGCAGACGGGAATTGACATTAAAAAAAAGTTCGTATTGGAGCACTCAGATGGTTCCATGCCAAACAAAAAGAAATCATCATGACCGAATTGTATAGCATTTCAGGAATTACCCGCCAGGCATATCACAAAGCGGTACACAAACAGGAACGAGAGAAGCTGTTATGGCAACGGCTGAAAGAGATGGTAATAGAAGTACGAAAAGATTATCCTCGCCTGAGCGCCCGCAAGATCCATTACATGTTAGGTATCGAAGAGATAGGTGTCAACCGTTTTGAGCGCTTTATTTCATCGCAGGGAATGGGGGTAAGGAAGTTTCGTTCATTCATACGGACCACCTACCCCGGAACCATCCGGTATGAAAACCTCGTTAACGGGATGATCATAGCCGATATAGACGGTTTATGGGTAAGTGACATAACATACTTTAAACCCTATGACCAGACATTCTACATCGTAGTGATCCTGGATGTATACAGCCGCCGGATCATAGGCTACAGTGCCAGCGATAACATGTTCACAATAAACAATCAGAAAGCGCTGTCAATGGCCATGAACACCCGAAGGCAAAAACAATTCACAGGACTGATCCATCATTCCGATAAAGGCAGTCAGTACAGTTCAAAAGAATATGTAAAGATGCTTACCTCTGCCCACATTCAGATCAGCATGGCAGAAACCTGCCTTGAAAATGGATACGCTGAGCGCGTAATCGGAACACTGAAGAACGATTATCTTCGGATGTATAACATCAGAACTTTAAAGCAATTACAAACAACATTAGCACGCCAGGTAAAACTATACAACAACTGTCCCCATGGCGAGTTGGGAAAACTTAGCCCCCTTGCATTTGAAAAATATATCAGCGGCAAACCCAAGCAGGAACGCCCGGTAATGCAATTGTACGAATTCAGACAGAATGCAGCAGAACAAAAAAATAACAGTTCGACGATGGGTTTTATCAGGCATAAGCCCATGAAAATATCCATAAATAAAAAAACCGTAGCTTTACTCAATAAAACTACGGTCAGGTATTTTCCTGGGTCAGGCTATTCCTTGGAAGGTTGCCCCCCGGCAGAGCCTTCCTCCGCTTCACCTGAGGAAACAAAGTTGAACAATATAAACAAACATAACAAATTGAATTATCAACAGTTAATATGAAAGTTTACTCTTTTTTGTCAACCAAAATCATGATAGGTCACTCTAAGTACTAAATATTATGTACTAACTACTTTTTCACCATCTTCCCCACCTCCACCATTTTTTCATCCTGCACCCTTACAAAATAGACTCCCTGTGGCAGGGTGCTGATGTCGAGTTGGGTTTCGGTAACTGTTAACTGCCTTTCTATTACTTTTTTACCGCTGACATTAAAGATTGAAAGTTGGGTATTGCCAGTAATTCGAGCAAAGGAAAGAGTGATTTTATCCTTTGCCGGATTGGGGAAGATAGCTAATACATCCGATTGCACGACTTTTTTTTCAAAGACATTTGTAGATGTGTTAAAATAGTTTAGCAATTGGTTGAGCAACTCCTCCCTTGTATTTGGAAAATTTCCATCGGTAAGTCTGGACAGGGCATAGGAAAAGCAAAATGTACGCCGGCCATTTGGTGATACTCTGCTGAACAGCTACAGTACCGTAACCATTTTCTATAAATGCCGTGACGCCATAGGCAGAGGGCACATACTTATCAATCCAGGAATTGGAGACCTGGTTGTTACCATTGAAGGTCATTTCATTTGTTAAAGCACCGGGCTGCCCTAAAAGGCTATCAATTGGATTACTGGCTGTTCCATTTGATGCGCTGGCAAGCCCGAACAAATTCAATAATTGTGTGTTGCCCACCTGGTCAATACCCAAAGCATTACCCCCTTCCAGGTATACATATCCGCCATTATCGAGATAATCAATGATGATACCTGCCATTTGATTATCAAATATAGTAAGAGCTGTTTCATAATTCCCGAATGACAGGAATACCGCAGAAAATCCGGAAAGGTTCTCGGGTAAAATGTTCCGATATGTTTCATTATACGAAAACTCCTGAAGATAATCCCTGATAAATGTACCGCTGAAACTGATTCCATTAGGAACACCTTCGTAAACAAGGTACCCGGTATTGACGGTTATTGAACCTTCCCTGACCAGGGTATCAGCCTTTATTCCATTGGATATTATCAGTTTTACGTCGTATGTTCCCCCATCATTATAAGTCCACACCGGATTCTGATCGTATGAGTCGATAGTGCCGTCATTATCAAAATCCCATTGCCATGAAATTACAGGGTAATTCGGATCAGTGATTGAAATATCAGTAAAGGTAACTTCCAAGGGTGCACCGCCTACCCTTTTATCTGAACTAAAATTCGACAGGATATATCCTTGTGGCAGGCTATAACCAAAGAAATCCATCACTTTTAACAATATATTATACCGGGAGCTTATAGCATCTCTGTCGAATAATTCGGCAAGCGAATAACTGATATAAAAAGTTTTGTGCCCATATGTAGCCGTTCCGTCAAAAATCATCGAAACATTTCCAAAATTGTTTTCATAAAATGGTACCACGCTTCCTGAAGCAGGAAACAATCTGTCGATATACCAATTGTAAAATTGATTTGATTCCGTAAATAATACTTCTTCCAGGGGGGTGCCTTCAACTCCCATTAGCGAATCGATTGGATTTTCAATCCATGAGGATTGAATAGAAGCTACTCCAAACAGTTGCTTCATTGCCTCTTTATTGGAATAATTGGCACTGATGATCCTGTGAAACAACCCTCCCATTTCAATATACACGTTTCCACCGTTTTCAAGGAATTCCTGGACCATGAGGGAATGTTCTTCGGTAAACATAGTGCCCTTATCCAGGTTTTGACCTAAATTACCATGAGACAGGAATACTGTTTCAAATCCAAGTAAGCTGGCTGGGTAGGAATTGGAATAAGTGTAGTTGTACCCCAGACGATCGAGAAAGCCGGTGATGAAAGTGCCACTGTAATCGCGGCCGTTTTCTTCTCCTTCAAAAACAAATATACCAGAAGGAGCTACTAAAATTTCAAGATTCATATCCTGACCTGTCAGGATGGGTATTCCCGATTCGAAATGAAGGGTAATTCCTGCATAATGACAGCCTGCGCTGGCGCTAACCTGTATCTGTAACTGATCGCTGATGCTGAATGAGGAATCAGGAGGGACACTGACAGTGTATGTTCCGTTGATAATAGCAATATCAGGATCGTCGGTCAGAAATGGAAACAATTACATTTTCCGAACCATTGCAAGGCATGTAATTGTAAAGGTTGAAACTCAAAGTGATCGTTTCGCCGGGTTCATTGATGTTATTGCCGTTTGCATCTGCAACCAGATATGAATTTAATCCCAGTTTCAGAAAGGGAAGAACATTCTCTTCTGTGAGCATACGGTAAGCATTTACCCTTCCTGATCCAAGCATGCCAATATAGTTGGGATTGAGAGAATCGATATTATCTGATGTTCCCAGCAACTGTGTTATTAACTGATCATTAGACCAGTCGGGGTAATAGGATTTCAACAAGCCAAAACAGCCAGCTACCAGCGGGGTTGCCATCGAGGTTCCTGACAACACATTATAGTTATTACCCCGACATTGTACTTAAAATACCACCATCAGAGCCACCACCGGGGGCCGAAACATCCACAGCAAGGTTATAACACGAATAAAATGCTTTTGTGTCATCAGCACTCACCAAGGCAACGGAAATCACATCACGGTCGGAAGCCGGATAATAAAGTACAGAATTGTTGTCATTACAGGCAGCCACAACTATAATACTACCCAAGCCCTGCTGCATAAGTCACCACTTCCTGGTTTGCAGCAGAATAGCCACTGCCAAAAGTCCTGAGCTATTCGAAATGATATCAGCCCCGTTTTCGGCAGCATAGATGATTCCATTATAACCAAAACTAAAACCATTAGGAGGTGTGCAATATTAATTGCCATTAAACTCAGGTTCCAGCTGATACTGGCTATACCTGAGCCATTATCGGTCACGCCATTGGAAATTCCAGCACAGTGGGTTCCATGATACCACCAGGGGTGACCTGGGTTTGGATCAGGATTTCCATTATTTGCAGAAAAGTCCCATCCAATCAAATCATCTGTGTATGTTGTTCGCATCATCATCTATTCCGTTTAAATCACCCGGGTCAAGAACCCACCCTGTTCCGTTATTCTCTATGGTATGGCCATCACCATCGGCATCTTCTGCCAGGTTTTGCCATATATTGCTCAGCAAATCCTCATGATCCCAATCTACCCCGAGAGTCAACAATGGCAATCACGATATCCTCGGTTCCCGTTTCTCCTTTGTGAACATCCCCAGCCTGGGGAGCAAAAATTTGTGGCAGATGCTGCATCTGGCTGTACAAGGCATCATTGGGAACATCAGCGGGGTAGCCGATAGCAATGACTTCAGCATATTCCACATTCGGATCAAGCGCAAAAGCATCAACCACCTCATTCGCTGAAAAGCTTTTAGAAAAAGACAGCATATATATCCTCGAAAGATCAGGTAAGTCCGGTCGCAGTTTTGCAGGATTATACCGGAACCGTTTTTCCAATTGATTAATCCATAATGAGATGACCTTTTCATCCAAAGGTGGGATACCAAACCGAACTGTTCCGGTTTGTTTTACAAAGTCACCGACGCCAGGTTTGAGCTTTAGGGTAATCGCTCCTCAACATAGAGTAGGCACTGATTTTTCGGTTAAAATTGTGCTCCCCGACTGCCCGTAGGAAAACCAAACGGTGCAGAGGAGAAATGCTGAAAGTAATGTTAACCTTTTCATAACTTTTAATGTTTAAATTATGTTTAGGGCAAGGAGTAGTTTCATACTATTCCCTTTATACCCTTTTACCTATATTCTCAAATTTACATTTATTTCAATTATTTTCATCAATTTCAATTAATATCCCTTTCTATCTCATTCCTTCACCATCTTTTCCACCTCCACCATCTTCTCATTCCGCACCCTCACAAAATACACTCCCCGTGGCAGGGCGCTGATGTCGATTTGGGTTTCGGTATCTGTTAGCTGCTTTTCAAGCACTTTTTCTCCGCTGACATTAAAAACCGACAGGTGTGTATTGTCTGTTATAGAAGGTGATGAAATTGTGATTTTGTCTTTTGAGGTTTGGGAATTATACTAAATAAATTATTTACATAAATAAGGTTTTTATTACCAACCAACGAACAGTCGAATGCCTATTCAAGCACATCATCAATTCCCTGCCGGATTCCTTCAATCGTTTGGAAGACTGCGAAATCCGGAATGATACCTACCCGTTGGGTGGGCGTATAGTCCGGGTAAAAAACGCCCAATCCGCTGAAATATCCGGTAATTGATCCCGGCAGGTTAATATCCGAAACATTACCATCGGCAGCCCCGGTCCGGCTTCCGATCTTGATCGCCCCCGGATGCTGTTCAAGTCCATCCGTATATTCTGCTTGGCTCCAGGTGAATATATCAAACAAAATGATCAACCTGCCATTGTATACTAAAGTGTTGTATCCTCCGATAATATCATTTTGCCAGAACCATACTACCAGGATAATGGATATCCGGCGTTGTAAAACTGGAAATATCAATTGGCTGTGTAAAGAGGTAGTTCACCAGCGTCCACAAGGTATTCATAGGATAATTGCGGATATCAAAAATGATGGCATCGGTGTTCCACGAATCAACCATCATACTCCCGACCTGAGATATTGTCAGCCGCGACATGTCAACATACCCGAAATTACAACTTTCATCAATGATGGTATCGAACCAGACAGGACCGGTAGTCTGGAGAAAAGCCTCATGCTGGCTATATCACCAGTTTCTTTGTAAAGTGTAATCGAAAATCCCCTGTTCATTTTCAACGGTGATGTTAAAATCACCGCTGAGTCCCATTGATAACGTTTTGATGTGCATTATACTGAATTGCAAGTTCATTCGAACCGCAGGAATAAGCCTCACAGCTGTCGCGTAATACCCCTATTTCTGACATCATCTAAATACCTGATGATATCGCCCGGCTTAACTTCAGAAATGGAATTATCAACTTTATAGATGACCGTTTCATCTTCAAAGTAACCTATGGCAAATCGGGGATAAATTGTCCCGTAAAAAGAATCTAATACACCTCCTAATAAAAAACCATGCCCATCATTGAGCCGCTTGGCCAGTTTAAGTATAGCTTTATTGTATTCTACCCCGGATGACGCTTCAACGAATAAGGGAATAACCTCTGAGAGGGTCGAATCCCAATTCTGATCCATAATATTTTTATGTGGGAAAAAATAATTGATGATATTCCAGTACCTGAAAAGCGCAAGAATAGTAACGATTCCATCCGGATACAAGCTCGATGTATTATTGTACATGATGTCGTTGTTAAAGGTAGGATTTCCATTGACATAGGCCTCCCCTACCAGACAATGCGGCATGGGTCTGAACCTAACCCTAAGAGTGTCGAATGCGTCTTTAACTGCTTGGGTGAAAACAACTTCCTGAATCCAATCGAGGTCAAGATTGTACATCAGACTGTCGGGAATTTCTGGCAATGGAATGGTCGGAAGTGCAGTTTCATCGGGACTGTTAATCATTTCAAGCAAAACTGCATTGAACTCATCATTATTTGCTGCTTGTTCAATTTCCGGTAATTTCTGTACAAGGATACTATCGAGATTGATGTTGCAGTTGGCCGTTTCGGAATGAAAATATTTAATGAAACCCCAGACTTTGCAGGTATAAAAGAGCTTTTCATAATATTCCAGCAAGTTTGAATAGATCATGGATGAAGCCCCAATTTCAGTCGGTGAACGGTTAATAATTTCAGGATGCAGATTTCCTTCATCCATAATTACATCATTTTGATTACTTCCTCATTTTTAAAGGGTTGATGTTCTCCTGATCTATAGTATTTGGGATGATCTGTGCCTCAATTGCAGCCGCTATCGCTAAGCCGTAAGAAATAAGTAATAGTTTTTTCATTTTAGCCTTCTTTTTTATTGGTTACTTGTTACTGGTCACTGATCACTGGTTACAAGAAACAAGAAACCAGCAACCAGCAACGGTTTTTTATTGTTTCACTACTTTCCCCACCTCCACCATCTTTTCATTTTGCACCCTCACAAAATAAACTCCCCGCAGCAGAGCACTAATATCGATTTGCGTTTCGGTATCGGTTAGTTGCTATTTCCATTACTTTTTCCCCGCTGACATTGAATATTGAAAGTTGTGTAATGCCGGTTAATGCAGATGATCGAAATGGTGATCTTGTCGTTCGAAGGATTAGGAATAATAGGAGTTCCGGCGGGTGTACCGGTTTCTTCTAAAGCGGTCAGGCAGGCTTCCTGCACTTCTTGGGGCTGTTGCACCCGGGGGCGTTGTCATGAATTTCGGCATTCGCCCACGGTAAATTCATGTAATTGCATACGCTTTCTACATCACATGTTATCAGGGAATCGTTTTCATAAATAAATAAATTACCGATTGTAGAAACTCCAATATTATCCAATCCTGATAAACTGTTCAAACTATAATTTCTCCGAATTAGAATGTCCCCATTAATGAAGGTTAAATTTTCCAGGCCGGATAAACCAGTAAGTAAGTCGTTGTAAATAATCCAAATGTCTCCCATTAACCGAATTCAGGTTGTTCAAACCGGATAGACTTAATAAGGATGGATTACCTAAATTCGGTGTTCACCTGGGGATTTTGGACTAAATAACCAATTCTTAAACTGCCGTCAATTTCAGTTAGGTTATTTATTAGGGACTGGCTTTGTAAGGAAAAGTTGTCAAAGATAGTTAGGTCCCCGCCGATGAATGAAAGGTTTTCCAAACCAGCGAAACTGGTCAATGAATCATTGCCTATTATCCAAAGGTCTTCTCCTATATCAGTCAGGTTATCCAATCCCGATAGATTCAGCAAGGATTTATTACCACCTATCCATGTTGATTGTCCGTTATATTGTAAATCACCAATCCATAAACTTCCCTCTATAATAGACAGGTTTCCTAATCCCGTTAAACTTGTCACCCATCGTTACCATAAATATGCACTGTACCCTGTATTGAAGCAAGATTGTTCAGTCCTGTTAAGTTGGTCAGTACATCGTTGTAAGTAATAAAAGGCTCGACCCATAATCACCTGCACTGAGACTGGTTCAATTTTTGCAGCCCGGATAAACTTGCCAGGGAAGCGTTTGATCGAATACTTAAGTATCCGCCAATATGAGATAAATTATCCAAACCTGACAGCGTTACGAGATTAGCATTTCCTTGAATTAATAAATCTTCCCCGACCGCAGTCAAATAGTTCAGCCCTGTTAAACCTGTGAGCGAATCATTACCAAAAATGTTAAGATTTCCTTGCACGTAAGACAAGCCCTGTAAT
>CAVPSZ010000015.1:0-40373 GCA_963708435.1 uncultured Bacteroidales bacterium
ACATTGGTGCTTCTCATTAAAAACGCCTTTGAGGGTCATGCTTATTTGCTCTGCAATTTATCCATTCAGCAACTGATGTCCAATGGCACCTTGTTCATCGAATGGAATAATCAAAAACTTGTGGACCTTACCCATTCTTTTCACAGAAGTCTGCATGACTATAGGGAAGGATTTCATTCAACATGGGAATTAATTAGTGCCAAAGATATAGAAGATCCCGAATTTATAAATGAACTTACCGGATTTATCATATCAAGCCGGTTATTCAAGCTTCCGGTCTCTTTATTAAAGGACATCCCTTATAACTTTTTGAAAAAGGAGCCGGTTTTAAAACAATTCTACAGTGATGTCGCAGTGAGCATTAATAAACTGTTGACCGAAATAACATTGATCGAAACAGTTAATGATCTTTATGCAGAAGCCTTCAGTGAATTGCTTCAGGCCATCGAAGCAAAAGCGAACTGCCTGTCGATCCTCGATATAAAACTGAGTCTTGTAACCCAGCCGGAGGTCAGAAACGAAGAGGACTTACAAAAAAGTTTTACCGAATACCTGGTTCAGTCAAGGGGAACACAATCTGGACATACAGCGCTTGGTGCTTTTCCTGAAAAACAGGATTCACAAATGAAAGCCATAAATGCGAGAATCGGTAAGATTTACAAAATACTGAGCAAGTCGTGCAGTGAGATTTTCAACTCAGGAGAGGAGAGCAGTAACCTTATTCTCAATGATTATTTTATGGAAGCATCGAAGTACTATAATTCTTACTCGGATAGTTACCTTCACCAGGTTATGAATTATTTCAGGATCATCCATTTGTATTTCAGTGTCCTCAATTTCAGGGCCTATTCCAAACTGAACAACAAATTTGAGAATTTTCTTTTCATAAAAGAGACCTGGCTTACTGACAGATTAATAGAGAAGCTCGACACTGAAATGATTCAATACAAGCGCCATATAGAAATTGAAAAGCACGACCAGAGAACCTACTTCAAGATTAAAAATCTTTCAGATGATGAGATGAAAAAGTTTCACAGAGAATTTCTGGTACGGAAAATTAAACTGCTCGATGCAGAAATTACAAAAACAGAAAAGAAGATCAGGAAAATTTTGGACGATAAATAACAGAGATATGCTGCCAATACAAAAACAAAACAACTGCTTGCAAATTTATCACCCGGCTGATAGTAAATTATTCGATCAATATGATTTTAAGCCCGCCAGGAATAATTATCTTGCCGGCATCAGGTACCTGCATTATGATGATATTGAAAATGAACTTTTAATATCATCAACCTGTAATGGAAGAGTTTATATTTTAAATCTGAAAACGGGCATTTTACGGTTTTACAAGCACCACACATATACCGTCAGAAAAGTTATCCGGTATAATGAGGATTATATTACTGCTTCGTGGGATAACACCGTAAGGGTCACGAACAGAAAGACACTGCAGGCAAGATTAAAACTGACCACGAATGATATGGGACGATGTCCGACTTTTACAGTGAGTGCCGATGGCCGGTGGGTTTATTCATTCAGCTATGATTCCGACATAAACCATGGAAATACGAATACTGTGAGAAAATGGTCACTAAAAACCGGTAAGTTAATTATGACCTATAGAGAAACCGGTAATCATTTCGCTTTCACGAGGAGTGGTGGATTGTTCATTTTAAATAATAAGGTTCTGGTTGTAGCTTCAGACAGCGGTTATCTGAATTTTCTGGATGTCAGGACCGGAAACCTGATCAACAGTTATTTTCAACCGGGAACGGTTTTCAGAACGATACTGAATGTTCAAAATGATATTTTTCTGGTCGATGTAGGTGGTTATATCCATAAATTTTCAATTGGTGAAAAAAGATATGTCTCTAAAGTGATGGCACATCATGGCGATATTACCTGTATTAAATTACTGGTTAAAAATGGTAAAAAATACCTGTTCACTACGGCCTTCGATGGAAAAATAGTTATTCTGGAACTACCGGGACTTTATAAAATTAACGAATTATATGCACCCGGAAGTAAATGGTCAATGGCCTTCATTCATGACAAATTAATGCTGGCCGGGGATGTTTATGGGAGGATTCTGGTATTTGACATTGAAAATATTCATGATATTAAAATGCGGGGATTAATACGAATATATCAGGAGGGAATGTACGTTGCTAATCCTGAAAATGACTTTAGCTTTGGCACAATTCGTAATTTCTATACGGATAATATTTCCACCCTTGAGGTATATAGAGGAAAAACCGGAGATGGGAAAAAGCAGGAACCGGCAAATTCATTCAGAATAGCCGATATACGATCCGGGGATGAAAAAGATCCTGTTTCCGATTCCAGAATCTCAGGCAAGGAGGCGGAATATTTAATCAGTGCTTGCAATAATTTCAATGAATTTCGGGAGTTATTTAAGCTTGAGGATTACGACCCAAAGAAGTCAATTACAGGTAATAAATTCGTTCCTATGCTAAATGAATTTATTCAGGATCATGACAGAAAATAATAATTTGGTAAACGATTATGAGAAGAATTTCCTGACGGATGATTGGGACGATCCGGTAAGATGGAATAAATTCTACTCCACAATGGCAGATGACAACCTGATCAAAGACCGGGATCCCCGCTATCTGATCCGAACCATTGAGAAATTGAACCTTCCTGTACCTTTAAAAATACTGGATGCCGGAACAGGAATTTCCACATTGGCAAACCTGGCTGCCTACATGGGTCATCATGTGGTTGCTATTGATTTGTCTTCTGTTGCAATAGAAATTTGTAAACAAAGGACCGTATCAGAAAGAGATTTGGCCGCCTGTCTTGGCCATCAATATAACCAGAGTTATCAAAACGGGAGATTGGAATATATTGATCGGAAAACAAATCAGCCTGTCGATGTTTATCAGGAACTGAAGGCAAGGTTAAAACCTGGCGGAAAAATAATCGCTTTTGAAACTTACGACTGGAATGATCCAGGGCTGATTGAAAAATATGGAACTTTCGATGTTGTGCTTAATCAGAATGGATTGCGCAATGCTTCTTATGATTTGATAGAAAAGTCATTTCAATCATTTTATAATTTGTTAAAACCAGGCGGTGTATTAATCGAGACCAATATCAATGCTCTTGATCGTATCAAAACCATCAACAAATATGCTGTTAAGGCCGGTTTTACTTTATTGGAGGAAATGGATATTATTTATAATTGGGATCACTTATCTGTTGAACGAAATCAATTTGAAAAATATGCACTTTGCTGCTGGCCGACTGGATAAATTAAATTATAACAAAACAAACTTAATTTTTGCCACACATTATATAGAAAAGTTCACCTATAAAGATACCTGGTGTTTTTCAATTAATATATATCATTGGTTTTCTGGTTATTCTCATAATATATTCGAGTCCCGTCCGGACCGCAGCAACTCATTTCAAATAAACAAAAAAGCGGGTTCAGAATTCATGAACCCGTTTCGTTTTAATGGCACATCTGAATTATTTTACTGGAGCATGTTTCAATGTTTCACGAGGAAATCCCAGAATTTCTGAACAGTGGAAATATTTACTTTTTCATCCGGACTATGCGGATAGCGGATAGTTGGGCCAAATGAAACCATATCCCAATGGGTATAGGTGGCCCCTAAAATTCCACATTCCAGTCCGGCATGGATCACTTTCACTTCAGGAACTTTCCCGAATTTCTTATTGTAAACCTCTTTCATGGTTTCGAGAATGGCTGAATGAACATTGGGTTTCCAGCCAGGATAAGCGCCATGATGTTGTGACTTCGGCGCCATTATTCCTGAATACATCCCCGATTTTTTTGGCTGCCATATCTCTTTCGCGCATCAACGGCACTTCTGGCTAAGAATGGAAATGTAATGGCGCCTTTTTCCGATTTGATAATAGCGAGGTTGGATGAAGTCTCAACCACTCCCGGAATATCCTTGCTCCAGGCAAGATTTCCATTCGGACAGTCATCAACAGCATTGATAAAAATTATGCTGCGTTACAACGTCCCAAACGGATTGTGGGCATTTCGGTTTTTGTTGCTTCAATTTTCACATCCGGGTCAATATTTTTAAGCATTGTTTTAACCGATGATTGGCTTCTTCAATGAAATCTGTAAAGTTATTTTCTTCGGCTTCCGGCACCACAATAGTGGCAAATGCTTCACGCGGGATGGCATTGCGCAAACTTCCGGCATCAATGGATGACATGCGGATGCCATATCTTTCACAGGCATTGAGCAAGGTTTTATTGAGAATCAGGCAGGCATTTCCTTTGCCAAGGTGAATATCCAGACCCGGAATGTCCACCTTTAAGTCCTTTCACACTTACTTTATAAGCAGCCATTCCATTCGGAACCTTTTCTTCGGTATATTTAAATATTAACTGTGGTATCAACTCCTCCGGCACAACCAATATATAAGTTCACCTTCATCTTCCGAATCCATATTCAAAAGAATGTCTCCGTTTAACAATCCGGGTTTAAGGTTTTCAGCTCCGGTCATTCCGGTTTCTTCGTCAATAGTAAAAAGCGCTTCGACGGGTCCGTGCTTCAGGTCTTTGGCTTCCAGAACAGCCATTGCTGCAGCTACACCCATTCCGTTATCGGAACCCAGGGTGGTTCCGTTGGCCTTTACCCACTCGCCATCAATATAGGGCTTCGATCGGGATCTTTCTCAAAATCATGGACTTTATCACTGTTTTTTTGCGGAACCATATCGAGATGTCCCTGCAGGATGATGCCCTTCCTGTTTTCCATTCCGGGAGTTGCCGGTTTTTTGATAATGACATTTCCCACTTCATCCACGATGGTTTCAAGTCCAAGGTTTTCGCCAAATTTTTTCATGAATTCGATAATTCTTCCTTCTTTTTTTGAAGGCCTGTGGGATTTGTGTTAGGCTGTAGAAATGTTTCCACAGCACTTTTGGTTCTAAGTTGGAAATATTGATGCTCATTTTAATTTGTGTTATGATTAGATGATTATTAATAAAACTATCAAACGATAAAAAAAGGCTATCTTGTATTAAACCGATAGCCTTTTATGTTAAATTTAATTATTATTTCTTTTTGTTTGGGATTTCAAGTCCATAACCTTTTTTCTGATCTACCCTTTTCAAAACGATAGCAAGTAAGAAAGCCAGGACCCCGAAGCTTGCAAATATCAGTTCGGGAACTGTATAATCATATTTGGCGCCTTCAACACCGGCAGCTATTTGCTCAGATATACCGGGATTGGAAGCGGTTATTGACCAACCAATTAAAATTGGAACCAACATCAACCCAATATTCTGAATCCAGAATATACT
This sequence comes from uncultured Bacteroidales bacterium, assembly GCA_963708435.1. Taxonomy (GTDB): domain Bacteria; phylum Bacteroidota; class Bacteroidia; order Bacteroidales; family JAADJA01; genus JAADJA01. The sequence goes on from CAVPSZ010000015.1 coordinate 5,322, forward strand.
TCCATAAGCAGAACCCAGGTAACGCTCTTCAACGATCTTAGGAACGGAAGGCCACATCGACGCTGGAACAAGTGAAAAGGCAGTACCCAGAATAACGATCGTGAGGAGGGCTGTAAAAACTGTAAATGATTCTGCAGGTACAAGTGCAAATATAAGGTGCGAAACAGTAAGTATAATAGCTCCATATAACATCATCGTTGCACCCTTCCCTTTCACATCGAGATAATAGCCGATAAAAGGTGTAAGCACCATGGCCAGGATCGGGAAGTATGAAAAATAATCCGCTGCAGTTTTAATGTCAACATTCAGTTTTGAAGCAAGCATGTCCGTTGCGAATTTCTGGAAAGGGAATATTGCAGAATAGAACAACACACACAAACTTGCAATAGCAAGGAATCCAGGATTGGCAAAAATCTTGCCTATGTCAGAAATCTTGAATTCATCTTCCGGCGAAGCAATGCCAGATTCACCCGTTTGCTTATCGAGCTTGCGATCCATAAACGTGTAAATGAAGAAGGTGATGAACCCAATACAAAGGAATACCAGGCCCATGAAAACAGAGTTGGAGGGTCCACCATTATCGGCAAAGATGGGGGTAAGGCGGAATACTGCAAAAACTCCGAGGCGGGCAACAGCCATTTCAAGTCCCATGGCAAGGGCCATTTCTCTGCCTTTAAACCATTTTACAATTGTTTTGGAAACGGTGATCCCTGCCATTTCCACTCCGACGCCAAATATCGCAAAACCAACAAAAGCAAGTTTTGCAGTTGCCGGAATGTAGGTGATAAATGAGTTTAACCAGGTTGCAAATCCTGTTTCCTGGAATCCGGGAGTAAGCGCATAAAATTTTATCGCTGCTCCCAAAACCATGGTCACACCGGCTGTGATCAATGTGAACCGGATTCCCATTTTGTCGAGGATGATCCCTGATAAAATAAGGAAGAAGGCAAATACATTCAGAAAAAACTCTGATCCGCCCAGCATCCCAAAAACTTCCGGATTCCATTTATAGCTGGTTTCCATCATGATTTGAAGTGGAGCAACCACGTCCACAAAGAAATAGGCAAAAAACATGGTTATCGAAATCAATCCAAGCGCTATCCAGCGGGCTGTTTTCGAATCGCGTAATGAATTTCTGATTTGTTCTGTCATAAGACTATGCTATTTAAATTTTTGAGGGGCGAAGATAAGAAAATTAAAATACCGATTAAGATGATCATTAAAATTCAGGTATGTAAATGATCTTTTTAGATTCAAAAAAAGGCTCCGTAAAGTAATCACTTAAAGAATTAATCTCAACCCGTTTTTTAAATGGTTTCAGTTCTTCGGGTAATATCTCCTCCCTTTAAATAAAGAATTCCATTGGGCATAATGTTCTCACTATTCTTTGAAATCAAGTGTTTCACCCAATGATAGAACTCCGGTAATTGGGTCACTGCCCGGCTGATAATGAAATCAAATTTCGTCTTCATGATTTCAACCCGTGTTTGCTCCGAAGTTACATTGGTAAGATTTAATTCGTCGGAAATGGCTTTAACAACCTTGATCTTTTTGCCAATGCTGTCTACAAGGTGGAAATGCACATCAGGAAAAAAAATGGCCAGCGGAATTCCCGGAAAGCCCCCTCCTGTGCCAACATCAAGGATTTTAGTTCCGGGACTGAATCGAATGAATTTTGCAATCCCAAGAGAATGCAATATATGTCTTTCTGCCAGATGATCAATATCCTTTCTTGAAATCACATTGATCCTGGCATTCCATTCACGGTAAAGGGATTCAAGCATTGCGAACTGTCTGGCCTGTTGTTCGGAAAGGTCAGGAAAATATTTTGAAATAATGCCCATCAGGATTTGCAGGAATTTTATTATTGCCCTGCAAAGATAGCCCTTATAGTGGAATTAATTAACTGAAATCACATTCCATTTTGGCAGGGTAAAAGTAAAGGTGCTTCCGTATCCTTCGTCGCTTTCAACTTTTAATTTGCCGCCATTCTTTTCAATGAAATCCTTGCACAGGATCAATCCAAGACCCATACCTGATTCCCTTGATGTGCCGGGGGACTTAATATAAATTTCAGGTTTGAACAGATTCTCAAGGTCAGTTTTTTTAAACCCGACACCCGTATCCTGTATGGTTAGCTCAACCTGACCACCTTCATCATGAGCCATAACCAAAATTCCACCTCCCCGCGAGGTAAATTTTATTGCATTGTAAATGAGGTTTCGAAGCACCGTTGTCATCATATATTCGTCAGCAATAACCGTCAGTGCTTCATCGACATCGGATCCTATAACGATATTTTTATTGACTGCCAGGCTTTTCAATAGTGTGATGTTTTCCCTTACCAGGTGCGCTATATTGAGGTGTACAGGGTTGAAATAGATTTCGTGCTTGTGCAGACGGGTCCAGAAAAGGAAATTATCCAGCAGATCATGGATCGTGGCTGCTGATTCCTTGACACTTTTCATCAAATCCTGCGATGTTTTCATATCGAGCAGATCAGGTTCATTTGTCAGGAAATCGAGAATCACCTTTATATTTCCGATCGGTTCCTTGATGTCGTGTGCAAGGATGGTATACAGCTTTTCCCTCGTAATACTGTCTGATGGCTCATACTTTCCCTGCGCCTTTAGAAATTCACTTTCACCGAACTGCTCCAGTAGCTTGTTTCCTTCAGTCTTTGATTCAAGATCCGCTGTCAGCATTATCATACGGATGATATTAAGCAAACGTCCCCGCGCATTTTCAAACTCAAGGACATTTTCAGGCTTTTCCGATTCTTTGTCCAAACATTCTTCAAAGCCATCCTTTCCTTCTTTGAAGGCGAAACAACAAATCGTGTTCTTGAGCTCTTCATGAATGTAATCCATCAATGCTTTGTATGATCCGTTCAGATGAATGTTATCGTCGATCACCACAAGCACCAGATTCGGATGCGATTCAGCTACTGCTTTTGCCTCCTGCAGTGAATGCGCCCTGAGAATCGTAATCTTTCTGCCGTTGAATGAAAAAAATTTAAGATTATTTAATACAGCCTCATGAATTTTTATTTCCTCACTTACTATCAGTACCCGGTAAGTTTCTTCCGGATTATTAGTTTGTTTGACAGTTTTTAGGTTTCCGGTTAAACTATTCGATCTCTCGTTTTTAGAATTTTTGCTCACAACTTTTTACTTTACTTGATTTGCTACTTAATATGGTTTTACAAACTTTGTACCAGAGGGCTAATGTATTGATAAACAAATCTTAATACTTTTTTATGTAAGATTTTGACAACTCAGTTGTTTGTTTTCGGATACTATGTGTAGTGTACTTATGGAGATTCTGAAGAAGTCTGCACAATCTAAGAGTCTGTTTAAAATTTAGATTAATAATTGATTTTAAGTGTTTTATCTTTTGTGGTTTTTTGTGTCTTTGAGATTTAGTGTCGGAAATATTTTGCCACAAACCTGCCCGCTGAAGATAAAGCCTTTGCATGGCAGGCGGGAGCTCTAAAACGCCGAGTAGGCAAAGGGGAGTTTCACCCCTAAGCCTCTCACAGAACCGTACGTGACAGTCTCCCGTCATACGGCTCGTGTTATTCATTATAATTGTCAACCGTACCCTGCCTCCCAATGATAGAATAATTTCGGGTTCTCTTTCTTCATTAGTGTAAGTTTGGCAATCGCTTTCCTGGTTCCAAGTCTGTACTTCTTTTTCATCCATTTTATTAACCTTAAATCCACATGTAGAAGTACTCGTCTTAGGCTCTTGTTGCTGTAAAGACCGTAATATCCTATCCATCCCCGAAGTTTGCTGTTCAGCCTGTCTGCAATTTCTGCTACTTCTAACCGGGTGTCGTTCCATGCTCTCTCTCCCTTTATCTCTCCCCGCAGTCGTTTCTGGTTAGTTTGGCTGATTTCTGCTGTAAAGGCGGTGAACAACTTTCCGTCATTTTTGCTCTTTCTGGCTCTGGGCTGAAAACTATAGCCTAAAAATTCAAATTTGACTACTTCATGTCTCTCCTTGCGCCTATAATCCTTACAGTAAGCAATGCGCGTCTTCTCTTGCTTGAGTTTTAGTTTGACCGCTTCCAGTCTTTTCTCTACTCCTTTCAACACTTCCTCAGATTGTGCCTTGCTCTTGCAGTGTATCACTACATCGTCTGCATATCTTACAAAACTTACCTGTGGATAGTGCCTGGTCAGCCATACATCAAGCGTAAAGTGAAGGTAAAGATTGGCCAACAATGGACTGATTACACCTCCCTGTGGTGTCCCTTTCCCATGACGGGGTTCTTTTGTCCCGTCTCTCTTCTCCACCGGCATTTGTAACCACCTCTCTACGTACATCCTTACCCACTTGTCTTCTATTACATGCTCCACTGCTTTCAACATCAACTCATGGTCTATCTCATCAAAGAACTTGCTAATGTCCAGATCAATCGCCCAGTCATACTTGTAACTGTTCTTTCTGACCTGTTCGATCGCCTGGTGTGTGTTCTTCAACGGTCTGTAACCATAGCTGTTCTCATGGAAAAGTTGATCTATCCTCTTTTCCATGTAATCCTTCACTACTTGCTGCGCTATCCGGTCGCGTAGTGTCGGAATGCCTAACTTCCTCTTTTTCCCGTCTTTCTTCGGTATCTCTGCCTCTCTTACTGCCTGCGGGTGATAGCTCCCTGTTGCCAGCCGGTTCCATATCACATACAAGTTCCGTTCAGGATTCTTGTCGAATTCTTTCCAGCTCTCGCCATCTATGCCTACGGCTTTGCCTCCTTTCCTTACTTTCCTGTAAGCCTCTACCACCTGCTTAAACTCAATTGGTACTGTTTTAATTACGTGTACATTCATCATAATCATCCCCTTTTCCAAGGTTGTCATTTATAACTACACCGAATAACCAAAGCCCTTCGCTGCTTCCTGTCTTTCAACAGGCGTCTTCACTACTATGGCTTTGTCCGACTTCCGTTCATTACCGGGTTTCGATCCCGGTCTCCCTCTGAACGGAGATCCCGTGTTCCGTAATAAAGCCCGTTCTTAAGTCATGTCGCCTGTATGACGGCGGGCGCATAGCCAGTAATTCAGGTGGCCGCTATGCTTGTCACTACATCCTTTGCACAATGTGTTTTTGCCCTGCAACTTTTGCGATTTCGTCACTTCTTCAGCGATTCATTTGCATTCATCTCTTAAAAACTTACCTGACCATTTTCTGGCCTTTTCTCTGTCCGTTCACTACATCAGCTTTACAACTTTTGCAGCGCAGAGTGGTTTGGTAATCCCGCCTGTACAGCATTACCGATACTTCATCCCCAAATTAGTGGGATTGTATCATCTTTATTACAGCATGTTAAAGAACGTCTTTCTTTCTCTAACTTCACGGCACAAACAAAGTTTCACTAAAATTTTATTACAAATTCAACCTTCTGAAATATTTATTATTGTGAAATTTAAACAGTCTCTAAATTGAATGCTGATAACATTTCTGCTTTTTATTTATAGCTAATTTTGCAAGAGTTAAATCAATAAAAAGATTTATTAAATGACGAAGACAGTTTTGGTTACAGGTGGCAACGGCTACATTGGATCATGGGTTGTTAAGGAATTACTTGAAAAAGGATATACCGTCAGGGCGACAGTTCGCGATAAGAATAAAACAGAAAAGTTCAGGCACCTGCTTGGTATTGCTGAGAAATCTGCAGGCAAGCTCGATATTTGGGAGGCCGACCTTTTGAAAGAAGGAAGTTATGATGATGCTGTAAGGGGATGTGCATCTGTTTTGCACCTTGCATCTCCCTTTACCCTCCGGATTAAAGATCCGCAAAAAGAACTCCTTGATCCTGCCCTGAAAGGAACCCGGAATGTTTTGAATGCAGCCACTAAGTCCGGAACAGTGAGTAGGGTAGTGCTCACCTCCAGTGTCGCGGCGGTTCATGGTGACACAATTGACATGAAAACAAAAGGACTTTCGGAATTCACCGAAGATCATTTCAACGATACCAGTTCGGTCAGTCATCAGCCTTATTCCTATTCAAAGGTGATTGCCGAAAAAGAAGCCTGGAAAATGGTTAAAGCACAAAGTGAATGGAATCTGGTGGTTATAAACCCATCCTTTGTCGTTGGTCCCTCCCTCACCCCGGCTTCCGATTCCGAATCGCTCAATTTCATGAAAAACATCCTCAAGGGTAAATTAGCTATGGGTGCTCCCGATCTTTGGTTTGGCTTTGTTGATGTGCGCGATGTTGCCCATGCGCATATCCTGGCGCTCGAAAATCCTTCATCTGAAGGTCGCCATATCCTTGCAGAGCGCACCATGAGCGTGCTGGATCTTGCCGGTATTCTGAGAACCATATTTGGCAATAAATACAAGCTGCCCAAATCAAATTCCCCTAAATGGTTAATGTACTTGGTTGGACCAATGTTCGGTGTTAACGCTAAATTCGTTTCCCGCAATGTCGGTTACCCCATCAGGCTCAATGCCTCCAAAAGCCGCGATAAGCTCAAGCTTACCTATACCCCCATCGAAAAAAGCATCGAGGACATGGTAAATCAAATGCACGAACTCAAACTGGTTTAGCGACCCTCTTACTATGCAAATGCATCCATGGTTTAAAATCTAAAATCTTTTCTTTCAAATTGAATTTATGTCAATGGGCTTCTGTTAGCTGAATACCTGAATGTATTTATTTTACTATATATATTTGGTAAGTCAGAAACCATTCCCTTAATTTGTGCGTATTTAAAGAGTGCTTTTACACTATAGCCCTTGTATTTTATATCTTCTAAAATATGTTCTTTATAAAAAATATAGTTTTCAATTTAAATTCAATTCTTATGAAGCATTCCTTTAAAATTTCCACATTGATTCTTTCTGTACTGGTAATTGTTTTTTTAAGCACTTGCAAAAAAGACAACGACGATGACAACAACGAAAACCCGCCGGCTGATTGGGTGATCGGAACAAAAACAACCGTTCAGGTCAATGCCTCTCCCGGCGAGGAAGTTACTGAACCTGTCAATGGCCTCACATTCATGTTCCCTGATGGTGGATCAGGTAACCTTGAGGTAGCTCCAATTATTTCTGGTGTCGAACCGGTTCTTGACAGGAAATGGTTATTTTATTAATTTTTCTGGTAATGATCCTATTCAGCTTATTTTACCACACAACGACAGCATTATTAATATGGTTTGGGGCTGGGGCACACTTGTGGCCTACGAAAATATTTACGATACCTGGGCTCCCATCGCTCCTGATTCCCTGAATCCGGAAAAAGATGCATTTACATTATTAATGCCTGAAAATGCAAAAAACGCTAAAGATGGCTCATCAGGCTACGAGTACCACTGGATAACTTATCTTGAGAAAAATTCAGATGAGGGAATTAGATATAATTTAATGATAACCGATCTGGATGGTCTTATTGATAGATATATCGACTCTCTTCCGCCTGTTTTAAAGGATTCTGTTATTGATCGCAAGAAACGGGGATTGCGTTGGACGATGGCATGGCACGCAGACTCTCCCACTTACACTCCTTCTTATGATAATAAAACACCTTCCCTCATCATTCAGCCTTTAAATGTTATCGATCTCCCCAATGTGAAATCTAATATGGCCCATGAGTCGGGTCATTATTTACACCATTTAATGGTTGATCATAATTCATACGCCCTTATAAGAAGTCAACTACCCCTTATTACTAAGGACCACGGGCTTGCTACACCTACTGATGACCGTTTAACGTATTTCATCGAAGAACCGGCTTATTTTGCTGATTTTTTTCAAAACACATACTTGGGGGGTACCCCTGGCCAAACACCTGAAGACCCTATTATTCTCTGGTCCAGTACTGTTAGACCTCAGCTACTTGATTATCCTGGCCTCGAGGGTTTTGGGGCTGTCATGCTTGGCAACCTTCACCGAACCGGCAATAAAGTACGCGACGTATATAAAAATTCCGGTTTTAATGATATTCCAATAATTGGAGCGCATTTTAAAGATATTTTTGGGATATTAGGCATTGGATCACAAAATATTGATGACTTGCGTTTACACGTCAATATGTACCTTACCCTCAATAATAAAGGCGATTTAATGATTCCTCTAATGCAGCGTATCGGCTGGGGTTATTCGGTCAAAATGAGAGTCGTTGATGGAGCAGGTAATCCCGTTTCCGGCGTTACTGCCAGGAGTTACTATAAGCAGGATAACCTAAAAACCTGGTACGGCCCTAAAACAACAACCCCAACTTCAAATAATGGGATACTCACCCTCGAAGGAGTTTTTCCGGGTGAATGTGGAATTCGTTTCTATTATGAGTCTGATAGTGTTAACAATTATTTAGAAATTTCATGGGGTCATAAAACCAACGAATTGATTGATATTGGGGACTTTACGGTTGATTTTTCCGCCTCTTTACCCCCTTATCTCGAAAATAAAGACTATGGTATTTATGTCGGTAATTTCAACTTCGGTTGCCCGGTTCCTGATCCTCCTTATCAAGTCCAATACATCCCCCTAGGCGCGCTTTCCGGCGGCCCCGAAGATGATTGGATCATATGCCATTCCAATGGCGCAGGCTCTATCACCATTAACTATTCCATCGAATACCCTTCAGCGGGGTATAAAGAAACCTGCACCGGCAGTGGCACCGTCATTCCTCACCACATCGAAACCGGAGGACCTGAACCTCTATTATTACACATTCAATCTCAGTTTCACTTACAAGAAGTTTTACAACGACCAATTAAGTTATCAGTTCGATGGCACCGTCACTGGCATCGATCATCTCGATCCGTACATGACCTCCGAAACAGTCTGCACCGGTACAATGACACGTTACTGGGTCGACGAAAATCAGCAAACCCAAAGTTGCTTTTATACTGAAAATTTCCCCAATTTTATTTTACACAATTTCATCACCGAATAAAAAGCCCGCTAAAAAAAAGCCCGGTACTCACACGACCGGGCTTTTTTTTATCTACTTCTGAAAACCTGTTACTCTGCTCCCCCTTCAGGGCAAGGTAGGGCTGATGTGTCATCATTCCCAATTCATCATTCAACATTTATCATTAACATTCACAACTCATCATTCAAAATTCATCAATTCTCCAGTCCCCGGTTCAAAAACCCGTTAAACGGCTGCATCACCTTAAACACCTTCACCATATAATCCTGAACATTTTTTCCCAGCAGCGTTTCATCCTTCATGGCATGCATCACCGTATAGCTCTTATACTTCAGCAAGTCAATATCCTTAAAGTCAGCCGGAAAATCCTTCGGAGGCCGGCTCAGTTTATCCTCCTCCATCACCCTGAACGTTTTCTTAAACGCCGCACCATTCAATATCCCCTTAAACTCCTCAGCGTGGTAATACACCTCCTGCCTCGCCTTTTTCAGCACCTCCGGCGGAGGCATATACATTCCACCCGCCAGCATCGAGTTTCCCGGTTCTATATGCACATAATACCCCGCATAAAGCCCTTTCCGTCCCCCTTTGCAAATATAACCCGCCCATATTCGTCTTGTACGGACGATTTGTCCTTCGAAAACCGCACATCCCTGTATATCCTGAACACACAATCCTTCGCTGTCAGCGTCCCTATCCCCGGGTCAAAACCATAAATCTCCGGTATCAGCCTGTTTAGCATAAATTCAAATTCAGCCTTCGCCAGCTCATATCCCTTCCGGTTCGCCTCAAACCATTCCCGTGTATTGTTATCCCTTAACCCCCTCAGAAATTCCAAAACTGTTTTCATGAAAAATATTTTTTTATTAATCATTAATAAATTGCATTGTTCAAAATTAATACTTTTTGTAAATTTGGCCTTCCTATACCAAGCATTATGATCAACAAGACAACATTCATACTATTGTCACTCCTGACCAGCCCTGTATACCTTTTTCCGGCAGGTTCAAATCATCCCATCGGCGGGCGTTCTGCCGGGGTAGGAAGTGCATCCTCTCCCCTCTCCGACCTCTGGTCTGTCCATAATAACCAGGCCGGACTGGGTAATTTGGTCAGGCCTGCCGCCGGGATTTATTATGAAAACAGGTTCCTGGTCCATGAACTGAGCTTAAAAGCAGTCGCTTTCGTTCTTCCTACCCGGTCAGGAACTTTCGGGGTAAGCTTTAATTCTTTTGGTTATACAAACTATAATGAAATAAAAGCCGGGCTGGCTTATGGAAAAAAGTTAGGTAAAGTAGTTTCTGCCGGTGTTCAGCTTGATTATCTCCGAACCCACATCGCCGAGAACTATGGAAACAAGGATGCATTTACTTTTGAAGTAGGAATTCAGGCAGAGTTGACAAAGCAACTCACAATGGGTATCCATTTGTTCAATCCCATAAGGGTTAAAATCAGAAGGAAACCGATGACCGTGTACCGGCGGTTTTTAAACTCGGCATGGCTTACAAAGTTTCGGATAAGCTTATAGTTGCTGTCGAAACAGAAAAAAACTCCGAATTCAAACCCCTTTTCCGCGGAGGGATAGAATATCAGTCGCCGAAATGGCATCTGCCAGAATAGGCTATTCCACTCTGCCATCAACTTCCGGATCCGACAGTTTCAGCATTGCTTCGGTTTACTCCTTCGGTTTTGGTTTGAACATTGGAAAATTCGTTATCGATCTTTCCTCTGCCTGGCATCAAACACTGGGCTGGTCACCCATGGTTTCACTAACTTATAATTTCGTAAATAATAAAAAATAACCATATTTCTTGACGGTTTAATCACAAGGCTTTATGAATATAATGTTGGTAGGTAAAATCATTTCAGAATGAATAAAAGAAAAAAACTTTCAGGATTAAGAAACGCCCTGTCTGCCATTCTGGTTTTTGGTTTTGTTTTCCAAAGCTATGCACAGCAGCCCGATTCCACCGCCAGGCAGGATGTCTCCGATATCACAGATAAAATCGAAAACGTCGCCCAAAGCACCGATGAAGTCCTCGATTATTCTGACCTCATAGAAGATCTCAGGTACTACAATAAAAACCCGTTAAACCTCAATTACGCCTCCGTCACCGATCTCGAAAAGCTGTTCTTTCTCAACGAAATGCAAATCTTCAACCTGATTGCCCATCGCGAAACCTACGGGCACTTCCTCACCATTTATGAACTCCAGTCTATCGAAGGCTTCGATACCGAAACCATTCAAAAGATATTGCCTTATATTATGGTTTCCGAAGAAAAGCCAGCCTTCGGCTTTAACTTAAAAGATATTGCAAAATACGGCCGCCACCAGGCCTTCCTTCGCTACCAGCGGATTGTGCAACCACAGGAAGGCTATGCGCCTATTTCTGATTCAGCACTTTACGCCAGCCCTAATTCCCGCTATCTTGGAAGCCCCGATAAAATCTATTTGAAATATAGTTTTAACTTTAGAGACAGGATAAAGTTTGGCTTTCTTACCGAAAAAGACGCCGGCGAAGTGTTTTTATCTGATCAGGTTGACGATTCCATTCAAACGCTTGCAGGCAATAAGCTCAGGGGTGGTTTCGATTTCTATTCCGTCAATTTCACCCTGCAGGATGTTGGAATCCTCAAAGGATTCACCCTCGGCGATTACCAGCTTAGTTTCGGTCAGGGACTAACCCTTGGTTCCGGCCTTGCCTTTGGAAAGTCGTCGGAAGCAGTCGATATCAAACGAATTGCCCGTGGTATCCGGTCCTCTGTGTCATCCAATGAAAACCTCTTTTTCAGGGGAACTTCTGCTACTCTTGCTTTCAGCCAATTCGACCTCACAGCATTTTACTCAACCCATTCTGTCGATGCCAATCTCGCAGAAGGAGATACCCTCACTTCAGAAACCGCCTACATTTCTTCCATGCAGGAATCCGGCCTTCACCGAACGCCCGGCGAACTTCAGGACAAAAAATCAGTCGGCATCAGGGCTCTTGGCGGGCATCTTTCATGGCAGCCGAAACGGTTGAAAGTAGGGCTCACTGGCTACTATTCCAAACTGGACAATCAGATTTACCAGGATTCCGAACTTTATAAAAAATTTAACTTTGAAGGTTCTGAAAATTTCAATGCAGGGCTTGATTATAACTGGTTATTCCGGAAACTGAATTTCTATGGTGAAGTTAGTTACAGCCGCAGCGGAGCCATTGCACAGTTGCACGGTATCACAGCCAATCTGCATCCCAGCCTTGCTCTTACTGTACTTTACCGCAATTACCCAAAAGACTACCACAACTTCTACAGCAACGCCTTTGCCGAAGGCAGCAGCAATTCCAACGAGAAGGGTTTATACGCAGGCATGAGGCTGCACCTTATTTGCAAATGGACACTGAATGCCTATTTCGACAGTTTCAGGTTTTCCTGGCTTAAATACAGGATTGACGCACCGTCATCAGGCAATGAAAGCCTGATCAGGGTTCAGAAAATAATTGGCAACGACATCCTCATGTATTTTAGTTTTCGTTTGAGCAACCGCCAACTCAATGGACCTTCCGGCGAACAGATGACTACAGCCCTCATCAATACTCGTAAAACTGGTTATCGCTTCCACATCGAGTACAGTATTTCCCCTTCCGTAACCTTCAAAAACCGTTTTGAATATTCTGTTTATAAAGAAAGTACAACTTACAAAGGAACCGGCTACCTGATATATCAGGATGTAGCCTGGAAAAATAGAAATGGTAAATTGTCTATCGCCGGTCGTTATGCCCTTTTCGACACCGATTCGTGGGACGAGCGCATCTATGCTTACGAAAACGATGTGCTCTATGCATTCTCAGTTCCAGCTTATTACTACAAAGGCAGCCGCTGTTATCTGCTCTTTGGTTACGGATTCACCGAAGCCGTTCATTTTTCCCTTCGGATAGCTTACTCCACTTTATACAACAAAGACACTTTCGGTTCCGGGCTGGATGAGATTGATGGGAATAATAAAACGGAATTGAAAGTTCAACTTCGCATTTCTATCTAAATAAAAAATCCCGCCTCAGCGGGATTCTTTCTTATGTATCATTTATGTCCTGCTCAGCCTTAGCCTCAATCTTAGCCTCAGCCTTACTTCATCTCCTTATCCAGCAGTTTTATTTTATCGTTCAGTGCCGTCACCTCCTCCTTTGCGCTCTCTATCTTCCTTTCAAACTCCTCCTTCAGTTGCGACGATTTTTTGGAGTTGGAAAAAAACCCGATATTGTTCTCCCACAGCTTTATCTCCTCCTCTATTTTCTTCTTCCTTATCATGAGTTGCGATCTTTCACCGCTCATCAATCTTTCAGGGTTTTCCGTCTCCTTCATACCCTCTATCCGGCTCCGATAATTGATATTCTGTATTTCCGTCTTCGAAATCTTCAGCTTATCCAGTTGCTTGTTTATCACCGTCCTGAACTCATTCTGTATCCTTTCTTTATCTTTGATCGGTACATGTCCAATCACTGTCCATTCCCTCTGGAATCCTTTTAAAATCTCCAGATTCGCTGTCTTATCCTCCCCGAATTCAAACGCTTCAACCTTTTTTATCAAATCTTCCTTCAGTTGCTTATTGTCATTTTCATTCTTCCCGATATTGGTAAAATATTCCGACTTGGAACTAAAGAACTCATCGCAGGCTCCCCTGAACCTTTTCCAGATTTTATCCGAAAGCTTGCGGGGTACCGGCCCTATATTTCGCCAGTCGTTTTGCAGCCTGATGAGCTCCTGCGTTGTCTTTCGCCAGTCATTGCTGGTTTTCAGTGCCTCAGCCTGAACACAGAGGTCCAACTTCAGATTATAGTTGTGCATCTGCTCATCTTTGATCTTTTGGAAATATTCTTTCTTCCCGTTAAAGAAAGCATTAAGTGTCGATTTAAACCGCTCCCAAATCTCATCATTTTGTTTTCTTGGAGCCGGTCCAATCGTTTTCCATACCTTCAGCAATTCTGTGATCTGCTCGGTCGAATGCTGCCAGTCTTTTATACTGTTGTTTTCAATGTGAAGGATTTCTTCTGCTTTTTCGCTTAAAGCATTTTTAGCCGAAAGGTTGCTTTCATGAACTTCCTGCAGCTTTTCATAATGCTCGCGGCGGCGCTGGTTGATCTTATCCGTTGCATTTTTAAACCTTTCCCAGATCTCGTCTTTTTTATCCTGCGGCACCGGCCCTGTTTCTTTCCAAAGCTGGTGGTATTTCTGAAGCTGCTTGAATGATTTTAATATTGAGGACTCCAGTAACAACTCTTCCGTTTTCTCGCACAATTCGATTTTCGATTCAAGGTTTTTCCGCAGGTCAAGGTCGCGGAGCTCCTTATTAATCTTAACTTTATCAAAAAACTTTTCAACCAGGAAATGATAGCTTTGCCAGAGGTTGTTCACCTCGTTTTTCGGCACCATGCCTATTTCCTTCCACTTATCCTGTAACAATTTGAATTCGTCGTAGGTCTTTTTAAGCGATTCTTCCGAATCGATCAGCACCTTTAATTCCTCAAGGATTATTTTTTTTGCTTCGAAATTTTTATGCTTAAGCTCTTCCTGGTTTTCGAGATAAACCTGTCGTTTGTCCCGGTAAACAGTGAAAGCTTCATTGAACCTTTTTTCCAGTTCATCTTCCGTAGATTCAAAGTCAGCTTTTTCCTGGCCTGAAGCAAGATATTCCTCGTATTTTTTATGTTGCTCTTCTTTATTTAATTTAAGAAAAGTAACTTTAATAAGTGCTATTTTCTTACGGATGGCATTAATATCATCCTGTTTAACGGCATCCTCAAGCAATTCCACCAATTCCTGACGATTCAGGTGAATAATTCCTGCATTTCCATCGGTTTCGGATTCTTCTTCTTCCAATTCATTTTCATCTTCTAAGACATCCGGTTCTCCAAGGGAATTCAAAGCGTCGGCTATAGCCAAAGAAGGCGGAGTAAAGATTTCAGGAATCTCCTCCTGTGAAGTGAGGTTTTCAACCACCGGTTCCAGAGGCTCCGGAGGGGTTGATTCGGAAACAGATTCATCAGAGGGTTCTACTTTTTTCCTCTTTCTGCTTTCTTTCACTTTTTCAGGCTGTTTTTCCTCTGATGGTTTAGCCTTTGTTCTGCTTTTCCTCTTTTTTGAGCTTTCTTCCTGGTTCTCTACAGGTGATTGTTCTTCTTTGATTTCTTCCTGATTAGTGATACCGGTGTTCTCCTCCTGGTTCTGATTGGTTACATCTGCAGGATTCTGATCGAGTTGATTGTCCATTTTATTCATTAATTATTTCACAAAATTGAAATAGCATCAGCCTAAAGACTGTAATTTCATTATCTCATTTACAAAAGTGCGCAAAAGTAGTAATATTTTATTTGTAATCAATAACGGCGGCAAGATGGAGAATTTATTTTATTATGGGCATTTATCAGTTAAATGGTCTCTTATTGAAAATAAAATAGCCGATATTGATGTTGAAAGAAAATGGCTCATCAGCATGATCGTAATAATTCAGGCACATACTGATGGGACCTATTGGGGAATGAAAAACAAGGCTTCCTGAACCGATATAATACCGGTTTGAAAATATTTCACCATAATAGGCCTTGCCATTGGCATCACTGTGAATTTCCTGGTAAGGCTGAAAGAGGTAGGCTTCGGTTCTAAGGTCAAGATTTTTAAGCAATTTAAATATTGCTTTCAATCCGAAGGCAAAATAAAAATGGGCTCTGAACTGTGGAAGGAATATTGTCTGACTTTCAGGTATAGGCTCAAATACAGGAGAGTTGAGAACGGAAGAGGTATAATTATTAAAAAAAGGCTGGGAACTGTAGGTTGCAGTACCATAAAATCCGAAGTTCATATGCCCTGTAGTCTTCAGGTAATGGTCAAATAACATTCGTGCCTGGAACCAGTTCAGGTAGTTTGAATATTTTGTAGTATCTACCGATGTTGAGCCGGGTATGTTGTGCTCCTGTCCGCTGATAAACCTCGTGCATATCTTGAAATAAGTTCCTTCGGATGCAAATTGCTTCCGGTTTTGAGTGTTATATTCCAAATAAACACCAGGGCTGTAAAAACCAAATGTGGTTTTATCGGTGGTATCGGTTCGGCTAAACTGGTTGGTCTGATAATAATAGTCTGATTTCAGACCCGATTCAAACTCTAAAGCAATTTTAGAATCGCTTGTCAGTGGTGTGCTCAATTCAAATTTCCAGAAACTTTCGCGCTGGACCAGATAATTAGGCTTTTCATCCTCAAAAAAGTAGGTTGTTGTTTTAAAGTAGTTCCAGCCATTTAAAGTATAGGATAATTCCATCGCAAGGGGCAGGTTGCCTGGCAAATCAATTCGTGAAAGCACATGCCCTGAGTTATGAAAACGTCCAAGATAAGCATTCCCGATCAAATTAAGCGAATATCTGCTCCATTTGTTATATTTTACCTGGACAAAAATTTCATTGGTCGCTTTGGATGTAACTAATCCACCGAGTTCAGCCTCGATCCTGTTATTGCGCGAAATATCGAAAAAAACATCATAAACCCCGGTCTCAGGAGAATATTTCATTTCGGGTGATACCGATTCAATCTGGTCTTCCGCAAGAATTTTATAATATTGATCTTTAATAATGTGCATTTTATCACCGGTTGAAATAGAATCATCCTGAAGCTTTGATATGACCTTCTCCTCGTTGATCAGTTTATCAAGGTATTTTTCCTGCTTTTTGTTGACACCCCCATATTGAAAATCCCCGATTATCATAAGTGGTTTTTTCGCATTAAAATCTGACCTTTTCCTGGTCTTCGTCTCACTAGTTTCAGGATATTTAAGCAACTTACGTATATCAGGCAATTTTTTGAGGGTAGCATAATAACCACTGTCAATAAATTCACGTGTATTCGAAAAATCAGTTATGTTCACTGGTCTTAATTTCGGCTCAATGAGTACACCATTTTCAGGATCGACATCATATTGGGTATTTGCCATCAGCATCGACTGGATTTGAGAAATCACATCATCGTCTTTTGGAGGACCGTAATTTGATGCCGCCTTACTGCCAATGATAACCTCAGGACCAAATTCATCGATCATCACATCTACAGGAAAATTGTTATACATTCCTCCATCCCACATCAGCTTGTTCTCTATTCGAATAGGTTTGAAATAAAAAGGAAATGTCATGGACGCTCTGATCGCCTTATCGAGGTAGCCATTTTTCAGCACAGTAAAACGGTTATCGGCAATATCGGAAGCAACGCACCGGAAGGGTATTGCAAGGTTATCAAAATTATAATTGCTGGCTGCACCGGCTTCTGCAAACCATTCAAGGAACCGGAAATCCATTTCAAAGGGTGAAATGATATTGGCAGGCAGTTTTACCCGCAGGACAGAATCAATGGTAATCTTAAAAATTTGCCATGCTGCAGTCGGCTTGGGTGCCTTATAGTAGTAACTGTATTGCTTATCAAATGCACCGCTGATCCATGACTGCAACTCTTCAGAAGTAAAAATTTCCTCAATTTGCTGTGCGGAATATCCGGCTGCATATAATCCGCCGATAATTGCCCCCATTGAAGTTCCCGAAATATAGTCGATAGGGATTTCGTTTTCTTCAAGGGCCTTAAGGACACCAATATGAGACACGCCTCTGGCACCTCCTCCGCTAAGGACAAGCCCGACTCTTTGACCATGTACTGGTATCCCCAATAATATCAAGACTGCAATTACCAAAGGTATCTTTCTTATAGGCTTCAATGGTCAATAATATTAGCGAACAATCATCAATTTATTGCATCATTCGAATTTAAAGTAAATAAAAAATTCGGGTGAACCATCAATAAACAAACTATTAATAACAAACTTAATTCATCAACCCGGCAAACAAACGCATGACTGATTTTATTTAAATGACAAGTTTCAATGCCTGTTCCATATCTTCGATAATGTCTTCCACATCCTCAATTCCAACAGAAAGACGCACAAGATCGTCAGTAATTCCGGCCTTATTTTTAGCATCTGCCGACAGCTTCGAATGGGTCATTGAAGCCGGATGCTGAATAAGTGTTTCTATTCCTCCCAGCGAGACTGCCAGCAAAGCCAGATGAACATTGTCCATCATGGTTTTCCCTGCATCAAATCCTCCCTTAAGTCCGAAACTGATCATGGCGCCCGGTCCTTTCATTTGTTTCTTGGCCAGCTCGTATTGCGGATGTGATTTCAATCCGGGATAACTTACCCAGGCGACTTTTGCATGTTTTTCCAGATAATCCGCTATAATAATCGAATTCTGCTGAGCCTTATCTATCCTTATTGCAAGGGTTTTCAATCCCCTCCTGGTCAGAAAGGCCTGGTGCGGATCCATATTACAGCCAAGATTCATCATCAGTCCTCTCAGAAGTTTATAATGTTCTTCAGTTTTCGTCACAATCATTCCGGCGACAACATCAGCATGTCCATTGATAAATTTAGTCATAGAATGCAGGACAATGTCTGCACCTAAATCTAAAGGTGTTTGCAAATATGGGCTGCAAAAAGTATTATCAACACAAACGATAATACCTTTCGAACGAGCAAAATCACAGATTTCTTTTATATCCGACAGAACAATTGTAGGATTTGCCGGGGTTTCAAGAAAAATTAACCGGGTATTCGGCCGGACAGCCTGAATTACTTCCCTTGTTTTCGAGGCATCCACAAAGGATGACTCAATTTTGAATTTCGGATACAAGGTTTCCATGATAGCACGGGATGGCCCGTAAATAGCATTTTGCCCGATCATGTGGTCTCCTGCTTTCAGGAAGCCAAGATATACTGTATTCACAGCTGCCATACCTGAAGATGTGGCAATTCCGCCAAACCCGTTTTCAAGCAATGCAACTGTTTTTTCAAGATCGATAATGGTCGGATTTCCAAGACGGGTATAAATAAATCCATCGCTTTCACCTGAAAAACACCGGGCGCCATGATCGGCGCTCTCAAAGGAGAAGGTCGATGTTTGATAGATCGGGGTGACTGCGCTCCCGAGCGGATCATGAAATCCGCTTCCTTGTATAAGCTTTGAGCTGAACCCCTTTTTCCTGTTACTCATTTTAATATGGATTAATATCAGGCAACAAATGTATTCAGATATTTTTAATACCTGAATGCCTTTTCGGGAATTAGGGTAATTTATTATTGACCATGACGGTTGATTGGCTTACCTTTTTTAACTTTGCCGTTTTCAAAATTAATAATCTTATGGCTGTAGCATCAGGAAAATCCTATAAAAAGGATTATATTTCGTCCGTTATTAATGATTACAGGATTGCCAACGAAAGCCGCCAGGTAAGTTTGCTGGGCAGAAAAGAGGCATTAACCGGGAAAGCAAAATTCGGCATTTTCGGGGATGGAAAAGAACTACCACAGCTTGCAATGGCAAAAGTTTTCAGGGAGGGTGACTGGCGTGCCGGTTATTATCGAGATCAGACTTTCATGTTCGCCAGCGGTTTGATGTCGCTGGAAGAATTTTTTGCCCAGCTATACGGCGATACAGATGAGCATTTCAATCCGCAAACAGCCGGACGGCTGATGAATAATCATTTTGCCACAAAAACAATCGACAGGAATGGAGACTGGCTTGATCTGACAAAACTTAAAAATTGCTCCGCCGACATTTCTCCAACTGCCGGTCACATGCTGAGGCTCCTCGGGCTTTCACTCGCATCTAAGCTTTATCGCAACAATAAAAAACTGAAGGGAACTGAAAAGTTTACCGTTAAAGGAAACGAAGTGGCCTTTGGTACGATCGGCGATGCCTCCACATCAGAAGGTTATTTTTTTGAGGTACTGAATGCTGCCGGTGTATTGCAGGTGCCTATGGCAGTTTCTGTCTGGGATGACGGCTATGGAATATCGGTTCCCAGGGAATATCAAACCATAAAAGGGAGTATTTCGCAGGCGCTTAAAGGATTCGAAAAAGATGAAAAAACCAAAGGATTTTACATATACAAGGCTAAAGGCTGGGATTACCCAACCCTATGTAAAATATATGAGGAAGGGATAGACAAATGCCGGAGGGAACATGTGCCGGTATTGTTTCATATTACGGAAGTCACCCAGCCACAGGGTCATTCCACTTCCGGATCGCATGAAAGATATAAATCAAAGGAGAGGCTCGAATGGGAGAATGAGTTCGATGGTATCCGAAAAATGAGAGAATGGATGCTGAAGGAAAAAATCGCCGACGCCAAAACTCTGGATAAAATTGAATCGGAAGCCATTGACCGAGCTAAAGAAGCCCGGCAGAAAGCCTGGGATAATTATATGCAACCGCTGAAAGAGAAACGAAAAGATTTTATCAATATGGTTGATATATCGTCGTGTAACTGTGCCAAAACAGATAAAATCGATTCGATAAAAAAGGAGTTGAAGATGCTTTCAGAACCCATTCGTAAGGATATTATCTCTTCAGGAAGAAAAATCCTAAGGCTGATCTGCGATCAATGCTCCAACCCCAGCAACTCGTTAAAAAAGAATGTTACAAGATGGCTCAATACAGAAATGAAGGATGACCATGAGCGATACAATACCTTATCTCTATAGCGATACTCCCCGCTCTGCTTCAAAGATTAAAACCGTTCCGCCACATATTGAAAATGATGCTCCCTGGGTTCCGGGCAGGCAAATCCTGAGGGATAATTTTGATTATTTATTTAAGAAGTATCCATTATTGTTGGCCTTTGGCGAAGATGTCGGGAGAATCGGAGGCGTAAACCAGACTTATGAAGGCATCCAGGAAAAATACGGGGAACACCGTATTACCGATACCGGCATCCGCGAGGCAAGTATTGTAGGTCAGGGGCTTGGCCTGGCCATGCGTGGGTTCAGGCCGATCGCCGAGATTCAGTATTTCGATTACCTAATGTATGCGCTGCAAGTGATGTCGGACGATCTGGCCACACTGCAATACCGCACTAAAGGCGGGCAAAAAGCGCCACTGATCATCAGCACACGCGGGCACCGGCTGGAAGGCATCTGGCACTCGGGTTCGCCACTGAGCATGGTGATCAATTCCATACGGGGAGTTTATGTATGCGTACCCAGGGATATGACAAGGGCTGCAGGTTTCTATAATCTTTTCCTCGAATCGGATGATCCTGTGCTCATCATCGAACCGCTGAACGGGTACCGGCTGAAGGAGAAACTGCCCTCCAACCTGGGTGAATTCACAACACCGGTGGGTATACCCGAAATACTGGAAGAAGGCTCCGACGTTACAATTGTTACTTACGGATCGTGTGTGAGAATCGCTCAGGATGCCGTTAAACAACTCCGTGAGTTTGCAATATCCTGCGAACTGATAGATGTACAAACCCTCCTGCCGTTTGACGTTAACCATGTTATTTCCGGATCATTAAGAAAGACAAACAAGATCGTGTTTTTTGACGAGGATGTGCCGGGAGGAGCGACTGCCTTTATGATGCAGAAAGTGATTGAGGAACAGAAGGGCTATTATTACCTGGATACTGAACCGAGAACCGTGACGGCTAAAGAGCACCGTGCGGCTTACAGCACCGACGGGGATTATTTTTCGAACCCGAATGCGGAGGATGTTTTTGATGCGGTGTATAACCTGATGCACGAAGCAAACCCTGCCAGGTACCCGAAGATTTTTTAGGAGTACAAAGTATTTAGAGCAGATTTTTAGGCTTTAATAAATCATAGTACTTTATCATTTAATTTTTCCTTTCACCCCCCGAAAGGGACTAGTTTTATAGTTAGGCTGAAAGTCCGTTTGCTACTTCATTCCAAATTGCACATAAGTTTCCTGATGAGTTTTAGGACGGTAAACCTTTGATAGATTCACAAAAAATTTTTACTTTTGGCTTATAAGTACAAGTAATAAATTTCATAATTAAATAAAGGCTTCTAAAATTGATGAATTAAGTAAGAAGGGAGCAAGTCGAACTGCGCAAATGGATTATTTACAAGGCTTGCTCGAGAATGGGGTAGGTATGAATGCCCTGCCCAATATTTTCAATATGATAATCATTAATTGGATATGACATGAAAAAATTTAATGAAAAAGTAATACTAGTTTTTGTGTTGATTGTAATTATTTGTTTCGAAACAAATTCTCAAAGTATTGTCAATATAAAGATTTTGCCTGAAAATCCAACAAATCAGGACACTGTTGTATTATATTCCGGTGTTTTTTTTACATTTGGTGCTCCTTCATCATGTCCTCCCCTTTCTGGTTGCACAATCATTAAGGAGGATTCATGTGTGCTTTTAAATCTTTTTTTTGATATTTCAGGACCATGGCCTCAATTTGGTTGTGCGAGTTGTGATACTACTAAAATCGGTAAACTTGAGGCGGGAAATTATTTGATTTGTATTAATGTAAATACGATATTTGAATCTGATACTAATTTTCTGGAGGATACCGATTCTCTGGAATTCACGGTAATCAATTCAAATGATGTTTACGAGTCAGAAATCATTAATAAAATAGTCATTTATCCGAATCCGGCAAAGGAGTATGTTGAGTTTGATTTTAAAATTTCAAAGTTAAAGGTTGGGAGTGAAATCAGGATTATGGATGTATTTGGACAGGATGTTGCCAGGCTGCCGATAAAATCGGAGAAAACTACCTGGGATTGCAGGAATACTGAGCAGGGAATTTATCTTTACAAAATTGAGATCAACGGAAGAAGCATTACCGGAAAGATTGTGATAAATTAGAAATCGGGATGCGGTCTCAAATTATTCGGTTATCCTAAATAAACATATTCCGTTAATTTTGCCCTTCATTCAATTGAAATGAAGGGGAGCAACGAAATAGTGAAACGTATACTGAATGCTGATACGGCGCTACTCGGCATTATCGTGGCTGCAGGAGTTATCCTTCGCTTTTACGATTATTCCCAACTTCCCTATGGGTATGATGAATTCTCGGCGCTGTTCCGCACAAGGTTCAGCAACTTCAATGACCTGATAAAATATGGCGTGGTAGCCTCCGATACCCATCCTGCCGGGGTACAGGTATTCCTGTTTTTATGGGTTAAGCTGTTCGGGGAATCGGAAATGGTGGTTAAGCTGCCTTTCATGCTTTGCGGACTGGGGCCATAATAGCCGGGTATAAAGTCGGGAAACTGTGGTTCAACAGCACAGTCGGATTGTTTGCAGCATTGTTCCTGTCGGTACTGCAGTATACCATCACATACAGCCAGTATGCAAGGCCTTATTCGAGCGGGTTATTCCTGTCGTTGCTGATGGTATGGTTCTGGACAAATGTGGTTTTCCATGCCGAAAGAAATAAGATACTCAACCGTACAGGGTTTATACTTTCCGCTGCGCTGTGCGCTTATAATCATCATTTCAGTATGTTCCTTGCCGTTCTGGTTGGAGTTTCCGGATTGTTTTTCGTGAAGAAGAAGGAAATCAAGGCCTATCTTTTCGTTTGCCTTGCTGTAATTATTCTTTACCTTCCGCACATCCCCATATTACTGGCACAGATTAAAAAAGGGGGTGTGGAATCCTGGCTGCATAAACCTGAACCTAGTTTTATCCTCGATTATTTTGGTTATATTTTACATTTCAGCAATTGGATGTACGGAATTACCGCGGTTTTAATTGCAGCCAGCTTCGGGCTGATCTCCGGGAAAATAAGGGAAACAAATAAATTCAGGCTGCTTGCTCTTCTGTGGTTTGCAATTACCTATCTGACGGGATATTTCTATTCAGTGTATTTGAATTCCCTGCTGCAATATTCTGTTCTCATCTTTGTTTTTCCCTTCCTGGTGATGTTTGTTTTTTCATTTTATAAAAACATTAATTTTTGGCTGAAGACGATTATTATCGCATTGTTTGGTATAACCGCAGTTTATACGCTGATTTTTGAACGGAAGCATTATGAGATTATGTATCAATCGACATTTAAAGAAATTTTGCTTGAATCCGATAAGATTGTCAGGGAAAATAAAGATAAAAAAGTTACAGTAGTTTATTCTATGCCTGAGAAAATCAGGGAATATTATGTTCAGAAATATGCGATTGATGATGCTAATTTTTACCATCTTGACAGCATCGGAAATTTTATTCAATTCAGGGAATTCATTTCCCGTCAAACCTCTGATCTGCTCGTCCTGGGCTGGAATTATATACCTAATATTGAATATAAACTAATCGCAGAAGAAAGATATCCTTATCTGATACAGAAAAAAAACTGGTTTACCGGCGATTTCTACGTTTATTCAAGGAGCAAGCCTGATGATCCGGATTATGTTTTTGCAGACAGTATTATTTTTAAAGCAATGAACACCTTTGATACCTTAACTGCAGGATGGGAAAATGTAGCATTATTTTATCAGTTAACACCAGGAGTAAGTTATAAGGACGACCTGATTTTAAGGTTCAATAAGGAATTCGAATATAGTCCTAAATTTAAGACAAAAGTTAAAAACATCATTAACAAAAGGACAAATGAACTAATAATTTCTGTTGATGCCTATATGACTGACAAACTTGCAAATCCAAGCCTGATTTGTGAATTCAGATTGAATAAACAAATATTGGAATGGCGTTCATGCAATATAATTGATTTTGTGGATGCACCGTTGAAAAGATTAGGGGTATACCTTGCAATCAGAATGATAGACCGGAAAATTCTGGATCCGGAAACAGAAATCTGGGTATATTTCTGGAATAAAAATGGTGAAGATATTTATTTGGATAATTTCAGTATCGAAGTAAGAGAAGGTAATCCGGTGATTTATGGATTATTTGACAGGATTTATTAATCTGGAATTCTTCAATGATCCAATAATTTTATAAAGTTTATAAGGTTATTTGAATGATGTTTTACCAGCGTTTTGAATAATTATTATGCATACCATAGAGCCATATTATAACTGGCGGCATTTATATATTGCATCGGAAGACGAACGAAGTCCCTTTTATAACAGGGATTACAGCGAATTTGAATTTACACATGCCATTTATGACCATCTCATACATCCGCAATGGGATGAGATAGGGTCTGCAACACTTTATATAAAAATCCTTTATGCAAATTATGACCTTGGATTTTGCATCATCGAGCTGATTGGTGAATGGAATGATTGCCTGTACAACGATATCATGTACCTGAAGAGGAATATTGCAGATATATTGATGGCAAACGGGATCACAAAATTCATCCTGATTGGTGAAAACATTTTGAATTTCCATTACTCCGATAATGATTATTATGATGAGTGGTTTGATGATGTGGGAGACGGATGGATAGCCTTTGTTAATTTCAGAGAGCATGTGCTGCAGGAATTTATTCATGCACACTTGGATTATTATATAGTTACCGGAGGAGGATTGAACAGGTTGGTATGGCGCAGTTTTACACCAATCCAGGTTTATGAGAAAGTAAATGGATTGATCAGAAAAAGATTGACGGCATAAAAACTTCATAATTAATTATAATTTCTTAATTTCGCAATCCGGGTTGAAAATTCTTCTGCAATGAATAAGCATGTTAAGCTGAGCATAAGGGGTAAAGTACATGGAGTAGGTTTCAGGTTCTCCTGCATGGAAGCCGCTTACCGCTTTGGTGTTACAGGCTTTGTGAAGAACAAAAAAGACGGGTCAGTCTATATTGAAGCCGAAGGTCCGGAAGAAAATATACAATCCTTTGTAGAATGGTGTCATAAAGGACCAACATGGGCTCGTATAACCAAAGTAGACATAGAACAGGGGGATATTCAAAATTTTAAATCTTTTGAAATCGTGCGGTGACAATTTCCTCTGTCACTGTGTAATAAAGTACCCTTTACGAATCCATGAAATTAACGTTTTGATGCTCTTATCATTTCGCGCTTTCCTTTAGGGCCCGGAATTCTTTCGATCACAAATCCGATTTCTGCTAAATTTCTTCGTACCGCTCCTTTGGCTGAATAAGTGACCAAAGCAGCTTTCCTGGTGCATTGAAATGTAAATTCTGTTAAAGACTTCAGCCTTCCATAGCTCAGGCTGCACATCAGGCGAGAAGGCATCAAAATAAACTAGGTCATAGTAGTCCGGAGGAAATAAGCAATCTTCAAGTTTCACCTTCATTTTCTTCAGATAGAAGGATTGGGTTATTTCTGTATCAATGTTCCAGGGTGATTCATGCAATTTCATAAATAACGGCAGCTCATTTGGCATCCCGACAGATTCGGCGTAGTTTAGTTTGCTTATAACACTATAATGAAGTGGAAATGGCTCAACGGTATGGTAGTTAATGCGGATATTTGATAGCTTACATTCGAGCAGGGTCATAAATGCATTCAGTCCGGTTCCAAAACCAACTTCAAGAATATTTATAACATCTTTCGATAGATGCTTTTTAAGGCCTGCATTAATAAATACGTGCTGTGATTCACTTATAGCACCGTGTTTCGAATGAAAACTTTCGTTTATAGCAGGCACAAACAGACTATGCGATCCGTCCTCAGTCATAAAAATCTCTGAATGATTAAAATCAATTTCCATGATTACTATCTAAATAACCGGAGAATAAAAATACAATAATAACAATTCTGTAAAAAACAGAATTTAAGATAATTATAATTTCCAATTTCTGAATTACCGGACCTGAATTTCCGAAATGATAGATTCATATTACGAAAATAAAGCGAATATTAGTTGTTTTCGGGTAATTTCAACAACAATTTTTAAATTCATTTTTCGGGTTGCCATGTAAATACCATTAAATCAGCGGCATCAACCATTTGGCATAAACATTGAAATAAGGTGGCCAGCAAATCAAGGTAAGTTAATCTAAGTATTCACGAATTTAGTGATTATGACAAAAAAGGAAGAAAACGTTGGTTTAAGTTTAATCAACAGTCATGCAGGTAAGCGTAGGGTGTACGAGACCTACAAACGAACGAATCCTGAAATGGCCCAAAAGTATTTGGAGTTTGTGGCCAAGAATCAATCGATTCATTACATCAAATGGGACGACCACAAGAAGAAATTCAAGGCCTGATCCACTGATGTATTAATCCGGGAAACCGGATTGAACTTACTTGTTGTAAAACAAATGCATATTCAGAATACTATCCTGTAACGGGATGGTGTTCTGGATTTGCAATTCCGGATAACTGATACTGGTTATCATGTGGGATCCGGTTAAAAAAATAATTTGGCTTATTGGATCAAACCTGGTCCTGGTAACTGACCTGTCCGGGAAAAATATTAACAAGTGAATTCTGACTCAAATCGAAAGCATAAACGGAGTTCTCCGTTCCGATGATGTATTTTGAATCGTTAATTTTAGCAGCAGACAAAATCCTTTCCGGAGAATCAAGTAAAAATGATTCGACATTCTGGTAGGGATCATATAGCCTTAAAGTTCCGGTCTCGCTGGTATTTGCAATGATGAGGCAATTGCCTGCTCCAGTATTGTGAAAATCCACAACCTTATAGTCAATTGTCATTCGCTGTTTCTCAATCCCCGAAACCAGATAATAAGTAGCGAGGTATCTGAATCCACCTGTTTTGCTTTGCAGGTCAGCAATCAGAAAGTCTTCATATTTTACCAATCGTGAAGGCAGCTTATTTTCTTCAATAGTGGTATTGAAAACCTGCGAACCGTTATACCTGAATCCATAAATATAATTTGTTGCATAAGAGATATAAAGGTTCTCATCGAAGAAGGAACAATCGGGAGCATGCATCGGGAGAGGCGGGAACGGCTTCTCGCTGCCATTCCATTTGTTTGGTGTCAATGTTGAATGCAGTAACATCATACATATTAATCCCGGAAATATATAACATCCTGTTTTTCGAATCAATTTCGGAGGAACTGAAATCGCTGTTTACTGCAAACAAAAATTCCTCACCTCCTTCGGGTTCAAAGCTGAGTACTCCAATTTGGGCATTTCCAGTTTCTGTCAAAACGATAAGCTTCTCAAGTTCTTCAGGAATTCCAATAATTTTCAGACTTAAATATTCATTCTTAAAGCCTTCTTCGTCCTCAGCTCTGATAAATAAATAATAATCACCTGTGGCAATGTCGGCTTTGTCCAGTGCCAATTGCACCTCAAGTTGATACTCTGAGGATCCGGGATAAAGATAGATCATCGGGATGACTGAAATGAAGTCTGAATTGACCAAACCCACCATTAGGTTAGTGATTTTCCTGTCATCAGAAATACCGGCAATCACTTGTATGGAATCGGGTAGAATAAACTGCTGGTTTTCGATCGGGCTTGATATAATAATCACAGGAACTTTATTTTCTGCTTTATCGCTGCATGAATGCAGACCCAATAAAATGCCTGCAAAAAAAATATATACCAGTGCCTTTATTGTTTTCACCTTAAAATTAAATTAACATAACCATACCCGGCATTCATAACATGTGGAGAAATTTTTATCCATTTATAAAAATACATTTTTTTTACAAATGCAATTTATCTATTTCGTACTTTTATCCTGCCAAAAGTATATATTATGTTCTATAATCTTAATTTGGAAAAGGTTCTGTTCCTTGATATTGAAACCGTACCAATGGTTTCGGAATACCATTTATTACCTGCCGGTTTTAAAAAACTTTGGGATCTGAAAGCTGAGCGGATCAAGCAGGAACCTGATGACACCCCATTAAAGTTGTTTTCCCGGGCAGGTATTTATGCTGAATTCGGCCGGATAATCTGTATATCTGTAGGCCATATGAAAAGCGGGGAATTCAGGATAAAATCCTTTTATGGTGATGATGAATATGAATTACTGAAGGAATTTGCCGAAATGTTGTCCAAACATTACAATCCAAGGGATCATCTTCTATGCGCCCACAATGGAAAAGAGTTTGATTATCCTTACATCGCCCGAAGGATGCTTATCAATGGCATACGCCTTCCGGAAATAATCAACATCGCAGGTAAAAAACCCTGGGAAGTGTCTCACCTCGACACTTTAGAGTTATGGAAGTTCGGGGACTATAAAAGCTATACCTCACTCGATCTTCTGGCTGCTGTTTTTGGTCTTAAAACCCCGAAGGACGACATTGACGGCAGCATGGTGGGTGATGTTTATTACCGCGAAAAAAACCTTGACAGGATAGTACGTTATTGCCAGCAGGATACATTGACTGTCGCCCAATTGCTACTATGCTATGTTGGCAAGCCAATAATCAAAGATGAGGATATTATTTTTGTGAAATAATATCTATCTGCAGTTAACCTGATAAATTATCTGCACTGTTTTACCTTGAATGCACCTGTCAAAAAATATAATCAGTCGAAAGAAACTTGGACTTTTGATCTTTCAATATTTCTGAGATAATTCGCTTGTTAAGATCATTTTCTTTTGCTGCGATTAATGTCCGTATTGAAAATACCCTCAATGCATCACTTACCGAAAGTGTTCCCTCTGCTGAATCTTTTCTGCCTGTAAACGGATATTCATCCGGTCCCCGCTGGCATTGAGAATTAATATTGACCCGGCACAATTGATTGACCAGGGTATCCATTAATCCTGCAATTACTCCAGAATCCTGTCCAAAAATACTCGCCTGCTGACCATAGTTTGAACGAACAACATATTCCATTGGTTCCTCAATACCTTTAAAAGGCACAACCGGAATAAGCGGGCCAAATTGCTCTTCATGATAAATCCTCATTCTGCTGTTAACGGGTGAAAGGACTGCAGGAAAAAAGAAAGATTTGTTTTGAATTCCGCCGGAGGAATTAATGATCCTTGCCCCGTGGATTACAGCATCTTCAATCAATGAACTCAGGTATGCGGGTTTGCCGGATTCCGGCAATGGTGTGATATTTACATTCTCATCCCAGGGCATACCGGGTTTTAAATTCTCAATTGCTGTACAAAATTTATCTAAAAACTTGTCCAGTATTTCCTGATGAACAAATATTATTTTCAGAGCGGTACAACGCTGGCCATTAAATGAAAGGCTCCCGGCAATACATTCTTTAACAGTCAGATCTATTTCTGCGTCGGGTAATATGATGGCAGGATTTTTTGCTTCAAGTCCCAGAATACAGCGTAGCCGGTGTGGTTTTGGATGTTGCTTTTTTAAAATATCGGCTACACGACTTGATCCTATAAAGGCAAGGACATCAATTTTTCCTGATTCCATTAGTGGAGCAATTACCTTTTGCCCGTCACCATAAACAGTATTCACAACACCTTTTGGAAATGCTTTTTGAAATACCTTTAACAAAGGTAAGTGAAGCAAAACGCCCAGTTTAGGAGGTTTAAATATTACTGTATTCCCCATCATAAGTGCAGGTATCAGGGTTGTGTATGTTTCATTTAAGGGATAATTGAAAGGTCCCATGCACAAAACAACTCCCAGCGGAGCTCTCCTGATCTGAGCAATAACCTGCTGTTTCATTTCGAACCTTGAACTGCTTCGGTCGAGATTCTTGACAGCTTCAATGGTATCTATAATATACTCAACCGTCCTGTCGAATTCCTTTTCTGCATCTGAAAGGCTTTTAGCAATTTCCCACATCAGCAGTTTTACGACTTCGTCCCGGTTTTCCTTCATTAGATTAATAAAATTCCTCATGCAGGCTATTCGCTGCTCAAGTTTCATCGTGGGCCATTCCCCGGATCCACGGTTATAAGCCGCTAGAGCCGCTTCAAGTGCCTTCAATGCCTCAGGTTCCCCCATTAGCGGATAGGAGCCAATATAATTATCATATCCGTTCGGTGTTTTAAAATAAACAGGGGACCGAACCTCCTGAAACTCGCCATTCCATTGAAGTATTTGTCCATCAATCAGGTAATCCTTCTGATTTACTGGTTCCGTAATACCAAATTTCTTCAGGCCTGAAGTCTTTTCAGTAAAAAGATTTTCTATTAAATTTTTCATATTAAATATGTTTTCACAATAGCTATTGAGTTTTTACTATTTAAACTTTTAACCTCTTATTTGCCATATAAGCCACCGATAGAGATGTAAAAGCTACAATGGTGACAGAACTTATGGGCATCAGGATAGCAGCAAATATAGGAGTAAGCATACCCTGAACCGCGAAGTATAAACCAAATACATTATACAGGAACGAAATTGCAAAACTTATGTAGGCAATTTTCATACAGGTATTACTGAACCTGATAAACTTATAAAGAAGAGGAAATTTTGATGATTCAAGAATAGCATCACATGCAGGAGAAAAGTGATAAATATCATCTGCAACAGTAATACCGGCATCGCTTTCAAGAAGAGCACCGGCATCATTTAATCCATCACCGATCATGAGCACCTTCTTTCCCTGACTTTTAAGATTCTTTATATATTCAAGTTTGTCTGAAGGAGATTGATTGAAATGAATGCGATGTTCATCTGGAAAAAGTGTTATCAGGTTCGCTTTTTCCGCTTCATTATCACCAGTAAGCAGATGAAGATCGTAAATAGCTGAAAGTTTGTTTATAATATTTTTTAAACCGGGTCGATAATTGTTTTGGAGGAGGAAATATCCTGCAACTCTGCCATCCAAAAATACAAATACTTCTGTCCGTAGGCCTTTTTCCTTATCATCCTCGCCGGTAATAAATTTGCGGGAACCTAATTGCACCTTTTCACCATTGATTTCACCGGTTATTCCTTGCCCCGGAAATTCCTTGAAATTTTGTACCGGTAAATAATTGGTCCGGGTAAGTTTTTGAAAAATAGTTGCACTCAGAGGATGGGTGGAATGCCGTGCTAAGGATCTGACCATCGTCAATTGATTTTCATTAAGCGACTCGCCAACAAATTCAATATCTGTTGAACGTGATTGAGTAATGGTACCGGTTTTATCAAAAACAATTGTGTCGGTTTTATATAATTCCTCGATTACCTGAGTTTTTTTGAGAAACAATCCGTTTCGTCCAAAATATCTCATACCGCTTCCAAATGTAAAAGGCAAGGTGAGAGCAAGAGCGCAGGGACATGCCACAATGAGCACTGAAGTAAATGCAAAAATAGCAATAGAGGGATCGTTTAAAAGCCAGTAAATGCCAGCCCCGGAAGCGATAATCAGGATTATAACGGTAAAGTATTGACTAACTTTGTCGATGATTCTTTTCATGCCGGGATTTTCCTTAGCGGCAATAATATCCTGATTCCATAGCCTGGTCAGATAGCTTTGCTCAACATTGTTTAATATCTCTATTTCAATTGCGCTACCTGATTGCCTGCCTCCGGCAAAAATCTTTTCTCCGATTTTTTTCTGAACAGGCAATGATTCTCCTGTAACAAAGCTATAATCTATATTTGCTTCGCCTGAGAACACAACTGCATCTGCAGGAATCAATTCCTTATTACGGATAAGAATATGATCCCCCGCCTTAAGATTGCTGATGGGCACAATTTTTTCGGTTTTATTTTCAATTTTAGTAATGGCTACTGGAAAGTATGATTTGTAGTCCCTTTCAAAAGACAACGCATGGTAAGTCTTTCCCTGGTACCATTTACCGATAAGCATAAAAAATACCAATCCAGATAAGGAATCGAGATATCCGGTTCCTTTGGCAAAAATGATATCATTCGCACTCTGAAGAAACAGCGCTATAATACCTAATGCTATCGGGAGATCTATACTGATAATCCTATGCCTGAGACTCTTTATCGACGATAAAAAATAATCGTTGCTGCAATATACAACAACAGGAATGGAAAGAACCAGGCTCAGCCATCCAAAGAACTTCTTAAATCCCGGCTCAAGTAACTCCCCGCCTGGCAAGTACTCAGGAAAATTGTACATCATAACGTTCATCATGACAAAACCCGCTATTCCGATTTTCAGGAGTAACTGAGTATTACTTTTTTTTCTGTTGCTTTTCTGAAGTCGTCCTAGGGATAGTTCAGGAATATAATGGATCGAAGCAAGAAGCTCAACAATCCTTCTTAGGCTGATTTCATTATCCCTGAATGTAATGACAACCTCTTTCTTCGGAAAATTAACAAATGAATGGCTTACCGCAGGATGAAGGCGGTTCAGGTTTTCGAGCAACCAAATACAGGAGGCACAATGAATTGACGGGATAAAAAAAGTGACTTTACTTATTCCACCATCCGAAAAATCGAGTAGTTGATTTTTAATACTTTCAATATCCAGATAAGCATATTTACTTTCAGAATCTTCGGTTTCAATGCGAATACCCGGCATGGGTGCAATATCATAGTATTGCTTTAAATCCTTTTCCTTCAGAATCTGGTAAACCGTTTTACAACCATAACAACAAAAGGATTGCTGTTCCCACTCTACGGGATGCTTACCACAATCTTCCCCACAATGCACGCATACTTTACCCAAAATAATTTTTTTCAAAAATAACAAGAAACTCTTTTGTTGTTGAGTGAAAGAAATAGACTTCTATAGTTACAATCTTTCTTAACCTTCAAAAAATACAGAATCTAAGACACCATGTAATTTATTTTGTCTAATGTTTTGAAAAACAATGAAAATATTATTTTCGTATAACTTTCGTATTTTTGTTAGTAATTAAAATTTAAATATGATGATCCTGAACCAAAAATGGTGCTGGCTAATTGCAGCCATAACGCTTTTTCTAATGATTTCCTGCGATTCCTCACAACAAAAATCCGTGCCTTCTCACAAAGGAGACACTGACTGGAAATACTTCGGGCTTGCATCACCAGGCAGTGTTCCCCAGGTATTTTCTCCTGATATAATTTCCACAAGCAGAAATGAAAGGGATTTTGCTGTTTCGCCATCGGGTAATGTAATATTTTACAGTATAGTCCTGCCGTCCGATGATCAAAGTGTGATCGTATATCTGGGGTTTGATGGCTTTTTCTGGTCAGAACCTGAAACAGCAGCTTTCTCCGGAGGATACAGTGACCTCGAGCCTGCCTTTTCGCCTGACGGGAAGAGGTTATTTTTCGCATCCAACCGTCCGGTACCCGGAAGCACTGGGAAGAAAAATTATGATATCTGGTATGTTGAACCTGAAAAGGGCTGGGGAAATGCAATCAACCCTGGTGAACCATTAAACTCAGGTGAAGATGAATATTTCCCTTCAGTAGCATCCAATGGCAACCTTTATTTTACTGCAAAATACGACGATTCTTTTGGCCTGGAGGATATTTATTTTTCCAGGTATTCAAACGGCAGCTATACACAACCCGAAAATCTGGGAGAACCGATTAATTCACTTTTTTATGAATTTAATGCTTTCATTGCACCTGATGAAAGCTACATCATATTTTCATCATGGGGTCGTGAAGATGATTTTGGCAAAGGGGATCTTTACATTTCTTACAATAACGGAATGAATAACTGGACAAAACCAAAAAACTTAGGAAATGAAATTAATTCGGACGCTCTTGATTATTGTCCCTTCGTCTCTCCTGACGGGAAATACCTCTTTTTCTCAAGCAAGCGGGAAAGTGCCGATTTAAAAAACAAAGCAAATAAAAAGCTCAGCAATATCCTTCAGTTGGCTGATGGTATCCAAAATGGACTTGGAAATATCTATTGGGTCGCCTTTGATAAAAACAACTGGCGTTAACTGCAATGCAAATTCAAAAGCATCATTTTCGGGGAAGTATATCAAATTAAAGTATTTCTTTCACCCTGAAATTCGGCGTTGCTCTATTTTATGCCTTCTGCCCTCTTTATTATGTCTATTGACGTTAAAAAATCATAGTCAGAATATTGAGCAAACTCCGTCAACAGATTCATTAACTTTAAATCTGAATTTTGAGCTACTGGTAGCTGCAGGTGATGGTGATACGGCCAGGATAAAATCCCTGATCGAAAAAGGATCAGACGTTAATTACAGGTCGCTGTATGAAGAGGTCACACCTTTAATGTATGCTGCTCAAAACGGGCATCTGGAAGCTGTACAAATCCTTTTACATAACGGAGCCGATGTTAGTGTGTTACCCCGGAATCATATCAGTGCCTTACTGGGAGCCTGTATTTCAGGGAATGTCTATATCGCCGATACTTTGATCCTGAATGGAGCTGATCTGAACACCCGAAATCTTGATGGAGTGACTCCTCTGATGGTTGCAGCAGCAAATAACGACTCAATAATGGCTGACATGCTTATTTTTTATGGCGCCAACCTTGACCTGAGCGACAATAACGGAAATACAGCCTTGCATTACAGTACTTACTATGGTTCCTCAGGTGTAGCGGAACTATTGGTCGCTAAAGGAGCTATTATTAATGTAATGGATGACCAGGGATTT
>CAVPSZ010000016.1:0-28680 GCA_963708435.1 uncultured Bacteroidales bacterium
TTTCCGGTTAAAACGGATGCGAATGTAAGTGTTCCGCTATATTGGTATTGCATGTTAGCAGAAAGAATGAGGGAACCGAATATATTGATGTTTACCGAGGTGGTATTTATAAAAATCGGATTATTTGAAACTGTAGACCAGTCAAGATTTCTACAAACAGCGTTTTCAGTATTTACTGAAACAACCTGATCTTGTCCGGGGAAAGATAGGGCATCGAAATAAACATCGTCATCGGCAGAGGGAGGTGTATTGTAAAGAATGGTTCTACTGGAAATAGTTACCCAATGGTTGATATCAGACCAATTACCGCTTCCACCTATCCAGTGATAATCTTCTGCTTTTAGAATCAGCAGAAAAGAAAAGAAAATAACTGTAAAAATCAGCCGGGTAGTACAGGAATAAAATCCCCTCATACCGCAATAATTTTAGAATTATAGAAGGAACTAAATTAAGAAAAAAACAAAACGATAGAAATGATTTAATGTATAATTAATTTCTTTGAGTAAATCCTTTTTTCCGTCTGCAACACAATGAGGTATAAGCCTGTATCAAACCCGGAAATATCAATCATGTGTTTTTGTAGCCCGGAATTAGTTTTGGTGTTGATAATTTCTTTCATCTTCTGCCGGCAAGATCGAATATGCTGATCTGAACCTGGCTGGTTTCATCCAAGCTGATATTCAATCCAAATAAGTCGGACCCGGATTTGGGTATAGTTTTATAGGGTTCTCTTCCATTTTCTTTTCTACAATTCCAGGTGTTATCACTTCACCGCCGCCATTAATGGTTTTTAAAATGGTAAGGCCTGCTCCACGCAAAGCCGGTGCTGTCATTGAAAAAATGCAGGCCTCGCAGACTGTTCGAAGTTCCCGTATATTGCGGGAACCAGGTTTCTCCCCGGTCGGTGGTTTTCAGGATCACTCCGCCTTCACCTGCAATATAACCAGTATCCGGACAAGGGAAAAATAGTTCATTTAATGGCGTTGTAACCCCGGAAGAGATATTATAAACAGTATCGGCATCATTTTCCGTTCGATTTTTATAATTTTACCGGCGTAACCAACAATAAAACCGACTGTATCAGTCGGGAAACAGATATCATATAAAGCGTTATTTGTACCTGGAATAATGGTTGAAATTGAATTTCCATTATTTTTTATGCGGATGGTTCCCTTATCCCCGACAACATAACCTCCCTTATGGTATTAAAAAAATAAGGAATAAAGATTGTTGTGGTGTTGGTGTGTAAGCTTTACCCAGGCAGTATCCGTCCAACTGGTATCATTGAAAAACGTCCTGACAAGCGTTCCTTTTTCACCGGCTGCAAATCCCAGAGTGGAATCGGTAAAACGGATTGAATTAAGATTTTCCTCCGTTCAGGTTTCCATGGAATCCAGTTTATACCGTCATCTGAGGTTTTATACATGCTGCCATTCTTCCCGGAAACATACCGATTGCTGGAATCTCGGAAAGAATATCTGTAAGAAAATGGTCAATGGTATCGATGGTTTGAATAACCCAGTTCGAATCGGGAGAAGCGGTTGTAACCGAAGGGAAATCTAAAAAAGGATCGCCTCCGACTGCTATCCTTTCATGTCGCAGTAAAAAATGGCGTTGAACTGAGCGTATGCTGCTTGCGCCTGTAATGTTTCTCCAGTATCCGCATGAATCCGTTCGTTGAATTAATCCATAGTCTCCGCAAAAGATCAGTGAGTCGCAGACGGTATCGTGTGATAGGTTAGATTAATGACCGGATCTCCAGATCCGTACCTGTGGGAGATATTCCCAGAGCACTCCTCCATTTTCGGTTATCAGATGGAGCCAAAAGCGCCGGCAGCATAACCAATGGTATCGTGAATAAAATAGACAGAGTTCAATTCTTCTTCATCGGTACAAATGAAATTCTGCCCACGTTTCCCCCATCCGTGGTTTTAAGCATCAATCCTTTTTTACCCGCAATATATCCGATGTTGGCGGAAGGAAAATAAATATCCTGGAAGGCAATTATGTCCCCGAATTTGGCTTAGTCCAGGATAAGCCGGCATTGTAAGTTTTTAAAATAAGCCACTGTCCCCAACAAAGATTCCATTTTCAGATGAAAAGAAGCCCGCATAAATGGATTCAATGTTTCCGTAATTCAATTCCTGCCAGGATTCGCCGCCATCAATTGTTTTCATTAAGAATTTGCCCTTTATAACCTCCGATATAGCCCGTTAATTTCATCTGTGAAAAGAACGTATTAAACAGGTAATGACTTCCGGTTGAAATATGGATTCCGAATCTGTTGTCCGTTGTTTTCAGCATGGTCCCGTTATCACCGACAAGATAACAGGCATTTCCAATAAAGCACCCTGAATACAAAGCATCTGTT
Source organism: uncultured Bacteroidales bacterium (assembly GCA_963708435.1). Taxonomy (GTDB): domain Bacteria; phylum Bacteroidota; class Bacteroidia; order Bacteroidales; family JAADJA01; genus JAADJA01. The sequence goes on from CAVPSZ010000016.1 coordinate 2,372, forward strand.
GATTACTGAATCCATGACCGACCAGTGAAATTCCATAGTTTTCCGTTTTTAAAAGTGCTCCAAAATTACCAACGGCATAACCCAACCCGGTAGATTGTTAATAAAATATCTCATTCAGAGTATTTCCCTGCGGCACAGGATATTCCCAGTTCCATTGTCCAAAATCCTGCATTGAGTGATGATGAACAAAAGACAGAGATAAAGGTACGATAAATTGTTTCATTCTATTCAATTGAATTGGGAAAGCTAAAACTGCAGGAATTTACAAGGTTCTCTTTTGGTTGATATCCGTGCGCAGAATTTTTTGATCAGTGAAAATTCAAATCCTCCTTTATAATTGCTTGCTACATGCTGTTTTGAAACATTGATATCGTAAGAAAACATCATTGTAAGTTTATTGTATTCGATGCCCAGCGTAGGAATAATATCCCTTCCAAACCGATACCATAAACCGCCGTACAATTTAAGTTCAACCACATCAGCAACAAGGTTTGCGCCGATCAGGGTTTGCTGAACTCCTTCATGACTGATGAAATAAACTTCAGGTTTAATGAGCAGGTGTTCACCCAGAATATGCTGTACTGTTCCATGAGCAATGAGTTTTCGTCCCAACCTATTGGTATTATGAACTAATGTTCCATTGCTGTTTTGTATGTATTCGGGATAAAAAGACTCATTAGGTTTATTGATATGGCTCATACTGGCACCGACTTCATACATCCATTTATCATTTACAAGGTGATGCAAACTCAATCCAAGATTAAAGTCCAAGTAATAAATTGAAGAATATACGATTTTTGTAGGGTCATCATTTGGGCCAGTCCAATCAAAGTATATCGGTCATTCCATTGGTCCCCATATAGCAGGGCATTTTTATCTACACTTCTGTTTGTAACGCCTAATCCAACACCCAAACTCCCATAGAGGGAGTTATCGGAATTAAAACCCTGGCTGTAAGCGGTAAAAAGCATTCCCTGTATTTTCTGTAAGATCACCATTACCGGCATTGTCATAATACAGGTGGGTGCCAAGTCCAAACCAGCCACGCCTCCTTAAGAAATTCAGGATAGAACCGTGTATCGCCCCATGCGGTGTAGGTTGTAAAAGGGATCGTAAAACTTGCTGCCTGTTGCCTGTAATTGGCTGCAGCCCTGAAATCGCATTCGTGATTGCCGGTAAAGGCAGGATTAACATACAGCGGAGTGGCCTACATCTGCGAATAATGTACATCCTGCGCTTCGGTATCATGCCATCCTAAAGCAGGAAGAATGATAAAAAATATTAAGCCGAATGATCTTTTCATTAACTATCGAAGTAATGTAATATTTCCTTTGTCTTCAACCACACCGCCATCCTGAAATACTATATTCAGATAATACGTGTAAACATCCATTTCCTGCGGAGCTCCATTAACATGTTCCATCCCAGCCTTCACTTGCGTCAGGATTTGTAGTTTCAAACATCAGTTTACCGTAACGGTCATAAATCCTGAAAACAATTTGTGAGAATCCGCTGCCATAAACATATAAAACATCATTGTATCCATCGTCATTCGGATGAGAATGCAGTTGGAACTCCCCATTTGCTTGGTGGGTACATGTTCACCATTTATAACCTTCAGCCGGACAACCATCGAGTTCCACATTAACTTTGTATTCAATTGGATTTTTGTAACCATCGTACTGTAATTGATTTGTGCATTTGGGTTTTCAATTTCAACTTCAGGAGTTGATGTCCATGTAAATAAGTCTCCTTCACCGGCATCAAGAACAATGGATTCCTCATATTTAACCGAACATCATCTCCCAATGCTGTTTCAGGATCCGGAGTTGGTTTAACTATAATTGTCTGATTGGGTACGGACTCGCATTTATTGGTTGTATCAATTACCTGAACATAAATACCGCCGGTATACTCAATCTTCGCAACTATCTGCGATGTTGTTTCACCAGTGGACCAATAATACTTATAGGCATCATTATCAGGAGTAACCTGAACATGGATCATGTCTCCCTCGCAGAATGGTCCGGGATCGATGGTTGCTTTTGGAGGATAATTTCCTTCCATGACAATATAATCATCCACCAGCACATCCATCGAAATATTGAACCCTGATATGATACGTCCCTGGCTCTGAAACGGCATACGTTACATCTCCCGGAAAGGGAGATCCTTCCCAGAAAAATTCAATGTATGGCATCCCCGTTAAAATCACTGGCATCAATGATATATTCAGTCTCCAAGACAATATCTGTCGGTTCGTCCGTCAAACCCATAAATATAACCCTGGGCATTTTCAAAGATCCATCCTGGAGGGGATTGTCAGGATTTGGCAAGCGGTGTGCTGTTAGCTCCTGCATAAAATTCAATATTATCGCTCACGGCAGCAATGCTTAATATTCAGATAGTCGCAATGACAGGTCAAAACCATATTACTTTTCAATATAAGCCAGATTATGGAGCACTCAAGGAAGTTATAGATTGATATTGCTGCATTGATTTCCTCTCACATACAAGCGAATCATTGATTGTTTGAGTTGAATCTACCTGAAAATAAAACCAGTTCCCTAATCCTTGTGAATTTCCTGCTCCGGGATAAAGCACAAGTGTATCAAACATATTATGACCCATAAAAACACCGTCATCATTAAATACACAATATTTGAAATTGTTGTTCCCATTGACAAACCCAAATCTATTTACAAAACAACGATTAATGTTATGTTTATTGATTGATCGAACAATACATTGCTGTCAAGGTAAATTACATTGGTATGGATTATATTGATAATCCCTGACCATTACCCCGCAGATAAATGTATCCGCAATAAAATTTCCGGTTACTCAGATCCTAATTCCATATTGATGCTTACGAGATTATATTCAGATATATTGTTCGATTTTGCAAGACTGTCAATCGGGCCGTTCAATTCAATATTATAATATTTCAGATTGACCTCCTCATCAGTGATCATTCCCATGATAGAGCCTTGATTATAAATGGTCGATTGGTCGCAAATAATGTGAAATTATTACCATCGAACCACCAGGCCGTGTCGAATCGTATAAAATTGTCGCTTTGGAATTTTCAATAATCAAATTCTCGTGATTCTTAAAAGTTGACATAAAATCTTCCGGTATTCAGATGATTTCCATTCAATTTGAAAGTTCCATGTTCATGCCATACAGTACGAAATATAGAATTTGCTCATCTACCAACAAGGTAAGATCATCACCTAACAACACAACATCATCGATACCTTGGAAACGAATATCATTTAAGATAATTTTCCCTCTTGAAGTTATGGTATCAGCAACAAAATTCGTTTCCTCAAAATGATCAAAATAAATTTCACCAGAATATTGATAATCTATAACTATCACTTAATTCAAATGAACCATAAACATAAAGAACAGTTGTATCAGCACCGATAAATGTCGGGTAAAATCATCGGAATGCTTCCAGTACATATTTTTACAATACCCAGTTAAAAGATCAACAGTAACTGTGTCAGTTGGTGTAAGAAATGAATTGTCATCAAATATGACAGTGTTGATTTCTTTTGGAGTGCAATTCCTCTATCGGCGCCCCGCCACTTTCGAATGACCAATGATTTCCGTCACCCCAATTTCCTGTACCACCAACCCAATAGTATTTTTCATCAGGCACTGAAGTCCAGGTCCAATTTGTATTATGGCCTAAATCAATCGAACTCTCGCAATATAATATTTACCTTCAAATGGCTACTATATATATATCGCGCAGTGATGTGTATTTTGCAGTAAATGATGCATTCGAAGGTTGTTGCGTTTTATATAGTATATATGCAGGTGTCCCGATCGAATCGGATTGTAATCGATGGGTCGATCACAATATACCTTCGATGATAAATCATCTAAAATAATAGTGGTATCAGAATTATTTTCGTGTTGAAAAATATATCTTTTATCCGGTGAAAGTGTTAATTGATGAAAGGTATTTTGAACATGAATTTCAACTCCCGGTAAATTACCATCACCGGTAAAAATAGCATTGCCTTTTAACCATGCAATATCAATGGTGTTACCCATGGCTATATGCATAAATTTATCAGCTTCTAAGTATCCAATAGTATCATAATCCTGATCATCCCCTGATCATAAAAGAATGCTGTATCAATTGTTTGATTTTGCATGATCGTATCCCCAAAACTCTCAGCAAAAAGAAAATTTACATAGTATTCGTTTCTTAGCTTACATCCGTCTGCACTTATCGTTTGACCATTCCCTTCATTTATTATTTTCTTATAAGTCAGCGTATCAATTACACCATTACCGTAGCATCACCATAAGCGCAATAATAATCAACAAGATTATATTGAGATATACAATCGGTTAATAACCTTGATTTTTCTGAATATACTACATCAGGTGCATATAATGTATCTGAAAATAAATCTTGTGTTTTAAATTCTATATTATAATACCTTACTGTATCCTGACCAAACATAGTTTTAATATGACAATTTCCAGGCGGTGTATTCGGTGGTACACCCCAATCACCAACTGAACGGATAGTAGAAAATCCGGCATCAAGAAAGTTTTTGGTAATATAGTAACAACTTCGTTTTGCTGATTTACATAAAATGTAGTATCATTACGCCAGGCACCCCATTTAAATGCTTCCTTACCAAACGCATGGACTTCTATTAATGTTCCTAAGCTATCCTTCGATTTTCCGGGTAAATAAACACCTTTACTTAGAGTATCACCGGCATAAAAACTAGATACACTTAATAGTTTTCTAAACTCATCATTATGAGTTTCTATTTTCAGGTCACCTGATATTAAGAATAATGTATCAAAAACATATAGGTTACTTTCCAATTGCCATCTGCCTTTTTCTCCATTAAAATAGGTTTTATTAGGTAATATAGTGTCCTACGTACTGCGCCCACGTTGGATTTGTTGGTTGTGCATCATCAGGAACATAATTCTCCCAATCAATTGTTTCCCATTCCAACGTATCGTATGTTGATTCAAAATAAACTTTCCCACTAAATTTATAAATCATTGATTGAGAAAGTTTAACTGAACCTGCAATTCTTAAATTATTTGTATCTGAACCAGATAATTATGGTAAATTTTGAACATCATCAGTCCATAACATATCGTTAAATGTAGCATATTTATTATTTACATTTACAATCATCCCATTTTCAACAAAGCCTGAATTGCCGTCAAACGTTATATTATCTCTTATAGTTGGCGGACATTGATCACCTGGTACAACTCCTGAATTTGAAGACCAGTGTGTTTCTGTCATTCCAATCCCTGCACCACCTACCCAAAATAAATCTCTTTCAATATTTTCGGTTATTGTAAAACCTTCATTATTACCCAGGTCAACTCCATTATTAACAATAATATCTGTATTCCCATTAAGATTTTTTAAATCTTTTATCATCAAATATTCAGTTGTAAAACCATTTTGTGTATCAATTAATGCTCTAACCGTATTAAAATCTGATGATAGAATGGATAAACCTCCTTCGCAACCACCTAAAACTTCTATATCATTTATCGTCTGAATATGTGAGTTTGTATATGCTCCGCCTTGTACAGTGAATCAGCTTGTAATTGATACCAGAATCCGGAACTTAAGGATAATAAATTAATCGTATTACTACCCAAAATAAAACCATCAGCACCAAAAATGGCATGATTGACATTGCTTTCTACACCGAACCAGGAGCTAAGCACTCCCATAGTATTAAATAAAAGCAAGTCATTTACAATGTTATCCCCTGCCAAAGATCCTTCAGGCATAAAAAAATGGATAGAATCAATCTCATTTTCATAACCCTTAAAATAACTGGGCGTAATCACCTTTGTAATCGATTCTATGGTATTCGGATTTTTTGGTTTCAATATACCCCATTACTTGTTCAATAAGTGTATAATGGATATTATGTAATACGCCTTTTATTTCGCATGGAATTGGCATCCCCATCTCGTCAAAGCCCCCATCAAAAAGTAGAGTATCAATTGTAAAACTCCCCTCTTCACCCAGGTCTGGTTTACCATCGAGTTTGCCACTCCCGAGAAAATGGACTTTCCGCATATATGTCCGAATGTCAATATTGTTGAAAGAGCCATATTGCTTCATAACATCGATATCGTGATAACTGATAAGTTCTCCGAAGGAGTTTGTCATGCTACCTCCTATAAAAATATAGGAGTTATCCGCATTAAAAGTCAGGTTTTCAGCACCCAATTGCCAATCCCCGACCATCAGAATGTCACAGTTTTGAACAAAGCAGGATCGTGGTTTGTTGCCTGTTGTACTGAAATCCCCTGTTAATAATTGTTTGCTCGTTGGCATTGAATGTTCCATTATTATGAAGGATAAACGGATGTGGCACCTCAGGTCGTATTCACCATAAATAATAGATTTCCAGTCAGTTGAGTCATAAACAAAAAGTGTATCCTGTAAAATCCATTCTCCGGGACCTTCAAACTGAATATCCCCCGCGAATCGCGTTCCGGAACAGGTTATCGTATTTCCTGCAAGGTCTGACATGAAGAAAATCTTTACCCATGTAATCATTGACCACCATATTGTTTGGAGAAGGATTGGTCAAAGATTACTGGGACCAAAACTAACAGAACCATAAATGCTGAAGGTACTGTTTAGGTTTCCTCCAACGATTACGACTGTATCCTGGTAGGATTCCGAATTATAAAAGGTCAGGTTTTTACAAACAGGGTTACCTGTAAGAATGAAGACTGTATCATTCCCTGTTGAAAGGTAAAGGAATTTTCATTAAAAATAACATTGTCTTCTGCATCCGGCACTTCACTAGGAATATTACCATTGCTGGTTCTCCAGCTATTCAGGTCGGACCAGTCGCCTTGTCCGCCAACCCAATAATAATCTTCAGAAAAACCTGAAGGACAGAAATGAGAACTGCGAATAAAATGATGATTTTCCTTTTGTTCATAACATATACAGTTTGAGGGTTGATTAATTATTTGTTCCCAGAACCGTTAAGCTGCCTTTGTAAACTTTTTTAATATTATCGGTTCCATAATATACTTCAAGTACCCAGAAATAGGTACCTTCGGCAACATACCTGCCATTTTGTTTGCCATCCCAGCCGGAAGGAAAGTCACTTGATTCCCATACTTTTTCGCCCCACCGGTTGAATACCATCATGGTATGCTGATTGATGCCTGTCCAACTATTATCTTTAGGTTGAAAGAATCGTTCTTACCGTCACCGTTGGGTGTAATAACAGTAGGAACTTCAACAATGAAGATTTCGATCTATAATTTCATCCGAGTTTTTACAGGTGAAATCATCTACATTTCAAGCGTAATGGTGGTGTCTGTTGAAATGTTCTCATAAGCAATTGTAAACGTATTTGATTGTGTTTCTGAACCATTCCAGATATAAGTTGGTATCGGCATCTGCTTCAAGGGTTACACTTCCACCAGGGAAAAGAGTTATATCCTCCCCAAGGTCAAATAAGGTAAGAAATTTTCAGTTGACAGTAATGACATCTGAGACTTTCACCGCAATAATTACTCATCACGAGTTCATAGTTTCCTCCTTGAGATACGTTAGTACAGTATCGTTTGATAGAGATCGGTACCATTGTCCAGGTACCAGGCATAATTGAAATACATCCTGAGCCAGATGCATTTGCGTGCAACAAAATGGTTTCACCTTCACAAAATTCGTTTTGCCCGCTTATTAAAGCAACGGGTAAAGGATATTCGGTTATAGTGACATAATCCATAGATTCGCAGCCAAAGATAGTAATTTACACTTACCGAATACTTACCACCTGTAGTAACTTCGATTGACTGAACCCGGAGGTTAAAATGGTTGAATCATTTCCTAGGTACTCCAGGTATAAAAATCAAACCCGAATCCTGCATTCAAGTTATGGTATCTCCGGTACAAAGATCAAGGGAATCTTCGCCCAGATCGACAATGTTTGCAACACTCGCATATACAGTATCTGTCCCATGACAACCATGAATATCGGTAACATCCACCCAATAAACTACCACTTTGAGAAATCGTATAGAAAGGTGAAGGTCGAATTATCCTGCCAGGTATAGGAACTAAATCCGAAAGTCGGTTCCAGCAACGCTGATCTCACCATAACACAAATTCAGATCACCTCCCAGATTAGGATTCGGATAAGGCCAGTTTCCAATGGTGATCTGATCGGATGTTCATCCGCATCCGCTAAGAACGGTTAGTGTATAGGTTCCGGGATGTAGAAACGGTGATGCTCATTGTTGTATCTCCGGTCGACCAAACGTAGGAATTAAAAACTCCAAATGCGGGTTTTAAAACAATGTGATCTCCCTGGCAAATAGTGGTATCATTTCCCAAATTCATAGAAAAGCAGGATCATCTACGTAAAGATATACTGAATCGTAATCCGTACATCCATCATTAGTGACTTTTACCCAATAGGTACCTGTTTGATTGGCAACATAGGATCGGATTCATTGGACCCATCCTGCCATAGATAGGAAGTATATCCGTCCCCAGCATTAAAAACAACACTGTCGCCAATACAAATGTTGTATGTCGGGTCCGATATCAATTTCCAGTATGGATTGTGTAACATAGATGGAATCTGCATTGGTACACCCTCCCGGACCAGCAACCATCACAAAGTAAAAGCCATCTTCCGTCACAAAAAAGGTTGAATCATGTGATCCATCCTGCCAAAATAGGAAACAAACCCACTTCCGGCATTAAGCATAAGGAATCGCCTTCGCAGATCACTGCCGAATCAGCTCCAATGTCAACATCGGGAGTGGGAAAACTGTGATCTTAATGGAATCGGAAACTGTATCAAGGCACAAGTCCATCACATTAATCATATACCAGGTGGTGGTATCAGGATGTAACAGTGAGGCTATCATTGTTAATTGAAAAACCTTCCCATTCATAGGTGTAGGGCGGGATACCGTTCAGCGTATTCACCCATAGTTCGATTTCCTGCCCTTCGCAAATAAAAGTACTTGGGCTTATTATGGTGGACATATCCACATAGTCAATGATGGTGAATTCGCACAGTATCGTACCGCACAATACAGCCAAGCGTATTTTCAATGATCAGCCTGATGGTTTCCTCTCCTTCAATAATTCCAGTCTTTTAGCGGCACCACATGGATAAAAGCAGAATCTTCGCCTTCTTCAAAAGTTACACAGTTGTCAATCTCATTCATAGTCAATTCCATTCGTTGCTGTCCCGCTAATTTCAAAACAAACCGTTATGGGAGCATAATCAGGATTTGGTAAAATGAAAATAATATCCGCTTCCACACAACCTTCAATCATATTTTCTGAACACCTTGCGGATAAGGATCAGTTTGTACTTCAATCTTTGGACTTTCAAAACTGTTTTCTTCAATGAAAACACCGGAATCAAAATACCATCTCCGGCATCAGCCACTCCAATTTTAATATGATATTCCTCGCAGGGACAACCACAAGCAGGCATACCAGTTACAACGGTGTAAATCCATCATATTCCAGTGTAAGCCCACCGGTATTGTCATCATAATATTGCACAATTTTCACAAGGTCCGGTTGGAACTACCCCTGGAGGGGAATAACCATTGTTTACATTATTGATGTTAACACTAGTGTTCTGTTCCGGGAACAATAGCGATATTTTTATTGGCATATTGTCCACCCATAGGATTTGGTCCTGAAACAAAATATCCGAAAACATCATTAAAACTGGAATCCACATATTCATTGTATTCTTCTGAACCAAAGACATATTTAAATCTTAAGGTGTCGGACTCAGGAATGAAATCAAACTCCAGTACTGCAGCATCGTAGGTTGTTGAGGTTGTAATTGAATTAAGTGTAGCATCTCCCGGTGTGCCGTTGTTTGTACCTGCACTGGAGGAAGTATTCGGCCCCGGAATTACATAGCCTGCACCTGAGGTAGGAAAAATACCGCTGGCAATGCCTAGATTCGTCGACTGTCCGTTGTTAAAAATCCCTCTGGATGCATTGGCTCCGGTGAAAGTAACATTGTCGTAGATAATACCTTCACCTACAATATTTTCAACCATGTCAATTGCTGTTACTCCTGGTCCTGGCAGGATATTGATCTGGGCAACGTTGAAACCTGGCTAAAGAAGATGAGCCAGATGAAAATTGTCTTCGAAATAAAGTGTAAAAATTTTTTCACAGCAAATACTGTTTTAAGTGGTTAATTAAAACTTTTGAAAATATATGCAATTAACATGATTTTTTAATACACCTGAACTACATTATAAAAAAGACATTGAATCCAAAAAAAAAGTTGCCTGAATAAATGAATGCTTTACAAAAAAAAATCAACAATTTATTTCACAAACATACAACAAAAATATTTACTAAACAATCAATGAACATTGTTCACTGAATCAAAAATATTCCTGTTTAATGTTCATTCATCATAATTGTTATGTCGCATTTAATATCCTAAAAGTAGCTATCATGCAAAAAAGTAATTACCAATGAATATAATTAACAAATTAAAAACCCTGAAAGTTTTAGGATTAGAATTTCCCTTGCGGGCGGTATGGATACTGGCATTTAGTTCGAATCCAACCAGAAGAATGATTGCATTAAAGTAAATCCAAATCAAGACGATCAGCAGGGTTCCGATGGATCCGTAAAAGGCATTATAACTGGAAAAATTACTGACATAAAAATTAAAGCCAAGTGTGGCAATGAGGGTAAGAAACAGTGGCAAGGGAAGATCCGGCTGAAATAAACCTGAATTTATCGATTTGGCAGGTCCCAGGTAATAAATAAAAGAGATGGTAAAAAAGAACATGGCGATGAGTATAATCCATTTCCAATTATCAAAAGATGAACGGTAATGCCGCTGGTTAGTATCTTTTTTTCAACCAAAAAATCGAGAATGAAAGTACTTGTTACCAGTTAAAAGTATAATCGAAATGATCAAAATGAAACTGATGATAAAAAACAAAAGGATTGAAATCAGTTTTTGTTTAATCCACGACCGGATTCCATGGTGTGGTAAGTGCTGTTGAATGCTTCAATGATACTGTCGATGCCATTGGTTGCAAAAATACTGGCAAGTATAAACGTCAGGGAAAGCAATTGCCCCCGCGGACGTTGAATAATATCAATCAATGTTGATTAAATTAATAGGTTCAGCCTGGTCAGGAACAATATTGTTAATGAAAATTAAGACAATAACTCCTGGAAATCTTCGGATAGGGATAAAAGGAATCAAGGTAAAAAAGACAATGATCATTGGAAACAGCGCAAGAAAAAAACTGAAAGCAATGGAGGATGCTCTTGGCGCTATAGAACCTTTTGAAATACCCTGAAAGAAAAACTGTCCAACATCGTATAAGGGCAGTCCATCAAAACCGGGAATGGTAATTTTTTTGAGTAGTTGAAGAATCTTTAATACAGGCTTATACCTCAGAATATTAATGTGAATTATTCTTTGGATAAGCGTGTCAAATTTTTCCTTTAAGGGAATCATTTGATTGCGATCAAGGATAAATCAAGGCTTTTAATCTGGTGGGTCAGCGCTCCAACTGAAATATAATCTACTCCTGTTTCTGCAAATGAACGGATGGTTTGAAGATTAATTCCTCCCGAAGCTTCAGTCTCATATTTGCCATCGATAAATTCAATGGCTTTTTTTAAATCGCTCTGGTGAAAAATTATCCAGCATGATCCTGTCAATTCCACCATGGTTTAAAACCTGTTGCAATTCATTAAAATTTCTGAACTTCAATTTCAATTTTAAGAACAATTCCTTTTTTTTCAGGTAATTATGGGTGGCATTAATGGCATTTTTTATTCCACCGGCAAAATCAATATGATTATCCTTGATCATGATCATATCATACAAACCCATACCGATGGTTTTCTGCTGCCACCTGCTTTTACGGCATATTTTCAAGATCCCGGAGAAGGGGTGTTGTTTTTCGGGTATCAAGCAGTTTTGCCCTTGTTCCTTTGATTTGATTACAAGTAATCGTGTAAATGTTGCGATACCACTCATGCGTTGCATGAAATTTAATGCCAAGCCTTTCTGCCGAGAGGATCGAAATGGATTTTCCTTCAACACTAAAAATGATGTCACCTTTTGCAATTGCTTGCCCATCAGTTTAAAAGGGGTGAAAATGATAGACGGATCAATGGTTTTAAAAACTTTCTCAGCAATGAATATTCCAGCAAGTATTCCATGCTTCCTTTGCTATCAGCTGGGCTTTGCCCAATGAATTCTGAGGGTATTGTTGCCAACGAGGTATGATCCCCATTTCCAATATCCTCGGAATGGCTAACCTGATAATTTCATCATAGTAGATTCTTAAACGGTGTAATTTTATTCAGGATCAAACTGCAATTGTCGAATAACCAGTTTATCGTTTTCTTTTTTTAAAAGTCCGTAAACCCTAAAATTTTTTGAGGTGGTTTTATAGGTTCCGATAAAAAATTTTGAACCATCATCTAGAATCGCCCTGATGATTTATAGTGAAACGACAGTACCGGATTGTTTTTGAAAAAATCGCGAAGAATAATTTCAGCTTGGGTTTTGCTATAAGTTTTCATTAATTTGATTCAATTTCTAAGGTCAATAGTAGTACTGAAATATATCGGATAATTTCCCGGCATCCATTTTCTCAATGGCGGATGAATATAGCTTTGATCACGTCCTCTCGCCTGCCGGTGCAGGATGTACCTGATGAAGTAACTCATCAAAAATAGAGGAAATATAATTGGCAGGCTGAATTTCAAATAATTGCTTTCATTTGTTTTTTATTTAGAGATTTAAAGCATTTTAGAACCATATATTATGCTGTAAAACGATGAATTAGTTCAACAAAATTAATAAAAATCAAATGGGGGAATTCGATTTTATAAAATAAGTGCTTTCAACGTGTGAATTTATTTCTGTCTATTTTTGTTGACAATTGGATTTCATTGAGATCAATATTAATAGCTGTTTATAAATGAGGAATTGTATCATGAATGTTGTAATCACTGGAGCAAGCAAAGGAATCGGATACGAGTTGGTGAAATCATTTGCCACCGAAAAAGGAAATTCAATTGTGGCGATTTCACGGGATGTGGCTTCACTTCAAGGTTGAAGTCAGAATGTGATGCATTCCTGGGAGACTCAAAAGTATTCGATCCTGCCACTCGATCTTGAAACCTGTGTTTTTTCTAAGGGTTTTCCGAACAATTTTCCGGGATGATTGATTCGGTTGATATTTTAATCAATAATGCAGGGTTACTGATTCATAAGCCATTTGCGGAGTTAACTGAAAATGATTTTGATCGTCTTTTTGGTGTCAATGTTAAAGGGTGCGGTTAAACTTATTCAATTTCTTTTGCCATTTCTCCTGCCAGGCTCGCATATTGTCAACATAAGCAGTATGGGCGGATTCCAGGGAAGTTCAAAATTCTCCGGTTTGTCACTTTACAGCGCAAGCAAAGGAGCTTTGAGCATTTTGACCGAATGCCTTGCAGAAGAATTAAAGAAAAAGAAATCAGCGTGAATTGTCTGGCGCTTGGAGCTGTTCAGACCGAAATGCTGGCTCAGGCATTTCCGGGTTATCAGGCACCTGTTCTCCCGAAAAGTATGGCGGAATTCATTAAAAATTTTGCTGTTAACAGGCCATCATTTTATGAATGGTAAAATAATTCCGGTGTCCCTCTCAACCCCTTAAAATTTTAGAAATATGCAAGAGCGGATTCTATTGAAAATTGTCATACTGATGTATTCACCCATAAAGGAACCATCAGCAATATCTTGACAAGCGATATATATTATATTACCATCATTTCTCAGAGTGCCTGCTTCTTCCTGCCATTCAAAAAGCTTGTGCAGCGTGAATGAAATGCAGGAAAAAATAATCGAAGTCCCCGGATTCAGGTGAAACTTATACCATTGGAGATACCGTTGAAATTCTAATGAATAAATCAATGGGTATTAAGGCGGTAATTCTTGGATACATCTATTCCTTTTACATTGTTGTCACGATTTAGTTGATTCTATTTTTTAATGTCTTTCATAATGAGGGATTGCCGGGTTTGCGGCTATCGGAAGCGTTGCTGCATTTATTTCGTGGGGCTTTATCTTTTAAAGGACAAGTTCAAAAAGACCTTCAGGTTCAGCATTGCTCGGTGAAACCTATTTGTAATGCAAGATACAAGATTCTTATGATATTGATAATGGTCAGATTGTGCCTGCAGGGCTGATCTTCTTAATTTCATCAGGAAGGATCGTTGGATGAACACCTCCAAGTACGACTGTTTTATTTCTTTTTTTAAATTCTGCGGCAATCTCGTAAGCCCTGCCTGCATTGGAAGTCATACAACTAATACCAACCAAATCACATTCCTCATCAAAATTGATAGGCATATATTCCTCTTCTATTATTTTAACCTGGTGGTGTTCTGGGTGTAAGTCCTTCAAGAATAAATAATGCCAGTTGAGGCATCATTAGGCTTTTGTTCGTGCGATGGTTAAAATCTGCAACAGGCGAAATTAGTAAGATTTTCATATCAGGATATTTAGAAAATACATGTTATAATTTGGAAAACACGAAGATTGGTTTGTTTATGCTTTTCAGACTGGTTTATAAGGCTGAACGTATTTGCAGTATCAAAATCAATCGGGAAATCTTTCTGGATTCCTGAAAACAATGGCTGCATTGTTTTCTTTATAAGTTATTCCTGGCACCAATATTCAGGGAAAAATACAAAAGAAATTCCTGTTATCCCCATAAATATATGAGGCAATGAACGGCTTAAAATGGAATTAATCCCGTACATGGATTTCCTTATTTCATCATAGCCTTTGTGAAGACTTTCGGTGGTCATGTTTTTTAGGAGCGATCAGAACTTTCTTTGTATCATATTTACTCCAGTCATCAGTTAGTATCCGTCCCTTCACTTTTAAGTTGGTCAAAAACGGGCGTGCCTGGATAAGGTGTCATCACACAAGCCTGAAAAAAAGCCGGTTTTGATTTTGTTAAAAATTCATGACTAATATTAAATACATCTTCTGTGTCAGTATCAAGGCCAAAAACCAAAGAGGCCATAACAAGAATACCATTATTTCTTAACCTTCTAATGGCCTGGACATTTTCTTCAACAGTTTTTAACGTTTTTCGATAACTATTTAAGCCTGCATCAGTCATTGACTCAAACCCAATAAGTAAACCAAGGCAACCTGACTCATAAGCCAGCTTCATCAACTCTTCATCTTTGGATAGATTGATTGAAGCCTGACCAACCCATTTTTTTTTCAAAGGTTTCATTTCTCTGAAAAGTTCCATCGCAAATTTCCTGTCAAGTGCAATATTATCATCAACAAAAAAGAGAAACTTTTGAGGACATGATTCCGCGTCAATGATGATATCTCTAATTACTTTATGTCGTTGTTTTTTACCAAAGAACCTTGAAACAGCTACAAAAGTTACAATTGTAAGGGCAACCCCTGGTTGATTCGATAGGAGCAATCTGGAGTTTGCCGGATGAACATTTGATCAAATCCCTTCTGTGGAAAAATATGTTCCTGCAGATCGGGTAAATGATCCAGTTTATAATATGGTTTGAAGCTTGTTATTCTTAGCATCAGTTAGAACTTTTTCCCAAAGGCCACCTTCGGCTTCCCCAATAACCACAGCATCTCCATACATAATGGCTTCTTCAGGCATACTGAGGCATGTATACCTCCAAAAACAACAATCTTTTCGCGTTTTTTAAACTCATTTGCAATTTCATATCCCCTTAGACAGGTTTGGCTCATCAGAGATATTCCGATTATATCATAGTCGCCATCGAAGTCAATTATATCGCCATAAACTTCTTCACAAACATCAACTTCATGTTCAGGAGGAGTCATTGCGGCAAGCAAGGATAAAGTAATTTGAGGAATGGAAAATTGGTTTTGCCGTATTTCATTTTTCAAGCAAGGCGAGACGAGGAGTATTTTCATGAATCAAAATGTGATAGTGTGAAAACTTATTGAACCAGCAGGGATTTTAAATGGATAGGATTTGAAATCGAAGTTGAACCAATAATATATAAATAGTTATGCAAAATTATAAAAATTATTTTATATGTTTTAGATAAGCATTTTCTCAAAATCAATGGACTGAATTCATTTAAGCATTAGTGGTTCATGCTTTTTTTTGGAATTTGCCTTTGTCTTTTCGAATACCTCTTATGAATTGTCTGGATTAAATCGGGTATCATTTGCTAAAAAAAATAAACCTGAAACTAAAATTTAGAATCTATATAAACTGTAGGTTTAATTGTTTAACAATCAATTTCTTTCCAAATCCAATTCTTTAAGGAAAAATGAATATCGATTGTAAGTAGTAGCATATCAGTTGTCTATGCTCAAATAAAAATTAATGTAATCCTTGCACATCTTTGGTATTTGTTTATACATTTGCTGCCGTTAATTGATTAACAATAGAATTTTTAATATATAAAAAGTTGATATTGTGAATATTGTTTTGCTTTATTCGGTTATCACGCTCGGTGCAATTGGTTCATTGTCGGCTGTAATCCTCTATTTTTTGTGCTCAAAAATTCAAAGTAATTGAGGATCCCAAAATTGATGAAGTTTCGGAGGTCTTGCCTGCTGCCAATTGTGGTGGTTGCGGATTTGCAGGTTGCAGGGCATTTGCAGAAACCCTGGTTAACCAAAAAAACCAAAAAGGTAACATTGATAAACTGAGGTGCCCGGTAGGCGGGAATGATGTAATGGCACAGGTGGCGAAAATTTTGGGATTGGAAGTTGAGGCGCAGGATCCCGATATTGCAGTTGTAAGGTGCAATGGCTCATTTTCCAATTCCCCTAAAAAAGTTTCGTATCAGGGTGCTACTTCCTGTGCGTTTGCACATGCATTGTTTACAGGCGAAGGTGGCTGTCCTTTTGGGTGCCTGGGGTTGAGTGATTGTGTCATGGCCTGTGGTTTTGATGCCATTCACATCAATCCAATAACCGGATTGCCCGAAGTAAATGAAAAATGTGTGGCCTGCGGCGCCTGTGTCGATGCCTGCCCGCGAAAGATAATTGAGCTTAGGCCCAAAGGTAAAAAGGACAGAAGAATTTTTGTAAGCTGCGTGAATAAAGAAAAGGGAGGTCCCGCAAAAAAGAATTGCGCTGTAGCTTGTATCGGTTGCGGTAAATGTGTTAAAGTCTGTGCTTTTGATGCCATCACCCTGGTAAATAACCTTGCGTATATTGATCCTTTAAAATGCAAACTTTGCCGAAAATGTGCTCCTGAATGTCCTACTGGTGCTATTCATGAGTTGAACTTTCCGGTGAGAAAAGAGAAGGAGGATGAAGGAATTGAAGTAAAAAAACCATCAGTGACCCAAACAAAAACTGATGTCATATCTGAACCGGTTTCGAAAACTGCAAAAGAAGTTGCTTCCGGTGATGTAGAAAACGGGAATCCTACCGGGGGTTAATTTTCATAAAAATCTGATTATTAATGATGCTTAAAACATTTAAATTAGGAGGGGTTCACCCGTCAGAAAACAAATTATCGAAAGACAAATCCATCGTGGTTTTGGCCATTTCAAAGGTGGTATCAATACCATTTTCACAGCATTTGGGCGCTCCGGCTAAGGTATTGGTGAACAAGGGGGACAAAATAAAAGTTGGCAATTTGATTGCCAAAGGAGAAGCGTTTATTTCGGCCAATATTCATTCGTCTGTTTCAGGAAAAGTAATAAAAATTGATGATTGATTGATACCAGCGGATACCGTCGACCGGCAATAATTATTGCAATTGAAGGTGATGAATGGGAAGCATCAATCGACCGTAGCGCTGAACTGAAAAAGAGAATGTCATCTTCACCAGAAAGAAATCATTGAGAAAATTAATGAGATGGGCATTGTCGGTCTTGGTGGCGCTACTTTTCCTACCCATGTAAAACTGATGGTTCCTGAAGGGAAAAAGGCCGAAGTCTTGATCATTAATGGTGTTGAATGCGAACCTTACCTTACTTCCGACCACCGGTTGATGCTGGAAAAAGGAGAGGAAATGCTTGTTGGTGTAGCAATCCTAATGAAAGCCTGGGTGTAAAAAGGCTATTATTGGAATTGAAAACAACAAACCGGATGCCATTGCTCACATTTCACAGGATTGGTAAAAAATTATCCGGATATTGCGGTTCGTGCACTTAAAGTAAAATATCCTCAGGGTGGCTGAAAAACAATTGATAAAAGCATTGATTGGCCGCGAAGTACCTTCAGGAAAGCTTCCGATTGAAGTAGGTTGTGTGGTTCAGAATGTAGGAACTGCTTTTGCTGTTTATGAAGCGGTTCAAAAGAACAAACCTTTGTTTGAAAGAGTAGTCACTGTTACCGGAAAATCAGTTTAAAAATCCGGCTAATTTCCTGGTTCGCATTGGAACTCCTGTCACAGAACTGATTGAAGCATGCAGGGGACTTCCCGATGATACCGGAAAAATAATTAGTGGCGGACCGATGATGGGTAAAGCCTTAATTTCATCGATGTCCCGGTTGTGAAAGGAATGTCAGGGATTTTAATTATTGAGTGAAAATGAAGCCAAACGCACACAGGGTATGCACAATTGCATCCGTTGTGCCAAATGTGTTTCGGCATGTCCGATGGGACTAGAACCTTATCTTATTCGAAAAACATGAGATCAACAGGTAATTTGGAAGATGCAGAAGCAAGGGTATATGGATTGCATGGAATGCGGATCTTGCCATTACACCTGTCCTTCAGGCCGTCCATTACTCGACAATTTAAGATATGGCAAAAATAAAGTTGGCCAGATCATGAGAAGTCAATATAATCAGAAGTCAAAGAAAAATAAATAAGTATATGCAAATTTACTTACAGTTTCAGGTTCACCACATGTGCATAGCGACCAATCCGTTCAAAAAATCATGTGGGGAGTTGTCATTGCTCTGATACCTGCCATGTTGGTTTCATTCTGGTATTTTGGACTGGGCGCTGTTTTGCTACACTTACTGCTGTCTTACTTGTGTATTCGTTGAATTTCTCATTCGAAATATTTCTTAAAAGAACCCATACCATCACTGATGGTTCAGCAGTAATAACCGGTATTTTACTGGCATTTAATGTGCCCATCAATCTTCCCTGGTGGCAAATGGTTATCGGGTGCATAGTAGCTATTGGCGTTGCAAAAATGTCGTTTGGCGGGCTTGGGTAAAAATCCTTTTAATCCGGCTTTGGTAGGTCGTGTTTTTATGCTGATTTCATTTCCTGTCGATATGACTTCATGGCCATTGCCAATTCAGAACAGGTTGGTACTTACCGATGCAATTACAGGTCCAACCTCATTAGGTATTGTAAAAGAAGGTGTTACAAACGGTGAAACCATTGCCAAGCTTAGCCTCGAAATTCCTGATTATGCAAAATGTTCATGGGCAGTATTGGCGGCTCTTTGGGAGAAGTTTCGGCTGTAGCTCTTATCATAGGTGGTATTTACATGCTTTTCAGAAAAATAATCACATGGCATATTCCGGTTTCATACCTCTTAACGGTTTTTGCTTTTACAGGTATTCTATGGCTCATCAATCCTGAGCATATATATTGATCCTGTTATTTCATCTGCTAGCAGGAGGTTTGATGCTAGGTGCAATATATATGGCAACGGATATGGTAACATCGCCCATGACCTGCGAAAGGAATGTTGGTATATGGTTTGGGATGTGGAATGCTTACAGTGCTTATCAGGGTTTGGGGTGCATATCCTGAAGGGGTTTCATTTGCCATTCTTATTATGAATGCTTGTGTTCCATTAATCAATAAAGGATTTAAACCAAAACGTTTCGGGGAGGTAATTAAACAATGGCTAAACATGTGAATCAATCATTTAAAAAATGATATCTGTCCCTGTTGCTTATTTCAGTAGTGATGTCGGCAGCTCTGGGATTTGTTTATGTCGTTACCAAAGGACCCATTGAAAAGGCGAATAAAATGAAAGAAATACAGGCGGTAACACGAAGTATTACCTGAATTTGATAATGATCCTACCTGAGATGCTAAATCATTGAAGGACTTGATTATTATACTGCGTACAAAACAGGCAAACCTGTAGGCTATGCTGTTAAAACGTTCACCGACAAAGGATTTAGCGGTCATTTCGACCTGATGGTGGGATTTAAACCGGATGGAACCATAAATAACATCATGTGGTGCTTGACCAGAAAGAAACTCCCGGACTTGGAACATAAAATGAAGGAACCAAATTAAAGATCAGTTTCACGGTAAAAATCCCGGCGATTTCAAACTGAAAGTTAAAAAAGATGGCGGAATATTGATGCCATCACTGCTGCCACCATCACCTCAAGGGCATTTTGCGATGGTGTTCAGAAAGCTTATGACGGCTATAAGATAAGTTACAGCTATTGAAGCTTAGCCGGATTCTTTGCAGCGATACGATTAATCAAATGAAAGGAGGTATGCAATGAGTAACATAAAATATTTTACCAATGGTTTACTTAAAGAAAATCCCACATTTGTACTTGGTTCTGGGGACCTGCCCTACACTGGCTGTAACAACTGCCGCCATGAACGGAATTGGAATGGGATGGCCACAACCTTCGTCCTTGTTTTTTCAAACCTTTTCATTGCACTATTAAAAAATGTAATTCCGGATAAAGTCCGGATTGCAGCTTTTATTGTTTTAATTGCAACATTTGTAACCATTGTCGACCTTGTAATGAAAGCTTTCACCCCTGATTTATACAAGACTCTCGGGATTTTTATTCCTCTGATCGTTGTAAACTGTATTATTTTAGGCGGGCAGAAGCATTTGCTCAAAAGAATTCGACGTTACCAATGCATTCTTGACGGACTTGGGAATGGGTATTGGTTTTACACTTGCCATTACGCTTATGGGTTCTATCCGTGAAGTACTTCGGTAACGGCAATATTTAATATCAGACTGATTTCGCAGGAAGCCACAACCATTTTGATCTTTATCCTTCCTCCGGGTGCATTTCTTACTTATGGTTACCTGATTGCCATTATGCAGAATAACCGCGAGCTGTACAAGAAGGATCTCACCGATAAGGTGATCTGCCTGCCCCAGACCATTGGATCGACTATGGGCGGTCTGGCTATCATGACCGCCGCACAACTGAACCTTGCACCCCGGGCCTTCCTCTTTTCCGAAACCATCGATTCGCTCGCCTGCGCGGGTGTTGTGCTATCCGACGTATGGGGAAAAAAGAGGATCGTTACTGTCGATTGTCTGGGACAGGATTTTCTTGCCTATGTGCAAACGGGAATGCCCATCGAGATTTACGAGGACGGGACCGTCGTTGTCGGCTGATGCTTCTATTATCCCACGAGTTTGAGAGCCGGGAGAACACTTGTATTGCTGTTCGAGAGATGCCGCCGGCGACTCTACGATCACTCCTGTGCCTCGAAGGCATTGGGGATGACCCGAATCCGGGGAAGCATTCCCGACAGATCCACCGTCACTATGTCAAAACGGCAGGCCGTGTCCTTCCCGCCGTTCTTTTCCGCCAGGTACATCAGTGCCATCCGCGTGAGCTTCTGCTGCTTCTTCCCGTCGACCGCCTCCTCCGGCGGACCATAGTCCTTCGACTGCTTTGTCTTGACCTCAATGAAGACGAGGTCTTGTCCGTCCCTGGCCACAATGTCGATCTCGCCGTATCGGGTGCGGTAATTGACCTCGATGATCCGATAGCCGGAAAGGATGAGCCTCCAGCGCGCGAGCCGCTCTCCGAGCCTCCCCTCCTTATCACGCTTCATGTATCATCTCCCTGACCCCGGAAAACGTTTTGCGATGAACGGGACACGGCCCGTATCGTCTGAGCGCCGCCAGATGCTCGGCCGTTCCGTATCCCTTGTTACGCGCGAAATTGTAGTAGGGGTAGGCGCCGTGATATCCAACCATGATCCGGTCCCGCGTGACCTTGGCCACGATGGATGCGGCCGCGATACGGGCCGATCGTCTGTCGCCCCCCACAAGCGCCGTGCACGGGATATCACCGCTCAACCCGTGCCTCCCGTCCACCAGGACGAGATCGCACGTCAGCCCCAGCCCTCGCACCGACTGTTCCATGGCCAGAAGCGACGCCTGGAAGATATTAATCCGATCTATCACATCGTGGTTCACCACCGAGACCCCCCAGGCGACCGCATTGGCAAGGATCATGGTGTAGAAGTTTTCCCGCTTTTGCGGTGTCAGCTCTTTGGAGTCCCTGATGCCCTCCAGTCGCACTCCTCGGCCGAGCACCACAGCCGCGGCCACGACCGGCCCGGCAAGCGGCCCCCGGCCGGCCTCGTCCACCCCGCAGAGGGAATTGATCCCCTCGGCATAGAACTGGTCGTCGAATAGAAACAGCATGGACTACTTTATCTGAAAGGAGAGTTCGGCCCCTTTGAGTGCCGCCTGCTTTGAGGTCAGGAGGATGACTTGCGTTTTGGCGGACAGCTCCTTGAGAATCGTGAAGACGGTTGCGAGCCTCTTGTCGTCAAAGAGGAGGAACGGATCGTCGAAGATGATCGGCAGCGCCTTCTTGGCTATGACCGAGCCCACGAGGGCGAACTTGAGGGAGAAGTACATGCTGTCTTTTGCGGCGGGCGACATGCTCTCCAGTCCGACACGCATGAGGTTATCCCCCCGCAGAAATTTAATGACGCCGTCTTTGCTGATGCTCGAGCGCGCGTAGTTGTTGTTCGAGAGGGTCTCGGATATACTTATCGAAGTTCTTCTGGAGCTCGCTCAACGGCTCCATCCTTCCCTTCTGCACCAGCTCCGTGGCCACGGCAATTAAGCGCGAGAAGTGATCCTCCGGAAAGCGGGAGGGTTTTCGATCCTGCCCGAATGCCTTGGCCGCCCCCGCCTTCCCCTCATCGAAGGGAGTTACCGAGATCCCCTTTTTCTTGAGAATGCCCTCGATCCGCTTGATCTCGTCCTTCATCTCTTGATGGGTATAGCCGAGCGCGCCCAGGGACTCGAGCTCTGGATTCGAGTTCTTCCACCTGCTTTTTCGTGGCGGCCTCATCATTGATGAGTGCTTCGAGGTCGTGTTCTTTTACAAGCTGCTGACGGCGCTGCTCCAACGCCTTCTTCTTTGCCTCCATTTGCTCGACCCCGGCGAGCTTCGCCTTGAGGTCCTCGATACTGGTAGTTCCGAGCGTCCGCATGATATCCCTGAAATCCTTCGTCTCCGACTCGAACTTACCCTGTATCTGCCGGATATCGACGTCTGCCTCGCTCACCGTCGATCTGAGGCTCTGGATATGGTTCTGTGCGTTGATGAACTGCCACACTCCCCAGGCGGCGACCCCTAGGCCGATCAGAATACCGAAGTTAACCACGGTGAATACGAGATTTAATATTTTCTCATACTCACCCGACAGAAAACCGGCAATCGTGGGCCGAAAGAAAGTCAACATGATACACCCGAGGGCGATTCCCGCCCCGGGCAGAAGGTACTTATTGTCTTTCAAGCTCGGAACGGCGGTACTGCTAATTTCCGCCTCGGCCTGTCCCCTTCTGCTTTTGATCTCGTTGATCTGCGCATCCCTTCTCCGTTCCGAGTCAATATATCGATCCGTACGGCTCTTGATCCCGGCGATATCACCGAGGGTCTTGGATCGATCGAAGAAGACGTTGATCTCGCCGAGCTTGGCTTCTATATCGCGGACCTCTTTCAGCTTCGACTGGATCTCGTAGACCCTGGCGTTGAGCTCATCCAGATTGACCTGAACCTGGTCGATTTCCTTGCCCCGAGTTATCTCCTGCTTGACCAAATCGAGTCGCTCCTTGAGGGAGTCGGGATCTTCATCATCGCCCTCGCCCGTCGAGCCGGAAGCTGCGGCCGACGACGACGCCGACGGGGCGGGCCGGGGAACGACGCCGGTAACTCCAAAGGGATTGGTTGAAGGCAGGTGCAGAAAATCGGAATAGAAGACGCTCGAATAGATCTCTTCGTCAAAGAGACCGAGCTTTTCGGATAGGAAGTCGCCGATCTCCTTCTCGTCCTTGGTGACCAGGGCAAAGGCTTTCTTGTCCGGCAGGTATCGAGCGAGATTGGAGAGCTTCTGTGTAAAATCCCGCGTGAGACGATATACGTCGTTGCCTTCCTTGATGGTAACGTACGCGCGGGAGGTCCCGGTTAACTGCCAGTTTATGAAATCCGGGACCCTGCTGTACACTTCAGGGAAAAAGACGGCCATAACCGCACGGGCAAAGGTGGTCTTGCCGGTCTCGTTCAGCCCGAAGACGACCGTATATCCTTTGTGGAAGGTAAATTTGGTGGGTTGAGCAAACCGACCCACTCCCACGATCACCAGGTCCAACAGAATCATCGGGATAGTCCCCTTAACCTAACGGGTGTATTAGAAGTTCCGCTGTTCTTTGATTCTGGCGGCCTTGCCTTTTCGCTGTCTCAGATAGTAGAGACGTGCTCGCCGAACTTTCCCCTTGGTAATGATGTCGATCTTCTCGACGACCGGCGAATGCAGGGGAAATATACGCTCCACCCCTACACCATATGAGATCTTCCTCACGGTAAATGCGGAGCGGGTGAGTCCTCCCGTCCTCTTAATTACCGTACCCTCAAATACCTGAATCCGCTCCTTTTCACCTTCCTTGATCTTCACGTGGACCTTTACGGTATCCCCCACACCGAAGGCGGAATGTCCATCCGCATCTGTTCCTTTTCAATTACTTCCAGTTGATTCATGACATACTCCTCTCATCTGTTCTTCCTCTAACTCTATCCAGCACGATGGCCGCCGCCGATCTTACCGAAAGGTGCTGATAGTCGCCGGGACCCTGTATCGGTTCTACCATATAGGTGCATAAATCCTTGACCTAGCTTTCGACACCGGTCCCACCGTCGCCGAGGTGCTGCGCCTGGTCGCGGCCGGATTCTCCTTTCACGACGCAGCAACCCACGTCGATGCACGTGCCAAGGGTCTGACCGCGGGCTGCAACCCCGCGCACCGCAGCGCCCCGCTCGCGATGCTGGCCACGTTGCACGACACGGATCTCCCCAGGGTCGCCATCGCCCAGGCCACCCTCACCCACCGTCATCCTCACTGGCAGGGGACGTCGCCGCCGCCGTCACCGTGCTTTGTCGCGCACTGCTCCGCGGCCGCACGTGGCCCGACGCCCTCGCACTCGCCGCCGAGGACCGCCTGCCCGAAACGCGCGACGCGCTGACCGGCGATGGGGAATTGTCGGGCAGTGGCTTCTCACCGGACGCACTGCGTGCCGCCATCCACTTCGTCGGCACCTCCGACTCCCTGCCGGCAGCGCTCGAACGCTCCATCGCCTTCGCCGGACCCGCCAACTACTGCCCGGTGCTGGTCGGCAGCATCGGCGGCGCCCGCTGGGGCGCCGACAGTGTGCCGGCCACGCTCCTCGAGGCTTCACCAGGAACTGTGCTGACGCGACTGATCTTCCGTCGCCGACACGCTGGCGCGTGCCTGGCACGACGCCGCCTGACCTCAGACACCTCGCTCCGCTAGACGACCAGTGTCGCGAGCAGGTTTCCGATACCGATCATCGTGCCATTCGGCAGGTAGGTTCGATTGCTCCCCGGGACGGTACGTACCTAACGTGCGTGCCGTTCGGCCGAAAGATGCGCTGCTCTCCATCGGCGACGTCCGGATCACCGCGATCGTCGTGCCGTTCGGCTTCTTCAGGAATCGATCCGCCATCACGCCCTCCCGGGGCTCGCACGGCAACCGTCGTCAAGCCCATTACAACGGACACACCAGGTACCGCTGCGACGTCCACATGCCTTCCTGCGGCTCGTTGAGCCACGCGGATACTGTTCCGACAGGTCCTCGACCGGTATGTTCGACCCCTCGTACCTCCAGGCATCATCCATTGCGCTGACGCGAACCAGATGCATCTTTCGGTGGCCGCTCTCGAATGGCTACTTAACCTCGTTCGCGAGATACGCCCGAAACTCCGCTTTGTCCCGGAACGCGCCGTCCGACTCGTACGGGTCATCAGCGCTCTGCTTCAAAATCAGCACGCCGAGGAGGCTCTCGGTAGCTCCGAGTCGATAGCTCTTGAAATCGCCCGTCCCACGCTCCCTGAGCACCATCAGAGACCCGCCGCCGCGGCCCTGCAGGTGACACTCCGGACACTCCCAGTAGTCACCCCGGTTAAGCAGCATCTCCACCTCGCGATTCCCGAGCGTGCACTGCGGTCAGTATCCGTTGTTGAAGCTTATCGAACATTACTTGCCCTTTTTTCCTTGTCCGCGCTGCCC
>CAVPSZ010000017.1:0-89447 GCA_963708435.1 uncultured Bacteroidales bacterium
CGTTGTTGTCAGGAGCTTGCAGTTTCACATCCGCATAGCCATGGGCATCGAGCGTTGGCCGCAAGGTCTTGGCAATCCAGTTGAGGTCGGTGCCGTGCTCGTTCCAAGCCGCCGCAACCCAGTCCATTTTCAATCCAGAATGTTTCCTGGCCACATCGAGGAACGCGACATCAGTTCACCTATAGCTGCAAGATGCATTAAAAGCGATGCAACGGTTACAGAATTCGTTCAACAGATTGAGCAAAACCCACCCGGAGAAAAACAATTGCTTGAATCGAAACAGGCATTCCAGCATTTACTTCTAAAGGAAATGTTTGACTTTCAAACCATTCAAAACCGGATTTTTTATTGCCTGAAAATCATCAGGGACAACAAAGGCAGTCTGCCTGACCATTACCCGGAAAAGATGCTAGCATTGGGAGAATCGGTGAAAAATGAAATTACACAGGTAGCTCAAAAGTTTGAAACCAGATAAACCAGTATGTCAGTCAAAACGGCAATATTGAAGAGAATGTGCAGTTGCAGGAAAGAATCAAAAAAGCATGTTCCTATTTCTCCGATAAAATTGAATCCCGGATAAAGGCTGAATTAGAAAAGTTGCCGGTTGTAACTGATAATAAAGTGGTGAGGAAACAACTGGAAGAAGCCATTGAAAAACTGGAGCTGGATATTGCTATACGAAATGCCTGCCTGAAAACTGCCTGGATGGTTTTACTATAAAAAAATACCTGGAAACCAGGGCGAAGGCATCCATTGAAGAACCTACAAAACCGAAAGGCGCGAAAGTCCCGGGATGAAGTATATAAAGGAATGATTGAACACCCAGAGGTTTATAAATTACTAAACATGTGGCGGATGGACAAAGCCGTGGAATTAAAAACCGGATACCATCGCGTGCATATCACAAAAAAATATGGCAAAATCGCCAACAACTTACCAACAAACGCTGTTCAATTATTCTCATTAAAAGGCATAGGCCACAGCAAACTTGAAAAGTTCGGCGACGAAATTTTGGATATCATCATTGCTTATTGCGTCGATAAAAATTTCCGGTTAAAGCACTGGAAGAAAGGATTTCAAGAAATTAACTAAAGTCGTGGTTGATTCAAAGCGGATCAGTTTTGAGCTCTTTGAAATCGGAAAATCAATAGAAGAAATAGCCAAAGAAAGAAGCATGGCTGTATCCACTATTGAAGGTCACTTGGCATGGTATGTCGGTGCAGGTGAGCTGGAAGTTAACAAACTTGTAAGCGCTGAAAAAGTCGAAATGATTTCACAATACCTTCATGAATACAATTCCTCGGGACTGGGATTTGTTAAATCAAAATTAGGTGATCAGGTCACTTTTTCTGAGACTCAGGTTTGTGATGAACCATTTGAAGCAAAAAGAAAAATCGGAGACAACATAAAGCTACCTCCGATTAAATCCTTATTAACAATCTCTGGATTTTGGAATTTTGAAAATTTGGATTTTCAATCCACAATCATATTCCAACCATGCTTATCCTCTATCTCACCTTCCTGGATACCTTTGAGGGTATTGTAAAGCATTGTGGACACAGGACCGGCTTTTCCATCGCAGCAGTATGTGTATTCTTTTCCTGAATCACGATCGACAATTCGCTTGATGGGTGAAATAACGGCTGCCGTTCCGCAGGCACCAACCTCATCAAAACTGGCAAGTTCTTCTATCAAGACCGGCCTCAATTCAACATTCATACCCATATCTTTAGCAATCTGGCGTAAACTCATATTGGTAATGGAGGGCAGAATTGTTTTGGAGTCCGGAGTAATGTATGTTTTCCCTTTTATTCCGAAAAAATTAGCTGGTCCGGCTTCATCAATGTACTTATTTTCCTTTGCATCAACAAAAAGCACTGTCGAAAATCCTTCGTGTTTCGCCCTTGCAGCGGGCTTTAAACTGGCAGCATAATTCCCTCCAACTTTTATATGACCGGTTCCGTGCGGTGCGCAACGGTCATAATCGCGAACGATCTGAACATCCACAGGATGAAATCCCTCCTTAAAGTATGGGCCAACAGGTCCGGCAAAGATCAGGAATAAATATTCTTCGGCAGGTTTAACTCCTACCTGCGGACCTGAGCCAATGGTTAATGGCCGGAGGTAAAGGGAAGCGCCCATTCCCGGAGGTGGTATATACTTTTCGTTCAGCTTAATGACTTTGATCATCATTTCTTTAAACAATTCAAGCGGTGGCTGAGCCATCATGATCCCTTCGCATGAGCGCTGCATCCGTTTGCATTTTCTTCCCAGCGGAAAACCCTTATTTTTCCATCCTTGCCCCTGAAAACTTTCATTCCTTCAAAGCATTCCTGACCATAATGAAGGCAGGTAGCAGCCATGTGCAGGTTCAGATATTCGGAATCGGAAACTTCAATTTCTCCCCATTTTCCATTTTTAAAATAACATCTTACATTGTAATCGGTTTTGAAGTAACCGAAAGGTAATTCACCCCATTTTATATCTTCCATATCAATAGAAATTTAATCAATAATCAATAACCTCTTGTATCGAAATATTTAACCGGGCTAATTTAGAAAGAATAATTAATTCAAACGACCAATGGCTTGAAAAAAATATTTAAACCAAAATCATGATTGAATCTGTACCTAAAAATCAACCTAATAGTGCATCCTGAAAATCCAGTGGATGGGCTGTAAAATAGAAGTTTATATTAGCTTATGATTCCCGACCCCAGCAATTCCTCACCATCATACCAGGCGGCAAATTGCCCGGGTGTGATGCCTCTTTGCGGATGGTTGAAAACAATGTAGATTCCTTCTTCGCGCCGGTAAACTTCAGCGTCCTGCAATTCCTGCCGGTAACGTATCCGAACCAGGAAATTACGCTGCTGACTCAGCTTTTAAGGCGAGGTCTGGCCTGATCCAGTGAATGTCTTCTTTTTTAATAAATAATCCTTTCCTGAACAATCCCGGATGATCTTTACCCTGGCCAACATAAACAATGTTCTTCTCAATGTCAGTTGATATAATGAAAAGTGGTTCAGGGGTTCCTCCTACATCCAGTCCTTTGCGCTGGCCAATGGTGTAATAAAAAGCGCCATTGTGCTCCCCTACTTTCTTTCCATCAGCGGGCTGATAGTTTCTGTCGGTGCAAAGCATCTTTAAATTGTCTTTTTCATCCGTGCGAAAGAAACATTGTGATCAATTTGAATAACCTGTTCTTTCGAAATCTCAATGATATCTCCTTTTCTCGGCTTTAGTTTTTGCTGCAGAAAAGTCGGCAGATCAACCTTCCCGACAAAGCAGATTCCCTGCGAATCCTTCTTTTTGGCGGAGGCAAGGTCAAGTTCTGTCGGCAATCTTTCTCACTTCAGGCTTCAGTAAATGCCCGATCGGGAAAAGAACATCCTTAATCTGATCCTGCGAAAGCTGGCAAAGAAAATAGCTCTGGTCCTTATTCGGATCGCTGCCGGCAAGCAAACGGTAAGTCTTTTTGCCATCAACGATTATCTCTTCCTTGCGGCAATAATGTCCGGTGGCAAAATAATCAGCACCGATCTCCTTTGCTTTATTAATAAAAACATCGAATTTGATTTCACGATTGCAAAGCACATCAGGGTTAGGAGTTCTTCCCTTTTCATACTCACTGAACATGTACTCAACCACTTTCCGCTTATAGTCTTCACTCGAATCGACAACATGCAAAGGAATACCCAGCTTTTTAGCAACAAGCTGCGCGACGATCAAATCTTCCTCCCACGAGCAATCGCCGCTAAGCGTCACACTGCTGTCCTTCCAGTTGATCATAAACAGCGCTTCCACATCATATCCCTGCTGCTGCAAAAGATAAGCAGCCACGCTGGAATCGACTCCACCTGATAAACCGATGATGACTTTTTGTTTCAATTAATAAAATTAAATGGCGGCAAAATTAGGGATAAAAAGAAGGAAGCTTACCGTAAGACCACCAAAATCAAAGATGAAGCCATGGGAAAGTCAAAACACCAAATAATCCCCGACTGAATGACGCAGTCGGGCAGGAAATGACAAAGTAAAAAGTGGTGCAGGGTTCAAGCTTTGTGTTTTTTACTATGGTTGTTTTGAAGTCTGTAATTTATTTGGTTTATGACATAGAATGCACCAGCGGTCCACAAAGTTATGATTGACCTAAAAGAAACCACAAGAAATGGTAAAGATTTATACTTTGTTGTACATTATTTTTTAAATAGGATTGATTTAACGGCAATATGAAATCTATATACTTTTTTATGCAGGCTGTTAAAAATGCGTTTGATGTTGTATTAATTTTGTAATTTTGAGAGTCTTCAAAACATAAAATGATTCTTTATGAAAAAGATTCTTTTACTCCTTTTATTCCAGTTATTCCTTTCAAGTACTTTTACTAATCCGGTAACCGAATCACAAGCTTATATCTCCGAATTGTACTTTGACGAGAATGATAACTGGACAATCGAAATTTATTTTCTATTATCTTAATCCTGAATATAATGATTTCAGGTTTTATACATCTTCAGGCAGTGCCGATATTTGGATTTCTAATGGAGAAGTCGCATTAATTACGGCTGCGGATTTAAGTACCCCACTTACCATTAACAGAGATGGTGATTTTGTGTTTTTAACCCAATTTGATGATATGTTTCCGCTTTGTGAAACTATCGTTTTTGGCAATTATTCAGGTTCAGAGGTTTTGCCTCCCATCATTGGAGAATCTTTGGTCAATGTAGTAATTGAAGATAATGGTTACTATTCCGAGAACGAATATTGGTTGGTAAAGGATGCGTCACCATCTTTGGGTTATATCAACGAACCGGTGAAAGAATCCTTTTCTGGGTATTTAACAGATAATACCGGAATCCCGATCTCTTATCTTGAAATTGATTATGGAGCAATGGGGGATTTACCAGGAATCTGGACTGATGAAAACGGATATTTTGAAATTGACAGCATGTATTGTAAGAACTACACCATCAAAACAGGTTTGAATTGTGTTCTGGAAGATCCTTTGACAATCAATATTGGAAGCCCGGTATACCGGGAGTATGAATATAATGGTTCAGGACAAGTGCAGATTGATGGCCACTGCTTTTTACAATATGCCAGTGAGCTGGAAGGCACGGTTGTATATTTCAGGAAAAATTGTCCGGAATGGGTAATTGATTCTGCAGTAACTGATGTAAACGGCTACTTCAACATCGATCTTGATATAGGTTATTATTCGCTGATTTACGATCATGAATATCATTATCCGTTCTACAATTTTGAAGACAATGAAATGTTTGATGTCATGACTTTATCTGATGTAACACTTGAGCCGGGTTTTGTAAATACAGTCATTGGTAATTATCAGCATGGTGTTTGGAATAGCATTTATCCATACTGGATTTTAGGTGATGTTATTGTCGATGCGAATGATACTTTAATAATTCAAGGTGGTTGTGAAATTGACTTTAAGGATAATTTTATTTTTAACATTTATGGAAGTTTACTTGCTGAAGGATCTGAGGGAGATTCTGTTTATTTCTACAAAGAAGCTCAATCCTCGATTCCAGCAGAATACAGCGTGCATTTTAATGGTCCAACTTGTAACAACAGTGAAATATTTTACACCGTTTTCAATGGTTCCGGGGCAGGTATTTTACGTTTCTGGATGCTTCAATTAATGTAAAACATTCACGATTTTATGATAACGACAGATCGGTGGTATTGTATGGAAATTCAGCACCCATTTTTGATTCCATAGTATTTGATGCTAATACTACTTCATATATATCAGTTTGGGTTTATGACGAATCCTCTCCGGTAATTATTAATTCATTGTTTTATTTATTTGCTGGAATTTATTGCTTTTGAAAATTCATTTTCGGATATTTATCACAATACATTTATAGGTAGTTATGTTCGAAGTGCAGATTTCAGCGTTCCGTTTATTCATAACAATGTATTTTTTGAGTGTATTTATCCAATACAACTCACTGATGAATCAGAACCTCACATAAACAACAACATATTTTATTGTAATAACTACGCACTTGTGTTTGGTACTAATTGGGTCTTTAATTCTGATTGATATCCGCTATAATTCATTTTGGAATAACAATGCTGATTTTTACGTATATACAGGTACAATTCCTGAAGGGCTTGGTGAATTGGTCATTGTCAATAATAATGCTGATTCCTGCGATCAATATTATAATATATTTTTTGACCCCTTGTTTGCTGATACCGTTAATTTTGATTTTCATTTAACCGGTTTTTCTCCCTGTATTGATGCCGGTAATCCTGACTCGCCTTTGGATCCTGACTCTACAATTGCAGATATTGCGAAATTATTATTATCACCAGGTTTTACCCCATATCAGTAATATAGAATCCAACGTGAAATATTTTAAGGTTTTTCCAAATCCCGCAAATTCTAATGTCATCATCGAATATGCTTTTTAAGATGAATTGATGGATGAACCCGTCACCCTGAAAATTGTGGATATAAGAGGGAAAGAAATTTATAGAAAAAAGCTTTTGCAAAAATCAAAACTAAATTTAAGTCTTGGCGATTTGGGTTTTGAGCCGGATGCTTATTTTTTTATCTTAGAATTAAATGGACAAACGATGGGTATCGAAAAAGTAATTGTAAAGTGAAAGCATTTCCGTTAATTTTCCTGTTAATTTTGCAATATCCATTTTATGAAAATTTTGGCCAGGATATTAATTTTTATCGCGAGGATATTACCTTTGAATTGTCAAAGGATCATTTTAAAGTGAATGGGAATTACTATTTCCGGAATTTGAATTTTGATCCGGTTAAAACTAAACTCATCTATCCTTTTCCAACCGACAGTATTTATAGCTGTGCAGATTCAGTTTTCGCATTAGATGTTCTAACCAAAAACGATAAGTTAATTAAACGTACATCAAAAGCGGCGGCTATTGATTTAAATATTAATCCGTTTGATACTACTGTTTTAAATATTGGATATAAGCAAAAACTAAAATCAGGCAAGGCAGAATATATCTTAACTACAACTAAAGGATGGGGAAAAGCATTTGAGAGCGTAAAATACAATCTTGTTACTGATACCAGCCTAGTAATAAGAAGTTTTTCCTATGAGCCGGATACTACCTTTTAAAAGATCATAAATATATTTATTTGTGGGAAAAAAGAAAATTTATTTTTCCGGAAAAGGATTTTATCATAATGTTTAATAATAAATAAGAAATAGGGAAAGCCAAAATGCCAAATAGTCCCCGCCTGACTGACAACGTCGGGCCGGCCCACCTGAATGACGCGGATGTCGGGCGAAAACGGCAAAGGGTAAAAAGTAGTGCTGGCTTCAAACTTTGGACTTTTCACTTTGGTTGTTTAGTATTTGTACTTTGTTTTGGTTTCGACTAGGAATTTGCCCATGAAAAAAGAAAGCCAGCAAAAAATCAGAGAAACCTGACGTGAGCAATTTTCTTAACTTTCATAAAATCATTGTCCATCGTCACTATTTCCAGGTTCCTTTCAATTGCAATGCATGTTTGGTAAGCGTCATCAAAATCAAGGTTAAATTTCCTGGCGGTCTTTGCCAGGTCTTTGTATTTATCCTTAGAAAGAGTGATTATTGGAATTCGGTGCAAAATGTCATTGGTAAACTTTTCAAATATCTTTTCTTTTTTATGCCTCAGAAGAATGACTCCAATAGAATGCATTGAAAAGTCGGATAAAAACAGATGATCAATATTGTTGTTAAGGAACTCTTTACAAATGCTTTTTTTCTCCTGATTTAATAGTATTTCAAGGAAAATATTGGTGTCAATTAACCGGTCTTTCATCTGTATTGATTTGCCTTGTGTTGTAAATCAACGGATGAAAATCTGGATTTCAAATCAGATAAACCATCCTCCCAGTCAAACTTGAAATCTTTTTCTTTTTTTGTCCCGGGTTTTGTATTTTGACATCAAGAATTCAATATAATCTAAAACCTGTTCCTGAATTTGTTTAGGTAAATTTTCAAAGTCAGATATGAAACTTGTATATTGCATGTACTAAAAGTTTTTCCAAAATTAGTCAAAATTCGAAAGCCAAAATATGAATTCATCCGCAGTCAGATTTAATCATTTGATGTTGAAAAAAATCCTCTTTAGGTAAAAACCCAGCTATACAATCGCAAGGGAGCGGGAGATTTCCCGAAGCAATTGATAGAAAATTGAAAGTCAAAACTCCAAATAATCAAATTGCAAAGTCAAAAGTATTGCAGCCTTAATACTTTGTACTTTTTACTTTCCTGCCCGACTGCGTCATTCAGGCGGGGGTTGTTTGGGATTTGTAATTTATTCGGGATTTAGATGAAGAATCTTTCATCGAACAGATGTTGGTTATGAAATCTTCCTGAAATTTCTTTTCTTTACACCAAATTACAATTACGATGGTAAATACACGAAAGCCCGGTACTCTAAGGCATTCTTTTATTATCCTGCTATTCTTCATCTTGATTCCTATTATTTCTTCCGCGCAACACGTTTTTAGGATTGACAGTTTGCCCGAAGGTCTGTTTAAAACCATGCCTGTGTGGTTGTATCATCCGGGCGACAACCCGGAATGGGCAAAACCGGAATACAACGATGAGGGCTGGGATACCCTTTCAACAGAACTTGACCTTCGTCATAAAAATGAAGAATTCTTTCCGGGTATTGGCTGGTTCAGGCTTCACATCGAAATTGATTCTTCGCTGATGAATAAAACATTCGCCCTAACGATGAATCAAAGAGGTGCATCCCAGGTTTATCATAATGGTGAACTGGTTAAAGAATCCGGCACAATTGGTACAGATACAATAAAAGAGGTAAGGGAAAATCCAAAAGACATACCGATAATTATCCATTTCGACAGTTCCAGGCAGCAAGTGCTTGCGGTGAGATATTCACACAAAGAGGCGTTTCAAAATATAAAAAAATACAATGAAGAGAGATCCGGATTTGTGATCAGAATCAGTACCATCAAAACTGCCCTTAAGGCACTGGGGGATCAGATTGTATCATCAAAAATTATTTTATCGCTGTTCATCATCTTTGTTGTACTGGGAGCCTTGCATTTTCTGCTGTTCATTTTTTTCAGGGAAAAGAAAGCTAACCTTTTCTATAGCCTTTTTGTACTTGGGTTTTCCGTACTTCTTTTCTGGACTTATGCTGTCAATTCATACTTCTACAACCCTGATTTTACCACGATCAATGGTTTATGTTATTTCCTTGCTATTTCCATGGCTGTTAATTCCCTTGATAAAAATGCTATACATCCTTTTCCTTGATAAATCGCCGCTGATGTACAAAGCTTTATTAGGACTTTCTGCCTTAATCACCATTTTATATTATTTCCACTCACCTCATCTAACCATCCTATTCGCCGGATATACCGTTCTTGTTTTTATTGAAGTACTGAGGATTATCGGATTAGCCATTTTCAGGAAAAAGCCCGGCATCTGGATCATTGGATCGGGGGTTATTCTTTTTGTTATTTTTTTCCTGACCATTGCACTGATCATTCTTTTTCAGGGCAGCCTTTCAATTAGCGGCGATTCTATTCTGGGAGCTATTTTTTTCATTTCCATCATCCTGGCGATATTAAGTATTCCGCTTTCGATGTCGGTATATCTTGCCCGTGATTTTGCGCTTACCAACAAAAACCTGCTCATTCAGATCGAAAATGTGAAAATGCTGTCAGCCAAAACCATTGAACAGGAAAAAGAAAAGCAGCGCATCCTCGAAGGTCAAAAGGAGAGACTTGAGGTGATGGTTACGGAGCGCACCCGCGAACTGGCTCAGGAGAAAGAAAAAACGGAACAGCTACTACTCAACACACTGCCTTTAAAGGTGGTGAATGATTTAAAGACTCAATGGAAAAACCGAACCCGAAAGCTTTGATGAAGTAACCGTGTATTTCTCCGACATTGTTGGCTTTACCAACATTTCCACCTCGCTCGAACCTGCCGTTTTGATCGGGCAGCTGAATGAAATTTTTACCGCTTTCGACAACATCATGGAACGCAACCAATGCGAACGGATCAAAACCATTGGCGATGCTTACCTTGCGGTTTGCGGCATGCCCGAAAGGCGTGAAAACCATGCAGAACACATGGCCAGGGCTGCCCTTGAGATAAAGGAATTCCTTGAACAACGGAATACACAGAATCCCATCCAATGGAAAATCAGGATTGGCCTGCACAGCGGAAAAGTCGTCGGAGGCGTGGTTGGGATTAAAAAATACATTTACGATGTTTTCGGCGATACCATCAACACCACTTCGCGCATGGAGAGCAATTCGGAGCCCATGCGGATAAATGTTTCCGAAACAACATACCGGCTATTGCAAACCAGGTTTTCTTTTACTCCCCGCGAACCAATGGAAATTAAAGGAAAAGGGTTGATGATGATGTATTTTTTGGAAGGGTAAGGTTTATGTTGGAAAGTCAAAACATCAAATAATCAAACGGCAAAGTGAATCGTGTTTGTGGGATTCAAACTTTGTAGCTTTTATCTCAGTTGTTTGGGATTTGTAATTTATTTGCGTTTTATCCTAGAATCCGCCACTATTTGGATCTGTATGATTTTCTTTTAATTTATTACTTTTGCGACAAATGAACATCACATGGTAACTATTATAAAAAAGGGATTGCCAAAAAAAGCGGTTAAAGACCGAATTAAAAAGATGATAAGAAAAAAAGGTCTTGATGCTTATAAATATTGTGGCATTATTTCACTGAAAAAAGACACTCTTTTAATTCAGAAAGAATTGAGGAATGAGTGGGTTTAGTTTCCTTTGCGACACCAATATCATCTTATACCCATTGGCAGGCGATAAAACTCTTGCCGAATTGCTTGATGATAAAAGGATTTATCTTTCATTTATAACTGAACTTGAATTGCTTTCTTGTAAAGAACTAACCAGGTCTGATATAAAAAAAATCAATTCATTCATATCTGATTGCACCATTATGGATGTAAATCCGGAAATAAAGAAATATAAACTTATTGTTCGACAGTAATACAACCTCAAGCTTCCTGACGCAATGATAGCCGCCACATCCATTTACCTGAAAATTCCTTTAATAACGGCCGACAATTCATTTAAAAAGGTTGAAGAACTTGAACTGATACTTTACGAGCAAGCCTGAGGATTTTTAACTCCTCTCTTGAGCATTAAATACCTATCTCCAGAGATAAAAAAAGGCAGCCATTTCCGGCTGCCTTCTTTAAACTCTTTTTTCGATCCTATTTATAAATCGGTTCCACGCCAAGGTTGTACATCATAAACGCCCACTCGTCGGTATATTCTTCAATCACTTTAGCCGTCGGTTTTCCTCCGCCATGGCCTGCTTTTACATCAATGCGAATAAGAACCGGATTTTCTCCCTTGTGCTTTTCCTGCAGCGTAGCAGCAAACTTAAATGAATGCGCCGGAACCACACGGTCGTCATGGTCGGCAGTGGTAACCAGCGTAGCCGGGTAAGCCACACCTTCCTTTAAAGCATGCAGCGGCGAATAACCATAAAGGTAATTGAACATTTCCTGGTTGTCTTCACTGGTTCCATAATCGGAAGCCCATGCCCAGCCAATGGTAAACTTGTGATAACGCAGCATATCCATCACACCTACAGCAGGCAACGCAACTTTAAATAATTCCGGCCGCTGGATCATACAAGCTCCCACCAGCAATCCTCCGTTCGAACCGCCGGCGATAGCAAGCTTTTCCGAAGAGGTATATTTCTCAGCGATCAGGTATTCAGCAGCCGCAATGAAATCGTCAAACACATTCTGCTTTTTGCAGCTTTGTTCCTGCTTCATGCCATTCCTCGCCATACTCTCCTCCACCGCGAATGTTAGCAAGGGCATAAACAAAACCGTTTTCGAGTAAAACCAATCGCGTAATGCTGAAGTTTGGTGTCAGGCTAACGTTGAAACCTCCGTAACCATAAAGCATGGTAGGATTATTCCCATCGAGCTTAAGTCCTTTTTTGTGAACCAAAAACATCGGAACCTTTGTCCCGTCTTTGGATGTATAGAAAACCTGTTTGGTTTCATAAGCATCCACATCAAAGTCAATTTCCGATTTCCTGAAAATCTCGGAAGTGTTATTGGCTACATCGTATTTATAAATCGTTGAAGGAAAGGTAAAGGAAGTAAAGGTATAGAAAGCAATGTTGTCTTCCTTTTTCCCGCTGATTCCGGCCAGGGTTCCGATGCCGGGCAGGCTGAAATCGGCAATGTGATTGCCTTCGTAATCGTATACATAAGCCACACTGGTTGCATCTTTCATATAGGTAGCCACCATTTTTCCTCCGATCAGGCTAACCGATTGCAGCACTTCCTCCTTTTCAGGAATGATCACCTTCCAGTTTTCCTTAGCCGGATTATTGAAGTCAACCATCACCAGTTTCCATTTCGGTGAATTGTCATTGGTCATCATCAGCACATTATCGCCAAAGTTTTCGAGAATATAATATTCAAAATCAAAACCTTCGGCTATCAGGGTAAAAGGCTTTTCGGTTCCGTCAAGTTTTTTTACATACAGAGCGTTTCCGCTGGTTCCTTCGCTTTCGCTGAGGATCAGGATGGATTCATCTTCAGTGGTTCCGGCTCCATAATTCCGTTGCGGAAATTCATCATTTTTATAAATAAGTATATCCTCACTTTGCGGTGTTCCGATCTTATGATAATAAACCTTATGAAATTCGTTCTTTGCTTTCAGGGCATCGCCATCGGCAGGCTTATCGTAGGAACTGTAATAAAATCCATCATCTTTCCACGAAATGCCTGAGAACTTGATCCATTCGAGGTGGTCTTCCTTTTTGACTTTTGTTTCCACATCCATCACAAAAATCTCGTTCCAGTCCGAACCTGATTTCGAAATGCTGTAAGCGACAGTTTTCGCGTCCTTACTGAACTGCAGGTCGCCGAGAGCGATGGTTCCGTCTTCCGAAAAGGTGTTGGGATCGAGAAACAATTCGGGTTCACCATCCAATCCTTTTTGCCGATACAGCACATACTGGTTCTGCATACCGTCATTTTTGAAGAAATAGTAATAATCGCCTTCTCTGAAAGGGGCGGTGTACTTGGGATAATCCCAGATCTGCTCAAGGCGTTGCTTGATCTTGCTCCGGAATGGGATTTTTTCGAGGTAACTGAATGTAACTTTGTTCTGGGCGGTTACCCAGGCCTCCGTTTCAGCTGAGTTATCGTCCTCGAGCCAGCGGTATGGATCAGCAACCGCAGTTCCGAAATAATCATCGGTTTGTTCAACTTTTTGAGTTACCGGGTATGCGTCTGCTTTTATTTTCGGCTGCTGGGGCTGACACCCCGCCATAATGATGATTGCCATAATTCCAATGAGAAAACTAAAATTTTTCATGATTAAACTGTTTAAACTGATTTATTAACCTTTTGATGGATTATATTTTAAATTTGCGGCTAAATTAGAAAACTAAATAATATTGACGGATATAATTTATGATAATGAAAAGAAATGTAAAATCCATTACCCTTTTTAAAAATGATTTGATTCAGTTATCCCATCCGGGTAGCGGGAATACAGAAAAAGGCTATAAATACAGCTACACCGAAATGGACAATCATGATAATGTGATCCTTGAAATCAAATACGATCCATCGGGAAGAATTGAAGAAAAATATGTATTTCGATTTGATAATAAAGGAAACCTTCTGGAAGAAATCAGCTATCTGACAGAAAACGAAATAGCGGAGCATAAAACCTATGAATGGGATGAACAAAACAAAATAGCCAGGTCATTCAAACTTTACGCCGATGATTCAAAAGACCGGGTAGATTACCGACATGATCAGCAAGGTCGTGTAATTGAAAAAACCACGGTTGATTCGGATAATGAAATTGAAGCCAGAGAAATTATGGAATGGAAAGAAAACCTTCTTTTGAAAAAACAGGTTCATGAATTCGGGGAAATGGTCTTGGAAGAAAAAAACGAATATGATGAAGAGGGAAAACTTACCCAAAATATAAAATGGACTTCGGAGGAGGGAAAAACTACAATAGAGTACCATTACGATGAAAAAAAACAGTTGATAAAAACGCTCACCTACGATAACAATGATAAACTTATCAACAAAACCAGGTATTTATATAATGAGGCAGGGAAAGTCATACAAGCCGACTTCGAGTCGGCAAGGAATAAAAACAGTACGATAATTACTTATGACGACCGTGGAAATGCCATCGAACAATCCGAAACCAACGAGCAGGGTGAGATCAACAACCGGGCGTTGCGAAAATTCAATGAATATGGTGATGTAATTGAAACTTCAGTCATTATCGATTTTCATGGCCAGGGGATCAACCAGGAATACATCCTGAACTATGAATATGAATACTTCGAAAGCTGATTAATTTCCTTTGAATATTGATGAGTTTAACAATCCTCTCTTATTTAAAAAATAAATCAGTGAATTGTTGATTACTCCGAGTGCATAAACAATACTGTCGAAATAATTTATTGATGAGGCATCCTTAAAATACTTTGTTGGACAGGTAATCTCCGCTATCTCATAACCTTTATAAATGATCTGGCACAGCACCTGGTTATCGAAAATAAAATTATCCGAATTGTTTTTATAATTGATATTCCTGAGTACTTCTTTTGAAAATGCTCGGTAACCCGTATGATATTCCGAAAGTTTTTGACCGGTGAATATATTCTGGAATAAAGTAAGAAACCGGTTTGAGATATATTTAATCAAAGGCATACCCCCCTTAAGGGCACCGTTCCCTAAAATACGGGAACCTAAAACTACCGGGTAAACCTCGTATGCTACAAGGTAGGCCATCGAATGGATCAGCTTTGGAGTATACTGATAGTCCGGATGAAGCATAATGATTATATCTGCACCCAGATCAAGGGCTTTATCATAGCATGTTTTCTGGTTTCCTCCATAACCTTTGTTTTCCGCATGAGGAATGATGTGCTTTATGCCCAGTTCATGAGCCAGGTCAATGGTGCCATCGAAACTTTTATCATCCACCAGCACTACCTCATCCACAATATCGAGAGGTATTTCGCTGTAGGTTTGCCTGAGCGTCATCTCTGCATTGTAAGCAGGAAGAACAACAATTAATTTTTTATTATTGACCATATTGACCTTATGGAAATGCAGATTGCTGACAAAAATATTAAAACTTTCAGACTGGTAAGACTGTGGCAGGGCTAAAATGGAAAATTTTCAGGGCTTAATGATAGGTCAGTTAATAAAAAATTGTTAATAAAAAACCATTAAATCTAATTGATTTAGCATATTGAAATTCATTTAATTATCTTACTTTTGCACCCGTTTAAAAAATCTTTTTTAATTCATTGATTATGACTGTTGAGGAAAAAAATAAATTTGCAAATGAAAATTACAATGCCAGTAATATACAGGTACTCGAAGGGCTTGAAGCAGTAAGGAAAAGGCCTGCCATGTACATTGGAGATGTTAGTTCCAGAGGATTACATCATCTTGTTTATGAAGTAGTAGACAATTCTATTGACGAAGCGCTTGTGGGATTTTGCGATACAATTTCAGTGATAATTCATCCCAACAATTCAGTTACCGTTACCGACAACGGACGGGGAATCCCGACCGGCCTTCATGAAAAAGAAAACAAATCGGCGCTTGAAGTCGTTATGACGGTGCTTCATGCCGGGGGTAAATTCGATAAAGGATCTTATAAAGTTTCAGGTGGATTGCATGGTGTCGGGGTATCCTGTGTCAATGCTCTGTCCGATCATCTGAAGGTTACGGTTCACCGGGAGGGTAAAATTTTTGTACAGGAATATGTCAAGGGTAAACCGCAATACGATGTAAAGGTTATTGGTGAGTCTTCCAAAACCGGGACAGAGGTCACCTTTATCCCTGATGGTTCAATATTTACAACCCTTGAATATAGCTATGAAATACTTTCATCACGGCTAAGAGAACTTGCCTTTTTGAACAAAGGAATTACCCTGAAAATAACTGATGAACGGGAAAAAGATGAAACAGGAAATCTCTTGACCAATTCCTATATGTCTAATGAGGGATTGAAGGATTTCATTAATTATCTCGATGAAACCCGCGAAAAGCTGATGCCGGATCCTATCTGTATCGAAGGTGAAAAAAACGGAGTACCGGTTGAAATAGCAATGCAATACAATACCTCTTTCTCTGAAAACATTCATTCTTATGTCAATAATATCAATACCCATGAAGGGGGAACTCATTTGTCGGGATTCCGGAGGGGATTAACACGGACATTAAAAAGCTATGCTGAAAAATCAGGGATGCTTTCGAAACTGAAGTTTGATATTAACGGTGATGACTTTCGTGAAGGACTCACCGCCATTATTTCAGTGAAGGTTCAGGAGCCGCAGTTCGAAGGGCAAACGAAAACCAAACTGGGAAATTCCGATATTATGGGGACCGTTGATCAAATGGTAAGCGAACATTTATCCTACTACCTTGAAGAACATCCGAAAGAAGCAAGAACCATCGTGAACAAAGTAATCTTAGCTGCCACTGCACGCCATGCTGCACGTAAAGCAAGGGAACTGGTGCAGCGGAAAAATGTTCTTACCGGTTCCGGACTTCCCGGCAAACTAGCTGATTGTTCGGAAAAAGACCCCGGCATGTGCGAAATTTATCTGGTTGAGGGAGATTCGGCAGGAGGAACTGCTAAACAAGGACGAGACAGGAAATTTCAGGCGATTCTTCCTTTGCGGGGTAAAATTTTAAATGTGGAAAAAGCAATGCAGCACCGGGTTTTTGAAAATGAAGAAATCAGGAATATGTTCACTGCTCTGGGTATTTCCATTGGTACCGAAGAAGACAGCAAGGCGCTCAACCTGGAAAAACTCAGGTATCATAAAGTCATCATTATGACCGATGCGGATATCGACGGCAGCCACATCGCCACATTGCTGCTTACATTCTTTTTCCGGTATATGAAAGACCTTATCGAAAACGGGCATGTTTATATTGCCACTCCTCCCTTGTACCTTATCAAAAAAGGGAACAAGGAAAAATACTGCTGGACCGAAGAAGAACGGCAGGCCATCATCGCGGAGTTTTCTGATAACGGTTCTGATAAAGGAATCCACATCCAGCGATACAAAGGTCTTGGGTGAAATGAATGCCGAGCAGCTTTGGATGACAACCATGAATCCCGAATTCCGCACCCTCAGACAGACTACCATCGAAAATGGCACGGAAGCCGACAGGATATTCTCCATGCTTATGGGCGATGAAGTTCCTCCGAGACGCGAATTCATTGAGAAAAATGCAAAGTACGCAAATATCGATGTATAGTTAAGATACATTTATTTTCCAGTATATTAACAACATTTAACGTTTTCAGGCGTATTTAATAGAAGTATATCCATACTTTTACGTTTTATTTTTATCATAACATTTTATGAGATGCTCTCAAGAACAATGTTTATACAGACCCTGAACGTTATTTATGGGCATTCTCCCGATTTTTGCGGGACAAGCTATGTGACCTTAATATTAAAAATAAAAAAATAAACACATGAAATCAAGATATATTAAAATTGCCGGTCTTTTATTACTGATCAGTGTTTCGAGCATTTTATTCATTGCATCCCAGAATTCTTCTGATGATCTGAGAAGGGAAATCCTTCTAAAAGTAATGTCGTTTGCCATTAGCAACGGGCATTATAGCCCAGCCAAAGTAGATGATGCGTTTTCTCAAAAAGCTTTCAAAATCTATATCGAAAGGATCGATTTTGGTAAACGGTTTTTATTGCAGGAAGACATCAAAAAATTATCGGAATATAAAAATGAACTCGACGATGCAATGAATAATATCGATTTCAGGTTTTTCGAACTTGCCGTTGCAACGATTAACAAACGAACCGGGGAATCAGCCATTATCTATAAAGACATCCTGAGCAAACCTTTCGATTTCAGCACTAGCGAGACAATCGAAATTGATCCCGAAAAGATTGATTTCGCAACAGATTCAAAAGCACTGAAAGCAAGGTGGATGGGCATTCTAAAATATGAAACCCTGACGGCATTGCA
This sequence comes from uncultured Bacteroidales bacterium, assembly GCA_963708435.1. Classification (GTDB taxonomy): domain Bacteria; phylum Bacteroidota; class Bacteroidia; order Bacteroidales; family JAADJA01; genus JAADJA01. The sequence goes on from CAVPSZ010000017.1 coordinate 18,069, forward strand.
TGATATGGCCGATGATCAGAAAAAAGCTGCTGAAAAAAGCGATACTGTAAAGATGAAAAGCATGGCCGATCTGGAAGCAAAAGCACGTGAGAAAATTCTGAAGCGTTATAACGATTATTTTCACAGATTGTCTCAGCAAACTATGAATGATCACCTCAGTGTGTATCTCAATTCACTGGTCGAAGTTTTTGATCCCCATACGGAATATTTTCCACCAAAGGATAAAGAAAATTTCGACATCAGGTTTTCAGGTCAGCTGGAAGGCATTGGTGCACAACTTACCCAAAAGGATTCCTACATAGAGGTCGCCAATATTGTACCCGGAAGCCCTTCCTGGAAGGATGGCGAACTCGAAGCCGGCGATATCATTCTCAAAGTAGCTCAGGGTGATGAAGAATTTGTCGATGTGGTGGATATGCGCCTCGACGAAGCTGTTCAACTGGTAAGGGGAAAGAAAGGGACCAAGGTCAGGCTGAACATTAAGAAAATCGACGGGACCATCAAAGAAATTTCTCTTATCAGGGATGTGGTGGTACTCGAAGATACTTATGCGAAATCAGCGATTATCGATGATCCGAAGACGGGAAAAAAATACGGGTATTTGAAACTTCCGTCCTTTTATGTTGATTTCGGAAATCCGAATGGACGCAATTGCTACACCGACGTCAAAACAGAGATTGAAAAACTTAAAAAGGAGAATATCACTGGCCTCATATTTGACCTGAGGGACGACGGAGGCGGCTCGCTTGAGGATGTTGTAAAGATAGCAGGATTATTTATTAAAGAGGGTCCCGTTGTCCAGTCGGTTGGAAGCAAGGGATTGAAAAAGATTCATAAAGATACCGACCCCGAAATCCAATATGACGGGCCGCTTGTAGTGATGGTTAATGCCATCAGCGCGTCAGCCTCCGAAATATTTGCCGCTGCCATGCAGGATTACAACCGCGCCATCATTATAGGCGGTGAAGCGACTTTCGGGAAGGGAACGGTTCAGAATTTTACAGAACTTGACCGGATGGTTCCAAAGAAACCTGCCGATATGGAGGAACTGGGTTCGCTAAAAATGACTGTTCAGAAATTTTACCGTATCAACGGAGGTGCAACCCAACGGAAAGGGGTTGTTCCGGATATTATCATGCCCGATTACTATAATTACATGGATTTCAGCGAATCATCGCAGGAATATGCCCTGCCCTGGGATGAAATTTCCCCGGTAACTTACAGTACCTGGGATCTGTCATTCGATAAAAACTATATATCGACCATCAGCGAAAAAAGAATTAAAAATGATTCCCTCTTTAACCTGGTTGAAGAGAATGGTAAACGGCTCGAAGAGATGCGCGACAACACACTCGTTTCACTCAATTATGATAAATATACGGACGACCTGGAGAAAAGGGAAATAGAAGGAAAGAAATATGACAGGATTGGCAAAGATGTGCTTGATCTGTCTATCGGAATCCTGCAATCCGATCTCACAGGAATTCAATCCGACACAGCCAAATCAGCCAGATGGGATGCATGGATATTAAATCTTAAAAAGGACATATACCTGCTTGAAGCAACCAATATCCTTAAAGATATTAATACCTACCAGGTACAAAATGCCATAAAGAACAACTAGCTTTCTGTAAATTTCGGGATCTTACTTATACAATTTACCATTGGTAAGTTGCTGGGATATCGGTTTGCAGATGCCTAAAATGGACAAATAGCCATTTTCTTCAATATATCAATAGAAAAAGTTAAAACATAAATTGATAATAAAATGAAAAAAGCAATTGCTGCCATTTTATTGGCAACCCTTTGGATCAGTGTTTCCGAATTTGTCAGAAATCAATTCCTTCTAAAGACATACTGGGAAGAACATTACGCAGGTCTCGGTATGGTATTCCCTTCCGAACCAATCAATGGCGCTGTTTGGGGCATCTGGTCGCTATGTTTGGCCATAGTGATTTACTTCCTTTCAAGGAAATTTAATTTACTCCAAACCACTCTTCTTTCCTGGTTTACCGGTTTTGTGATGATGTGGCTCGTGACCGGTAATATGGGTGTCCTTCCCTTTGGCATATTGACTTTCGCAGTTCCGCTAAGTTTGCTGGAAGCTTTTTTAGCGAGTTTTATCGTTGAAAAGCTGGCACGTAAAAAAGATAACGCGTGATCAATTCAGCCGGAAAAGAGAGTATTTTTTTGGATTATCAGAATAATTGATTAAATTATGACCGACCAAAGGGACCATGGTGGAACAAATAAAACAACATTCTACGGCTCAGAACTGAAACGGATGCCTATTCTTTTTGTCGGGCACGGAAGCCCAATGAATGCCATCGAAGAAAACGAATTCGTCGAAGGGTTCAGAGTAATTGCAGGTGAGATTCCGAAGCCAGAGGCCGTCCTTTGCATTTCGGCGCACTGGGAAACCCATGGGACTTTGGTGACGGCAATGGAGCGGCCTGCAACCATTCATGATTTCAGCGGATTCCCTAAAGCGTTGTACGAAATAGCATACCCTGCTCCCGGAAATCCTCAGCTGGCTGACTGGATCATTTCGATGATCGGAAAAACACAGGTGAGACTGGATTATCAATGGGGATTAGATCACGGGACATGGAGCATCCTCAGGCATTTTTATCCTGATGCCACAATACCTGTTATACAAATGAGCTTGGACCGCTATCAGCTTCCCGGTTATCACTATGAACTTGCAAAAGAATTAAAACCCCTGAGAGAAAAGGGTGTTCTTGTGATCGGCAGTGGCAATATAGTGCATAACCTGGGAATGCTCGCATGGGACAGAATCGATGAGATCGGCTTTGGTTATGACTGGGCATTGGAAGCAAATGAGGAGATAAAAAACTATATTCTGCACGATAATCATGAACCTCTGATCGAATACCGGGGACAGGGCAAGGCTTTTCAACTTTCTATTCCGATACCAGAGCATTTTCTGCCTTTGTTATACATACTTGCCCTAAAAGAAAAAAATGATAAAATCTCCTTTTTCAATGATAAAGCTGTTGCAGGTTCTTTGACCATGACATCCGTGAAAATAGACCATCCCTGAAAGTTTTATTTGAGAACCATGAAGAAGAATCTCATCCGAAATAAACTAAATGGCGTGGGCTTTCTTTTATAACCAGCCATAAAATTATTAGATTCTTTAAAATCCAAAGCAGATTACATTTGCTGTTGTCTGGCCTGAATTTATTAATTTTGAAGCCTAAATCATTAGATGATGCACTACAGAAACTTACTTGCCGGTTTGATCATATTTCCTTTTTACCTGAATGGGCAGCCCGTATTTCCTGATTATGAACCGGTATTTAAAGACGATGTAGTTCCGCGCGTCGATATTTTTATTCATCCCGACACCCTCCAGTGGATTTATGAAAATGTGGAAAGCTACCAGGAGTTTCATGCTACCTTTGTTTTCGACAATGAAACTATCCGGGACACAATAGAAAACATCGGTTTCCGCTTAAGGGGAAATACTTCAAGGTATTCGCAAAAGAAATCCTTCAAGGTTTCATTTAACACTTTCGAACCGGGAAGAAAATGGCACGGCCTTGAAAAGCTGAACCTCAACGGTGAGCATAATGATCCATCCATCGTCAGGGCCAAGCTCTGCTGGGATCTGCTCAGTAAAAATGAAATCCCTGCGCCCCGGTCTAACCATGTTCAGGTTTACATCAATAATAACTATTACGGCCTTTATATAAACACAGAACACATCGATGAGGAATTCGTGGATTCAAGGTTCGGCAACAAGGATGGAAACCTTTATAAATGCCTCTGGCCAGCCGATCTGGATTATTTAGGACAGGATCCCGAATTTTACAAACTGACGATCGGCAGCCGGCGTGTTTATGATCTCCGGACCAATGTCGAAGAAGATGATTATTCCGACATTGCCCATTTTATCGATGTTCTGAATAACACCCCCGACAACCAGTTTATATGTGAAATGGATAAGGTATTCAATCTTTACGATTACCTTAAGATCGTAGCAGCAGATATTTTTACCGGCAACTGGGATGGTTATATTTATAATAAGAACAACTTCTATCTATACCATAACACGGAAACCGGAAAATTTGAATACATTCCCTATGATCTCGATAACACTTTCGGTATAGACTGGATCGACAGGGACTGGGGAACAAGAGATATTTACGATTGGGAACAGCACGGCGATGATGTTAGGCCTTTGTACACTCGCATCATGGCCATTCCCGAACTGAAGGATCAGTTTACTTATTATCTTAATATGCTGACGACCACCTTTGCTTCAGAGGAAGAGTTGTATCCCTTAATCGATGCAACCAGGGATAAAATCGCTCCTTATGTGATCAACGATCCTTATTATCCGCTTGATTATGGGTACACCTATAGTGATTTTCTCAATTCTTATACATCAGCGCTGGGTGGCCACGTCGATTACGGACTAAAGCCTTATGTTCACATCAGAGACAGCAGCAGCCTAAGCCAGATTGAACCTGCCGACATTAAGCCGGTAATAAAGTATATCAGTCATTCAGCATTTCTGCCGGGGCAGGATTTCACGGTTACCGCTTATGCCGAAGATGAGGATGAAACGCCCGAGGTAAAGCTGATCTATAGGCTGAATAATGGCATCCTCCAGTTCATGTATATGTACGACGATGGTGAGCATGACGATGGAGAGGAAGGAGATAAAATTTATGGCGGAACAATAAGCGGGATCACTAATTCCACTTCACTTGAATTCCAGGTTTCGGTTACAGATAATTTCGGTTATAATTCGATAAAACCATGCGATCCGGTAGAACTTAACCTGTTTCCTTCCACTGATCCGGAACTCTACATTAATGAATTCATGGCTTCAAACGATGGGGCTTTTGCGGATGAATTCGGCGAATATGATGACTGGATTGAATTGTTTAATGGTGACGATATTCCGGTATGGCTGGGTGATAAATTCCTTTCTGATAACCCTGACAATCCTGATAAATGGCCGATGCCGGATATTACCCTTCAGCCGGGTGGCTTCATTTTCTTCTGGGCGGATGATGATCCTGAACAGGGCATTAAACATACCAATTTCAAGCTGAAGGAGGAGGGAGATGAAATCGGAATATACGATTCGGAATCCACCGGATTTTATCCGATCGATACGGTAGTTTTTGCGGCTCAGGCAGCCGATATTTCCCTGGGTCGCGATCCTGACGGCGGTTCTGAATGGAAATACTATTCTGTAATAACTCCCGGATTCAGCAATACAAGCGGAGCTAATGTTGATGAGTATAAAAATGAATCCCTTCTCATCCTGCACCCCAATCCGGTTGCAGGTAATCCGGTTTATTTTGAGGAACCGATGAATTTAAAAGTATTTGATTGCACAGGTAATTTGATTTTGGAGCTTTTTGACACAAACAGGATTTCAACCGAGGGTCTTAAGCCAGGTCTTTACTTGGTGGTTAATGAAAAAGGAATGAAAGCGAAATTAATCATACGTTAAGCATTATGAAAAGACTACTATACTTTTTAGCCCCTGTCTTATTAGTTTCATGCGGTGAATCAGAGGTTCAATACCCGGAGAATTCAGATATCACAGGATTGGCCACCCCGATAAGATTAAACCAGGGTAAAACGGAAATCATAATGGAGGATTATTTCACTGAAACAAGCGAAATCGATTCGGTAACCCTGCCCAAACATCTCTCTGGGATGCTTACCCCGGACAAAAAAATTCTGCAATTGGAACCATCAGTTTCGGATATTCCAAATCTGATGGTTATTGATGTTTGGTCATCTGGATTTCCATATTCCATATTAGTCAAAAAGTCCACAAAGATCAATTTTACCTTTCAGTTCGACCCACAAAAGGAAATCTATAAACATGTAAATGTTGCAGGTGAGATAAATGGCTGGAATCCCAAGGCAAGTCCGATGGAACTGGTTAACGGCAAATGGCGGATCAGCCTCGAACTCTTCCCCGGAAAATACCAGTATCAGCTTGTTCTTGATGATAAATGGCAGCTCGATCCTAACAATCCCGATTCCGTTGATAACAATAACGGGGGGTTCAATTCTTTACTGCAGGTTGGTGAAAATACCGGACCATTACTTCCTGTGCTCACTACAAAATCATTCGAAGACAGAGCCGTTGCTATTAATATCGCCAAAAACGCTGATAACCTTATTGTTTTCTGGCAAAATTACCGGATACCAGCCTCCCGTCTGATAATCGAAAAAAACATGCTGATAGTTTCGATCCCAAAGGCTGCTGCAAAAATGAAAAGGTCATGGCTCAGAATCTGGGCTGAAAATCGATTTGGTATTTCCAACGATTTGCTGATCCCGCTGGAAAAGGGAACTGTCCTTAATTCGGAAAAAGATATTACAAGAGAAGACTGGGAAGCCACCGTATTTTATTTCATGATGATCGACCGTTTCAACAATGGCAATAAAGCCAATGACCGGAAGGTGGATGACCCGGAAATCCTCCCAAAAGTAAATTACTACGGTGGTGACCTCGCAGGAATAACACAAAAGATAGAAGACGGTTATTTTTCCGAACTTGGTATCAATACCATCTGGCTGTCCCCGATAACACAAAATCCTTTGGAAGCTTATGGTTTCTGGCCGGACCCGCCTACAAAATTTTCGGGTTATCATGGATACTGGCCCATTTCATCCTCTCAGGTCGATTTTCGTTTCGGGACGGATGAGGAACTGAAGGAACTGATCGGGACAGCCCATAAAAACAATATCAATATTATTCTCGATTATGTTGCGCATCATGTTCATGAGCTTCATCCGGCATATAAAAATCACCCTGAGTGGGCAACCGACCTTTACCTGCCTGACGGATCGATGAACACAGAAAGGTGGGATGAATACCGTCTCACAACCTGGTTCGACAAGTTCCTTCCCACTTTCGACCTGACAAGACCGGAAATCTGCGAGGTAATGACTGATTCCGCCCTTTACTGGATTAAAAATTACAACATGGACGGATTCAGGCATGATGCCACCAAACATATTTCTGAAATCTTCTGGCGGATGCTGACAAAAAAACTCAGGGAAAATGTTATTATTCCTCAGAATAAGCGCATTTATCAGGTTGGCGAAACCTATGGCAACCGCGAACTGATCGGCAGTTATATAAGCACAGGGATGATGGATGCTCAGTTTGACTTCGGAATATACGACCAGGCATGCCTTGTATTTGCAAAAGATGGCGAGCCTTTTACCAAGCTTGCAGGCTCGCTGCAGGAAAGTCTCGATTATTATGGATATCACAACCTGATGGGGTACATTACAGGCAACCAGGATAAATCAAGGTTCATTTCTCTAGCAGGCGGGGATCTTAAATTCAATGAGAATGCTAAAATGGCTGGCTGGAAAAGAGAGATCGGTGTTGGCGACCCTGTTGGATATAAAAAACTGCAATGCTTTACAGCATTTAACATGACAATACCGGGGATTCCAACCATTTATTATGGTGATGAGATCGGAATACCGGGAGCCAATGATCCCGATAACCGGAGGATGATGAAATTTGAAGATTTGACACTTGAGGAACAACAAACCAGGGAGATCACTAAAAAGCTGGTTCATCTTCGCCGGGAGAAGCTTCCACTCACTTTCGGAGATTACCATTTGCTTATTGCCGACCAGACGACCTTTGCCTTCATAAGGACATATTTTGACAGGATAGCTATTGTGGTGTTCAATAAGAGCGATGAACCAAAATCAGTCACTCTGACTATCCCGGATTGGTTTTCTAATACCGGGCTAAATTCAAACTTTGGTTCTGAATTAAGTCAAAATAAAAACCAGGTAATGGTCACTGTTGCCCCGAATGCATTTGATGTCATTACCAATTAATTTGGTTTTATTATTGTCAAATGATTTCAGTTAACGGAAGGATAAAATCTCAAGAGTAAAAAAGTCTTATGGCAGGAAACACTTTTGGTCATATTTTCAAAGTCTCCACTTTCGGGGAATCGCATGGAAAAGCCATTGGCGGCATCATTGATGGGTGCCCTGCCGGTTTGAATATCAATACAGGTTTCATCCAACAGGAGCTTGATCGTCGCCGTCCAGGACAATCGCCGATGACATCACCCCGAAGCGAAGAAGATAAAATTGAAATTCTTTCAGGTATTTTTGAAGGAAAGTCCACCGGAACACCCATCGGCTTTATCATTTGGAATAAAGATCAGCATCCGGAGGACTATGATCATTTAAAAGATCTTTACAGGCCGTCTCATGCAGATTACACCTACGATCAGAAGTATGGATTCCGTGATTATCGCGGCGGCGGACGATCATCTGCCAGAGAAACAGCCTGCAGGGTTGCCGCAGGTGCAATTGCTAAACTGTTTATCAGGGAGAAAGGAATTACCATTTCTGCTTTTGTCTCACAAATCGGAAATATCGCTTTGGAGCAGGACTACCAGAAATACGATCTTACTCAAACTGAACACTCGCCGGTTCGCTGTCCCGATCCTGAAGCGAGCTGGAAAATGGAAGAATTGATTAAACAGTTAAAAGAATAAAGGAGATTCCACGGGCGGAATAATCCAATGTATTATTAGCAGGTGTTCCAGCAGGATTGGGTGAACCTGTATTTGACAAACTCCATGCTGAACTTGGAAAAGCAATGCTGAGCATCAATGCTGTGCACGGTTTTGAATATGGCAGCGGTTTCGCAGGCGCTTCTATGTTAGGCTCAGAGCACAATGACCTTTTCACGAATGAAAACGGGAAAATTGAAACCAAAACAAATAATAGCGGCGGTATTCAGGGCGGAATATCAAACGGACAGGATATTTATTTCAGGGTTGCCTTCAAACCGGTTGCTAGCCTCATGGCCGGACAGGATGTCCTTGATAAAAATGGAGAGCACAAATTTATTCATACCCCCGGCCGACATGACGTATGCGTAGTTCCCCGTGCAGTTCCGATAGTTGAGGCCATGGCTGCTCTGGTCATCGCCGATCACCTTTTATTGGGAAGAGTCTCAGGAATATAATTCCAAAGATATTCGCTCCTGACTTTATTTTAAAATCAGCAAAACTTATCCGGGTAAAGAACAGATCGCGCCTTTAGCATTGCAATTGAGACTTCATCTATGAAAAGCTGAAATTGTATTGCGTATAAAAATATCCCGGTTTATCTTAATTTTGCAAAACTATCGTTAAAGAATAATAAAAAACACTATACATCATGAAATTAACCTTAAAAATCATCGGTATCCTGATCGCCCTGATCATTGTTTTGGCCATTTTGCTGCCATTCATTTTCAAAGGAAAGATTGTTGAACTTGCCAAAAAGGAAATAAACAAGAACATTGCTGCCAAAGTCGATTTTGCTGACGTCAGCCTGTCATTACTGCGCAGTTTTCCCGATTTCACGTTAGCCATAAAAGATCTTACCGTAGTTGGCATTAATGAGTTTGAAAAAGACACTCTTGCCGATATTGAAAAGCTGGAGGTAACCATCGATCTAATGAGCGTAATTTCCGGCAGCAATTATGAAATAAAGAAAATAGGCCTTTTGAATCCGAACGTTTTCATAAGGATACTGGACAATGGAAAGACAAACTACGACATTGCTCCTGCTGAGGAAGAAACAGCCAAAACCACGACGACTGAAGAAGCTACTCCATTCAAACTAACTTTAAAACAAGTGGAAATAGAGAACGGTAATATCATATATGATGATGCCTCAATGCCGGTCAGGGCTGTTTTGAAAGGAATGAATCATAATCTTTCAGGAGATATGACAGAGGATTTTACTACTCTGAAAACCTCCACAATTATCGACCGGTTTGATCTCGACTACGACGGCATCAGGTACTTTTCAAATACCCGCGTTGATTACAAAGCAGATATTGATGCCGACCTCAAAAATGAGATTTATACCCTGAAAGAAAATGAACTGAAGTTGAATGAATTGGTTTTAAATTTCGATGGATCGTTTGCATTTGTTGGAGAGGATTACAAACTCGACTTTACTTTTACAGCTCCAAAAACCGATTTCAAAAACATACTCTCATTGGTTCCTGCCCTTTATGCAAAGGATTTTGCAAATATTCAAACCAAAGGCAATATTAAACTCGATGGATTTGCGAAAGGACTTTATACAGAGACCAGCCTGCCTTCTTTCCTGCTCAACCTTTCGGTAAGCGACGCCATGTTCAAATATCCGGATCTGCCGAAAGCAGTTACCAATATCAGGATAGAATCGAAAATTTCAAGTTCCGGAGGTGCTGCCGACAATACAGTCATTGATATTGAAACCTTGCACATTGAATTGGGCAACGACCCTGTCGATATGCGGATGGTGATTAAGACTCCGGTTTCTGACCCTGAAATTGACGGTATGATCAGGGGAAACTTTGATCTTGCTGGTATTTCCGAGTTTTATCCCCTGGAAGAAAACGAAAAAATGACCGGATCCTTTATTTTCGATGTCACACTTAAAGGAAAGCTCTCTGCGATTGAAAATGAACAATACGAAAATTTTGTTGCTAAAGGTACTGCGCAGGTAAATGACTTCAGGTATTCCGGAGAAATGGTGAGTGATCCGGTTCAAATAGAAACTGCACGGCTCGACTTTTCTCCAGCCTCACTGAATCTCGTTTCTTTTAAATCGAACATTGGAAAAAATGATTTCAGCGCGCAAGGGCAACTGACCAATTACCTTGCCTATGCTTTAAAGGATGAAATATTGAAGGGAAACCTGAAAACGACTTCACGCTATTTTGATCTTAATACGCTATACCCGAATCTGAAGATGATGTTCAATCGCAAACCGCCGATACAGCCACAATGGCAATAATTGAAATTCCCGGCAATATTGATTTCGAAATGGCTGCAACCTTCGACAGGCTGATCTACGACAACATCAATATGGAGGACGTCAATGGATTGCTCAGGATCAGGGATAAGAAACTCGAACTGGCCAACCTCAGCATGAACCTTCTTAAAGGCGGAATGGTGATGAATGGTATGTACAATACAGCAATTAAGGATAAACCTGAATTCGACTTTGGACTGAATATTAAAAATATCGACATTCAGTCTGCATATCAGTCTTTTGAAATTATAAAGACCTATGCCCCTATTGCGCAAAAAATCAACGGGCTTTTCTCAGCCAAACTTAACCTCAAGTCAGGGCTTGACAACCAAATGATGCCTGTTTATGAATCGCTTGGAGGAGCAGGTGAACTTTCGACAGGACCAATAAGCATCACGGGAGTCAACACACTCGAAAAAATCGCCGATGCTTTAAAAATCAGTGAACTTAAAAAGATGGATATTTCAAAAATCCTGATGCAGTTTGAGTTTGTGGATGGGAAGATAATGGTGAAGCCGTTTGATGTAAAATATTCCAATTATACTGCAAATATCGGAGGCTGGACTGCCCTTGATCAATCCATCGATTACGTAATGAACCTGAACATCCCCCGCAAGGAGTTCGGTTCGGCAGCCAATAATGTGCTTGAAGGACTTGTGAGCCAGGCCAATGCTAAGGGTGCCGATTTCAGCCTTGGCGAAACCGTTTCGCTCGATATTCTTATCGGTGGTACGATTACCAATCCGACCATTAAAACCGGATTGAAAGAAGCCGGCAAAAGCCTGGTTGAAGACGTTAAGGAACAGGTAAAACAGGAAATCGAAAAGAAAGTTGAAGAGGTTAAAGAAGATGCAAAAGCACAAGCCCAGAAGCTGATTGATGACGCCGAAAAGTCAGCGCAAAAGCTGATCTCGGAAGCACAGAAACAAGCCGATAATATCCGTAAAACTGCAGCCGATGGAGCAAAAAAACTGAGGGATGAAGCCGATGTGCAGGCCAGTAAAGTAGAAGCCGAAGGCAAAAAGAAAGGAATGATTGCGGAAGTTGCCGCCAAAGAAACCGCCAAGGGCATAAGGAAAGAAGCCGACAAAAAAGCTACGGCGCTTACCACCGAAGCTGACAAGCAGGCGAATAATGTCGTTGAAAAAGCCAGGCAGGAAGCCGAAATCATCAAAAATAAAGCTAAGGCTGAGGCTGATAAAATTTTAGCAAAATAGATATGGTTTTGGATGCCGGTTGTTCCAGGAGCAAACGTGAAAACTTAATCAGACAGAACACACCATTCGCCCTGCTGCTACTCATAACTGCAGGTAATTCATGTATTAACTGTTCATTATCTGGACGACGGCATTGCGCGGAAAGCACATTCCGTGATGAAGGTATTCCGGAAAAACCGGTAGGTTTTGTCAGGAAACCGATAGGATTTATCAGGAATCCATAACGATCTAAACACTGGATTCCTGCTTGCGAGGAATGCTTTTCGTTCTGCAAGGCATTCCGGAAAATCCGTCAGGATTTATCCGGAATCCAGCAAAAACCCTATACCTTTATATCCCTATACCTTCTATTTCCTCACAAACCTCCCCGTTCCCGCTACTTTCCCATTGCTCTTTACCACCGCCAAATACAGCCCCTTCCCCACCCGCTCACATCCAGCCTCGTCTGCTGCTGCCCATTCCATATCTTTTCGCTGTGAACCTTTTGCCCGTATATGTTGTAGCACTCCAGCAGCATGTTGCTGTGGTGCTCCGTGTTTTCAAAGGCAAGGGTGATCTCCGTTTCGGCAGGGTTGGGGTAAGCGGTTATGGGTATGGTAGCGATAAAAGAATAGTATTCCTCCGGCGAAGGTATTTCCTCTGTGCCTGTCCACACCATGCAATCCGACAAATCAATCGTGCCCGATTGTATCGGCTCCGGGCAGAGGCTGTCGTAAGTGTAGGTGTTGGTATCGAAAGGGACAAGCTCGAGGTTTTCGTCTATTTTATAAAGATAAATGTTTTTATCATTGTTTGGTTCAGTAATAGTTGATGCAATTACAAAATAATTATCTGAAGATTTTATAAGACTTGCGGAGACCATAGACATTTGGTCTGAGAAAAATAATTATAAAGATTACCTGCATGTATCAATCACAAATTCGCCAACTGGATTATAATTATAATCGCTACCAAAAGATGCAACTGCAATAAATAAATGTATCGTTTATTTTTTCAATATCTCTTATATGATTACTGTGAATATCAGGACCGATTTGCTCATTAAATATTTCACTTAAGCCTACTTCTTCACCATTAATATTATAAAATTGCGAGTAAAGAATTATCGATATTTCCACCATAACGTCTGATTCCAGCCCCTAAAATAATCGAATCATTTATTGGAATTGAGTAATAAGCTTTACCAAAAACCGAATCAAGCGCATAAAAAGGTAATATCCACTTTTCATTAAACAAGCTATCAATTCCAATAAAAAGCGGCCGCTGATAAATAATGTGTTGTATCACTTGGGAAAGGCCAGTAGCAATAACCTGAAATATAATATTCATGGTTGTGCTCCATCAGGTCATAAGCTACCGGTACATCTATCCAGGGATAATCTTCCTGCCGGGCATAATGTTTTTTCCAAAGATACTCTCCATCCTTATCAAAGCATTCAAGAAATATTTGAATTTCCCCTTAGAATGCTCATATAATTACTAAGTACAATTATTTCATTGTTTTCATTTATTAATAATATCCATCGACACTTCCATTCATGCAATTGATCATCTGCAATTATTTTACACCATACTTTCTCCCCACAGGATTGAACTTTGATGACAAATGGCCAGGTCATTATTAACCATCTTTAATCCTGCAATATATCTATTTCCTTCATCATCCATAAGCAGCTGGCTCCTGCCTCCTATTTCATATAGTATTATGTATGAAGTGTTTTATCCCATAATAATGTTCCATTAATATTTGTTTTTATTTTCCATCCATTCCAGTGATCAAAATATCATATCCTCCTTCAATATAATATCCTTTATCATAATACTCTATTACATCATTGCATCTTCATCTCTGTTTGAAAGGCCAATATGCACTTCCCAATCTGTAATTTGGGCATATAGAGAATAGGCTTAAAAATCAGTATTAAGTATAATTAATGTCTGTTGTTGTTTTCATAAATAAGATTTATTAAGAACCGGCATGGAATTCATTGGTTGAATAATACCAATGAATTCCTTTCCGGTAAAAGATTATTAGTCAGTTATAGTGAATTTCACGGTTTCTTTTGCCTTTCCGTTTATTTTCAGCGAGACAATGTAGTTGCCCGGTTTCCAGTTGCGGGTATCTATCGTCAACTGGTCTTTCAGGTTTACAGCCTGAACAGATTGAACCGGTTTACCTGTTAAATCGGTTATTTCTATTAAAGCCGAACTCTCGGCACTTCAAGTTCATATTCAACGATTACATAATCCGAAGCAGGGTTTGGCATTACTTTAAGCAGCATGTGGCTCAATGGAATAATCACTGTTTAGGCTTGTAAACGAACCGGTAGCCGAAGCTGACTTCAGCATATCGGGCATGTCTATCGGTTCGTCATATTCCACTTCACCCAAATCGATCAGCATATTAAGCGCATACATCGAAGCGGCTCCTTTTTCCGATTCCATAATGCCTGTAAGTTGCTGCACACCGGTACTGTCGGGTAACGAATCGCCGAGCGAAGCAAGCAACGAATAATATTCCACCAGTTTTTCATGTTCGGCCTGCTGTTCAGCGCTCAACTCAAATTGTAATGGAATACTGTTTCAGGGTTGTCATCCCCATGCTCCACGCCCCCTGTTCCCTGCTCAAGAAACGCCAGTCTGTACTTTGATTCCATGCTGTTATCCGACAGCGTACAAGCATGCCAGGCTATCTACCCCCGCCACCGAATCGTTCCTGAAATTCCTTGCCAGCGCATTCATCGCCCTCGATTTATCGAGCATGAATCCTGTCAGTCTCGATTCTGTCTTCTCCATTACCGACACGATGTTCTTACCTTGCAATATCTGCTCCTTCATATATTCGGGCAATGGTGTCCAGCGTTCATCAGCTTGTTTATCAGTTCGTCGTTTTTGGCTGTATGCGGATTGGCTACCATCACATCGCGTATCATAGCGCCGGGCAGCACCTTTTCTTTTTCGATGGCAGTACTTACAACCGTATCCGAAAGGTAAGGCGATTTATCAATCAGCTCGGTATAGATCGCCATAGCTTCGGGCTGGAAAGCTGTATTCCACTTCTTCCTGCATGGCTTCGGTATTCCCCCCGTCAATCAGCATCGCCAGCAGGCTTTGGGTCGAATCGATCTTCTGTTGCGATTCTGCCATTTTTCCCTTAAGTTCATCTGAACTTCTTCGCCTCCGCCACCACTCCTGTTTCAATATGTGAAGGGCAGCCGTTTTCAGGTGTCCATCATCAGGAGGTGGTAAATCGACTGTTTACTAATTAATGTCACCGTATTATAAGGAGGTTCATGAGTATAATCTATCAGGTTCAACATTATCATATCAATGTATTTAAAGGGAAGTAATACGTCACATGCACGCCCTGGTTATTGATGTCGTCATAATCGTTATCGGGTGTAAGGCTCTCCCAATAAAACAGGTTACCTGCCATATCCTCCGGGTCGCTGCTGAAGGAGCCCTGGTAAGGGGCAATACCTCATTAGGCTTCGGTTTGGGTATAAGAATATCGGCAGTACATAAGTCAAAATCGTTGCATAATATCTGTAAGCCCGTCTCTGGATCAATATTCGGGTTGCTTCGGTTATTTTTCTGTGCGGATATACCTTGAGTAAGGTTGCTGAAACGGTTGTGGTAAATTTCGTTTGGCGCTTCACCTGAATTATTCACTATCAGCCCGACACCTTTTGCTGTAAGTTCATCCACATGATAGAAATCGTTATCCTCAATCCAGTAACCTGTCGAGTTATCAAGATACATCCCATATCCCCCATTGTTATGAAATGGTTCATCGATATTGAACTTATTGGAGGTCACCCTTGCTCCGGTCATACCGCTGATATACAAGTCCCCGGAAATTAAGGTCGAAATCCACATGGTCGATGCTGACATACCTGTTGGGATTGTTGGCAATAGCATAAACCCCATATTGCAGGTTATGAAACAGCCCATTATCCCATGCCGTACACGGGTCGCCCCCCTCAGTGCAACGGCCCTCCACCCAGAGTATTGAATTATTGCTGTATATCCCCCGCTGAGCATACTGAACAGATGTCTCATTCAAAAAATCACAATTGCTGATCCTCAGTTGCAGCATTCCGCTAACACTTATAAAATATACCGGGTTGGTACTGCCTGGGTAAAAATCGTTGGTTTCAAATACACAATCGATAACTGAGCTTAAGCTGCTGAAGCCATAGGAGAAAAACTGCAAAGCAATTTTGTTATTGATAAAATAGGCATCGCTGGCCGTAATCATTCCTCCTGTATATCCAGCAATCCATTCGCTCTGGTCATCCATCCTGTTGGTAAAAATCCCCATCAGCGAGTTTTCGATGGTGCCTCCGCCAATCACCTTTACCCAACCCTGGTACAGGTGGTTCTGCACTTCCTCTGAATTACCCCATACCTCGATGCCTTTCCACATTCCGCACGAGCAGGTTATCCTGCCCCCTTCGATAAACAGCTTTCCGCCACGCTCAACTACTATTTTTGCATTTTCATCAAGGAACAAGTCAGCTGTCAAGTTAAGTTTTGCTCCGGGTTTTATCCGTATCTCCTTATAAGGTAAATATCGCTGCGAATCCCAGGTCTCTTCGGTGTTGGAGGAAGAGGGTGTAATAGTCTTTATCTAAAATGGCGGATAATTTATCGGTATCCGCTTTATTATTGATGTTTATTTGTGCTGCCGCAATTACAGGTAAGATCAGCAACATTATCAGGTATTTCATGTTGAGTAATTTTAATAACTCAAAAATACAACATAAATTGATATTAACCTGGTCTTGTCATAAGGAATAAAATGAACTAATGACAAATCCGATAAAATTTGAAGTCCAACCAATTAAATTTAAATAAATCAATATGATTTAAATTCCATACCAAACTCCTATGATTCATTAAAATAGGGTCTGTTTAATAAACTGTGTCATGGTTGACTCATTCTGTCCTCAAAAATAATCATCATTTGTGAATACGTTAATTTCCATGCATTAATTGAACTTTGCCACCCCTCCTTCTTATTTTGATATACCAGATATATTAGCTTAAGTAAAGATTGGTCACTGCTAAAAATCCGTTTTGTTTTAGTTATTTTTCTTAACTGGCTGTGAAACGATTCAATGATATTTGTTGTATACATTACTCTTCTGATATCTTTTGGATAGCGATAAAAAGTTGAGAGCAGTGGCCAATTGTTTTTCCAGCTTCTGATCATGTAGGGATACTTTTCTTTCCAGTTGATCTCCATCGTTTTGAGTGCTTGTTGAGCTTGTTCAATATTGGCAGCCTGGTATATTTCTTTCATGTAACTCATCACTTGCTTATGATCTTTGGATACTATGTATTTAGTGGAATTTCGTATTTGATGAATGATGGACATGCTGAATTTCTGTTTGTGGAAAAATACTCTCGATGGCATTTGAAAATCCACTTAAATTATCAATACAAGCAATGAGTATGTCTTTGATCCCCGGCTTTGTAAATCGCTCAGTACATTTAACCAGAACCGGGTAATTTCGCGCTCTCCGAATAAAGCCCCAGGAGATCCTTTACGCCTTGCCTGTTGATGCCGATGACGCAATAAACAGCTTTGGTGACAATGGCTCCCTGATCTTTTACTTTGTAATGAATGGCATCCAGCCAAACAAGCGGATATTCACTTTCCAGCATCCGGCTTTGCCATTGCTTTATATCTTCAATCACACGGTCGGTAATGGCGCTTAGTGTAGATGGCGATACGGTTAATCCATATAACTCATCCAGGTGGGTGCAGATGTCGTTATAACTCATTCCGTGCGAGTACATGCTAATCACTTTATGATCCAGTGCTTCTCCAAGGGTTGTCTGGCGTTTGGGTAAAATCTGGGGATCAAAGGTGGAGTTACGATCGCGTGGCGTACTGATATCTACTGGCCCGAAACCTGTCTTTAATTTCTTTCCCATTTTGCCATTTCGACGGTTGGGTACTGGTTCCTGTTTCAGGTGAGCATCCAGTTCCCCTTCCAGGCTGGCTTCTATCCACCGTTTGATCAAGGGAGCTAGTATCCCGTCTTTTCCTTCGAGTGGCTCTCGTTTTAAACTGTCAATAGCTTGTTTTTCAAATTCGTTCAAATCAAAATCCTTTGATTCTAATCTGGAATTTTCTGATGTTTTCTTTTTCATTTTCAGTAATTTTATTAATAAAACATTTTACTTGTTGTTGTGATGTAGAAATGTTGATAACTCGGCACTTTTAGTACACAGCTTACAATTTTTGCCACTGTAGAGTTATCAATATTTCAATATCTGTTTCAAATTACTGACACAGTTTTTATGAACAGACTCCCTATCAATGCCTTATTAATACCCGTCAATGCCCTATGAACGCCCTCCAGCTGACATTGCGTCACAGTCAATACCTTTTGAATGGGTGCCAGCTGCAATTGAGGCAGACACAATGTCAATTGAAAGGGTGACAACTGTAATTGTGTCACAGTCAATGCCAATTGAAAGGGTGACAACTGTAATTGAGGCAGGTTCAATGGTGTTTGAAACAATTCAAACAACTTTAGAATGTGATTCACCCTAATTTAAATAACCGACCAGTCTTATGAACAAGCAAAAATTACGAATTCAAATGAGTTCTTTGGTTTTTATTAAGTTTCATTTTATAGTTATATACCAATAATTCGGCATAATGACATAAAAGTATTGTAAAATCAATGCTTCATCTCTTCTGCGAATATCTGCGCCATCTGCGGGAAATAGAAATAGTAATTTCACCGTTCGGAATCTATATCGCCAAAATTAGCAAGGTCAGTTCACCGGACAGATCGGCCTTTGCGTGGAATTTTAATATAAGCTCTTTGGTTTTTAGCCAGGCAGGCGGATAGTGTTATGGGTTTGTATAACGGTGGTTTGAAAAGAAAGGGCTAAAACCTAAGCGAAAGCATACACAATGCGAATTTCTTAATTGAGTCCAATCCGAAAAATATTAAAAATGATTTTACCACATAGGAACATAGGGCACAAAGATTTTCACATAGTTGATTATGAGGCTTAAACCTATGTGATTTCCTATGATTCTATGTGCCTATGTGGTTCAAAATTACTTTTCGTAGAGGGCTCTTAATTAATTTATAAAATCCATTCTAATGTTTTGGTTTTAACTAACTTTGCCTGAAAAGATCATTCAAATGAAAATCATCACATGTATTTTAATGCCCGCAATACTCCTTGCCACCAGTGTCTTGTACGGCCAAACTGCAGGAAACAAAGCTTTTGACAAGTATTACCAGCGCAAGGGCACACCTTCGCCAACCGACCTGCGAACAAAAAATGTGTTCTACTTTACTTCAACCTTCCCTTTTTCGGTCGGGAGGATTGAAAAGGCAGACGAATGGCAACTGGTGCCTGCTTTCAGTATTGGTAACGGCGGATTGTTCGTTATCGGAAGATCAGAATGGAATGGAACTAACGCCAGGAAGCTTGAGCCTGTGTTTTCGTTCGGGATAGCTGCCGATGCAGGGGTTAAGCAATTACCCGGCGAATTGAAAACTACTTTCAATGGCAACCTGATGATCGGTTTTCACTGGGTCAACCTGATGCTTGGATATGATTTCCTTGACAACACCAATTACATTGGTCTTGCGCTCAGGTTCGACCTTACCTCCTTCTCACCAAACAGTATCTATGTTTTTAGTGAAAAAGAATCTGCCAGACTGAAATGATTTATTTGCAGCGGAGACGCTATCCGCAACTTGCAATAAATCAGACTTTTTTAACTGTTGTTCGATTCTGTATTATTATTGAAAAGCTGGGTCATAGTGCCCGGAAAGTTTAATTTTAATCACCGATTATTGCAATTGCTTACAACTTTTTAATACTTTTACCTCCAAACTTATAATATGAGATCATTTTTGCTATCAGGCCTGCTTCTGTTTGCGGCTGCGGTATTATTTGCCCAGGAATCAAAATACGTAACCCATAGTTCGCAGATGAAAATCAAAGCACGGAAGAATGGGAATCCGGTTGAATGGGACAACAAGAATATTTCTGTTGATTTTAATTACAAAACAGGCGAGTTTATCACTTACCTCACAAATACCGATTTTGTGAACCCTGATTCGGATAATGAAATGGTAAAAAGCTCCGATATCCAGAGCCGGCAACTGACGCTGGAAGGCACGCTGCCTATTAATGAAATCATTAACCAGCAGCAAGCGAAACAGAATTATAAAGTTGAATTGCACCTGAAGGCTGATGATTTGAATATGTCGGAAACTATATTATTCGATATGCTCATCACTCAGCCCGAATCGGGAGAAAGCAAATCATACCGCATGTTTACCCTGAATGGTATACTTTACAATGACCAAACTAATCTGCCGGCATTTGTGGGATACGATAATGAAATCCAGTTATGGCTGATTTTTACCGGATTTATGAATATTCAATAGGGATAGAAATACTAATAGCAGGACGCCTCTGATCTTTAAGCATTTCTTTTTCTCAGGATGTCCAGCACCTGGTCAGGATTATTTAATATTTGATAAAACGGATTATTTGGCATCCTCCACTATATACATATCAATTTCTCCTTTGTTCTTTGCCTGGATTTTTCCGCGGTGTTTACACACGAAATGATCTTTAATAAGTTCGTAGGTATCACCTGAAATATTGACCTGCCCCGGAATACCGCTCGATTCCATGCGGCTTGCAGTATTTACGGCATCACCCCAAATGTCGTAGGCGAATTTATTCTTCCCGACTACTCCTGCAATCACAGGGCCGGTATGAATTCCAATCCGCAATTCCCAGTAATCTTTTCCCTGCGATTCACGGTCGGATTTTAGTTTTTCCATGTAGGCTTTGATTTCCAATCCGGCCTTAACAATGTCCATTGGATTCGTCTCATTTGCTACAGGTATTCCACCGGCACACATATAGGCATCTCCAATTGTTTTTATTTTTTCCAAATTATACCTGTCGATGATATTATCGAATTCCATGAAACACTGGTTTAATTCCTCAACCAATTGCTGGGGTGTGAGTTTTTCGGCAATGGTGGTAAATCCTTTAAAGTCGGTAAATAGCACAGAAACCATATCGTAATGCTTGGGGGTAGCTGATCCTTTTTCTTTTAATTCTTCCGCCGTTTCTGCCGGCAGGATATTTAAAAGCAGTTTTTCGGAACGTTCCTTTTCATCTTCAATGATCTTCTTGGTTTTTCTCACGTACTTATAACGGTTAAACAAACCCATAGCAAGGAACAGGAACAGGATTCCCGAAATTCCGATCGCATTACGTATGGTCTTCTGACGTTTTAAATCGAGCTCCTGCAAGGCTTTGTCCTTGGTAAGAAGGTTAATCTCACCCTGTTTCTTTTCAAGATCAAAGCTCAGCGTCATGGTTTGCAATTTTTTATCCATTTCATCATCGTACAGGGTATCCTTGATACTTGTAAATAATGTCTGAAATTTGAAAGCATTCTTATAATCCGACAGCTTTGAATAAGTCAACGCCAATCCTTCATAAGCTTCTTTCCTTTCGATTTTCGCTCCGATATCTTCAGCAATTGAACATGCCTCCTGGTATGTTTTTACAGCTGACTGCAAGTCGCCTTTCATTTCGTAAGTATTAGCGAGCCCAAGCAACGACTGAGCCATTTCGAGTCTTGCATTGTAGCTTTTTGCTTTTTCAAATGCTTCCTTCTGTTTACTTATTGCAGTGCTATAGTCTTTCCTTTTGGCATAAACTTTCCCGATGTTATTCAGTGCATAGGCAACATTGCCACTTTCCGAATTCTGATACGCAGCCAGCGACTTGTTAAAATAATAAAGAGCTGAATCATCGGCATTTCTTTCGAGATAAATTTCCCCGATGTTTACTGTCGAAGTTCCGATGGCATCCTGATCTCCGAGTTCCTCGCTTAAAGGCAGGGCTTTCAGGTAATACTCAAGAGCCAGGTTGTGGGTCGCCTTTTTGTTGAAATATACCGCTCCGAGGTTCACCAGTGCCGTCGCGATCCTTAGCTTGTCATCGATCTCCTCCGACACCCTAAGAGATTCAAGGTAATTGGATACCGCTTTATTATCATCACCCTGGTTGAAATAAATTGCACCAAGATTATTAAGCATATTGGCAACTCCCTGCTTATCACCTATTGAATCAAACATGATTTTTGATTGCTGCCAGTAATTGATGGTTTCCAGCCATTCGCTCTGGAAATAATGGCTCATGCCAAGATATTTCAGAGCAACCGCAACATCTTTTTTTGAACCGAGCTGCTTCGCAATTTCCAATGCCTGCAACCCATATTGAATGGATTCGTCAGCAGACGTCCGGCAATAGTGCTTACTCAAAGCAATCAGCACATTCAGCCTGAGGGTATCCGCTTTTGTTGTTTCCAGTAAGGCCTTTAAGCTATCCCCCTGATTTGACTGAGCTTGAGAATATGCAAAATGAAGCGTAATTAAAATGGTCAATAAAATGTTCTGTAATTTCTTCATTAAGATCGGTTCAATATTCCTTTAGTTTTCCATTTCAATTTATACTGAGCATTTGGGTTTGCATTCTTTCGCAAACCCAAAAAGCCGAAGTATAAAAAACAGACATTATCATGATAAATAATATCCACCGTTTGCTAAACAAAAAAAAGAGGAATTTGTTAAAATTCCTCTTTATCAATAACTATTAATAATTCTTAATTTTTTATTATCCTAAGTAATTTGAACTCTTCACCAAGATTTAACCGGATGAAATAAACTCCTTTCTCCAGAGCCGAAAAATCTATTTCCAGTCTTGTTCCTGAACCATTCATTACTTCAGATTGACAAACTTTGCCGTAAAGGTCATAGACCATTACATCGTTGGCTGCAATGATTTTCTCGTCTGTGTCAATGTATACCTTATCTGTGGTTGGATTCGGATATGCAATAATATCGTCCGTCAGATTCATTTCTTCCTCGATGATCTCACTTACAGGCGAATACTTGTAACAGGATATTGAAGTGCTCATCGCATAAGCATAGGAATTTTGTTTCTGTGTTCCCTGGTAGCTTTTCACCAGCCATTTGATTTTAACCCCATCAAAATGTACATCGAAAAACCCTTCACCCACCGGGAATAATTCGGGTTGTCCCACTGAACTAAATAAACCGCCATACCCGATAATTTGATTATCTGCTCCTATAGGAATGAACACATCGGTTGAATTGCAGTTTACATATTTATAATGTGCAACATACGTAAAGCCATTTGGATCAGGTGGTGTTTGTTCCACACAAAGCAGGGATATCTGGATTTTTTGAGCTCCACTTCCATAAGGATTTACGTATAGCTTCCCATTAGTTGCGACAAAGTTATAATTGACAGCTGTGGCTACCGGGATGATCTGGTAAGTTCCAGCCAAACCAGAATAAGCAGGGCTTAAAGTATAAGTCAATGAAGTCACTACTGATTGGTTTTCGCCATTTACAAAACCGCTTAATGTGGATGTAAATACCGGCAGGGGATCTCCTTTTTTAATCACCTTATTGGCAGCTACAACATAAGCCGTCGCTTTATTAATGATCAATACTCCTGTTGAGTTTCCAGTATAATTTGGGTTATTAACGATGGCTATTACAATGTATGATCCTGCATTTTTGGGAGTCCCTGAATAGGATATAGGAAACAAGTAATCCCGGAGGGATCGTTGTCACGGTTGCAGCTTTTGTCGTTCCATCGTAAGTGTAACTGAGGTTACTTAGAATTATAGTAGCTGGTGCAGGCGCAATTGTGAGAACCCCTGTTGCAGAGCCGACATAATTTGGATTATTAACAGTTGCGCTTACATTATAGCTCCCTGCATTAATCGGAGGGTTATTATAAGTGACAATCACATCCAGGCCTTCAGGCACAGTAGCGACAGAAGCTGCCTTTACCGTACCATCATATACCTGAGTAAGGTTTAATAGGCTGACCAAAGCAGCGGCGGGCGTAATTGTTAATGTCCCTGTTGCCGAACCAATATAATTCTGTTCATTGATCGTGGCAGTTACAGTATAGGTTCCGGCATTAATAGGAGTGTCGCTATATGTGAAAATTACATTCAGATTTGAAGGCGCTGTAATTGCAGAAGCAGACTTAATATTTCCATCATATACCTGATTCAGATTTCCTAATGTCAGCGTTGCAGATGCAGGCTGAATGGTCATTGTCGCTGTGTTACTTCCAACATAATTCAGGTTGTTCACCGTTGCAACTACTGAATATATCCCTGCATTCACAGGTGGAATAGTATCACCATTGAATGTTAAATCAATTTCGAGACTATCTGGTTCTGTTAGAACGATCGGTACCTTTGTGTTTCCATCGTAAGTTTGCATCAAGCCTGCTATTTCAAATACAACTGTGGCCAAAGCAGGGGTGATGGTAATATTACCGAGGCCATAAGAAACATTGAAGTTGTTGTTAAGAAATCCTCCCGGAACTATCAAATGCTGTCCGACATCATTGCCTGTTATCAGGTTGACCGATCTCAGGTTTACGGTTCCAACCGAGTCGCCAGCAAGGATGGCTATGTCTCCTTCTCCAAGGATAACAATGGTTTCGTTGTTGCTTAAATCATTTATCGTTGTGGTGTTTACCAATGCGGTTGCATTGACAAGTGCGGTAGCATTGACAAGTGCTTTTGCATTGACCAGGTTTCCGTTCGGATCATAGATGTTGACCAGGGCTGTGCCATTGACCAATGCTTTTGCTTTGACCAAAGCTGTTCCGTTCACAAGGGCTGTGGCATTCACTAAGGCTGTTGCATCAAGCAATGCCTGGGGATCGATCATGGTACCATTGACCAATGCTTTTGCGTTTAATAAAGCAGTCGCTTCTGAAATGAAGAAGCTTTTATTAACAAGCGCTGTAGCATCCAGCAAGGGTTCACCCTGGGCATTTACAAGTGCTTTTGCGTTTACCAGAGCCGTTGCATTTACCAAGGCCGTTGCATGGGCTTGCTTTAGAGAAGAAGTAATGGCTTCTTTATCTGTTTCTGTGATTATTACACCATTGGAGCCTTCATTAAAAACATAATTGAAATCAAAGCCTGTAATGGAATCTCCATACACAAAGGTTGTGTCCTTTGGCTGGATTATAAGATCCAATTTTTCAACAGACAATAGTCCATTAACAAAAACAAAATTGTACTGATTGAGTAATGCAATATCAACTGTATCAGTTGCAATAACAGGGCTTTCGGGATTCAGTGGATCTGTTGCCGAAGGTTCAATTTCCCATAATCCGGTATTGCTGAGCGGTGTGGCAATGGTTTCAAAAGCAATGTTCTTAATCCGGTCAATTCTGTTCTGGCTTATCCCACTTGAATCGAGGAGTACGCTTCCGTTTATACTTTCAACAGAATAAGAAGCAGTAAACTCAGGAAGAACTTCTCCAAATTTCTTAGTTTTGCTATCAATGGTTATAAGCACAGTTTCCTTGGTATTAAAATAAAGTGGATTAGAAAGTCCACCGTCCAGGCCATTTGTCTGGGGCAAAGGCGGATTATAAACCTGAATGGGATTGTAAAGCCCTTCGAATACCGGAATAATTCCGCTAAGCGTAGTCCCGTTCACCAGTGTTGTACCTGACTCCAGAGGAGCACCGTTGAAATAGATTACAGACTCAGGAGTAAGATAATTCCCTGTGATAGTAATGGGAATTGGTTCAGTACCCGGAGTTAAGGTAGTATCATATGAAAGTCCTGAAATGTAAGGTGAGGGATTAGCCAAGGTCAGCAATGCTGCATCGGCCTGAATAAATCCATATCCGGTTGAATAATCAAACCCGGGGGTATTCATATCAATGGCAGTATTTTGTAAAATTCCTTTTATTTCGTCAGGCGAGATGCCTGCATTGTAGAATTTGGTTTTTGCCTCTGCAATCAAAGCTGCAATTCCGGCTGCATGCGGAGCTGCCGCCGATGTGCCAAAGAAGTTTGGAAAAGGATCACCATCAATATTTACTCCGCCAAGATTGACAGTGGTATTTACACCATTAGGGGCAGTAATCTCAGGCTTATTTCTGACAATTCCATTAACAGGTGTGCCCCCTACCGATGAGAAGGAAGCAATGGTAGGCGGATTTACACCATAAGGTGGGGTGTTGCTGAAAAGCACAGCTCCAACCGCAATGGCACCTTCGGAGTTGGATTGTCCAACAAGAGTCGAATTTCCCGGGTTGTATTCATTGAAAGTGATATCCCCGCGAAAAACAACATACTTAAGATAAACATTGTTTCCTCCCGAAGAATTCACGATCATGATATTGGTTTGTGCTCCGTCTTCAGTAACGGTGAATGGTAAGACTTCGATCGGTTGTCCGCCGATATTATTCCTGTTGAATCCAAAGAGGGTATTACCGTTATCATTGGTCAGGTAAATATCCATATCTGTGTTTGTAACTTCTGAACCTGAACCGTCATTCCATTGAAGGACGATCGTGTAATTTCCTTCACCGAGGGTAACATTCTGATAAATATCATTCCCACTGCTGCCTGCAAAGTCATGCGCAACTCCTGTTATTCCGGGAGGGGTAGTACCCGGATTGAAATTACTCTGGTAGGATTTATTGCCGTAATTGCCCGCGGCAGAAAAATAAGTCACACCCATTGCTTTAACTTCGTTGACCGCTTGCGCAACGATTCCGTCGGTTAAAAATGGCTGGGTAATATAAGTTATGTCATCAACAATAATGTCACAGTCCGTTTGAGCCAGTTGCCTTATACCATCAGCAAAATCAACGGCATTGATAAATCCTGTACGGAAAGCCAGGTCTGCTTTTGGGGCTATGTCATGAATGATTTGCAACATCGCTCTTCCTTCGTCGGTTCTTGTACCGTAAGGGTATTCAAGGATAACCTCCACAGGATTAGAATTAACAGGGTTGGAAACCTGACTTCCGTCTGGATTGATCCCTATTCCGGGTAAATCCCCCTTAAGAACATCATCATTCGCAGGGTTCCCTAAAAGGGTATTGTAGCTGTCGGATAACACTCCGATTTTCACTCCTTCACCTCCAAGGTTAAATCCACTCCTTGCATAGGCTGACCTCATTGCAATATCACCCTGGCTTGTTACTATTCCACTGGTAGGAATCGCCTGGTAAACAGGAACTGCATAATTGATAAGTGTGGTAAGGCTATTCAGGGACATCAGAACATTTATGGGAATTTTACCCATAACTACCTGCATTTTCGGATCCGGGATTAACTCAGTCAATCCATATGAGGCGGTTAAAAGGTTCAATAATTCGTCGTACTGATTTTCCAATGGGAAAATTTCAACAAGAACACTATTGCCAAATACCTGGCAAATAACATTTGATTCAGCGACTCCTGTTTCGATAAAAATATCATATAATGCTGTAAGTTCAGGACCAATGAGGGATTCGAGTTTGCCACCTTCAGGTGGTGGATAATAGGGAATTATAGTAACCGGGATCGCGCAATTAAGGACAGACTGGAATTCCTGAATGGTAAAATTAACCTGCATCTGGTTGTTTGCTGCCTTAACCAGTGTGTTTTGATTCTGTAAACCTCCGGTCAAAGTATAAGTTATAAGAAGTTCACCTGCTCCCTGCCCGAAATTACCCAGCCCGGTTATTCGAAATCCCTGGAAAGGCACTCCGCCAATATTGGGTCCAAGGTTTATCGTTGGGCTTCCCGATCCTCCTGAAACAAATACTGCCGTAACATTAGAATAGGTTCCTGGGCTTGCCTGTACTGCATAATGATTGATCTTCTTGCACAAAGGAGGACCGCAGTTATCATGCTTCAGCGAAAGAACAATGGTGTGTTGATTGCTGGCAACAGATGTAACAGATTTAATTGTAGTAGAGTAGCCCTGACCATGCACTTTGGTCACTTCACAATTGGTCTGTGCACTGAGGCTGGTTAAATCGAACAAAAAGAAAAGCAGGGTCAAAAAACATAAAGGATGCCTTAAAGATTGCATTAGTGTAAACTTATTCATAAATTTAATGTTTTGTGTTAGTTTTAAAAATTGCATTTAAGAAATTCTTATTTAGAATTATTATAAACAAAAGTAGAACTATTAAGTTCACTATTTTCTAAGTTATTGATATTTAACAAATATTTAACAAAATACTTTGGCTTTGATGTTGGAAAGCACAATCTAAAAAGGCTTAAAATCGGTTATGCCCACCTTCAGGAACTGCCAAAAGGCAGGCAGTGAAAATATATGCTAATGTCAGCAAAGTCCATCAAACGACATTTTCAGCCCTGGCCTCGGCAATTCATATCTCTTAAAGTCAGACAGGAATTTATGGTTTAAATTTTAATGCACACAATATTAATTCCTGTTTAAAAATACTTTACTTTTATAGACTGTTACATGAGTGGTTTATATCCGGATATAAAGAAGCCCGGACAATTGAAAAACCAATAGATGCATTACAATGACTTAAGTTAATTTAGAAATATAGTACTCACTTAAAACGCAACAAAATGAATTACGTTTATATCATTATTCCTGTCCTGGTGATTCTTTTTGCCGGGATCAGGATTGTTAGGCCTACCCACAGAGGGTTAATAGAGCGGCTGGGGAAGTATCATAATTTTGCCAAACCCGGGTTTCACTGGATCATCCCGGTTATCGACCGGCTTTTCATGGTGAACATAACCGAGCAAATGGTGGATGCCGAGCCTCAGGAAATCATCACCAACGATAACCTCAATGCCAAGGTGGATGCTCAGGTCTATTTTAAAGTAAAAGCTGATGAGGAAAGCGTGAAAGGATCTATTTATAATGTGAATAATTATAAATGGCAGATCGTAAACCTGGCACGCACAACCCTTCGTAATATCATCGGCACGCTTACCTTAAAATCAGCCAACAGCGAGCGCGGAAAGATCAATGCAGAGCTTTACAAAACCCTTCATACCGAAACGCAAACCTGGGGCATTGAAATCGTGCGTACAGAATTGAAGGAAATCGATCCGCCCAAGGATGTTCAGGAAACAATGAACAAAGTAGTGAAAGCCGAAAATGAAAAAATAGCAGCAATCGATTCGGCAACAGCTGCTGAGACGGTTGCCGACGGGGTAAAGCGCGCTAAAATAAAAGAGGCAGAAGGGTTCAAGCAATCGAAGATCCTCCATGCTGAAGGAGAAGCCGAAGCCATCCGGCTGGTCAACGAAGCTGCGGAAAAATATTTCGTTGGCAACGCCCAGTTACTCCGAAAGCTTGAAGCCCTCGAAACTTCCCTTCAAAGCAATGCCAAGATCGTCGTCCCGGCAGGAAGTGAACTGGTAAACGTTATTGGTGATATGGCAGGAGTTACGCCGCTTTTTAGAAAAACCAAAGAAAATGAGGATTCAAAAGCGGCGAAGTTCATGTAGTACCCAATTGAGAAAAAATTACGCCAATCATAAAATAGCCTTAAGGATATTTTGGAATTTAGAGTAGTAGATGCTTTTCATCCCACCGGCATGGCAGATTAAATATACCTGATGGTCCAATGAGAAAGATTTATTGGTGGATGGATAACTATATATATTGAAACCTGAAAGGTTTGCGAATCCAGCAATTGCCAGATAATTTTTAGTTATACCGCCTTATTACTCAATTAAATTTTCGCAAATCCAAATACCCCGTATTAATCACTCCGGCAATAAAAGTAAAAATCATAGTCAGTTACCTGCTGATCAATTTCCGCTTATATTTTCAGGATCCCTGAGCAGGTAATTTATGGATGCTTCTGGCAATCTATGTTAACTGATCTTCTGTTAATAAAAAAACATATTATCTGCTTTTAGGCAGTATTAAGGGTTTATGTTTGCCTGTCCTCCTTTATTTCTTTTTTCAGGTCACTTATTTGGAGATTCAGTAGTATAAGAGAAATACAAATTCATCTTGATTAATATAAATATAAAAAACTTATGAAAATTCTAAAGCTCGTTATCACTTGTTTAATCATGTTACCCATTCTTCAGTCATCATTTGGTCAGGCGCCTCAAGCATTTAAATACCAGGCTGTATGCCGCGACAACACAGGGGCTTTGATCCAGAATCAGCCGGTTAATATCAGGTTTTCTGTCCATGACCTGGATCCTCTTGGCTTAGTGGTTTACCAGGAAACCTACTCTCTTAGTCACGAATCAGTTCGGATTGATCATGGCTGATGTGGGAAAAGGAACCGTCCAATCAGGAAATTTTGCCGCTATCCCTTGGGAAACAGGAGATAAGTTTCTTGAAATGGAATTGGATTTGGGATCAGGATTTTCTTCAATGGGTGCAACTCAATTATTAAGTGTTCCCTATGCTCTCCATGCTGAAACGGCCGAAAGTCTGGTCGGTGGAATAACAGAAACCGATCCGGAAGTTGGCATGAATACATTAAACTATCTTTCCAGATGGGATGGCTCTTCCCTGGTTAGTTCTACCATTTTTGACAACGGAAGAATCGGGATTGGAACAACTTCTCCACAGAAAGCTGCACATAGTTGGGACTGACGGTGGTCTTAATAGCGGTCTGAGGCTCCAGGACCCATACGACGTTTTCCTTGACTTTTCTGTTACAAATGCTCCCAAAGGCATGCAGATACATGCTGATCAAACGAGCCAGCTTGATTTTTTGATTGGTGGACAGGCAAAATTGTCAATTCATCCTTCCGGCAATATCGGAATTGGTATCTGGGATGCCGTTAAAAAATTAACCGTTGCTGGAAATGCCCAAGTTCAGTCTGATGGAGAATGGATTCAAGGTGCAACTGCAAGGCTATATTTGGGACCCGATGACAACATGTGGATCGAGCATATTCATTCGGGAGGTTTAAACCTCGAAGTTTGCAGTGGATGGCCCTTTTATATTCGGAATGGAGGAAATGTCACTATGGCCATTGATGGATCAGGAAATGTAGGTATAGGTACAATGTATCCCTCAGCCAAGCTGGATGTATGGAATGGAAACATTACTGTTTCAAACGGTGCTGTCATTTCTAACTATGGCTTCTTTGGTGATGCCCTTAGAAGTAACTGGGGAAATGACCTTACGCTGCAATCGTCATACGAGGATAAAGGTATTATATTCACTACCTTTTCAGGTGAGAAAATGAGGATTGATGCCGCAGGTAATGTGGGTATTGGAACGGACGTACCCGGTTCTCTGCTTGATGTAAACGGTGTGATCAATGCCTCAGGAGGGAGTTCTGACAACTGGAATGAAGCTTATGGCTGGGGCAACCATGCTGAAGCAGGATATCTTACAACCGTTGAGGATATGACCGTCGGAAACGAAGTAACCAATGCCACCAATACTACACTCACACGTGATGGGACAGGAACGCACGTTTCTCCCTTTACCCTTGCACTGAACCTCAGTAATGCAAACACATGGACAGGATACCAGACCTTCAGCGAAAACACCTATTTTCCCGGAACCAGTGTTTGGACTTCAACCGGAAGGGTTGGGATAGGAACAACTAACCCAGGCATAAATTCAAAGCTTGAAGTATGGGGTGGAAATGTCACCGTATTAAACGGTGGGGTTTTAGCAAATACAGGTTTTTGGGGTGATATATTGAGAACCAACTGGGGAAATGACCTTACCCTGCAATCATCATATGCCGAAAAAGGAATCCTCTTCAGAACACAGTCTGGAGAAAAAATGAAGATTAATGCTGCAGGAAATGTTGGGATAGGTACTTCAAACCCATCTTATAAACTGGATGTGGTTGGGGACATAAATTCTACAGGAACATTGTATGCTGCCAGCGGAATTATAACAGCAACAACTACCCCAGCTGTGCTTGATGTTAATGGAATCGGAAATTCTTCTCATATAAGGCTTTTTTCAGGGCAGGATAACAGTCAGATATTTTTATCCGACTACCAGGGTGTTATGGGTATCCAGTTATGGCATACAGGAAAAGCATATTTTGCCGGCAATGTTGGAATTGGAACAAATTCACCTTCTTCCATTCTTCATCTAAACGGCGATTCCCCAAAATTAAAAATCCAAACCAAAACAAATCTAACGGATCCTTCACTTGAATTTGTTAAATACGGTGTACGGACAATGGAGATGAAATTGACTGAGAATGGCGGAGCTACCGGTCTCCAGTTCATTGATGAGAATTCAGGACAGGTAAGATTTTTTATTGAAGCAAGCACCACTAATGTAGGTATTGGAACAACATCCCCGGGTGCAACCCTGGATGTTAACGGACAGGTTAAAATCAGCGGAGGATCACCCGGAGCAGGCAAAGTGCTGACTTCGGATGCAGCCGGTTTGGCAACCTGGGAAACTCCTGCATCAGCAGGATCTCACCAAATTGGAGAAGTATACGGTGGCGGCATCGTGTTTTATGTTTACGATAATGGCCAGCATGGATTGATTGCCGCTACTTCAGATCAAAGCACTGGCATACAGTGGATCAATGGTGTTCACAGATATACCGGTACAACGGGTGATGGGCTTGGCTCAGGAGCCATGAATACAGCTCTTATAGTGGCTACTCAAATGAGTGATAACCAGGCAGGTAATTTTGCGGCTAAAGTATGTGCTGACTATTCAGTAACTTATAATGGAATTATCTATGGAGACTGGTATTTGCCTTCAAAATATGAAGCGGATTTACTTTTTTTACAGAAAAACGTAGTCGGAGGTTTTTCTGACAGCAACTATTGGACTTCAACTGAAGAAAGCTTCAGTGCAATTTTTGCAAAACATAAGTACTTTGGTTCTGATCCCCAGACATTCCCAAGTGATAACAAGTCGGCAACCTTCAGGGTGCGCGCAATCCGTGAATTTTAAAATAGCAAAATGGTTAAATAAATATTTACCATCACATCAAAACTTTATTCAGTATATAATTGTTATATTTGCAAATATTTGGAATGAATCGGTAAATGAGTTAACGATTTATTTTGAGTCAGAGCAGAAAGAGTATTTTGTAAAACTAACTTATGTATAACTTAAATTCAATTATTATGAAAAGAGTAATTATCTTAACCACAGTTTTAATGGCAGCCACACTGACATTTGCACAAGTTGCAATCAATAAAGATGGCAGCGAACCTGATGCTAACTCCATATTACATGTTAAAGGCAGTGGAGTTAACGCATTGTATGTTGATTATTCGACCGGATTTGTTGGTCTGAACAGTATTAACCCAAATTACAGGCTTCATGTACTTGAAAGTGTAACGGACGCTAAAAATTACGGTACTGTATTTGAAATAACAGGCGGATCTACAAGCACTGAAAAATATGCCGGGGTTTATAGTTACATTAATGGAACGGGTGGTGTAAACAGGGCATTTGAAGGCCTTTCGTATGGCGCGAATACCAGTAATTACAATGTTGGCATCTCTGCTTTTGCAAAAAACGCCAAATATAATTATGGACTCCAGGGACAGACGATTATTGCCAATACCATTACCAATGGGCAGAATATTGGAACCTATACAGAAGCTGGAAATTGTAGTAATTTAAATTATGGCCTTTATTCCAAAGGAATGGGAGGTGGTACTTTTAATGTTGGCGTATTTGCCACATCAAGCGGGAGCAATGCCGGAGATAATTATGGCATTTATTCTTTTGCAAGTAATGGCGGTGCGGGAACCTACTGGTCAGGATATTTTGACGGGAAATTCAACGTAGACGGAAGCATTTATCAAAACGGAACCATTATTCACGCCAAAAGCTCTCAATCCATTGACAATGCACTTGCTGAGGTAAAAAAACTCAAACCGGTTTCAATTGTTGATGAGAACAATGAGCCATCATTTGTTTTCGACGCAGAAGCAATGAAAAGCAGTAGCCCGGATTTAATAAAAGAAATTGTGCAACCCCCTGCTCCGGATGAAGAAAACGGTTCGGCTGAAGTGAATACCAGTGTAAATATTTCTGCTATTATCCCCTTACTCTCAAAGGCTATTCAAGAGTTAAGCGAAAAAGTTGAAAAGCTTGAATCAGAAAATAGTTTGTTAAAAAAGGAGATTGACAAACTGAAGGCCGAGTAAATCCTTTCATTCGATTTCATGTATGTGAACTTTAGTTATTGATGTAAAAATAATAATAATAAAATGAAAACACATAAAATAATATATGCGGTTCTCTCCTTGCTGCTGTTTACGGGTATTGGATTTGGACAGGGGGTCAAGGTTAAACCCGGCACCAACGTAATTATTGATGGAGGCACTACACTCAAAGTCGCTGATGGCGATAACCTTACCCTTGCAGATGACCTGACTTTTTCACCATCCTTGCTCGAAAGAGGGACCCTTGCATTTACAGGCGGAGGCAATCTGGAAGTACAGCAATATGTGGTTGATGAGCAGTATCATATCGTTTCTTCTCCGGTTAGCGATGAAATTATCGGAGCTTACCTTGATATGTATTTATTTTCGTTTGACGAACCCACAAACTACTTTAATAATTTATTCAACCCCATTACTATTCCTTTAAATGTTGGAGAAGGGTATTTTGTCTGGTCGGTTCCGGCAGCACCTGACTATGTAACACTCAACGGAACATCAAACAAAACAGATGTCCCGGTTACATTAACAGTCACCCCGGCAACCAATAACTCAGGCTGGAATTTGCTGGGAAATCCATTTCCATGTGTGGTTGACTGGAACGGGAATTCATCATGGGCATTGAATAACGTGGCTTCAACCGTTTACATGTTCGATCCGGCGGGTGGTAATTATAAAACATGGAATTTCAGCACTGGCATAGGTACCAATGGACAGGCAAATGGCTACATAGCAGCTACACAGGGATTTTGGATAAGGACCAGCGATACCATTGCAAGTCAATCCTCTTATAGTTTAACCATTCCGGAAGCTGAAAGGCTGGCAGATGCAACAACCGATTTTTACAAAGATGCAGGTTCTGAGGAAAATATTTTGAGGATCAATGTTAAAAGGGATTCCTACTCTGATGAATATGTTTTGGCGATAAACAAAAACGCAACTGAAGGTTTTGATAATGATTTTGATGCATACAAGATGTTTCCTGACAACTCCGCTCCTTTGATCTATAGTTCAATTGGGAATACAAAGTTTACAGTCAACTCAATTCCTGACATTGAAAATGGTGATATTGTTCCATTGCAATTTATTCCAAAGGACGGAGGAACATGCGAACTGACTGTGGAGGGACTTGATAATTTTGTTCCTGAACTACCGGTATATCTTGAGGATAAAAAGACACAATACTTCCAGGATTTGAGGGAAAATCCTGAATATTCATTTGATTCAGAAATATCAGATGACATTAACAGGTTTGTCCTGCATTTTTCGAATCCGATGGGTTTGGATGATCTTACCGGTCCGCTATAATGAGGTTAACATCTGGTCATGGCAAAACACCGTGATTGTAAATACTCCCGACGGCTTTATCGGGGAACTAAACATTTACGATATACTTGGGAAACATGTTGTTTCTGCTTTTCTTCAGGAAGGAAGAAATGAATTGGAAATAGCCGGTCCTGATGGTTTTTATATTGTAAAGTTAGAGACAGAAGAAGGAATAATGTCTAAAAAGGTACTATTACAATAGTACATAGCGAATTGTGCGGTTTAAATTCCCTAAAATTAATTTTGTGAAACCCTGCCTGCGGCTTTGCTCTGCTGGAGTTATGCAAAAGTGAAGCAGGCAGGTTAGTGTTTTTGAGTCTTAGTGGCGGTGTAAAAATTTTGCCACAAAAACACTAAGGCTCAAAGATCCACCAAGGATAATCAAATTGGAAAAATAAATCTGATTCAATATCTTGTACTCAAACCGCACAACTCGTGTAGTATAATTAAAACTACTACTTCCTGATCACCTTTCTGACACTCCCTCCTCCCCTATCGTCAGAAAAATAAAACAAATAAATCCCGGGC
The DNA here is from genome assembly GCA_963708435.1 of uncultured Bacteroidales bacterium. Lineage (GTDB taxonomy): Bacteria > Bacteroidota > Bacteroidia > Bacteroidales > JAADJA01 > JAADJA01. The sequence continues at coordinate 54,010 of CAVPSZ010000017.1, forward strand.
CGATAATCAGAAAAGTCAATACTTAAGGTTTTGATAAAACTTTGCTTTAGGATCATTTTGCCGGTGAAATCATAGACAATCACCTGCACAGGCTTTTTAGTCCGGCTGGTTAATACCAACTCATCCTCCACAGGATTTGGAAATATTGCATAATCATTTTCAGGTAATTCAGTTACCTTAGTTCCTGATATCATATTGCAGTTTATCGGCTCCGGAAGAGGCAGTATACCGAAGACACCCCAGTCTTCGGTACCGAGGAATTCAACGGAACAATCTTCATAAACCTTGAATTTCCAGGCATGGGCATTATCGCATCCATCGAAGCAATCATTCCACTGGAACCAAAAGGTAAAATATCTTTCATTTCCTGTTTTGTTATAAATTATTCTGCCTGCCGTCCCGATTGTTTGATTCGGATCACAGTATTCCACCCCTGGGATCATTTCAAGGCTGTCGATCAACGCATAAACATTCCAGAGCGAATCGGTGGCAAGCAGCGCCATATTCCCGAACGAGAAATTACTGAAATCAATGACCTCAAGGTCATAATTCATCATGAGGTAGTCTACCTGTGGCTCTCCGGTAATAGTGACTAAATTCTGCCATGCATCCGTCCAGGAATAGCTGGTGTCGACAAAAACCATAATTTCTTTTGTAATGAAAATTCCTGAAGGAGCAAGGTCATGAACACAATAGAGATTAAACACACTGTCCCTTTCGGGTATGGAAAAGGCATTGTAAATAGCAGCAAGTCCACCCATAACCGTATCCTGCCATTGCATGGGTATACTAACCAAAGCCGTATCCGGCGAATTCAGCTCCCACATCCTTCTCAGGGTAAGGTTCCTGACGTCCCAGGTATAATCTTCTATTAATTCAGGCAACGGATCACAACTGGCGGGTATGGGTTGACCGTATGAAATATTGAGACCGGCAACAAGTATAATCGCAAGAATGATGTTTTTCATAACTATTGTAGCTTAAATACCCTGTAAAATTATGAAAAAAAATGAAAATTACTTTTGGGACTAAAGACAATATTTTATATAAGGCTTCTAAATATAGCTCTGCATTATTTTACGAACCCACCAAGCAGCAGTATAAAAATTAACCGGCGCCCGATCGGATTACTTCGAAGTAATCACCAGTCACAGCGCCGGTGGAGATAATATGTTGAGAAAAAGCTGTTGTTATGTTTTAAAATGGCGAATACCACCTGTCATCTGCTTCAATATTACCATCGATCCATGTAAACCTGATCCTATCGTAGGTAAAGGAGACCTTATCCATGTGGGCATATTTATCATTTCCCTGTGTCACCATTTCATGAGTGAATGCAACAACAAATACATCCTCCAAAGTTATTGTATAATAAGGCTGAAGATTCTGAACCGGATCCCCATTTGGCTGTTCAGGGGGTATTTTATAAAAATTTAAGACCAGATGAGCGATATACTGACCGGTAATTAATTTTTCCATCAAACGCGGACTGGCTTTATCAATGTCTTTCATTATAGTAACTACATGATGACGCCTTCGAGTTGTTGACTGTCCTGTTACTGTGTCGTAAGGCTGGTAAAGCCACCATTTACAATTGAATACGCGCATGCAGTCTTCACAGCCCTCCTGATTCCATGAACCAGGTATCCCATCAATATCCAATCCGATCACCCACCGAGGCTCGGCAGCATCTTTCGGTTCGGCGCCATAAGAACTTGCTGCTGTTTCCTGAACGGTACCATCAGGGAATTTAACACCACCTGCAAGCGATTCAACCATACCTCCTGAGGTCAGTGCAGATGTGGGGCTGCTGGTTCCAATGCCGACTTTCCCGTCATCCGTTACAAAGATGCCCTCGTCGCCGCCGTCGCCTGAAAGCCAGTTGCCGGCAGTTTGGATGTTATCTCTGAGGTGAACCTGTCCGTTCACATCGAGTTTTGCAACCGGATTGCTGACACCGATTCCGATATTCCCGTCATCAGACTGCTCGATAATGGAGCTCGCCAGGGTATCGCTTTTCGAGAACATGGCTATGTGATTTGGATCACCAGAGCCGGCAATATGGGCGGCCGGAGGCTGCCACGAACTGATCCCGTTAGCATCCGAAGTGAGAATATATCCGCTGTCGGTAGGCATGGAAAGAATGAAGCCATCCGTTCTTGTGGTGCCTGCAACATCGAGCCGGTAAGCAGGATTCTCGGTTCCTACACCCACCAGGTTGTTAGGTGATTTTACAACAAGGCCGGTGGTTTCAAAATAATTACCGTCCCAGGCCTGCAGCTTGAGCATACCGCCGTTTTGCGGGCCGTTGTGACTGATCATAGCTGCATCAGCATTGTCTTCCTTAAATATGATCAGTGGCTGGAAGTTGTCGAGGGCAAGATTTCCGGAGACATCGAGCTTCTCATCAGGTTGAGTGGTACCGATTCCAACGCTGTCGTCGGTATTTGTAAGCATCAACGAAGTGCCGGGGTCTGTTTTAAGCCACAGTGCAGTGGAACTTGAAGAAAGTAAAGTCCAATTGGGAGCCAGTGGTGTGCCATCGTTGTAATAGAAGCCTTCAGCCCCATCGGTTTGGTAGATCATCAACCCTTTTGCAGGGTCCGTAATGTTGTCCTTTTGAACAGAAGTGAGACGGGGAACAAGAAATCCCCTGGAGGAGGAGTAAACGTCGAGGACTGCCGAAGCATCAGCAGTATGGGATTCATCGCTGATGCAGATGTTCTGTGCTTCCGCTGGGCGGATGACCAACAAGAGGGCAGCCAGGTTCAGAAAGCATAAAAATCTTTTCATTTCATTTTAAATTTAGAAGTGTTAGAACTCATTTTGATCCAAATTTACAGCAACCGAAAGGGCGAAATCAAGGATGAATTAGGCAACGACGGTTTTGGGTGAGTGAAAGGCAGAAATTCGGAGGTGAAAAATGAGATCGGTGAAAACAGTAATATTAGATCATTTGTAAATCATTACAGCTGAATATTAGCTCCTTCCCTACCCCCTGTATGCGGGCAGAGTAATGATATGATAACTGACTCCGGCGGCTATACCGATCAGTAGCAAATCAACATAGATATTCTCGATAAAAAATATTACCGAGCTCAGTATGGTGATCCACAAGAGCGATAGCGACAAAATTTTGGTTTTCATCGGCACTCCTCTCCCTTCGAGATAGGAGGTGAGGTATTTGCCAAACATTCGGTTGCCGAGCAGCCAGTTGTAAAATCGTTCGGAACTGCGCACATAGCACCATGCTGCCAGCAGCAGAAAAGCTGTTGTTGGCAGCACCGGGACGAAGATGCCAACGAAACCAAGTCCTGTGGCAAGTGTGCCAAGCGAAATATAAAACCACTTGAGCGGTTTGCTGCGGGTGACTTTCACCTTCCGGGGAAACTTTCGCTGCGCTGGAGTTGATTGTGTTTCGTTGAGTTCCATTGCTGCAAAGAAAAACATTTTATACTGTTTCTTAATAAAAAGCGAAGCACCTTCTATTATACCGAAGGCATCATTTTGTGAGAAGCCGGCATTAGCTAACAGCCAAAAGACAATAGCTGACAGCGGTTAGCCAAATCCAAATACCCTATCAGAATTATGTATGAACAGGACACTGATCGGGCTGAAGATTATGGTTTATTTTGATAGAACTCCGCAGGAGTCATATATACTGGTTTTTGCGTTGAAAGAAAAGCACTGGTGGCAGCCGGCATTAAGGAATATAAAACAGTTAACATTAAACACTTAGTCTTAAACAGTAATAGTGTCAGCGTCGATTCATAATTGATAAGATCCGAATTATGATTTATTACCTGCGCATTGAATCCGGGCCAAGCTCCTTTAGGTTCGGCATATTGTGATTTGAGCACAGCACACCGGGTTTCATGCACAGGATCCCGGAATTCACAAAGGTATCACAAATTCCTTGAATAAAGATGGTTAAAACATCTGTTTCCCAAAAATATATCAAATATATCAGCCAATGGGAAAAAACATTAAACTATGAATACCAAAACAATTATTGGCACATTGCAAAGGTAGTTGTATAATTGCTAGCCCAGCTTGTTTTTTTCTGGTCGGGAATTGAATAAAAAAAATATTATGATTTTGTATTAATTACATCTAAATATTTTTAATATATTTGTAGGCAATAAATTCATGATCATTTTTAATAATTTAAAAAATTAAAACAATGAAATCAATTACAAAAAACAGCAGCGCATTATTTGTCCTGATTCTGGGGATTTTAATTTCCTCCTCTGTCAGCGGACAAATGGTTAAGAATTTCACCTCCCGCGATGTATCAAAACCAGAATCGCAGTTTCTGAAGGATAATCCGGGACAATCCTTTTTCAGTGTTAAGCCTGAAGCCTTCCCTCCGGCTTATAAATCGACCCAGGGTTCTTTTCCGCAGGAAATCCACCACTTTTACTGGGATGTGACCACCATCTGGATGGCTGATTACAATGAGTTCAAAACTTATGACAACCATGCCAATGTATTAACTGAAATCTCGGTGGATGCAAATTCCGGTGATACAACAACGGGAACAGTCAATACCTATGATGCCCAGGGACGGTTGTCTGAAAGCCTTGCTCAAATATGGAATAATGGCGCATGGGAAAATTCCTATAAGACACATATTGAATACGATGGAATGGGCAACATGACAGTATATCTTCAATTTACATGGCAGGCAGGTAATTGGTTGGCAAACTTTGGTTATAAATATGAGTATACTTATGATGTAAATAATAATATTACTGTAGAAATTTATCAATCATGGAATACTACTAGTTCTTCCTGGGTAAACTCCGGTAAAACCCTGAATACTTATGATGCAAACGGAAATTTAACCGAATCTGTCTACCAGGGATGGGATCCAAATTCCAGCAGCTGGATACAGCACAAGCAAGGAAACCTATACTTATTCTTCAGGTGTCATAGTCGAAGTGCTTGAGCAAAACTGGGTAAACAATGCCTGGGAAGATTTTGAAAAGTATACCAATATATTATGGCATAACTGGACAGGAGATATCGAAGAATCTGAAGTTGCAAGCTTTACTGCTCTTTTATATAATAACGGCATCTGGGAAAATTACTACAGGGTAAATATTACCTATGATGTTTATGGAGGTTCTGTTGAAACCGAGGAAAACTATTTCAATGGAAACTGGATAAATGCAACGAGAGATACTTATACCTATGACCAGCATGGAAATTTCACAGGGTGGTGGTTCGAGATGTGGAATAATAATGCCTGGACTATAGACATGGGAAATAAAGCTATTTTAACTTATAATGGTGATGATGTAATCCAGAGCATACAGCAATTCTATGATCATTTGAACCTGGAGTGGGTAAACCAGTGGAAAGAGGAATACAGCAACTTTGTTTACATCCAGGGTATAGATTTGAATTCATCATTGCCGGCCGGGGTTCAGCTTTACCCTAATCCCACTAGCGGAATGCTTAACATTGAAGTCAGTAATACCATGATGGAAATGCCATCGGTAGTAATTGTCAACATGAGCGGACAGGTTATTTACAGCAGGCAAATGACCGAATCTGATTTGCCTTTATATAATATTGATCTTTCAGATTGCTCAAAGGGTGTCTATTTTGTGAAAATACAAAATACCCGTGAAGTAAAAGTGGGTAAAGTAATTATCCAATAGCTTACAAAACAAATATATGTTCCAGGGAATTCATGGGATAGGTATGTGCATAACTGCTAAACCATGCAGGAAAAGGAATTGCAGCGTTGCCCGGAAAATTGAATATCTCCGTGTTATGGATAAAGGCTGACGCTTTTAAGTAGTCGTAAATGTTGGAAATAGTCCCTGAATTCCTTTCAGATATTTCTGTAATTACATCCTGATTTATTAACGGGATAAATTAATTTCTGAACTGACAAGTAATTTAATTAACCACAGGCAATATGAATACAGGGATTTATTTAAGGTTAGCAACCCGGCATTTTTTGAGGTTGCAGGCTTTATCAGTTAACAACTGCACGAATGCGCATGCAGCAGACATAACATTTTCCGGGCAAACCGCGACTTCCGGAAGAAAAAATCATGGAATACTTTTAGTATTACTATCCCTCCTGTTGATGCCTGTGGAAGCTTTTGAACAGGCGCCGCTTCGGCCCTTTCCCCAGCATGTTAATTACACGGCAGGAAGCATAAAGCCTTCAAATTTTAATCAGCAACAACTGGACAACGCTGTGAAGGCATTTTATGACCAGTGGAAAGCGGTTTACCTGAAGGATGACTGCGGGGCTAATCAATATTATGTATGGTTTGATGAGGAATCGGCGAATAATACTATCTGCGTTTCGGAAGGCCAGGGCTATGGAATGATGATCGCGGTGTTCATGGCAGGTTATGATCCGAATGCAAAAGCTTATTTTGACGGCTTGTATAATTTTTACAAAGCACATCCCAGCGTAAATAATAATTACCTGATGGCCTGGAACCAGATTACCGGATGTATAGATGATCCGGAGGGAGGAAACAATTCAGCCACCGACGGCGACCTGGATATTGCATTTGCCCTCTTGCTTGCCGATAAGCAATGGGGCAGTACCGGCAACATTAACTACCTGACAGAAGCGTTTTACATCATCGATGCAATTAAACAGAATGAGGTTAACCAGGGACTGTGGATACCCATTTTGGGTGACTGGGTATTGCCCGGAAGTGATGAATACGATGATACCCGTCCCTCCGATTTTATGATGGATCATTTTCGCGCTTTCCAGAATGCGTCGGGTAACTCCGCCTGGAACAACGCAGTGAATAATTGTTATACCCTTGTCAATCTTATTCAAACAAATTATTCCCCGATTACAGGGCTGCTGCCTGATTTTATAGTGAATGTATCTTCTTTACCCGAGCCGGCAGCTCCCGATTATCTCGAGGGCGAATTCGACGGAGATTATTATTACAATGCCTGCCGTACCCCCTTCAGGATTGCCTCTGATTATCTGGTATCAGCAGATATCCGAGGGAAAAATGCCGTTCAGAAAATAAATGACTGGATCAGGGACCAAACCGGAAACGACCCTTCGGACATCCATGCGGGTTATTTTCTCAATGGTAATGCTGTGCCCGGAAGTGATTATGAATCCGCTGCCTTTTCAGGTCCAATTGCCGTTGCCGCTATGGTAGATGCTTCCAACCAAAGCTGGCTGAATGACACATACGACTTCCTGCTTTCGCTCGAACTGCAGGATTATGAGTATTACGACAATACCCTTAAGCTGCTTTGCTTGCTGGTACTGTCGGGCAATTACTGGGTTCCGCAGGGAGTACAGGGAATCGGAGAAGATACTTTTGCTGAACATATTAATGTCACCGCTTATCCAAATCCTTTCATTTCTTCAATAACTGTCTCCATTCATGATCTGAATGGCAGCCTGGTTATTTTGTCTGTTGAGGATATTTTCGGCAGGACAATTTATTATGCAGAAGAAAAAAATGCAGCAGTCGAATTTTTAAAAACTTTTGACTTCAGCATGCTTTCCATGGGCATCTATTTTCTCAGAATAAATGCCGGGGATGAACAAACTATAATTAAACTGCTGAAGCATTGATTTAACCAGTTAATAAAACAAGGCATGCCTTAAAATTATACTCAGTTGACCGGTGATCCCGATGAAAACAAAACATCAACTGACGGAACTGCTTATATCGAAAACAGAATTGAATAGTGAACATTATACCCGCTATTGCGTTAATGTTGAGGGGAGGGACGAATCCCGTTCAGACTAAAACAACTTAAATGGAAAAACAGACAACATCTTTAAATTCACGGCGATTTGTGTTATTGACTTATTTTGCCTTCTTCAGTATGCTTATTGCGTGGACAACAGTTTTTTTATGGATCCGTGCTTTTAACGCAGGGACTTCTCAACCGGAACGTGTTCAAATATTCTTAAGTTATTTTCCAACATTTCTATCGCAGGACGCAATTACACTTATCGTTGCTATTTTTTGTGTTGCAGCAATTGTTATCAGTTCTATTTGTCTAAGATTAAAGGGAATTGGGTGGAAAATACTAAATATTGTCATCATTGTTGGAAGCGGTATTAGATTATTATTGACATTATTTTGGTTAATGTAAGAGTCTGTTTAAAAATGATAAAACTAAAGATTTTTCTTTGCCACAAAGACACAAAAGCACTAAGTTTCACTAAGTAAAGCTATTCATTTTCTGCTCTTTGTGTTTTCTTTGTGACTTGGAGTCTTAGTGGCAAAAGCATCAATATTAATTATTTTATTGATTTTTAAACAGTCTCTAAGAATACAGCCCGGCTAATTCAAAAACCGACTGCTTAGCATGATATTCCTTTGTACTACCTCCATGCCACTATCATCATGCAAATTCAAGCGGGCGAGCACGGGTTGTCGTTCGGGCTTACATAGTTGCTACTTTGCAATTTTTTTATCGCCCTCACTGATATCGTTTTATGTCTTTATATGAACAATTTTGCGTACAAACGGTTTTATATTTCAAAAGCACGCCGAAAATCTGCACGCAAAATGTTAATTTTGAATAACTAATTTTAAATAATGGATCTATGAAAAAAGCTTACAAATTAACGATCATTGCAGTGATTACACTGCTGATGACCAGTGCATCGTATGCACAGGAGTGGACTAAGGAACAACAGGAAGTGTGGAAAGTAGTACAGAATACCTGGGACAACTGGAAAACAAAGAATGTTGACGGAATTTCAGCCACGCTTCACAACAAATACCAGGGCTGGAGCGCTGAAGCGCCATTGCCTATGGGTAAACAGGAATTGGTTCAGTGGTTCACAGGCATGAAGGACATGATGAAAATGAATTACTATTTTATTTCACCTGCCCGGATCACTGTCACTGCCAACGCTGCCGTTGTCGACTATTATTACGAATTTTCGGGAGAATACACCATGAACGGTAAAACTTTCCCGGAGGAATCGAAAGGTAAGTCCGTTGAGTTTTATGTGAAGGAAGAAGGCAAGTGGTTGCTGCTTGGCGATTTTATGAATAAAGATGGGGATGATGATGAAGAGGATGATTAGCATCTGATCTGATGTCGGATTTAATAATTAATGAGCGGCTGTCGGCTATCTGCTGATGGCCGCTCTCTTTTTTTCCATTAAACGAACTGCTTTAGCAGATTGGTTTAGCATAGAAACTCCGGAAAGCGCTGGTTTACGCTTTGTATCTCACGACAATTTCTATGGCTCTGATTAGCAACTATTATTTCCTGCAGACGATGTACAACATACCCTTTCTTTTTTTATCATACTGTTTTGTTAATTGATCAGCATTTTGTGCTTCAACTATAAAAAATCCAATTTCTTTCAAAACATGTATAATTTGATCTCTCCTGACCCAATATGTGACAGGTTGATTCCTGTTGAATAATTTCCAGTTAAATTTATTATTAATTCTTAGCCAGGGAAGATATTGCTTTGAAATATCTTCCTTTCTGAATTTTCTTAAAACATTAATTACAAGACTTAAGGTTGAATTGAAAATTCTTGAGTCAAAATCTAAAAAGGAAAAAATAATAATCCCATCCTTTTTTGCAACTCTATAAGCTTCTTTTAATGAATCTATAAACAAGTCTTCTTTATCAATAAAACAAAGTACTTGCTGGAAGTATAATAAGTAATCAAATATGTTGTTTTCAAATTCTTGTAATCTTGAAGCATCTGATATTTTAAATTCAATATTTGAGCCTTTGTTTTTCGCAACTTCCTTTGCATATTGTATCATATTTGGAACAAAATCAAACGCAGTAATATTATTAAAACCCATTTGTTCTATCTCAAATGAAATTCTTCCTCCTCCCGTCCCGGCTTCTAAAACATTCTTTTTTGCATCTGTAAGATACTTCCTTATTAGCAATTCTTCTGCCGGAATTAGACCTTGCTTATTTGTCCATGCTCGAAATAAATCGCTTGAATAAAGTTCAGCATTCAAATTTCCTGAGTTGGTCGTCATCAGTGTTTATTGTTGTTAATTTCTTATTGTTATGTCCGTCGGCCCATCAAACCGGAGGTTCAAAAATAGAGAAAGAAGTTTAAATAAAGGTAAATGCAGGAATATTTCAGTTAATAAAATGTGCTGATTAATTAATTTGGTAATAAGCTTACGGGCCGGACACGATCGGGAGGATGGCAATAGCGGGGGATTAGTGGGTAGTTAGTCCCATAAACCAGTTGTTACAATCGTGCGGAAACGGGGATAAAAACTATTATTGCCGGAGTCTGGATAATGAACTCCTGACAGGGCAACGCCTTTCTTTATTTAAGCTGCCTTCTGCTTTACGTCCCCGGTTACAGTTTTTCCCCTTTTCCGCCTGCGCAGTTTGCCTGTCTCGAAGAACCGCCTGATCAGTTTGGGATCATCACTATACTTTCCCATCAGGAATCCGAGGTTGGAATACATCCTTGAAGCGGCTGCCCTGCGGGCGGTTTCCAGTAATCCGGCTGAATTCTTTACCTGCATCAACTTGCCTTTTGCCTTGTTACGCGCCTCTGCAAGCTTGTTGTAATAATCCTCCACCTCCATGCGGATCACGAACAACCCTTCGAAGCTTTCGAGACTTTTGGCCAGCGTCCCTACTTTTACGATGCGAACATCATAAGGACCGCGCCTGAAACCTGTACGGCCCTTCCCGAAGATAGCCCTGTACTCGGGTGATTTCTCCGGAAAACGAAGCAGCACATTCACCTCCCATTGCGGTATCATTTTGGTATAAAGCTCCTTAAGCAGTTGGCGGAACCTGAGGGTCTCACCTTTTCGTCCTCCTCCGCTGGCCGTACGGTTGCCATATGCCTCCTTATAAGCTTCATTTACAGGCAGGGTTTGCTCATAAAGGTTCTGCACAAATGGATCGTCGGAAACACTCAGGGCTCGCGTATGTTGCGCGATCAGGCCGAACATCTTTTTATAGTTGCGCCGGGTGGAGACTTCAAAACTGTTCGACAGGAAACTCCATTTTCTTTTCATGACAAATCGTTTTAAACTGTTATGCTTGCAGGCCACTGCATTTATATCGTTCTACGTTCGATACGTGAAAATGTTACCTTTTGTGAATGGTTTGTTGCATCAGATTATCGTTTTCAACGATGAAAACTGATGGATTGAATGGCACCCGGTCGTTTTCAGTGTTGAAATGCAGCGGCAGATTATGCAGCCGTATATTTTCACTCCTGAAAATATGTGCATGCTGTTGATGTAGTTCGTGGTAAATGTTGAAATGATGGGTATGCAGCTGTTACCGGTGTGTTTCAATGTTGAAAATATGCGGTTGCACTTTCCGACTGACCCTTTCATTACAATTAACCGCTAAACCTTACAACGAAGTACCCCTTTCGGCTCAATTTATCATGCAGCGCAATTACGAATATCCTTTCCTGCCTTCAATAATGCCTCTTTCAATTTCATGATATGCCTTATCGAAGCAAATAAACACGTTGCGTTACAACGAGTGGTTCATTATTGTTTCGATAAGGCTTATTGCTTATAACGATGAGCTTAAAACCGGAAATTAACCATAATGTCAATTCCAGCCTGCCGGTTTTTCAAACGAATATTCCTTAGCGGTCAATTCGTAAGGTGTATAATCCGGGAGCTAATGCCATTCGTTTTTTCGCCGGTTTATAAACGGATAATTATCCTGAACTGCATATTCAGCATGTGAATAAACTGGCAATTATGCCTTGTCCGCTGAACCGGACGATGAAACCATGAATCAAAAAAGGTAATCCGGAAGAGAATGGGATCAAAAAGGTTCAGGTTTGCATCGTGCAACAAACTGCCTGATCGTATATCCCGGATGAAGGCTTGAATTTACAAAAAGACATCAAATCAATAAAAAAAAGTAAACAATATGATTTGTCACCAGATTATTTTTTAATTTTACTTCACTTAATAATAGTTATCCGTGCATACAATCGAAATTGACCGGGTAGTGCATAAAGGAGAGCGAAGGATAAAGCTCATGTTCGGGTATGATGAAAAGCTGATACGTCTGGTGAAAAAGATACCCGGAAGTGCCTGGAGCAAGACCCTGAAATGCTGGCATGTACCCGATGAACCTGATACCTTAGACCGTTTATTAAAAATATTTAAAGGTATTGCATGGCTTGATTATTCAGCATTAAAGAATAAAGCAGAAAGTAAAAACGAAACCAGAGTTGCTTTAGCTCTTGCGCCCGCTTCGGAAGAAGACCATGCGATGATCGGTGAACTTAAAAAATGGATGGAACATAAACGGTATAGTCCTTCCTCGATAAAAACCTATACTGGCGCAGCACTTGTATTTATCCGATTCCTGAAACCTAAAGAAGTAAAGGAGGCTGTTAACGAAGATGTAGTAAGGTTTACGATCGAATATATTATTGCAAATAAATATAGTGCATCATACCAGAATCAGACAATAAATGCGATTAAATTATTCTTTGGAGAGGTTTTGAAAAGTAAAATTGAGATTGGTGAACTAGAACGCCCCAGACCTGAACACCGATTACCAAATGTTTTGAGCAAGGAAGAAGTGAAAGCCATTTTGCAGGCGCCATCAAACATTAAGCATAAAGCCATGCTTTCGATCATTTATTCCTGTGGATTGAGACGGGGTGAACTGCTAAACCTTAAACCTTTGGATGTGGATTCAAAACGGGGATTATTAATCATTCGGAATGCGAAAGGAAAAAAGGACAGGGTGGCTCCGTTGTCAGAAAAAATAATAAAACTATTGAGGGAATATTATATCGTTTACAGACCTGATAAATGGTTGTTTGAAGGTCAAAAAAAGGGAGAACAATATACTGGAAGGTCATTGGAAGAAGTTTTAAAGAAAAATACTATTTTAGCAAAAATTAAAAAACCCGTTACTTTGCATTGGCTGCGACATTCATATGCAACACACTTACTTGAAAGCAGGAACTGATTTGAGATATATACAGGAAATATTGGGACACAAAAGTTCAAAAACTACGGAAATTTATACTCATGTAAGTTCAAAGCAATTACAAAAAATAAAATCACCGATTGATGATATTGAAATTTAACAATAATACTCAACTTCTTCCAAAAAAACTGAGATTATACACCCAAATTCCGGAAGCTAAACTCAATAAAAAGTGGTTGGGGTTGAGAGTATAAACGAGTTATAGGCGATTTAAAAATAACAAATGGAAACAATAGGAGTAACTACAATTGATCCTTGGTTTGTATTAGATGATGAACCTTTAATAAAAGATTTATTCTATTTTGACAAATTGGTTTATTACACTGGTAAAATAGAAACATTAGAGAATTTTTGTAAAACACTTCCCAATGGGAAAAATAAATTCATTGAAAAAATAAAAGAAATTGAGAGATTGGAAAAATTCGGATTAATATCTGAATATAATGATGACACATTTTTAAATGAATTATTGACATCTGATGATGACCAAGCAAAACATTATGCTTTTAAATCATTTAAACTCGCAGTAGAATTTTCAACCAAAGACAAACTATTTAATGGTGTTTTTTTGGATTTCCTTGAACGATTTAGAGAAGTAGGGCAATTAAGATCAAGAACTTATTCGATCATATTAAATGGGAAAAATCAAAACGCATATACACCAATAATTAGAAATGATTTTTATAATTGCTCAATTGACGAATTTAATTCAACAACTAAAATTCTTACTGTTCTACTTAAAAGATTTCCAATGATAACAAGTGAAATTGAAATAGAAAAATTTATTGACTTCAAAAATGACCCTGAAACAAAATTAAAATTAAATAGACTTAAAGATTGGATTATTGATATCAGTAAAAAAAGTTATTCAGGTAAAGAGATAGAACAAAAAATTGATTACTTGCTTCAAGAATATTCAAATCAATTAGAATTACATAAACTCAGGTACAAGTTAGGAGTAATCGAAACATTAATCACAACAACATTAGGAATATTGGAGAATTTAGTGAAACTTAATTTTAGCAAAGCAGCAAAGGTGATTTTTGACTTAAAAAAACAAGATATTAATTTGCTTGAAGCTGAACAAAAAACGACAGGAAGAGAACTTGCTTATATTTATAAATTAGAAAACTTAAACCGCCTATAACAGCACCTATGCCCAATAGCCTATGAAAGAGCAATTTGAAACAGTGTACTTCGCAGAAACATTGTTCCGACGGACAGTGACGAAGCCCGCAAAACGGCTACTGGGCATAGCTGCAAAACGTTAGCATACATTTAGATGAAAAAAGCTACCATTCACATAATCGCCAGTGGAATAATCGCTGCCATTTGGTTACTTCTCACTGGATGGTTGGCATGTGGACATTTCTCTCGCTATGATTCTTTCTTGTTTTCTTTCTCATTTTACTTTCACTTAATTCCATTCGGAATAGGTTTCAGTGAAGGGACAACAATTTGGTTTTACATCTCATATCTTATTACTTGGTTGGTGTTATCTCTTATCTTTATTCCCATTGTAAAATCCTATTTTTCAATCAAACGGAAAAAGCTTTTTCTGTCATTGACTGTTGGGCCAATAGTCCTTTCCCTAATAATTGGACTAATTATAGACTACAACAATAATGCAAAATGGGAAGAACGTAGGGGCTTAAGTCAGGCTAAAGATGAAGAAGATTTCAATCACATAAAAACTGGTGATTTGTTGTTTCAGGTGATAACAAAAGATTCATTCGACAGCGCCTTCAAATTTACCGACTCAACCTACAATAACATAGGAATTGCATTTATTGAATACGGAAACTATGCTCTTTTGGAGACGAAAGATCGAGTGCAGTTTGTTTCAATCAAACAATGGGTTGATCGTGGATATAACAGGCATTTTGTTGTAAAAAGGCTAATAAATGCTGACAGTTTGCTCTCAAAAGAAGAACAAACAAACAGTTTTGAAAAAACCGCAAGAAAATATTTAATGAAAGACCTAGATAATTCGCATGAAGGGTCCGATGATAAGATTTACAGTTCAGAACTCGTTTGGAAAGTATTTAAGCAAGAGTTAAATGTTGATTTATGCCGATTGGAAATAAAAGACGAAATGAATACCGCTTCTGATACTGATGCTCAAATTGAATACGAGGTATCTGTATCTGCAATTTTTAATTCGGGCAAACTTATCACTGTAAAGAAAGAATAACGTATGCTAACATTGTATAAGCGTAATGCGGGCTGAACAACTAGAATTGAGCTTCTTTGCTCTTAAGAAACTTTGCGGTGGGCAGACAGAAAACGTCTCCAAACCCCGCACTACGCTTATACTTGACCGTTGTGCTTAATTAAAAAAAGAAAAAATGAAAAATATTATTGGAATTACATTCATTATTCTTTCAGGTTTAATTTGCAGAAGTGAAATTATTGATGGGCCTGCAAATGTCAGAATAGATCCGAACGGATTAATATTATTTATTGTTGAAGATAGTGCTTTTGTTACTGTTCTTGATTTTAATGAAGATTGGTACAGAATAAAGCTTGATGCCTGGATTGAAACATCGGGGATTGAAAATAATTTATTAAAAAAGGGAATTGAAATGACTTCAGTTACAAATCAGAAAGTATGTTCAATAGTTAACCCTACAGCAATTGACAGAATTTTATATGTTTCTGAAGATAGGGTAAGAGTTCAAATATCAGGATTCACCCAAAGAACTAATATTCGGAAAACAGCATGAAAAAGGTATCGGAAATCGATACAAACAGACTCAAGCCATTAATTCAATATTACCTTGAAAATGAATTTGAAAAGCATAGAGAATGTGGTATTCGATTTGCAAGTTATGAGATTGCAGACATTATTCCTGACTCAAACAACATAAACATTTATTTATGGGTTTTTGTTGGCAGCTACAGAATAAAACATTCTGATGGATCAATTTATTTAGATGGAGCTGGAAGTGTTGCAACCAAGCTTAACGCCGTAAAAAACAAAGATTCATTTATAATAACAAGTTTTGAATGCCCGACAAGTGGGGAACAGTATGGTGAAACAATGGACAAAATATTTCCTAAATCCGTACGTGAAAGATTTAACCATATTGATTTAAAGAAACTAGAAAGACAGAACTTGAAAAAAGCAGAAGTGTATTACGACAAATTAAAAATGTAACTAAGCACAACACAGGATCAAAAGCAAAACTGGCAGAAGTGGAATTACTAGAAAATAAACAACATAGTACCCAGCCGAGAAACAGACGGGTAACAAATCCAGTACTGCTTTTATCCTGGAAACGTTGGTGGTAATTAATTTTGAAAATTATTCTAACATTTCTTTCTTTAATATTAGGAATTCAGTTAATGGCAACTGAACAGTATCCTGATTACTTGATTATTGATCGAGACACAGTGCCGATCTTTAACAATCCATTAGAGCAATACTTTGATAAATCAACTACTCGAGAGATGCCAGACTTTGAAAATCCGTGTTGGTCTACTGCTTGCTGGCGAGGATACAAAGCATATTGGGAGCTAAAAAATGATTCTCTTCTCTTCTACAAGAATAACTTCTTGTGTGGAGGGTTGCAAAGATGCAAAAGATGCAAATCTCATAAAGATGTTTGGCTCTCCCATAGTTTTCGCTTCATGGTACTCCGGAACATTGAAAATCCCAAAGGGAAGCCTTTTTTCAGAATATAGTATGGGATATTCAGCAATTTATGAAAACGAAGAGAGAATTGAAATTAATGAGGGAAGAGCTTTAAAAAGATATTTTATATCGAACGAAGAACTTATCAATAGAATAAAACTTGACAGGATTCTTTTTGAAGAAGTAAGCAAACTTGGCGACACTTTATTGTACTATTTAGATAGATCAATGAATTGGGAAAAATTAGACAATTCTAAGAATCGCTGGTGTGATGACGAATATTTACTTTACTATGACCAAGTTGGCAATCTAATGGATATTGGATTGGTAATGTACCATACTGATTCAACTTCAGCAGCTGAGATTAGATTCGACAATAGAATGGAAAAGTATTGTACAAAGCGAATGAAACATGTACTTAACCAACTATCACTCAATTATATCAAACCTCACAAGCCTTTTGTAATAAAAATAGAATTATGGTATGATGAAAAATTGACCATAGAACAATGTGGTTTGTATTATGATATGAATAATGAAAAAATAAAAGATTGGATCAAAAAACAAATGGATGTCCGAGAATAACTACCGCCAATCGAGTAGACGGCCGGCGAGCCGTTAAGCCCACCGGAGCGCCTCTCACACCACTGTACGTACGGGTCTCGTATACAGCGGTTCATTAAGATGAGGAGCAATTTTCTCGTAAACGGTAAGCATAGCCTCATACCCTCTTTTACACAAGCGTTCTAAGGTAATAGTAGTAACAAGAATAGGGCTTTGGGCTACTGCCCATCCTCCCATCCTCGTCCGGCTCCATGAATAGGCATGGTCAGGATCAACCCCCAAACGAATCAGGTTCTTCCTTTTCCGTTCGGGTTTCTTCCAGTGATGCCAGATGCAATACCTCAAGACGATTGCGCATCCAGCCATCAAGGTCTTTGAGTTTACCCTGAATACTTGCCATACGGAAGTATCCAAGCCATCCCCGTTGAACCTCTTTAATTCTCTGGATGCGTTCATCGAAAGTGCATGGAGTAGTCTTGCGAGTGATGATTTTGAGTTTCTGCTTGAGCGATTTCCAGCTTTTGTCGCTTACTACCAACTGGTATTTGCCTTTCTCTCCCTTTACGTATGTGGGTACAAATCCAAATCCCAGCAGCGTAAAGTTTACAGGTTTGCGTATGCCACTTTTCTCCCGGTTGATGGGTAGTTTCAACTTGTTCTTTAAGAAACAGGTAGATGTTATTCCCGGTCTTGCGGGCTGCATAATTACTTTTGGTATAAATACTAAAGTCGTCTGCATAACGGACATAGCGAAGTCCTTGCTTTTCCATCTCTTTGTCCAGTTCATTCAACATGATGTTGGACAAAAGCGGACTTAGCGGGCTGCCCTGTGGTACACCTTTCCTGCGTTTGACTAATTTCCCATTTATCAGTATGGGCGCTCTCAGCCATTTGCGGATTAGGCGCAGAGTGAGCGGGCATTTTACCTTGCGATACAGTAATTGAAGCAGAATACAGTGATCAACTTCATCAAAGAAGCTTTTCAGGTCAATATCCACAATGTGATTATAACCTGAGTTGATGTATTCCTGCGCTTTCAATACCGCTTGCTGGGCATTGCGATTGGGTCGGAAACCGTAGCTGTAATCCTCAAAATCCATCTCGAATTTGATGGCTATTACCTGTCCTACTGCTTGCTGTAAAAGCCGGTCGGTGACTGTGGGAATGCCTAAAAGGCGTGTTTTCCCGTTGCTCTTGGGTATTTCTACCCCCAGAATGGCTTGCGGCAGGTATTTCCCCAGTCGTAATTCCGATTCTATACGTTCCCTGTTCTTGATCAGGTGTTTGTACAAATCATTTATTGACCTACCATCCACGCCTGCCGAACCTTTGTTCGATATGACCTGGCGATAAGCCCGCATTACGTTTCTCCGGTTTAATACCTGTTCAATCATCCTGCTGATGTTTACTTCTTCTGCTCTGTTCCGCTTATAGCAGGGCTACTTCCTTGCGGATGATCCCTGCTGCATTTGGAACATCTTAATGTTCAGTCCTTCATTGTGGCTGTGAGTCTTCCGTTTATCTGTAATGGCTCGTATCTTGCAACTACTATGACCTCTGCTGACTTCCTGACGATCAGCCAAAAGGCTGATGTCAGGACCTCCCCTGGTAAGAGCATTTTCCTTCTGTCCTATTCCCGCCGGATCTACCTGTGAGAGTTTTTGTATTCTTTGGACTTCGCAAAGGTGTGCTTGCTCATCCGCTCTCACGGCCTCATATCCGATTCCTGTTCGTTCAGTTGCCGAGTATCGGTAGCTTTTGCAGTTTCGCTTCCTTCACTGCTAAGGTTACCCTAAACCACCTTGCGACTTGCTAACACTTCCGGGCGTTACCCCGGCGTATAAGGGACTTGCACCCTCTGGAAAATATTGCACTCATTGCTTGCCCGTTAAAGTTTATTTGTATTTTTAAACTTTTTATTGAGCTTGCGAAGTGTGTGCAATGTATGCTCATGCAGGGCACACACACGGGCTAATCGTGATTGGTTTGCCATCGCCTAAAAGCTCACCACAAACCAACCACGCCTAGCCCGGGAACGTTATGGGCAAGGCAAAAAGAAACTTTAATAGATAATACTATGGAAAATAATTATTCAAAAATCAAGTAATTGCATAGGTTGTGGTAAATCATTAAATGAAAATATTTTACAAACTAGAGAACAACCAGATGCAAGTTTATGGGCAAAATCAGGATTTTGTTCCTATGGTTGCTATAAAAGAAATAAATCTAAAATTTCAGAATTAGGAGAATCAATAAATGTAAATTCTCAGGAGACAAATCAAACAGAAGAAAATTCTGAAACAAAAAAGGAAAAATTTTCAATACAAAGTAAAAATGTTTCTGAAAATAAATCCGAACCTATTTTTCAGAATCGTATAGTAAAAATACTTACTATTTCGACTTTAATTTCACTTCCCCTATCATTTTTACTAAGATCATTAGTATTAACTAGAGGCCGAGTAACAAATTTTGAATAATTTCTAGTTGACACGTATAATCTTGATTATACAACGGCATCATCAGTTGAAGCAACCTTAATTACGTTTTTATATTTATTTGTTCTTATAACACTAGTCCTTCTATTATTCATTAAAAGGTAGCTTAGAGAAAATTTTTTGAAATTCAACTTTTTAAATATGAATTTAAATATGTAACAATGAGTCTTTAATTGATTTTATCCAGACTAGTAAAACAATAAATAAATAAAGCCCTGCCCATAACAGCCCATCATAGCCCATTGCCGGTTTACGAGTCATCAAGAAAAAGAATTGTAAATTTGAACATATAGAACATTAATGAACATCATAGTAAAGAAACGGCTACGGGCTATATGGGCAAAACGTTAGCGGCAAGGCTGTAAGACTTAATCATTTGTAAACAATTGACATAATATGAAACTACTAATTATTGGTGGAACGGGCGGAACAGGAAAGGAGCTTATTAAGCAAGCTTTGGAACAAGGACATATTCTGACTGCACTAGTACGTAATCCTGAAAAAATTAACACTACACATAAGAACCTTAGTGTTATAAAAGGTAACGTTCTTGAATTTAACAAAGTTCAACAAGTTGTGGCAGGACAGGATGCAGTATTATCAACACTTGGACACAAAAGATTCTTCATTAAGACAAACATACTTTCGGAAGGGACTAAAAACATTATTGATGCGATGGAAAAGCACAAAGTGAATCGGTTCATCTGTGTTACTTCTCTTGGAATAAACTGATAGTAGATTTAAGCTTGGTTTGTATTACACGCTTTTTGTAATTCCTTTTATCATCTTTTTCTACTTCCGGGATAAGGCGAAACAGGAAAAAATAATTCGTGGCAGCAAGTTAAATTGGACGATAGTCCGCCCAGGCCAGCTAACAAATGGAAGAAAACGTGGTAGCTACAAACACGGTGCTAATGTTGGAAATTATATTCTTACGAAAATGATATCAAGGGCAGATGTAGCTCATTTCATTTTATGTCAGTTAAGTGATGCAACCTATTTGCAAAAAACACCAGGAGTGACATATTAGATTTAAGAAATGTTCATTATTCGACTGATGAAGCCCAAGCCGCTAATCGAGTAGACGGCCTCGCCAGCCGTTAACTGACGAGGTGCGCCTCTCACACCACTGTACGTACGGGTCTCGTATACAGCGGTTCATTAAGATGTGGAGCAATTTTCTCGTAAATGGTAAGCATAGCCTCATACCCTCTTTTTCGCAATCGTTCTAAAGTAATAGTTGTAACCAAGAATAGGGCTTTGGGCAACTGCCCATCCTCCCATTCTTGTCCTGCTCCATGAATAGGCATGGTCATGGTCAACTCCCAAACGGATCAGGTTTTTCCTTTTCCGTTCGGGTTTCTTCCAATGATGCCATATGCAATACCTCAAGCGGTTGCGTACCCAACTGTCAAGGTCTTTGAGTTTGCCCTGAATACTTGCCATACGGAAGTATCCGAGCCATCCCCTGTTGAACCTCTTTAATCCTCTGGATACGTTCGTCGAAGCTGCATGGAGTTGTTTTCCGTGTGATGGTTTTAAGTTTCTGCTTTAGCGATTTCCAGCCTTTTTCGCTTACTACCAACTGGTATTTGCCTTTCTCGCCCTTTACATAAGTGGGTACAAATCCGAACCCAAGTATTGTAAAGTTCACAGGTTTGCGCATTCCGCTTTTCTCCCGGTTGATGGGTAGTTTCAGCTTGTTCTTTAAGAACAAATAGATATTGTTGCCTGTCTTTCGGGCTGCCTGATTGCTTTTGGTATAAATACTAAAGTCGTCGGCATAGCGAACATAGCGAAGTCCTTGCTTTTCCATTTCTTTATCCAACTCATTCAACATGATATTGGACAGTAATGGACTTAGTGGACTTCCCTGTGGTACGCCTTTTCTGCGTTTGACTAGTTTCCCGTTAATCAGTATGGGTGCTCTGAGCCATTTGCGGATAAGGCGTAAGGTGAGCGGGCATTTTACCTTGCGATACAATAATTGCAGCAGAATACAATGGTCAACTTCATCGAAGAAGCTTTTCAGATCAATATCAACAATGTGCTGATAACCTGAGTTGATGTATTCCTGTGCTTTCAATACCGCTTGTTGGGCATTGCGATTGGGTCGAAAACCATAACTGTAATCCTCAAATTCCATCTCGAACTTTATAGCTATTACCTGTGCTACCGCTTGTTGTAACAACGGTCGGCTACTGTGGGAATGCCCAATAGGCGTGTTTTCCCGTTGCTCTTGGGTATTTCTACCCCCAGAATGGGTTGTGGCAGATATTTTCCTTGCACGTAATTCGGATTCTATACGTTCCCTGTTATCTGATCAGTGATTGTACAGTTCCTTTACAGACATACCATCCACGCCTGCCGAACCTTTGTTCGACACTACCTGACGATAGGCCTGCATTACGTTTCTTCGGTTTAATACTTGTTCAATCATCCTGTTTTACTTCTTTTGCTCTGTTCCGCTTATAACAAGGCTATCGCATAAGGGCGAATCCTTGTTTAATTTGGAACATCTTAATGTTCAGTCCTTCATTGTTTCTGTGAGACTTCCGCTTATCTATTGAGGCTCGTTTCTGCAACTACTATGACCTCTGCTGACTTCTTGACATAGCCAAATCTGATTGTCAGGGTCTCCCCTGGTAAGAGCTTTTTCCTTCCTCCAATCCTGCGGCATCTACCTGAAATGAGTTTTTGTATTCTTTGGGCGTTGCAAAGCTGTGCTTGCTTACCCTTTCATTAGCCTCATATACCGTTTCTGTTCGTCAGTACCGGATTTTGCAGTCTCGCTTCCTTCAGTGCATATCGTCACGCAAACCACCTTGCGACTTGCTAATACTTCCGGGCGTTACCCCGGCGCATAAGGGACTTGCACCCTCTGGAAAAATTACACCCATTCCTTTGCTATTAAAGTAAATTTGTATTTTTGAAATTTTTATAGAGCTTGCAATGGGTGTGCGCCTGCTCATGCAGGGCACACACAAAGTGTAGCAGTAATAAGGGTTTCAGTGGTAAATGCAGCATTATACCCCGCTCAAACTTCGGTGTAGGTCGTCAGGTTTGCAGCCCGCAATCCCTTACTACTGCTACACTCAGCCGTTAGGCACAATAGTTATGACCCGCTCATAAGAGAGGATGACGGACAAAATAAAAAAATATGAGAAAGTTGGTTGCTGTGGGATAGACTGCGGACTCTGTCCGAGGTTTTATACCATTGGAGAGTCTGCCTGTCCCGGATGTGGCGGAAAAAATTTTAAGGAAAAGCATCCATCATGCGGATATCTAACATGTTGTGCGATTAAAAAAGGATTAGAAGTTTGTGCCTTATGTGATGAGTATCCATGCAAGAGGTTTGACTCTGAGAAGCTCGGATATGATTCTTTCGTAACTCACAAAAATATCTTTATCAATCACGATCTTATTAAAGAAAAAGGAATTGAACAGTTCATTGATAATCAGAAAATCCGAATTGATATTCTAAAGGACTTTTAGCCAGTTAGGATGATGGTCGTTCAAAGAGCTTTTATTGCATAAAATTGTGCTCTCTTACCAGTTGATCAATTAGTCAAAACACTTAAATTTGCTAACAGTCTGAATAATAAAGACATTGAACAAAAGGAAAAGACAAAACAGTTAAAAGGATATCTGAGCAAGATTGCTGACACTATGAGAATTACTTTGAAACTGAATAACAGCCGGGTAAAAGAATGAAACCTATTGATGAGAGCATAATCGAATCCCTTGATGGTACTGATATAAGATTAAGAGACTACATCCCCTATCTTCTCCAGGATATATGGGAGATCGGGGCTGATCCTGAGACAATGATCTCTCTAATAAAAGAGCATGTTAATATATCAAATCCCAGAATCCTCGATCTTGGTTGTGGAAAAGGAGCGGTATCAATCAGGATGGCTCAAGAAGTTGAATGCACCGTATTAGGAATAGACGCCGTTCCTGAATTCATTAAAGAAGCCATTGAGTATGCACGGAAATTCAATGTATTTGAGAAATGCTCTTTTGAAGTTGGAGACATTCGAATCAGGATAAAAGAGATGTCAAACTTTGATATTGTGATTCTGGGAGCAATCGGCCCAATCTTAGGAAATCTGGAAACCAGCCTTAAAATAATAAATCAATCACTTAATACTCCTGGATATGTACTCCTTGATGATGGTTATATTGAAGATGAGGCAGACGTAGATTACAACAGATGCTTAAGAAAAAGCGAGTTCTACCAGCAAATTAAGGATTCAGGATTCAGCATTATACATGAAGATATATTCAATAGAGACGGGATAACAGAATCTGACACGGTTATCTTCAATGCTATCAATAATAGAGCAGATGAATTAATTACGAAGCACCCGGAAAAGAGTGGGATATTTATAAAGTATATTGATAATCAGGACTTTGAAAATAAAATGCTAGAAAGAACCGTTATAACTGGGACATGGCTACTCAGAAACTACTGTGCCTAACACGGACGGTATATTTAATAGGTTTGTCACGGTTTTTGCAAACCGTGCCCGTCACGCAAACGGGGAACTGGCATTAGGTAGAGAGACGGAGGCAATTTAGAAGTAACGTTCAGAGTAATTACGGTGGATACACCTCGAAACATATTCAATAACAAGGACATAACCCACGCCTCGAAGTTCCGATCATGGTGGTAAAAACCGCGCCATACCCTCCTCGGTAGGGCTTTAGATGCATTCCGTGCTGGGCAGAGAAAACACGGTTGCGCTGCCCTTCGTCGGCTAACACCTACTAAACATACCGCCGGGCCGTTGTGTGCAACCTAATGAAACCAACAATTTACATAGATACTATGAGTAAAACAGTAATTTTAATTTTAGTCGCATTTTTATAGCAATGCAGTGTAAAGAAACTGACAAGAAACAAAATTTAAAGTTTAATAAGGAGGTTAGTATGAACAATCAACAAATTACGGAAACAGTAAATAAACTATTTATTTCAGTTGACAACAGAGACTGGGAAAATGTGAAATTGATATTCAGTGATACTGTGTTACTTGATTACACATCAATGGCAGGAGGACAACCTGCAATTCTTACATCAAGTCAGATTATTGACTCTTGGAAAGGCATTCTCCCAGGATTTGATAAAACACATCATCAACTCGGAAATTATCTAATTGAAACAGATTCTGATTTAGCTAAAGTATTTTGTTATGGAACAGCAACACATTATTTGGCTAATGAATCAAAGAATAATATTTGGACAGTTGTTGGAAGTTATGATTTAGAGCTTAAAGATGTAAATAATACTTGGCGGATTACAAAAATGAAATTTAATTTGAAATACATTGATGGTAATAATGATTTGCCAACGATGGCTCAACAAAGACTAAAAAAATAGGCAGCACACAATCGAGTAGGCTGCCCCACCAGCGTTAGCTGATGGGGAGAACCTCTCACACCACTGCACCCTTCCTTTGTTAGGGTAAACTCCGGGGCCTCGTATACGGCGGTTCGATAGGTATCAGCAATCCTGCTCTTTACACCAAGATTACCTCTTCAATAGTTTAAGATAAGGCTGGTATCTGCCAGTTGGCGGATAAACCTCCTTATCGAATTTTTAGCAACCTATCGTTCAGTCCTTCATTGCGGCTGTGAGTCCTCCATTTATCTGTAATGGCTCGTATCCTTCAACTACTATGACCTCTGCTGACTTCCTGACGATCAGCCAAAAGGCTGATGTCAGGACCTCCCCTGGCAAGAGCATTTTCCTTCCGTCTATCCCCGCCGGATCTACCTGTGAGAGTTTTTGTATTCTTTGGACTTCGCAAAGGTGTGCTTGCTCATCCGCTCTCAACGGCCTCATATTCGGTTTCTGTTCAGTTTATACTGAGCTTGCCGAAGTATCGGTAAAGACTCTTGCAGTCCTCTACCCTGCTTGCTGGCTCGTTAGCTAAAAATGTCCACTGGACATTTTCTTAACGCTACGCCCTCTTCAGTGCATGGATTACTCCAAACCACCTTGCCACTTGCTAATACTTCCGGGCGTTACCCCGGCGTATAAGGGACTTGCACCCTCTGGAAAATTATTGCACTCATTGCTTGCCCGTTAAAGTTTATCTGTATTTTTAAACTTTTTATTGAGCTTGCGAAGTTTGCAATGTATGCTCATGCAGGGCACACACACGGGTTTTGCTTTAGTGGGCAGACATTGCTGAATAGATACTTTGAGTAATTAACTAACGTTGGTGCAGGCTGACAATTTACAGTTTAAAAAGCCCACCAAAGCAAAGCCTGAAACCGTTAGCGTTCATGCTGGAGAAATAAAAACATAATTGATACTATGCAAAATACTGTTCTAAGAGTAAAATCAATAAGCAAAAGTTTCTCAAATGTTAAAGCAGTTAACAATATCTCATTTTCGGTTAATCAAGGAGATATTTTTGCATTTCTAGGTCCTAATGGTGCAGGGAAAACAACAACATTAAGAATTTTGCTTGACATCATTAAAGCGGATAATGGTCATTTGGAGTGGAACGTTAAAGGGAGTTCCAATCACATACCTCAAGCCAGTCAGATTGGATATCTTCCTGAAGAAAGAGGGCTTTATCCTGATATTCCAATATTGAAATCATTGATTTATCTTGCCACTATCAGAGGTATGGATAAGACAGAAGCGAAAAAAGCCGCATTGGAATGGTTAGAAAGACTTGAACTTGCTGATAGAGCCAATGAAAAACTACAAGTGCTGTCAAAAGGAAATCAACAAAAAATTCAGTTTGTTGCTTCTATTCTTCATAAGCCGGTTTTTGCCATTCTTGATGAACCTTTCTCTGGCTTAGACCCCGTGAATCAGGAAATTTTCATTGAATTTATCAGGGAAATAAATAATCAGGGAACGACAATTTTATTAAGTGCTCATCAGATGCAATTGGTTGAGAAAATAGCCCATAAAGTATTTCTTATCAATAAGGGAGAAGAATTGTACAATGGAGACTTATCAGGAATTTATGAAACTTTTGGGAACAAACGAATGATCGAATTACATTATAAATCAAGTTTGAATGAAAATTCATTGAAGCGTTTTAACGGGGCAGAAAATGTAGAATTTATTGATAAGACGAGAGTAAAATTGTCTTTCGGGCAAAACTCTGACATGAAAAGCGTATTATCTGACTTGGCAAAATTAGAGGGTGATTTTGATATATCCAGTCATAAACCCGATTTACATGATATTTTTATTCACCTTGTAAAAAGCCATTAGTTATGAATTACATAAAGCAAATAATTACAGTTACTCGCTGGGAATTCGGTCGCTTTTTTAAACCAAAAAATGAGGCAATCGGAATAATAGTTATGCTGATTGTATCGGCTGTATTTTACCTGGGGAGTAAATATGCCCTTTCTGACAAAAGCCCGGAAATTGAAATTTTTGTACATAATGACACTGACGGAGCTTTGACGGAATTTTTAAAAGATGATTTTGCAGTACAGCAACTACCGCCCGAACAGAAAGAGCGTTTTATCAGCGAATTAAGCGTTGAAAAGAAAGGGGTTTTGCTCGACAAGAAAGAAGATGCAATAGGGTTGTACGCTTATAAAAACAACAGAGACATAAAGAAACTAAAAAGCTTAATAGATGTTTATCACAAGCAGATTGAAATGCAAAAGCTGGGATTAAGTTCCGAACAGTTAGCTTCTGTATTATCGTCCGCACCAATAGAAGAATCATTTATCTACACAGACAATTCGAGGAACAGGGTCATTCTTGCCTATTTTTTTGCCGGTTTAATGATTATGGCTGTGTTTCTCAGTTTTGCCTATCAGTTTACAGCAATTACTGGCGAGAAACAGTTGAAAATAACCGAGCAGATTGTTTCTGCTATCAGTCCGCAAGTATGGATGGACGGGAAAATACTGGGAATTACCCTGACCGGTATCTCTTCAATGCTAACTTATTCATTGTTAAGTATTGTTGGAGGTGTTCTCTTTTTTCAATTCACGGGAACACCTGTTTCCGGAATACTTGATTTCTTGTATTTACCATCAATAGCTTTGTATTTACCCTTTGCATTAATTGGTGTGTTAATTTGGAATGCTATACTTGCTGCCATTGCTTCAGTAATTACTGACCCCAATAATTCGGGCAAAAGTTCGCTAATGATGTTGCCCCTGGTTTTTGTTATAGCCTCTTTTTTGGTAACTCGTGATCCTGATAGTGGCTTATCGATATTTCTTTCGTGGTTCCCATTGACTTCTGCGACCTCAATGCCTATGCGATGGGCAATTACTGAGGTTGGGATTTGGCAATTGACAGGTTCGTTTATGCTATTGGTTCTAACTTTTTATTTTCTGCGTAAAATAGCTGCAAAGATTTTCAGGGTATCAATATTGATGACAGGAAAAGAACCAAGCTGGAGCGAAGTGTATAGATTAATTAAGATGACATGAAAAAGGACGAGACGCTAACAAAGACTTTAACAAATGGCGGATTTGGAAACATAATTGAAACTTCGTATCCCATAGGTCCAATGGTTTTGACTGTACCTGCTCGACTAAGGCTAAGCCTTAGCCGAACAGTGGATTAAACAAGATGTAAAGATTTGTTTTTTGATTAAAAATTTTTGGATACTTTTGTTGAGTTTTGGTTATCTGACAGTAGTTGAAAGAACTGACAGGTTTTTATTTTTAAGTATGGCTAACAGAAGATAGCAAACCCTCAGGTGGTCATCATCCATTGTTATAATATTGATTAATATCAAATTCAATGCATATTTATTGTGTCCTTAATTTATTCACAAGTTTCCTTATTCAATTATTATTTAAATATAAAAATTACTAACTATGAGACAATTCTTTACACTTACCCGCGATTTACAGAAAACAGTTCTTCTGTCGATGATCATCTTACTTGCAACAGTGGTTTTTGGACAGGAAAGAACGCTAAAGCAGTCAATTAAATCAAAACCCATCACAAATGTATTCACACATGACGCTGTAACACCCCAGGAAATGGCAGAGCGTGCAAAGTACCATCCTTACATGAAAGGTGAAATTGTGGTAGCGCTTGAACTGAATGAATCAAAAGCATCGGCGAGGGAACTGGTGCGTGGTTATGAATGGTCGCAATTGTTCGGTGAGCATGATGTTCAGCCGCTGGCTTACCTGATGACAAAAGAGGTTCGTCCAGGTCTGAGTGTTTCGCTGGTTCATCTGTCCTTACCAGAAGGGCTGGATGTATTCGAAGCAATGATATTATTGGATGGCCAGGCAGATGTATTATGGAGTTCGCCCAATTTTTACTTTGAGGGCGATCCGCGAGAGATCATTCCCAATGACCCGAGCTATGGTTCGCAATACCATCACCCATTGATGAAAAACCACCTGGCATGGGATATTACCTTCGGTAATCCCGATATTATCGTCGGCATCACTGATGACGGAGTATCTCTTACCCATACCGACCTGGCTCCAAACATTTGGGTAAACACAGGTGAAATTGCCGGAAATGGGATTGATGACGATGCTAATGGATATATTGATGATGTAAAAGGTTGGGATTTTTCTTCTAATAACAACGATCCAAACCCAAATAGTACCAGTAACGATCATGGGACGCATGTGGCCGGTATTTCTGCTGCGCGCACCAACAATTCCATCGGGGTGGCTGGTGTTTCAGGTCATTCTACGATCATGGCATTACAGTTTTACGGAGTCGGAGCCTGGACTGCCGCTGTTTGCAATGCAGCATTCACTTATGCAGCTGACAACGGAGCAAACATTGTAAATACCAGCTATAATATTGACGGCTTTGTCGGCGACCCAGTTTTTACAGCCGGAATCCAATATATGCACGATGAAGGCGTCCTGCATTTTAATTCTGCTGGCAACAACAGCCAGTTAAATCCTCCCCGCCAGGCTTTTCAGCAGTCACTAATGACGGTAAGTACTGATGCTTCGGATTTAAAAAGCAGTTTCAGCAATTATGGCACAGGGATGGACATTTCTGCCCCGGGATCTTCCATTTATTCAACTGTCTTATCGAACGGTTACGGTACAAAATCAGGAACCAGCATGTCAGCGCCCAATGCAGCCGGTGCAGCAGCATTGATCTGGTCGGCCAATCCCACATGGAACAGCTACCAGGTGGCAGCACAACTTTTAGCGACAGCCGACTATATAGACGGATTAAATCCAACATATGCCGGTTTGATGGGTTCAGGACGGGCAAACACTTATGCTGCGCTTACTACTGTTTTAGCTCCCCCTATGGTTAAGTCACTCACCGGGATGCCGGCAGAGGGAAGCACTGTACCACCCGACGACGTTGACTCAGTTTACCGTTTCCTTCACACAGGTAATGGATCCAGCCACAGTCAATAATATCGCTAATTTTGAACTCAGCGGCGCAGGCCCCGATAATACTTACGGTAGCGGTGATGACGTATTTTATACGGTAAGTACTTCCAGTACCTATATGCTCGGAACAAACCAGATGACTTTCACTTTTGGTGGTCCTCCGTTCATCAATGGATTACATCGTTTGCGTCTTATTTCAGGTGGCCTGGAAAATCCATTCGGTACAGCCCTGGATGGAAATGGAAACGGAACAGGTGGTGATGACTGGGTCAGGAATTTTATAATTGGGATACCAGCACCGGTTGCTGATTTTATGGCCTCAAATGCAACACCGGTGCCGGGTGCAGTTGTAACTTTTACTGATCTCTCTACCGGCGGCCCATCAGCATGGACATGGAGCATCACGCCTTCAACATTCTCTTTTGCCAATGGCACAAATGCGAATTCTCAAAATCGACAGGTTCAGTTTGCAAACCTTGGGGCATATTCGGTAACACTTGAAGTTTCAAATGTTGTTGGTTCGGACAGTGAAACAAAAGTGAATTACATCAATGTAATCAATTGTGCGTATTGCGCAGCCGCAGGCAATGCCGGCGATGAGGAGTGGGTCAGCAATGTCACTTTCAATACGATCAATAACTCATCAGTTGCAGGCTCTGGTTATACTGACTACACCTCTGTATCAACAGCAGTCGACCCAGGTTCAACGTATACTGTATCAGTCTCCTGTGGTTCAATTGGATCATGGACTGAAAATTACTGGGTATTTTTCGATTGGAACCAGGACTGCGATTTTACTGATACCGGTGAAAGCTATGACCTGGGACAAGCCACTGGACCTGCTACAAGGACTGCCAGTGTTATCGTACCGGTTGGTGCGGTTGAAGGGGCGTTAAGAATGCGTGTAATCCTAAAATATAGCACCGATCCGACTCCCTGTGAAACGTTTTCGTTTGGCGAAGTTGAAGACTATACCGTGATTGTAACCGGAAGCGAGATCCGGCTTGAACTGACTGCAATGCTTGAAGGTGCTTTTAATGGAATAGAAATGAGGACAGATATAAACCCGATCCTGCCGTTATCACAACCGTTCAATATTTTCCCGTGGAATTACTCGGGTACGGAAAGTGTAGCAAGTGTTCCTAATGCTGATGTTGTTGATTGGGTATTGGTTGAACTGCGGGATGCCTCTTCACCTGCTACTGCTACATCGGTCACATTGCTTGCCAGACAGGCTGCATTCATCCTGAAAGATGGCTCTGTCGTCGGACTTGACGGTTTGTCAAATCTGACAATCGAAGGATCAGTAAGCCAGAACCTGTATGTGGTGGTTTGGCAACAGAACCATATCGGCATCATGTCGAACAATGCATTGACGCTTTCAGGTGGTATTTATTCCTATAATTTCTCAAGTGGCATAAACCAGGTTTATGGAGGTGTCAATGGACATAAAGAACTTGCCACCGGAATATGGGGGATGTTCAGCGGTGACGGAAACAGTGATGGAAATATCAATTCAGGTGATGAATCTCCCACCTGGGAGAGCCAGGCAGGAACAGCAGGTTATATCAAAAGCGATTATAACCTTGACACCGAATCGAATAATATTGACAAAACGGAATATTGGATGCCAAATATTGGCAAAGGAAGCCAGGTGCCGAATTAATCCGGATTGAGCATCCGTACTACCTGACCAACTTTGTAGAAGTAATTGTTCCTGTAGTTTCCTGATTAATTGATAAGGGAATATACAGAATATTAAATTGAATCGTTAGTAGATCTGGTTATTCTGATAGAATTAACCAATCCTGTTTTCGAATTTCCACAGTTTGAACTGAAGTATTCGATGGCTGTGGAGGCTCTGGAAAAGAAATAACGCTTCCTTATTTCCTCCTGGACAACTTGTCCAGTAGGAACTTCATGACTGTTATCCTATCTTGAGCGTTACATGCGTCACGTCTGATTCGTATTCAAGTTTTATCGGGAAACCGCTGCGCTTAAATACCGTGAGCATGCCTGTGTTACCTGCCATGACTTCGGCATAAAATGCTTTGATGCCCATTTCTCTTGCAATTCCGGCGAGGTGACTTGAACATCATTCCTCCAATACCAAACTTTGATAATCATTACTTACCATAAAAGCTACCTCGGCTTTGTCGGGTGGTTTGGCATCCCCATATACGAAAAAACGCCCTCCGCCGATGATCTTTTCATCGTCCTGGTCTTTTATACAGGTAACGAGTGCGACTATTTTAACAAAGTCAACATCCACTGCATCATTCATTTCCTTATCAGAAAAACTCTTGTTGTCTGTAAAAAAGCGAAGATAGATCGAGCGTTCATCCAGCTCATTAAATGCAGCCTGGAAATTATCCCTGTCATCAGGATTTATAGCGCGAACCGTCACCTGCAGGCCATTTTTAAGTGTCTCCTGGGCAGTATAGTTTTTTGCATCTATCATAAATCCCGGATTCTATTTTTTCCTTTCAATGGTTACATACTCAATTTTACCATTGAATTTTGATGATTTGCCATAATCCGCAACATGGGTCCCATCATCTACCCTACATCGGCCAGATCATCAACTGAGAATATTCCGGGTTGTGTTTTTTCAATCCTCTTTTCCGCAACTTTTTTCCCATTTACTGAAATAGTACCAACGCCGCCTTTACCCATTCCGCCTCCATCGTATTTAAAGTCATAAACCAATTTGTAATTTCCCGGTTTCAATGCCTGATCAGCAATATATCTGTGTTGATTCCAATCCCAGGTAATTGTAGCTAAAAGCAGGTTTTCCGTTTTTTATATAGAACGACAGACCACCAAACCGTCCTCCCTGGCAAACAATCACACCATTTCCATTGGCATCAACAGCTACTTCAGAAGTAATGGTATATGATATATTTCTAAGGTCAATAAAAATATCAACCCCCATTCCTTTCATACCTTCTCCATAGGTAACCGTGTTTCTGTTGCCCATCACTGTTGGCCTGCCCATCAGTTCGGCATTGGTTCTTTCCAGCAGGCGGTCATCAAGAGGCAGCACATGATATTTTTCAGCCTCCTTCATGAACAGATCCTGCATGGCTTTCAGTTTATCTGGGTTTTGTGCAGCCAAGATCATTGGCCAGACTGAAATCTTCTTGGTATTATATAATTCCCATTTATCTTCCTGCAGTGTATTATCAGGTTTTTGTCTCCATGCCGGCCTGTGGATCGTACGGGCAAACCAGCCATCCTGGTAAACTCCCCGGTTACCAAACATTTCAAAGTATTGTACTTTATGTTGTTCGGCTGCACTGGCATCATTAAATGTATATGCAAGGCTGGTACCTTCAATCGGATCCTGTTCAATGCCATTTACCATTTTTGGTGCAGGTATCTTTGTAACTTCAAAAACAGTTGGTGCAATATCAATAACATGGCCAAACTGCGAACGCACTTCTCCTTTTGCTTTAATTCCTGCAGGCCACTGAATGATCATTCCGTTTCGTGTTCCGCCAAAATCAGAAGCAACCTGTTTGGTATAGGAGAAAGGAGCATCCATGGCCACTGCCCATCCGGCTGAAAAGTGCGGATAGGTGCTTGGTCCGCCCCATTCATCATAATGCTTTAACATATCCGGAACGGTTTCGGGCACTCCACTGAAATAAGTCATTTCCTGTACATACCATTCATTTGTCCTTCGGCGCTTGCGCCATTATCTCCTGCAATAAATATGATAATCGTATTATCCATTACACCCAATTCTTCAATGGTTGAAATAAGTCTTCCGGCTTCATAATCGGTTTGTTCGGCAAATCCGGCATACACTTCCATCTGGCGGGTAAACAATTTCTTTTCATCGGCCGAAAGTTTATCCCAGTCTTTGATATCGGCTGGTTTTGGTGCAAGCTTTGTATTTGCAGGAACAATACCCAGTTTTATCTGGCGCTCCAAAGTAAGTTCACGCATCTTATCCCAACCCTGGTCAAATTTTCCTTTGTATTTTTCGACCCATTCTTTTGGAACATGATGCGGTGCATGGGTTGCTCCCGGTGCATAATACATGAAGAATGGCTTGTCAGGCGATAAAGCCTGCTGGAAACGAACCCATGAAATGGCCTGGTTGGTCATATCGGTGGTAAAGTGATAATTCGGATCTTCCGGCGTTTCAACAAGCGTAACCCCGTCATAAATCAAAGGAGCCCATTGATTGGTTTCACCGCCAATGAAACCATAGAATTTCTCAAAACCCGAACGGGTTGGCCAGCGGTCCTGTGGTCCTGAAATTGAAATTTCCCAGGGCGGAGTTTCATGGTATTTTCCAAAAGCCGCAGTATTATATCCATTCTGCCGAAGCACTTCAGCCATCGGAGTAATGGTTTGAGGCCTTACCGCGGTATTTCCCGGAAAGGTTGTTGCAGCTTCCCCGATGCAACCCATATTGTTGCTGTGATGGTTATACCCGGTAAGCAATGCCACCCGTGTAGGCGAGCAAAGTGCGGTGGTATGAAAACGGTTATACTTTAAACCATTTTCAGCAAGCTTATCCATGGTTGGTGTGGTAATAGGTCCGCCAAAAGCTTCAGATACACCAAAACCCATATCATCAATTAAAACAACCACCACATTGGGTGCCCCTTTGGGAGCTGTTACTTCAAACCTCTTGGGCAGTTGCATTGCGTGCATCAAGTTCCTTATAGGTTTGACGAAGTGGTTCTTTAATAGGAAGTGCACTGCGATCCAAACCACCCGAAGCTGTTTCGATGATTGTTTTGTCGGGTTGCTGCTGTGGCGCATTGCAACCAAAGGCCAGGGCTGCAGTTGAAAGCAGCAGTGCTTGGGATGTTTTGTTGTAATTCATATATGATTATTTAATGTTATTGATTTTTCAAGGCAATGTTTGAACAATAACTTGAAATATTTATTATAAGTTAAAATTAAATCTTAATAGAATTAAAAATGACAAAGATAATAAGATACCAAAAAACTCAAAGAACCTGGGAATATTTCTAATATCGAAATAGCCAATGGTATTGTACAAATGTAAATAAATTGAGATTATTCCTGCCTGTTTATTTTGACAATGGATTTTTCAGGAATGCGTTTGTGTTTGCGATTGCATTATTGCACAATTACTTATTAAGCTATTCGAGGCTTAAGTCAAATAGTTGTACTAGGTCACTTTTGATCCATAAGTTTGTCAAACCAGGCTCCGGACTAATTTTTATCTTTTAAAGAAAGTTGGACATCTATAGCAAAGTTAATCAATGAGAAAGAATCAAAGTAAACGATAGCTTTTTGCAGTATTTAGATACTATTATTGAGGAACTTGTATGGTGTAATTTTGATTAAGAACCCATTTGTCGTTTTTGTCGGAATTATTTACCTGGGAGTCTGCCGAAAAATCAGCATCCAAATAACCCCTGGACCCCACAGAGTTTG